>NZ_JBVJLY010000013.1:0-93339 GCF_055584485.1 Amycolatopsis sp. NPDC102522 | reverse complement strand
TTGGTGGCGCTCTTCCGGGGGGTCTTGTGTGGGTGTTGTTGTGTTTTTTGATTCACCCCCCAACCCCCCCCCCCCCACCACCTGGACCGACGGCTCGCCGCCGCCGTCACCCGGCCGAAGTACATGAAGGGGGCCTTCACTGCGCTAGGCGCAAGGAAGGGGGCCTTCATGTACTTGCGAGGAGCGCCACCTCTACCTTCAGGGTAGGCAAGGAGGCCTTCACGGACCGAACCCGCGGCAAGTGCGGTGCGCACACGTGAAGCGCTACCCGGCGACCACCCTTTTGGGTTAGGTTCCCCCTCATGAAGCTGCGCTGGGGTGTAACCGCCGTCGTCTCCGCTCTCGCCGCCGTCCTGCTGCCCGGGGTGGCCACGGCCGCGCCCGCCGCCTCCGCGGGTTCGCTGCCGATCGTGCGCTGCGAGTTCACACCGACGCCCGAGAACCCCGCGGCCCGTCCGGTCTTCCGGCCGATTCCCTTCGCGCTGACCCGCGGCACCATCGACGTCACGTTCCGCTTCAACTACGGCCCCGTCACCGTGCGCCTGAACCGCGCGGGCGCCGCTCCGTGCGCCGCGCACAACCTGGCGAGCCTGGCCCTGCAGCGCTTCTACGACCACAGCCAGTGCTGGCGCCTGACGAACTCCGCACGCCTCGGCGTCCTTCAGTGCGGCGACATCTACGAAGCCGAGAAGGGCGGGCCGGGCTACAAGTTCCCGGACGAGGTCGATGGCACCGAGACCTACGAACGCGGCACCATCGCCATGGGCAACCAGGGTGCGGGGACCAACGGCAGCGAATTCTTCATCGTGCACTCGTTCGCGAACATCCCGAAGAACTACTCGGTGATGGGCAAGGTCGTGCGGGGCATGGACGTCCTGGACCGGATCGTGGCCGCCGGGATCATCCCGACGGACCCGAACGGCCCGCAGGACGGGCTGCCCGCGAAGCCGGTGAAGATCCAGAAGGCGACCGTCGGCTTCTGATCCCGTCGTGAATCACGGTTCACATCGGACGAAGTCAGGAACCTCTTCCGCATCCTGGAAGGAATGAATCGGCGCTCCTTCCGGGGCCCGCGTGCGCGATATCTGAAGGCCGTGCAGACACGCGTTGCACCACAGATAAATCGTCGCGAGGCGGGTCTCGGAAGAACCGATGTAGCGAATTTCCAGCCGTTGCTCGGCACAATGCGGGCACGAATGGTCGCCGATCCTGTCCAGCCCGTCGTCCATGATCGAAATCAGCGCCCGCATCCAGCTGTCCCACCGCGATTTCCTCTTCACGACGCGACTCCCCGTAGTTCCCGGACCCCGATGAGCCTGCCCGCGCCGGAACCCGCCAGTTCGAGCTTCGCGCTATGAGGAGAGTCCAGCAGGTCGACCGATCGTTCGTAGCGCCGGATCGTCACGAGTCTCAGTTCGACCGGCAGCCGCGAACCGTCTCCGAAAACCGCCGTGTCGAAGGCGTCGCCGACGGACACCGGATCGCCGAGACACCGGACGACGCAGATGGCCGTCTCCCCGGACACCTGCTCGACACTCTCGACACTCTCGACACCGACCCGGAGCATCGTCGTCACGACCCTTCTTCAACCTCAGGCCGAGCGCCGAAGTCCTCTCCCCCGGCGTAGTTCACCACGCCAGCGTTCGAACGCTTCAGCCCGATCAGCCGCTCGCTTGCTTCGACACTGTCCGCCGACCGTGCTCAAAGCGAACAACTAACCCCCTCTGTCCGATCCGAAAACAGTGCTCTTCCCCTCGGCTGCC
Organism: Amycolatopsis sp. NPDC102522; assembly: GCF_055584485.1. Classification (NCBI taxonomy): domain Bacteria; kingdom Bacillati; phylum Actinomycetota; class Actinomycetes; order Pseudonocardiales; family Pseudonocardiaceae; genus Amycolatopsis; species Amycolatopsis sp. NPDC102522. The sequence continues at coordinate 91,576 of NZ_JBVJLY010000013.1, read as the reverse complement.
CGGTCAGGCGGGTGGGCATGGCACCGAGCAGTCCGGTGATCACATGCCTCGCGGAATGCAGGAAAACGCCGTTGCCGATATCCGGCAACGACACCGAGGCTCGCGAGTTCTTCGAGAACATCCGCACCGTCACGATCGTCCACGAACACCCGGTTCTCACCGCACCGCGACCGTTCGCTCACAGCTTTCGACTCCGCATGAAATCTGCTCACCACGAATGACGATCGGCCGTTGACAAGTGACAGCACGCGTCGTAGCCATCGTTGCTACACACAGAAATCACACAGCCCCCTCACAGGAACCAGTCTTTCACCCTTTAGAGTGACGCATCCTCGTCGGTGTGACTCCGGGGGCGTTCCTGGGGGTTCAAAGCATGATGACGCACGAGCAGTACCTGTCCACGAAGAGATTCCCTGCCCTCGATGGGCTGCGCGCGATCGCCGCGCTCCTCGTGGTGGTGTTCCACTACGGAGGACCGTCGTGGACGATGGCCAACGGGTGGATCGGTGTTCATCTGTTCTTCGTCCTATCCGGTTTCCTGATCACCACGCTGGCACTGCGTGAAGAGGACCGAAACGGCAGGATCTCGCTCGCCGACTTCTACCTCCGTCGCGTGTTCCGCATTCTTCCAGTGTATTTCGCGGTTTTGGGCATCGTCGTGGCGTTCACATACCTGCGCGGCGAGCACACCTCCAGCGGACTCTCCGGGGCGATGCCGTACTTCCTGACCTTCACGAACGAGTTCGCCCCCACCGCTCCCTTCGGTCAGTCGTGGACGCTGGGTGTCGAGCAGAAGTTCTACCTCGTCTGGCCGTTCCTGGCCTTCGGTATCGCGGCGCTGAGTTTCCCGAAGCGGCTGGGCCTGGCGATCGGCCTGATCGCGCTCATGATCGCGCTGATCCCGGTGATGCCGTACGCCGGCGCTTACTCACCCATCATCATCGGTTGCGCGCTCGCCATCGGCCTCCACTACCGCAAGGGCTTCGCGTTCCTCCGGGTCTTCACTCACCCGCTGGCCAGCTTCGTCCTGCTCGCGGCTCTCGTGGTCCTTCAGATCCACATGGCCGACATCGAAGCCTTCTTCCAGGACGGCGGAACGGTCGGCGGCACCACGTACGCGGTGCTGGTCGCGCTGTTGATCACTTCGCTGATCCCACGTGGCCCGATCGCCTGGCTCTTCTCCACCCCGCCGATGCGGTTCATCGGCGAGCGGTCGTACTCGGTGTACCTCTTGCAAGGGGTGGCGGCGACGGTGGTCGCCTTGTCGATTCCCCAGCTGGGCGCGCACCGGACGCTGACCGCGATCGCCGTGACCGTCGTAGCCCTCGTCATTTCCGACGTCCTCTACCGCTGGGTCGAGATGCCGATGATCGACGTCGGCCGCAAGGTGGTCGCCTGGCGCGGGACACGATCCGACGCCCGGCGCAGGCCCTCGCCGCCGGATCCCACAGTGCGGGATGCCGAACCCGCCCTGGCCAGCGGCTGAGCAATTCAAGCGAAGCGCGCTTGAATTGATCCGGTACTCTGGTCGCCAAGGTCGAGAGGCGCTGCAACGGACCGCTGAGTCCGCCACGCTCGGCCCCGGACTTCATCGCAAGGGCGCCTCCCACGACATGGGAGGAGCGCTGGATGGAAACGACCGCCCTGAGAAAGCTGCTGAAAGAGCGCATCGTCGTGCTCGACGGCGCGTGGGGGTCGATGCTCCAGAACGCCGGCCTCAAGCCAGAGGACTACCGCACCGAGCGGTTCCAGGATCACCCTCGTGACATCACCGGCGACCCCGACCTGCTGAACATCACCAGGCCCGACGTCGTCCTCGACATCCACCGCCAGTATCTCGACGCCGGCGCGGACATCACGACGACGAACACGTTCACCGCCACCACCATCGGCCAGGCGGACTACGGACTCGAAAACCTCGCGTACGAGATGAACCTCCGCGGCGCCCAGATCGCGCGCGAGGCGGCGGACGCGGCCGGAGGGAAGTTCGTCGCCGGGTCGGTCGGGCCGCTGAACGTCACGTTGTCGCTGTCGCCCAAGGTCGAGGACCCGTCGTTCCGCGCGGTGACCTTCGACGAGGTGTACGCCTCTTACGCCGATCAGATCAAGGCACTCGCCGAGGGCGGCGTAGACCTGCTGCTCATCGAGACGATCTTCGACACCCTCAACTGCAAGGCCGCGATCTCCGCGGCCCGTGACGTCGCGCCGCATCTGCCGCTGTGGATCTCGGTGACGATCGTCGACCTGAGCGGCCGGACGCTGTCCGGGCAGACGGTCGAGGCGTTCTGGAGTTCCATCGAGCACGCGGACCCGCTGCTGGTCGGCGTCAACTGCTCGCTGGGCGCCGAGGAGATGCGCCCGCACATCGCCGAACTGTCCCACCTCGCGGGCACGTACACGGCCTGTCACCCCAACGCCGGCCTGCCGAACGCGTTCGGCGGGTACGACCAGACGCCCGACGAGACCGGCGCGCTGCTCGGCGACTTCGCCACGGCCGGGATGGTCAACGTCGTCGGCGGCTGTTGCGGCACGACCCCCGCGCACATCAAGGGTATCGCCGACGCCGTCCGCGGGATGGCGCCACGGCACGTCCCGGATCCGCAGCCGCACACCCGGTTCAGCGGGCTCGAGCCGTTCGAGATCGGCAAGGACACCGGGTTCGTCATGATCGGCGAGCGGACCAACGTCACCGGGTCCGCCAAGTTCCGCAAGCTGATCGAGGCCGACGACCACCAGGCCGCCGTCGACGTCGCACTGGAGCAGGTCCGCGGCGGGGCGAACCTGCTGGACGTCAACATGGACGCCGACCTGCTCGACAGCGAAAAAGCGATGACCACGTTCCTCAACCTCATCGCCACCGAACCCGAGGTCGCCCGGCTGCCGATCATGATCGACAGCTCACGCTGGACGGTCCTCGAAGCCGGGCTGAAGTGCGTGCAGGGCAAGGGTGTCGTCAACTCCATCAGCCTCAAGGAGGGCGAGGAGCAGTTCCTCCAGCAGGCCCGGCGCATCCGTGACTACGGCGCGGGCGTGGTCGTCATGGCCTTCGACGAGACGGGCCAGGCCGACACCGCCGACCGCAAGGTCTCGATCTGCGGCCGTGCCTACGATCTGCTGACGCAGAAGGCCGGTTTCGTCGCCGAGGACATCATCTTCGACCCGAACGTGCTCGCGGTCGCGACCGGTATCTCCGAGCACAACGGGTACGCCAAGGCGTTCATCGACGCGCTGCCGCGGATCAAGGAACGCTGTCCCGGCGTGCGGATCAGCGGCGGTATCTCGAACCTCTCGTTCTCCTTCCGCGGCAACAACGTGGTGCGCGAGGCGATGCACTCGGCCTTCCTGCTGTACGCGGTGCGCGCCGGGCTGGACATGGGCATCGTCAACGCCGGGCAGCTCGCGGTCTACGAGGACATCCCCAAGGATCTGCTGGAACTGGTCGAGGACGTGCTCTTCGACCGCCGCGAGGACGCCACCGACAGGCTGGTCACGTTCGCGGAAACGGTCAGTGGCAAGGGAACCCAGCGTGTCGTCGACCTCTCCTGGCGGGAGAACACGGTCGAGGCACGCCTGAGCCACGCGCTGGTGCACGGAATCGTCGACTACATCGAAGAGGACACCGAGGAAGCGCGCCAGAAGCTGCCGAGGCCGCTCGAGGTCATCGAGGGCCCGCTGATGGACGGCATGAAGATCGTCGGCGATCTGTTCGGGTCCGGCAAGATGTTCCTGCCGCAGGTGGTCAAGAGCGCGCGCGTGATGAAGCGGTCAGTGGCCTATCTCGAGCCGTACATGGAGGCCGAGAAGGAGAAGGCGCGCCTCGAAGGCCGGGTCGAAACCCGCCAGGGCAACGGAAAGGTCGTCCTGGCGACGGTCAAGGGCGACGTGCACGACATCGGCAAGAACATCGTCGGCGTCGTCCTCGGCTGCAACAACTACGAGGTGATCGACCTCGGCGTGATGGTCCAGGCCTCGGTCATCCTGGACACCGCCGTCTCCGAGGGCGCGGACGCCATCGGGCTTTCCGGCCTGATCACGCCGTCGCTGGACGAAATGGTCAACGTCGCCACCGAAATGGAGCGGCGCGGGCTGAAACTCCCGCTGCTGATCGGCGGCGCGACCACGTCACGCCAGCACACCGCGGTCCGTATCGCGCCGGCGTACGAGAACACGACCGTGCACGTCCTCGACGCCTCCCGTGTCGTCGGCGTCGTCGGTGACCTGCTCGACGCGGACCGCGCCGAAATCCTCGACAAGAAGAACCGCGAGGATCAGGAACAGCTGCGTATCCAGCACGCGAACAAGCAGCGGACCCCGTTGCTGACGGTCGAGCAGGCCAGGGCCAACCCCGAGAAGGTCTCCTTCGACGAGGTCCCGACGCCCGCGTTCACCGGCGTCCGGTACGTCTCGCCGTCGCTCACCGAACTGCGCGAGATGATCGACTGGACCTTCCTGTTCCTGGCCTGGGAACTGAAGGGCAAGTACCCGGCGATCCTGAACAACCCGGTGGCACAGGAGCTGTTCGACGACGCGAACACCCTGATGGACCAGATCATCGCCGAGGAGCGGTTCCAGGCCAAGGGCGCGTACGCGTTCTGGCCGGCGCATTCCGAGGGTGACGACATCATCCTGGAGTCGGGGATCAAGTTCCCGATGCTGCGCCAGCAGACCAAGAAGCCGCTGGAGCGGCCGAACCGCTGCCTGTCCGACTACATCGCGCCCGCGGGCGCGGGCGACCACCTCGGCGGGTTCGCGGTCACCATCCTCGGTGCCGAGGACTTCGCCGCCGAGTTCGAGGCGCAGCAGGACGACTACCGCGCCATCATGGTCAAGGCGCTCGCGGACCGGCTCGCCGAGGCGTTCGCGGAGTACATCCACCTCAAGGCGCGGCGGGAGTGGTTCGAACCGGACGCCGAGCCGAAGCTGGAGGACCTGCACGCCGAGCGGTTCCGCGGCATCCGCCCCGCGCTCGGGTACCCGGCGAGCCCGGACCACAGCGAGAAGCAGGAGCTGTTCGACCTGCTCGACTCCGACAAGCTCGGGATGGCGCTGACGGAGTCCTTCGCGATGACGCCGGCGGCGAGCGTCAGCGGGCTGATCTTCGCCCACCCCGATTCGCGGTACTTCACCGTCGGACGGCTGGGCAAGGACCAGGTCGAGGACTACGCCGCCCGTCGCGGCCTCGAACTGTCCACTATGGAGCAGTGGCTGCGGCCGAACCTCGCCTACGAACCCGAATGACACAATGATCGGGTGACTGCCGAGGGCTCGGACTTCCTGCAGCTGGACATCGGGGACGCACCACCGGGGCGCCGGTCGGACTGGCTGGCGTCGCGGTTGCGGCACGCCATCTCCGACGGGCGCCTGCCGGTCGGCAGCAGGCTGCCCGCGACCAGGGCGCTGGCCGCGGACCTGCGGGTTTCCCGCGGTGTGGTCACCGAGGCCTACCAGCGGCTGGTCGAGGACGGCCACGTCGCCGGACGCGGCCGCGCGGGCACGGTGGTCGTCGCGGCGCCCGCGAGGACGAAGGAACAGACGGCGTCCGGTCCCCCGGCGGCGGGCACGATCTTCCGGCCCGCCCCGGGGATCGGCGTCTTCGACTCACTGCGGTCGACACCGGCGAGGATCGACCTGTCCCCCGGCGTGCCGGATCTGACGGCCTTCCCCAGGACGGCCTGGCTCCGCGCCGAACGCACCGTGCTCAACGACCTCTCGGCGGCGGCCTTCGGCTACGGCGATCCACGGGGCGCGCCCGCGTTGCGGCTGGCCATCGCGCACTGGATCGCCCGCACCCGCGGCATCACCGCCGACGCCGACGACGTCCTGATCGTCGCCGGGGTCGCGCAGGGCCTCGGGTTGCTGGCCCAGGTGCTGTGCGACAACGGGATCTCCGAGATCGCCGTCGAGGACCCCAGTTCGCTCGGCGCTCGGCAGCATCTGCACGACCGACGGCTGGCGACTCCGCCGATCCGGGTCGACGAAGACGGGATCGACGTCGGCGAGCTCGTCCGCAGCGGCGCGCCCGCCGTGCTGCTCACGCCCGCGCACCAGTTCCCGACGGGTGTCGTGCTCGGCGGGGAACGCCGTCGCGAGCTCATGCGCTGGGCCGCGGACGGCGGGCTGATCATCGAGGACGACTACGACGCCGAGCACCGTTACGACCGTCCTCCGGTCCCCGCGCTGCGCTCGATGCTCGCCGAGCAGGTCTGTTACGCGGGCAGTGTGTCGAAGTGGCTCGCACCCGCGCTCCGGGTGGGCTGGATGCTGGTGCCGCCGCGATACCGGGACGAGGTGGTCGCGGCCAAACGGTTCGCCGACCTGGGCAACGCCGTCCTCCCTCAGCTGGTGCTCGCGCATCTCATGGAATCCGGCGAGATGGAGCAGCAGCTGCGGTTCGTGCGCAAACGGCATCGCCGTCGGCGAGACGCGATGATCGACGCGCTCCGGGCGCATCTCCCGGACGCCGTGGTGCACGGCGCGGCCGCCGGGCTGCATCTGACGATCACCTTCGACGCCGAGTTCTCCGATCTCGACTTCGCCGCCGCCGCGCTCGAACAGGGTGTGAAGGTGCAGCCGCTGTCGTGGCACTGTCAGCGGCCGATGAATCCGGGACTCGTCCTCGGTTACGGCGCCAGCCCGGCTTCGGACATCACCGAAGGCATCGCCGTCCTCGGCAAGATCAGGCGCTAGCCATCGAACTGAGCGAGGAAAGCCAGCAGCACGGCCGGGTCTTCGACGTGGGCGTTGTGGCCCAGTCCGGGGAGTCCGGCGGACGCCGGGCTGAGTGCGCGAAGCTGGTCGAGACGGCTCATCGGATCGTGTTCCCCGGCGGCGAGGGCGACCGGGCAGCCCGCCGCGCCGAGCAGGCCGGGCATGTCGGGCGCGCCGACGGCGAACGCGTGGGGGTCCAAGGCCAGGCGCCAGCCGCCTTCGGTTTCGACGACGCCGTCGGGGTCCGCTTCGGCCAGCCCGGTGAGACCGGCGATCTTGAGGAACGCTCGTTCGGCGTCCTCACGCTCCAGGAACACCCTGGGCGGTTTCGCCGCCATGTCCGCGGCCTTGGCCAGCTCGGTCTCGCTCCATTCGACCTTGACGCCGACCGCGAGCAGCCCGTCGATCCGGAGCCCGAACCATCCGCTGGCCAGGGCGAGCCCGACCACTCCGCCCAGCGAATGGCCGATCACCAGCAGCGGGCCGCGTTCCGGGAGCGCGTCGGCGACCGCCCCGGCGAGGCTGCCGAAGGAGTAATGCGCCAAGCGTGGTGACGCCCCGTGCCCTGGCAGGTCGGGTGCCAGCCAGCGGTAGCCGGGCTGCAACATCAGGCCGTCCCACACCGCGCCCGTCGCGCCGAGGCCGTGCAGCAGGAGCACGGCAGGGCCGTCGGTTCCGGCGGTGCGCATCTTCAGCGTTTCCACCGGACGGATCTTTCCGCAGTCACCGGTCCGCGGGCTAGTGTGCGAAGTCGTGATCACCGATCCGGATACCTACACCCGGGGCGTGCCGTACGGGCATCTCGCGGCGCTGCGCCGGGACTCGCCGGTCGTGCGGGTGGACGATTTCTGGGCCGTGCTGCGGCATTCGGACGTCAAGCACGTGCTGAAGAACCCGAAGCTGTTCTCGTCGCGCCTCGGCGGGACGCAGATCCGGGACCCGGCGACGGAGCAAGATCTCGGCTACGTCCGGCGGATGATGCTGAACATGGATCCGCCCGAGCACGCCCGGCTGCGGGGCCTGCTCACCAAGGCGTTCACGCCGCGCGCGGTCGGCAGGCTGACCGAGCGGATCCATGGCTGGGCCAGGTCGTTGATCGCCGGCGTCCAGGCGGACGGCCGATGCGACTTCGCGGCCGTCGCCGCCGATCTCCCGCTGCTGACGCTGGCCGAGGTCTTCGGGATCCCCGAACAGGACCGGCGGCTGATGTACGACTGGAGCAATCGCGTGATCGGCTACCAGGACGCCGACTACGCGGTGAGCGCGACAGTCGAGGCAGGCGAGGTCACCGATCTCGCGCGGGCGGCGCTGGCCGTGCGGCCGGTCCCGGGGCCGGACGGCGCGATGCCCGATCCGCGCACCCGCGCCGGGATGCCGGATCTCTACGCGTACGCCACCGCGCTCGGCGAGTACAAACGCCGGAGCCCCGGCGACGACGTGATGAGCAACCTGATGGGGCACGTGGAAGACGGCGGACGGGTTTCGATCGCGGAGTTCGAGAACCTGTTCTGGCTGTTTTCCGTGGCGGGCAACGAAACGCTGCGCAACGGCATCCCCGGCGGGATGCTGGCGCTGCTGTCGCATCCGGATCAGTACCGGCGGCTGCTGGCCGACCGTTCGCTGCTTCCCGGCGCGGTGGAAGAGATGCTGCGCTGGTGGTGCCCGGTCATGCACTTCCGCCGCACCGCGACCGAAGACGTCGTCCTGTCCGATGTGGACATCCGGGCGGGCGACAAGGTCGTCGTCTGGTTCTCCGCCGCGAATCGCGACGAGTCCGTTTTCGAGGACCCGGACCGCTTCGACATCGGCCGTACGCCCAACGATCACCTGACCTTCGGGCACGGCCCGCATTTCTGCCTCGGCGCCCAGCTGGCGAGGATGCAGCTGCGCGCGATGTTCGAAGCTGTCCTGGACCTGCTCGGCGAGGTCGAACTCGCCGGTGAGCCGGTGCGGCTGCGGTCGAACTTCCAGAACGGGCTGAAGTCCCTGCCGATCCGCTGGTGACCGAAAGGCCCCTTCCCGCCCCCCGAGCGCGGGAAGGGGCCTTTCACCCCCTGTTCGGTCGCCGTTATTCAGCCGCGGCGAACTCCCGTTCGGCGACGGCGGTGCGGGCTTCGGCCTTGCGCAGGCCGACGACTCCGGACAGCGCCACCAGGACACTGATCACGGCGATGCCGGTGACGACGGTCAGCGCGGGCGTCAGTCCGTTCAGCAGCGCGGCCGGACCGGTGGCACCACCCGCGTTGCCGGTCAGGACCGCGGTCACCACGGCGAGGCCGATCGCGCCGCCGACCTGGATCGACGTGTTCAGCAGACCGCCGGCGAGACCCTGCTCGTCGTCGGAGATCCCGTTGGTCGCCTGGATGTTCAACGAAGAGAACGCCAGCATGAAGCCGATGCCCAGCAGGATCATGCTCGGCAGCACCGAACCGGCGTAGCTGGAACTTTCGTCGATCCGCAGGAACAGCGCGTACCCGATGACGTGGGCGACGACACCGGCGAGGATCGTGCGCGGGGTGCCGAGCCGGTCGATCAGCGGCTCGATCCTGGGCGAACCGAAGGCCACGATCAGCGCGGCGGGCAGGAACCCGAGCGCGGTCTGCAGTGCGGACCAGCCCAGCACGTTCTGCAGGTACAGCATCACGACGAACTGGAAACCGATGTAGGCGCCGAAGAACGTCGCGCCACCGAGGTTGGCACGGGCCAGCGGACCGGAACGCAGGATGCCGAGGCGGAGCAGCGGGTGCTTGCTGCGCTTCTCGATGAACACGAAGGTGACGAGCAGCGCGAGCGCGAGGACGAACGTGATCAGTGTCCGCGGGGCGGCCCAGCCGATCTCCGGTGCTTCGACCACGCCGAAGACCAGCAGGAGCGAACCGGCGGCACCGGTGATGGCGCCCGGGAAGTCATAGCCGCCACCCGCCTGCGGCAGGTAGGACGGGATCAGCTTGACAGCGGCGACCAGCGCGGCGAGCGCGATCGGCACCGGCAGCAGGAACGTCCAGCGCCAGCCCACCTCGGTGAGCAGGCCGGAGAAGACGAGGCCCGCGGAGTAGCCGCTGGCGCCGAAGACGGCGAAGATGCTGATCGCCCGGTTGCGGGCGGGGCCTTCGTGGAAGGTCGTGGTGATGATGGACAGGGCGGCGGGTGCGGTGAACGCGGCCGCGAGCCCCTTGATGAAGCGGGTGGCGATCAGCAGCGCGCCGTCGTCGACGAGGCCGCCGAGCAGCGAAGCGAGCGCGAAGACCGCGACGGCGACGAGGAAGACCCGGCGCCTGCCGAGCAGGTCGGCGGTGCGCCCGCCGAGGAGCAACAGGCCACCGTAGCCGAGCACATAGGCGCTGATGATCCATTGCAGGGCGCCGGTGGAGAGGCCGAGTTCGGCCTGGATGGACGGGAGGGCGACGGCGACCATCGACACGTCGAGCGCGTCGAGGCCCACGACGACGGACACAGTGAGCAGGACACCCCAGAGGCGCGCGTCCCACCTTGTCGAGCTGGTGGACAGCTGCACGGAAGAACTCATGATCGGTACATTACATGCATGTGCATCTAATGCAAGTGCATTAGATGTCTTTGCATAAAATTCACGTGCATGCTATCTTGGGCCGCGTGAGCGATGTCGCCGAACAAGACCTGCTGCAGGAGTGGCGTGCCCTGTCCGCCCGGCACGCGGCGGTCTTCGGCCGACTCGAGTGCCGCCTTCAGGAGCGCCACGGGCTCGGTGTCACCGAGTTCGAAGCCCTCGAAAGACTGGTCAACTGCGTCGTCGGCAAGTGCCGCGCGGCCGACCTGACCGACGTCGTCCACCTCAGCCAGAGTGCCACCTCACGGCTGGTAGCCCGCCTCGAGCGCGAGGGGCTCGTCCAGCGTGCGCTCTGCGAGTCGGATCGGCGCGGGATCTTCGTCGTCGTGACCGACGAGGGTCGCCGTCGCTACGAAGAGGCGAAGCCGACGCACCGGTCGACCCTCGAAGAAACCCTCACCGAGGCCTGACCAGGGCCGTCGTCACTTCTCGCCGATCTTCACGGCGGTCAGAGTGATCACCGCGTCCGCGGCCACCCGCGTGCCCGGCGCCGGATCCTGCTTGGTCTGGACCCAGTTCCGGTCCATCACGAGCATCCGCCCCTTACCGGTCCCGTCGACCTCGCGCAGGTTGTACAGACCCGCCGCCTGCATCGCGTCCTGCGCGTCCTGATGGTTCATCCCGGAGACATCCGGGACGGTGACGAGCCGGGCGGCCGCCGACGTGGGAGCGCTCGCCTTGGCGGAGGGCTGCGCGCTCGCGGCCGTCTCCGTGACGGTCGTCGGCGCCCCCGGACGCGTGTTCGGAGCACCGCACCCGGCGAGACCGAGGGCGCCGACGGCGAGAAGCAGGACGATCCGGCCGGCGGTCTTCGTCATCTCGGAACTCCAGTCTGTGGCGGTGAGACCGAGGAGAGTCGCGCCAGGACCACTGATCGTTAACACCCGACCGGGCGGAACCCGTTGCGGATCAAGTAAAGAATCTTTGACATCGTGTCCGGAATTCTTTACCTTGGACGTCGTGGCACTGGAAGAGAAACGCGCGTGGATCATGGTCGTGGTCACGCTCTGCGCCTACGCGGCGTACCTGATCGCCGTCCTCGGCCGGGCAGGTTCCGGCCCGCTCGCCGACGTCCCGTACGTGGCGACATTGCTATGGACGGTCGGCGCGGCCATCGTGGCCTCGATCGTGCTGCACATCGCCGCGTCGATCGCTTCACCGCGCGACGCGGGCCGGAAAGACCAGCGAGACCGCGAGATCGGCCGGTTCGGCGAGCACATCGGACAGTCGTTCGTCGTGCTCGGCGGCGTCGCGGCGCTCGGCATGGCGATGGCGGAGCTGGACCATTTCTGGATCGCCAACACCGTGTACCTCGCCTTCGTCCTGTCCTCCCTGCTCGGCTCGATCGCGAAGATCGCCGCGTACCGCGGGGGATTCCAGACATGGTGAAACCGACCAAGGTCACGAACTCCATCCGCACCCTTCGGTTCGCCAAGGGCGAGATGACCCAGGCGGAACTCGCGGACCGGGTCGGCGTCACGCGCCAGACGGTCATCGCGATCGAGCAGGGCCGCTACTCACCGTCCCTGGAGATGGCCTTTCAGATCGCCAGGGTGTTCGGCGTCGGGCTCGACGACGTCTTCCAGTATCCCGGCCAGGAAACGAGGCCGCCGTGAAGGCGATCGTCCAGAACGAGTACGGCACCACCGACGTCCTGAAGCTGACCGATCTGCCCGAACCCGAAGCGGGATCGGTCGCCGTGGTGGTGCGGATCCGGGCGGCGGCCGTCGACCCCGGCGTGTGGCACCTCATGGAGGGCACGCCGTACCTGGTGCGCCTGATGGGCTTCGGCGTCCGGAGACCGAAGGCCCGCGTCCGCGGCCTGGACTTCGCCGGTGTCGTACACACGGTCGGCGACGACGTCACCCGGTTCCAGCCGGGCGACGAGGTTTTCGGTACCTGTCAAGGTTCCTTCGCCGAGTACGCGCTGACCACAGTGGACAAAATCGCGAGGAAACCCGAAACGCTCGGCTTCGAAGAAGCGGCGGCGGTCCCGATCTCCGCGTTCACCGCACTCCAGGCGCTTCGGGACCGGGGACGGGTCGCGCCCCGGCAAAAGGTCCTGATCATCGGCGCGGGCGGTGGCGTCGGCACGTTCGCCGTGCAGATCGCCAAGGCGTTCGGCGCAAACGTCGACGGCGTCTGCGGGCCGGGCAAGGTGGACCTCGTCCGGTCGCTCGGCGCGGACACGGTGTTCGACTACACGCGCGAAGAGTTCGGCGGCGGGTACGACCTCATCCTCGACACCGCGGGCAACCGGTCGCTGACGTCACTGCGGAAATCCCTTGCCCCGCAAGGCACTCTCGTGATCGTCGGCGGCGAAGGCACGGGGAAGTGGATCGGCCCGGTCGCCCGCAACCTGCGGGCACTGCTCCTCGGGCCGTTCGTGAAGCAGAAGCTCCGCGGCCTGTTCTCCACGGAGAACCACGACGATCTCCAGACGCTGCGCGCGCTCATCGAGGCAGGAAAACTGACGCCGGTCATCGACCGCGCGTACCCGCTGGCCGAGGTTCCCGAAGCCATCCGATACGCGAGCGAGGGGCACGCGCGCGGCAAGGTCGTCATCACCGTCTGATGTTCGTCCTCGCGTTCACCTCCGGCCATCTCGGCGGTGTTCGGTGTCGGAGAGCGATCCGCCGAGCCGAGGAGACCACCGATGTCCGTCAACCGCCGGGACCTGTTGCGAGGCGCCGCCACGGCCGGTGCGCTGGGGCTGGCGTGGCCGTTGAGCTCGCGGATGACGGTCGCGCAGGCGGAGGAGGCCGCGGCGGCGCTGGGCGCGACCTGGGACGAGGCGCCGTTCACGCTCGGCGTCGCGTCCGGCGATCCGGTCCCGTACGGCGTCGCGCTCTGGACCAGGCTCGCGCCGAAGCCGATGGAGTTCGAGCAGCCGCTGGACGACACCGTCGAGGTCGGCTGGGAGGTCGCCACCGACCGCGGGTTCCGCCGCCGCGTGGCCCGCGGGACCGCGGCGGCCACCGCCGGGGGCGGGCACAGCGTGCACGTCCCGGTGTCCGGGCTGGAGCCGGGCTCGCAGTACTACTACCGCTTCCACGCGCTCGGCAAGGTCAGCCGGGTCGGCCGCACCCGCACCGCGCCCGTGGGGCCGGTCCGGCGGGTGCGGTTCGCCTCGGCGAACTGCCAGGCGTTCCACGACGGGTTCTACGCCGCCCACGCCGGGATCGCCCGGGAAGATCTCGATTTCGTCGTCCACCTCGGTGACTACGTCTACGAGCACGGTCAGGTCGGCGGGAACCCGCTGCGCGACCACGAGGGCCCCGAGGTCCTGACGCTGCCGGCGTACCGGCGGCGGCACGCGCTCTACAAGTCCGACCCCTCGCTGCGGGACGCCCACGCGGCCCACCCCTGGTTCATCACCTGGGATGACCACGAGGTCGTCAACGACTACAGCGGGACCACTCCTTCGCTGCAGGCTCGGCGGTCGGCGGCGTATCAGGCCTGGTACGAGCACATGCCGGTCCGACCCGACCACCCCTCGACGCCGAGGATCCACCGGCAGCGCCGGTGGGGCGACCTGCTCGATCTGTCCATTTTGGACCTCAGGCAGTACCGCTCCGCGCAGAACCTGCCCGACGGCACGATCCTCGGCGCGGATCAGAAGGGCTGGCTCAAGGATCAGGTGACCGGCGCGGGCGAGGCGTGGCACTGCTGGGTGAACTCGATCATGCTGAGCCAGCTGACGAAGCCGGGCGGCGGCTACATGTTCACGGACCAGTGGGACGGCTTCATCGCCGAACGCGAGGAGGTGCTGACCCACGTGGCCCAGAGCGGGCTCGAAGACCTCGTGGTGATCACCGGCGACTGGCATTCCGCGTTCGTCGACGACATCCGCCCGGACTTCGCGGATCCGTCCTCCCCGGTGATCGGCACGGAGTTCACCGCCCATTCGGTCACCTCGGGGGCCTACTCACCCGAATGGAACGCCACGAACGGACCGAAGATGGGCGCGGCGAACCCACACCTCAAGTACTTCGAAGGCGACAGGTACGGCTACGACGTCTACGAAGTCACTCCGCGCCGCTGGAGCACGCACATGCGGGTGGTCGGCGACCGGCGCGACCCGCGTTCGCCGGTGAGCACCCTGACGACGTTCCACGTCGACCGCGGCAGGCCGGGATCCTATGAGGACCGGGCCACGATCTCGTCTCCGGCGCAGTACCGACGACGCTAGGCCAAAAGGGGAGCCGGGGACTCAGAAGAGGGGCGGGGGACGCTCTTTCGGAGCAGCGCGGTTCACCGCACGCGTTCTCGTTTCACCTGCCCGATGAATTCACGACAATTCTTCCGTGCGGCTAATCTGAGCTTTCCACTGGGAACGATCCGCGGGAGAAAGCAATGAAGAAGAAAATCGCCGCTTTAGTCATGGCCGCCTTTTCGGCGGCCGGATTCCTGGCCGCGTCACCGGCCTCCGCGGCGACCGAAAGCCCGTTCCCACCCTATGGTTGCGACAGCAACCGCTACGGAGTCCTCTTCGGCGAGGCGATTTCCATGACCTGCTTCTCCCTGCCGAGACACTCGGAAACCTATCGGGTGGTCGCCCACTGCGCGTCGGGATCGGCCCTTTGGTTCACCGTCGGGCATTGGGTTCCGATCGGCTTCGGACCGTCGACCGCGGAATGCCGCGGCGGGCTGCTCGCGAACGCCTACGTCGCCGGATATCACGTAGACGATTTCTAATATTTCGATGAAACGATGTTGATCTCTGCCTGGGCGTTTCAGCGTCCGCTCCCGGCGGGTCCCCACCGGTCCACTTCCGCGGTGAGCCAGCGATGCAGGGAAAAGGCCAGTTCGACCGGCGCGTCGTACTGGATCAGATGCCCGGCGTCCGGAATGACGTCGAGGAGGGCGCCGGGAATCGCGTTCGCGAGCTGTTCCGCCCTGTCCACCGGGATCCACGTGTCGTCCGCGCCCCAGATCACCTTCACCGGCAGGGCGAGTTCCGGATAGCGGTCCTGGATCTCGTCGGTGTAGCGGACATCCGCCTCGGCGATCTGCCGGTAGAAGGCGCGTTGTCCCTCCGCGTCCAGCCAGGGCCCGGTCAGCGTGGCCAGTTGCGCGCCGGTGAGACCACGATGGGAGGCCGTCCCGATGTAGGACTCCAGTGCGCCCCGGTGCACCGTCGGGGGCTGGGCTTGGAAGACCTCGGCGTTCTCCGCGACGAGCCGGAAGAATTCCGAGCCCCACGGCCGCAGCGCGACGACGTCCACCAGGGCGAGCGAGGCGTATTCGGCGCCGTGCAGCAGCTTCGCGCGCAGCGAAACGGCACCGCCGTAGTCGTGGGCGATCACGTGCGGGGCCGTCAGCCCCCAGTGCCCGAGCAGGTCGGCGAAGAGTTCGCCCTGCGTCCCGAGATCGACGGCGTGCCCCGGTTCCTTCGACGAACGGCCGTAGCCCGGCATGTCCCAGACGTGGACGGCGAACTCCTCGCTGAGCGCTCGCGCGAAAGGCGCCCACAGCTGCGCCGACCACGGTGTCCCGTGGCACAGCACCACCGGGGCGCCTTCACCGAGGCGTTCCCACGCCACCGAACGACCACGCCACTCGTACGTCCGCGACAACTCCAGCCCACCGAAACCCATGATCGCGATCGTAGCGGCGCCCGTCCGCTCAGTCGGGCAACTCCAGTTCCGTATGCCGTTTGGACAGCATCTCCGCCAGTTCCCGGAGTTTGATGTTCATGTTCTGCGACGTGTCCCGCAGAACCTCGAACGCCTCCGCCGCGTCGATCCCGCGCCGTGCCATCAGGATGCCCTTGGCCTGCCCGATCGCGTCCCGGCTGTCCAGCGCCTGCTGGAGCTGCTCCTCCTGGAGCTGACCGCGCGTGACAGCGTGCGTGGTCGCCAACGCCAGCGAAGCGTGCGTCGCCAGCAGTAGCAGCACGTCGCGGTCGGCCCTGGCGATGCCGTGCGGACGTCGCGAATAGACGTTCAGCGCACCGGAAGGCTGCGAGGTCGACACTTCCGGCAGCAGGGCCGTCGAGATCAGCGAGTGGAATCCGAGCGCCGCGGCGGCCGGGCCGAAGCGCGGCCAACGAGGGTCTTCGGCGAGGTTGTCACTGAAGGCCGCCGCCGGTCCCGAGGCCCGCGCGGCTTCGACGCAGGCGCCCTCGCCGTACTGGTACTGCAACTGGTCCAGGTCACCGGCGATCTCGTCGGTCCGCACCGGCGTGTGGAACCCGCCGTCGGGATCGAGGAGGGTGACGCTCACCAGATCCGCGCCCGGAACCAGGTCCCGCGTCGCGAAGACCACCCGTTCGAGAACCGCCGCGACCGAGCCGGAATCCAGCAACGCCCTGGTGAGGGAGACGAACTGAGTGACCAGTGGCCCGGCGATGAGCCGGGCGCCGTTCTCGGAGATCACCGGCAGGTCGCCGTCGCCGGCATCCTCGACGAATCGGTTCTTGTCCTGCTGCCAGTCGACTTCATCGGCCAAAGCCCGCCTCTCCCACTTCTGTACATCGGCGTGATGCACCACGGGAGTCACCGGCGGGGAACCGGCGCCGAGCGCGCACCATCAACCGCCGCAACCAACCCGGTTACCGGCGGATCGGCGCTAACTTCTCAACGCTCAGAACCGCTTTCGAGAGGCGACTTTAGCCGAATGCGATCACCCCGCCTACCGCGACCCACGTTCGGCCCGTCCCGCACCGTCCCTGCCGGTCACGCCGTCGATGAACCGCTCGGCCACCTGGCGTAATTTGACGTTCTCCCGCTGGGACTGGACCACCAGCGACGAGAACGCCTCGTCCTCGTCGGCACGGGAGGTCAGCGTGTTCGCAGTTGCCCGATCGTCGTCCTGGGGTCGAGGTAGCGCGCGTAGATCCGCAGGACCGCCTCGACAGCGGTCGTGTAGAGCTCCAGCAACCGCGCGTCGAGTTCGGCGTGGCCGTCGTCCTGGGGTCCCGTAGCAGTTCACCGCGCCCGCCAGGTGCTCACTCACCGAAAGCGGCGCGGCCGGGAAGCTGGCGAAACCGGGCCGTCTGGCGCCGAGAGCGAACTCCGGCCGGCGTTCGGGTGGCCGTCGCGAAGCAGGGTGATGGACACCTCGTCGACGTCAGGAACCGTACTGGCCACCTGATGACAGATCTGCCGCAGCAGCGGCTCGAGGTCTTCCTCGCCCTCGAAGATGTCCCTCAGCGCGTGGAGGGCGCTGGTCACCTCCGTCCAGTGGCAGTGCCGTGCCCACCGGCTCTTGTCGGTTCATGGCGCGTCTCCTGTCCTCATTCTGGACGAGGTACCCGTTCGAGTGCCGCCTCGATGTTTCGTTCCGGGTCCCGGTTGGTACCCGAATTCCATGACGCCGAGAACCCGGGAGTGATCACCTTGTCCTCGCTCCAGGCGGAGCAGCAACGACGGATCGTCGCGGCGTGCTTCGCCAGAACCGGACTCACCCTGGAACAGCTGTGGCTCAGGTATTTCGCGCTGGGCGGTGACGTCAGCGAACTCGAGCTGGAGGCGTTCATGCAGGGGCTTATCCCCCTGCCCAGGATCCAGCGGGACATGGTGGCGCACGCGATCAACGAGCGCCTCGAAGAGTTCTCCGGGGCACGCCGGGCGCCGTACAGCCTCGAAACGGCCGAGAACACCCGCCCTCGCGGCCCCTTGGCCGCGCTGGTGGGACTCCTCGCCGGCGCCCACCGGGCCACCCCGGAGCGGCTGCCCGAGGTCATCGCCGCGGCGGGCCGCGCGCTGGACCTGGAGGTCATCGTCTACCTCGCCGACCACGACCAGCGCAGGCTCCTCCCGGTCCCCGGCGGGGCGGCCCGCGACCGGGTACCGCTGCCCATCGAAGCCAGTACCGCCGGCCGGGTGTACCGGCAGGCCGGCACCATTCTGGCCGAGGGGCCGGGAATCCCGCGGTTGTGGACCGTGCTGCTGGACGGTGACGAGCGCATGGGCGTGCTCGAGGTCGAAGCCGGCCCGGACGCCGATCTCCACGATCCCGCCCTGCGCACCCAGTGCCAATGGCTCGCGTCGCTGTCCGGCCACCTCATCGCCGCCGCGATGCGGTACGGGGACGGTCTCGACAAGACACGGCGCCAACCACGGCGCGGCCCCATCGCGGAGCTGGTCTCGCAGAGCCTGCCTCCCTTGACCGCGGCGACGCGCGACATCGAGGTGGCGGGCGGCATCGAGCCCGCCCACGACGTCCGCGGGGCCACCTTCGACTACGCGCTATCCGAAACGACAGCCTGGCTGGCGGTCTTCGACGCCGACCGGGACGTCACCTCCGCGGGCCTGGCTGTCTCGACGGCGCTAGCGGCCTACCGCTCCGCCCGCCGCGAGGGCCACGGTCTGCGTGAGCAGGAGACCGCTGTCGACAAAGCGCTGGCGACACAGTTCGGCAACGGCACCAAGGTCCGCGGCACGCTGGCCGAAGTGAACCTGGCCGACGGCGGTCTGCGCTATCTCGAAGCGGGCGGGAAGCCGCCGCTCCTACTCGGCTCCGAGCACGGACAGTCCACCTTGGATGGCGCGGGGCGCCCGTCGTTCGGCGGCGGACCGCCCGGCCGGATAGCCACCACCGGGCTGCGCCCCGGAGATCTCCTGGTCCTGCACACCGAAGGCCTCTCGAACGCACGCGTCGCCGACGGCGACCGGTTCGCGTTCGCCGGATGCCTCGACGCCAACATCGGGCACATCCCGTCCGAAACCGTCCGGCAGGTGCTTCAGGCGGCGAAATCCCACTGTCGCAACACTTTCACCGGCGACGCCTGCCTACTGATCGCTCGCTGGCAGGGCAAGCACTGAGGCGGTTCAGGCGCTGAACTCGACGTCCTCGGTCTTGACCGTCCCTCCCTTCCGGCCCGGCGCGGCCTGATACCGCCAGTACATGTTCGTATGCGCGATGACCTGCTCCGGCGTCGGAGCTCCCCGTTCCGTCTTGTCCACCGTCGTATGCGCGTCGCCGACCAACGTCGCGTCATACCCGCGGACCAGGGCGCCGTGCAGTGTCGAGCGGATGCAGGCGTCGGTCTCCGCCCCGACGACCACGAGCCGCCCGACGCCGCGTCCGGCCAGCACCTTCTCCAGATCGGTATCCTCGAAGGAGTCCCCATAGGACTTGTCGACGCGTGGCTCGGCGTCCTCGGGAGTCAGCTCGCCGACGATGCGCCATTCCTCGCTCCCGCGCACGAGCTCCTCATCGAAATGCTGAACCCAGACGACCGGGACGTCTTCCTTCCTCGCCTTGCCGACGAGAGCGCCGATGTTCGCGACCACGGAGTCGCGCTCGTGGCCCTCGTCGACGACACCGTTCTGGACGTCGACGACCAGGAGCGCGGTATTCGGCCGGTTGTCGAGAGTGGTCATGACAGGTTGTCCCTCCAGTTCAGGCTGCTGTGGCAAACCCTAACCCGGAGCACCGACAAGAACCGGCGATCAAGCCCCTGGAACCGCCAGAGCCTTCGCGTTGCGCTGGACGCCGGACCACGCCCCGTCACCGCACAACCCGCAGGAAGGACCGAAGAACTCCGCGCGGGCCCGCTCGTCGCCGGAAAGCCAGAACCGGAACCACGCCGTGATCGCGCCGCGGAATCCGCCACCGTCGCCGACCGGCGTGAAGTGGGTCGCCTTGCCGAGTTCGCCGTAGATCGCGGGCACCTGGTTCGCGAGCCGGAACCGCGGGATGACCAGCAGCCCGGGAACGACGATGACGTCGAACTGGCCACCGAGGAAGAACGAAGGTCCTTTCAGGGCGGTGGCGGAGCCCTGTGGCCCCGGCTCGATCGGGATCGTGGCGGTGACGCGGGGATCCGCGCCGGCGGCGATCGCCCCGCCGCCACCCTGGGAGTGGCCGGTGGCGCCGATGTGCGCGGTGTCGATCTTTCCCTGGTAGACGCTGCCCGGACGGGAGTTTTCGGCGATCAAGGTGGTGGCTCCGGCCAGCATCTCCGCACCGGAGCCCGCGTTCGGGGTGTCGGCCGCCGCGACCACGAAACCGTGGGAGGCCAGATGGCGCAGCAGGCCGTCGTAGATCTTCGGGTTCGCGCCGGTTCCGTTGCCCCACAGGATCACCGGGTGTTTCTCCAGCCGCGAGGGCCGGTACACGGTGTGCGTGCTGTCGAGGGCTTCGACTGTCACCGCGAAGGGACCGGGTGCGCTCCACCGGTCCGTGATCCCGGTCGTGGCCGTCGCGGTGGGCGTGATGCCCACGGTCGCGAGCGCGACCATCCCGGCGATCAGTGTCCGTGAGCGAAGTCCCACCATGGTGGTCACCGTCCCGTTCCGTCCGGGCCCCGTTGCCCGCGACGTTCCCTTCCCAGGGTGTCGGTCCGGTCACCGCGGGTCCATGGGACCGATCACAAGATCCGGCGGAGGAGTCTTGTCACCGGTCCCAAACCGGGTCAGCTGACGAGCTGCCACAGGTAGCTCGGGCTCTTCACCGGCGCGACGGCCTTCTTCTTCCAGAGGTACTTCACCTTGCAGGGCGGGACGATCCGGTACTTCTGCACGGTGAACGAGCGGCCTTCCTTGTACTGCTGCAGCCGCAGGGTCTTCCCTGCGGGCACTGTCGCGGCGTAGGACCAGGAATCCGACTTCGAATAGCTCGCGCCGACGGTCACCGCCAGCGAGACACTGGCCTTGGCGAAGATGACGCCCGCCTCGGCGCTGGTCGTACCGGTGATGGAGGCGTTGACCGAGGAGGTCGTGGTCTTGTTGTAGGTGATCGTGCCCGGCCCGCGCAGGTAGTCGCTGCGCAGGTTCGTCTTCATCCAGGCCTTGGCGCCATTGGAGATCGTGTAGTTCGGCGGATCGTTGACCTCGGGGCAGGGCTGGATCGCGAGCGACTGGGCGCCGGCGCCGAGTGCCGCCGGCGCCACGCACAGCGCGCAGCCGAGAAGGGCAGAAGCCGCCATCGACCGGAAACGCATCCCGAACCTCCCGTTGTCGATCATGAACGCACGGTAGTACGGCCCTCGTCGACGACGCGGAAATCCAACCTGTTCGAGTTACGCCCGACTGTCCACTGTGGTCACCCGAACGTCGACAACCCGTCCAGCAACCTGTCGACGTCCTCCGCGCTGGTGTACGGTGCGAGCCCGACCCGGAGCGCCGGGTCCTCCAGTTTCAGGGCCGCGAAGACTTCGTAGGCGTAGAAAGACCCGGCGGGCGCGACGATATTCCGTTCGGCGAGATGCCGTTGCGCCTCCCGCTCACGACCGCCGAGGCTCATCAGGAGGGTCGGCGTCCGTTCGGCCGCCTTGCAGTGGACGGTGACAGCGTCTCCCAGACCCTTTTCCAGCCGGGCGCGCAGCGCGATTTCGTGTTCGTGCAAGGATTCCAGCGAATTCGTCAGCCGCTCCCGCCGTGCACCGCCCGATCCGGGGTCGATGGCGGCGAGGAAGTCCACCGCCGCCGCCGCGCCCGCGAGGATTTCGTACGGCAGGGTACCGAATTCGAAGCGTTCGGGCACGGTGTCCGGCGACGGCATGAGTTTGTCCGGCTCGACGGTTTCGAGCAGGGCGGGCGACGCGCCGAGCACCCCGCAGTGCGGGCCGAGGAACTTGTACGGCGAGCAGACGAAGAAGTCCGCCCCCAGCGCGGGAACGTCCACCGGATCGTGGGCGGCGTAGTGCACTCCGTCCACGAACACCAGCGCTCCGGCGTCGTGGGCGAGCTCGGCGATCCGGCGGATCGGCGGCTTGGTGCCGAGGACGTTCGAAGCCGCCGTGACCGCGACCAGCTTCGTCCTCTCGGTGAGGACAAGGGATTCGAGGCCGAGTTCGGTGGTTTCGGGGTCGATGTCGAGCCAGCGGACGGTCATCCCCGCCCGCTCCGCGGCCTGGACCCAGGGCCGGACGTTGGCGTCGTGGTCGAGGCGGCTGACGACGATCTCGTCGCCCTCACGCCAGTTTTTGGCCAGGTGCCGCGAAAAGTCGTACGTCAGCTGAGTGGCGCTGCGGCCGTGGACGACGCCTTCGGCAGGCACGTTGAGGAAGTCGGCGTACGCGGCACGGAAAGCCGAGACGGTGTTCTCGGCGTTGAGTTCGGACGGGCTGACCTTGCCCCGGTTCGACAGTGGAGCGGTCAGCGTCCCGGCGATGGCTTCGGCGACGGGCCGGGGTGTCTGGGTACCCGCGGGTCCGTCGAAGAAGGCGGTTCCGTCGGCGAGGGAAGGGAAGTGGAGCCGGAGGGCGGCGACGTCGATGGCCATGACCTTGACTCTGACATCCGGCAAGGGACCGAGTAAACGCTTCGTGGCCGGAACTTTCTCCGGCCACGAAGCGCTCCGACTCAGTACAGCGTCAGCCGGTACGCCCCGGACTGCGCGGTACCCGCGAGCAGGTACCGGCCGTCGGCGCTGATCGCCATCGAGAGCACCCTGGCGTCAGGGAGCGCTCCGGGCACCGGCGACCAGGTGCGGCCGAAGTCCTTGCTGCGCAGCACGCCTCCCCCTGTCGAACTGCTCGCGAACCA
Organism: Amycolatopsis sp. NPDC102522; assembly: GCF_055584485.1. Classification (NCBI taxonomy): domain Bacteria; kingdom Bacillati; phylum Actinomycetota; class Actinomycetes; order Pseudonocardiales; family Pseudonocardiaceae; genus Amycolatopsis; species Amycolatopsis sp. NPDC102522. The sequence goes on along the minus strand of NZ_JBVJLY010000013.1, from coordinate 68,842 downwards.
CACCCTGAAGTCGAACGGATGCGGCAGGATCCGGCTGATCTCACGGGAGTCCCCGCCGTCGAGGACCCGCCGGAACGTCCGGCCGTTGTCCTCGCTGAGCAGGATGCCCGCGCCACCGGCGAGGACGCGCCCGCCACCCCATCGGCTGACCGAGATCGAACTGACCGGTTCGCCGGAGACGTGGGTCCAGGTCTTGCCGCCGTCGTCCGACCGGGAAAGGCCGCCGGAGTCCCCGCCCCAGACCCGGTTCGCGTTCCACGGGTCGCCGGCGAACGCGATGAACCCGATGTCGGTGGTGAGCTTTTCCCAGGTCTTGCCCGCGTTGTCACTGCGGTAGAGCACATAGCCGCTGGGCGCGAACGCTGAAACGAGCAGCCTGTCCGGGTCGGCCGGATGCGCGAAGATCGCCCTGGGGAGACCTTCCTTCGCCTTCGCCGCGAACTGCCAGGTGCGGCCGCCGTCACCGCTGCGGAGCACGTCGAGCGCGAACCCGTTCCGGGTGACCTGCCAGACGACGTCCGGGCGGCTCGGCGAGACGGACAGGCGCGCGTCCTCGTGCAGCCTGTCGGTGGGGTGCGACTGCCAGGCCCGGTCCGTCGCGGAGACCTTGCCGCGCGGGAGCGGGGTGTTGTAGATCTCCTGCACACCGGCCGCGACCACGTTCTCCCGCAGCAGGTTCCCGCTGGTCACGAGGTCGCGAATGGATTCGCCGGGTACGCCGACCTGCTGGTAGCCGCTCTTGCCGCCGTCCGCGTACACCCCTCGGTACAGCGCGGAGATCAGCGTGGTGGCGGGTTTGCCCGCGGCGGCGGGGAGCTCGATCATGTCGCTGACGCCTTCACCCGCGGCGGGCACCGGTTTGCGGGTCCAGGTACGGCCGAAATCCGCGCTGACGTCTATGTCGTTATACGTCGAAACGTACAGACGGCCGCCGACGAAGCGCGGCTCGCGCAGGGGTTGCCCGCCCGGTTCGCGTCGCAGCACCGTCCAGGTCTTGCCGCCGTCGGTGGAACCGTGCAGTTCGGAGCCGACCGTGACCACGAACCGCTTGCCGTCCGAAGCGACCTGGTTGACCTCGCCGTTGGTGCGGTAGACGAGTTCGGCCCGCGGCTCCTTGGTGCTGACCCCGCGGACCACCCACAGCGAGTACTCCGGGTAGACGGTCGTGAAGTAGGCGTCGTCGCCGACCATGGTGAGCTTGAGCGCGCCGACCGGCGCGGCGATCCCCTCACGCGGCCAGGTCCTCGGCACGTCGTTCCAGTTCTCGCCGCCGTCGGTGCTGACACTCAGCGTGTCGAGGTTCTGCACCACGACGACCCGGCCGGTCGGGTCCGTGGCCATGCCGAACGCGCCGTCGGGGTACCACTCGCGCAGGGTCTCCCAGGTCTGGCCGCGGTCGGTGGTGCGCAGCAGCATCCCGTGCCACTCGCCGACCTGGTTCCCTGGCTTGTTGCCCACCGCGAGCATGCGGTCCGGGTTCACCTGATCGGCGAAGAATCCCTGGATGGAGGTGTCCGCCGGCAGACCCCGGCGCGCACTCCAGGAGGCGCCGCGATCGCTGGAGAGCCACAACGCGGGCGGGCCGGGCTGCATCATCACGAGTCCGGCGGGCGACACGGCCAGCAACCCGCCGACGCTGTTCGGGCCGATCGGTTCCCAGCCGCCGCGCGGCAGCCCGGTCGCGTTGACGTCCGAGGGCGCGGGCAAGGGGTCGGCGCCGGCCACTGACGTCGCCCCGGTGGTCCCGAGAACCGTCAGCAGCCCGAGAACGAACATGCGTTTGGTGATCGATCTCAGTTTCATGCGGAAGATCTTGGCGCAAGATCCGACAAAGGTATAGAGGATTCGTCGGATCTTTAATGGACAACTTGCCTTGTCATCCCGCTCGCTCGCTTGTCAAGACTTGACTTCGGTCGAACTCATCCGATCACTAGCGCACGACGATCGCGATCAGCGCGGCGGCGAGCAGGGCGAGATACGCGATCGCGTGGGCACGGTCCGGGATCCGGCCGACCATCCGGCGGGTCAGGGCGATGGTCGGCAGCGACCCGCACAGCAGCGCACCCGCGGCCACCAGATCGATGTAACCGAGATGAGCGCCGCCCGAAGACCTTCCCGTCGCCGCGAAGGCGTAGACGGCGGTGCCGATCACCGCCACCGGCAGGCTCAAGGGGTTCGCCAGCGCGGTCGCGTCGGCCATCGGCAGCCCCTTGCGCCGCATGAGAGGGACGGTGAGCACACTGCCCCCGACACCGAGGAAGCTCGCCACGGCACCGATCCCGGTCCCGCCCGCGATGGTGGTGATCCCGCCGAGCGGGCGGGGCCGGGTGTCCTCGCGCCTGCTCACGAACCCCTTCCGGACCACGCTGTCCGCGATCGTCAGCGCGAGATAGGCGACGAAGAGCCAGCGCAGCACGCTTTCGTCGGCCACGGTGGCGGCGAAAGAGCCGAGCACGGCGCCCAGGCCGATGAAAGCGATGAGCGGCCACAGGTAGTCGCGGCGAAGCCGTCCGGTCCGCAGCTGGGCGAGGGTCGCGCTCCCGGCGTTGACCACCATCACCGCGGTCGAGGTGGCCACCGCCACGTGCATCGCGCCCAAGGCGTGGTCCGGCCCGGCGAGCGCGAAGGCGTAGACGACGGGCACGGTGATGAAGCCACCGCCGAATCCGAAAAGGACGGTGGTGACACCGCACAGACAGCCGAACCCGAGGAGCACCGCGATCTCGATCAACACTCCTCCGACGGTAGGTGCTCCCGGCGCGGCGGGCATTCGAAAGGGCGACACTTTCTTTCGCGTATCGGACAGGCGGAGTAGCGTGCGTGAGGTGCGTGACATCCCCATCGACGAGGTCGACCACCTCGACCGCGCGGTGGTGGCGATCCGCACCGATTACCCCCCAGGGCACCGGATTCCCCTGCACAGGCACCGGCGGGCACAGTTCCTCTACAGCGCCACGGGATCGATGCGGGTCGAAACGGCCGACGGTACGTGGACCATCCCGGCCCGGCGCGCGGTGCTCGTCCCGCCGGAGACCGGCCATCAGGTCTTCACGACGACCGTGAGCACCAGGAGCCTGTACATCGAGCCGAAAGCGGTGCCGTGGTTCCCTCGGCGCTGCCAGGTCGTCGAGGTCTCAGCCCTGCTCCGGGAGCTGCTGAACGAAGCCGTCGGCGTGCCGGCGCTGTACTCCCCGCGCGGGCGGGACGCCTCGGTCATCGGCCTGATCCTGCACGAGATCCGCCGATCCGCCCCGGTCCGGCTCGATCTCCCGCTGCCGAAGCACGAACGGCTGCGCGCGCTGTGCGAGTCCTTTTTGGACGATCCGGACATCCATGATCCGCTGGACGCCTGGGCATCCCGGCTGCACGTGAGCGAGCGGACCCTGAACCGGATATTCACCGCCGAAACCGGGATGGGTTTCGCCCGCTGGCGGCAACGGGCCTGTGTCCTGCATTCCCTTTCCCTGCTTTCGGACGGCAGGCCCATCGCCGGGATCGCCGCCTCGCTCGGCTACGCGAGCCCAGCCGCGTTCTCCACCATGTTCACCCGGCTTCTCGGCACTTCGCCGAAGGACTATCGCGCGGCGTCCGCGCTCTGAGCGCCGCGGTCAACGACATCGCCGCGGCCAAGCTGATGATCGGACAGGGGAACGGCGGGAAGGTCATCGGTGCGGCGTCGATCGTCGCCCGTCGCCCGTTCGCGCCGCCGCGATGGAATGGGCCCAGCACGGCATCACCGTGAACGCGTACTGCCCGGGTATCGTCGGGACCGCCATGTGGGACCTCATCGACGAAAGCCGGCGGAATCGGAAAGGATCCGGAAGGTGCAGGCGATCGAGAAGTATGCGAACCTGATCCATCTCGGCCGGGTCTCCGTTCCCGAGGACGTGGCGTCGTACGTTTCGTACCTCGCTTCCCCGGATTCCGATTACCTGACCTGCCAGTCGGTGATGATCGACGGAGGAATCCCGTTCTCTTGAGCACGAAAGCAGGACGATCATGATCTTCATCACGGCGAAGTTCCGGGTCCGTCCCGAACACGCGGACCGGTGGCCGGAAATCGCGCGCGACTTCACCGAAGCGACCCGCGCCGAGCCCGGTTGCCTTTGGTACGACTGGTCCCGCAGCCTGGACGACCCGAACGAATACGTTCTCGTCGAGGCGTTCCGGGACGACGACGCGGGCGCGGCCCACGTCGGTTCGGAGCATTTCCGCGCGGCTCAGCGCGATCTGCCGCCGTACCTGGCCGAGACGCCGCGGATCATCAACGCGAAGGTCGACCAGGACGGCTGGTCGGAACTGGGCGAACTCGCCGTCGAGTAGGTTCCGACTCCCGCCTCGGTTCGCCGCCGGACCGGGGCGGGAATTCAGCCACGCTGGGCGCGTGCCGCCCCGACGCAATACGCGCCGAAAGCGGCGACTCCGACGGCCACGACGATGAGCAGCACCGTGCCGAAGGGCTGGGCGGCCAGAGTGCGCAGAGCGGCGTCGAGCCCGCCGGAGCGGGACGGGTCGTGCTTCAGCGCCGCGAAGCCGAGAAGCACCGCGACCACGCCGAACACGACACCCCTTGCCGCGTAACCGATCCTGCCGAGCCGCTCGACCCATCGCCGCGTCCCCGAAGGCAACTTCGAGAGGTCGAGATCCCGCACGAAGTTACGGCGCACACCGTTGACCACCGAAGCGACGGCGACACCGAACACGACGACGGCCGCCGCGATCACCAGGAACGGACCGGCGGGCAACCCGAGCAGCATCGCGGTGTACTCCTGCTGCTTCTGGTCGGCACTGCCCTGCTCCCCCGCGCCCGCGGCGAGCCGGGCCGCGTAGACGCCCAGCGAGATCCCCACCAGGCAGCGCACGCCGGACGTCACCCGCTTGACGGCGCGCTGCCTCTCCTTGTCGATCCAGGTGTACCCGACAGCGGCGAGCAGCGCCTGCCACAGGCCGTACGCCACCAGCCCCGCCGCCAACACCCACAGCAGGACACCGCCCACCGGGGTCGAGCCGACCTCGGCGACCGCGCCACGCCCGTCGGCCTCCTGGCCTCCACCGCCGATGGCGATCCGTACCGCCAGGTACCCGATGAGCAGGTACACCAGCCCGTAGCAGCCCATCCCGATCCGTCCGAGCACCTGGACGGCCTTGTTGTGGCGCACCTGTCTGGCCTTGGTCTCGGGCATCCGGTTCACCCTCCTGTTCGAGTCTTTCCCCGAGTTTCGCGGGCGGCGCCCATGACCGCCGCGCGACTGGTCCATCCGGCCGAACGACGTGATCGACAAGGCGACAGTGTGACGGGGGAAGCGGTCGGGGTGGTCGTGAGTGGCGTTTCGGGTTCTATTGAGGGGTAAGGCAAAGGTGTCGGGTCGACGAGGGCGCGTGTTGTTACTCAGGGTGAGGAGTGTGTGGATTTCTGGTCATCCAACGCACCAAAATCCACACAGTCGACGCCAACGACCCGGTGTCGCGCAGAGTCACCGACACCGTCCAACAAACACGCCAGGTTTGCCTTACCCCTCAATAAGACACCCTTGGCCCTAACTCGAGTCGCCACCGACAGACCGCGCATCTTTTTCCCCAGCGATGTCGGATGGCTCCGACCCCGTTCGTAGAGGAGGTGAAGGCAAGCCCGAACAGAAGGAGACATCATGACCGCGACCTACACCTTCGACATCTTCTCCAGCCTCGACGGCTACGGCTCCCACACCGGCGACTGGGGCGGCTACTGGGGCAAGCAGGGCCCCGAGTTCCTGGAGCGCCGGGTCGCCTTGTACGGCGAGAAGCAGCGGATGGTCTTCGGCGCCACCACGTTTCGGGAGAACGTCGCGATGCTGTCCTCGGGCGCCGTGGAGATCGAGGCGCTGGACCCGTGGGTCGGCCTGCTGAAGAACCTGCCCGCGACGGTCGTGTCGACGACGCTGCGGGAATCGCTCGCTTGGCCGGACGCGACGATCGTGAGCGGCGACGCCATCGACGTCGTCGCCAAGCTCAAGGAGGAGTCCGACGTGCCGTTGCGTTCGCACGGCAGCCTGGCGATGAACCGGGCGCTGATGGCCGCCGGTCTGGTCGACCGGGTCCAGGTGACGATCTTCCCGGTGCTCACCGGCGAGACCGGGGCGGCACGGATCTTCGAGGGCGCGGCGGACTTCGACCTCGAACTGATCGAGAGCCGGACGCTCGACGGGCACACTCAGGAGCTCGTCTACCGGCCCACTCGGCATCACTCGCGCTGATCGTCCGCAAAGGCTGCTTCAGTGATCTTGCCGAGCGCGTCGACGATCAGGGTGCGCAGCCAGCGATGCGCGGCGTCCCGGTCGTGGCGGGCGTGCCAGGCGAGGACAGCGGGGATCGGCGGTGTGGCCCCGGGCATGGGATACGCGCGCAGCGAGGGCGGGAGCGCGTGCCTGGTAAGCAGCCGGGGAGCGACAGTCACCAGGTTGTGCGTGTCCACGATCCGGAGGGCCAGCGCCAGTGTCGGCACGGTGAAGGCGACTTTCCTGCGGAGTCCGCGAGCCTTCAGCAGATCGTCCACGCGGTTGTGACGTCCGCCTTGCCGGGAGATGACCACGTGCCGGAGCGCGGCGAGCGCGTCCCACGTCGACGGCGGCCGCGGCAGGTCACGGCGGCCGATCACGGCCAGTTCGTCGGTGAGCACCGTGATCGAACGGGCCTCGGTGTGCGTCGGAACCTGATTGGTGATCTGGAGATCGGCGCGACCCCGCCGCAAGTCGTCGTCGGCGGCGGGGTCGCCGAGGACACGCAGGCAGACCCCGGGCGCCATCCGGGTGAGGTCGGCGGCAAGGTGCGCGACGAGCGCGTCGATGACGACGTCGTTGCACTGCACCGTGAAGGTGCGTTCCAAGGTCTCCGGGTCCACGTCCGCCGCCGGAGTCAGCACAGCCTGAGCGCGGGTGACCAGCTGGTGCACCTCGTCGCGGATCTGCTCGGCGTAGGGCGTGGGCAGCATGGTGCGGCCGGACCGGACGAGGATCTGGTCGCCGGTGGCCTGCCGGATCCGGGCGAGGGCCCGGCTCATGGCCGGCTGCGTGAGGTACAGCCGATCGGCCGCGCCGGTGACGCTGCACTCGTCGAGCAGCGCGTCCAGGGTGACCAGCAGGTTCAAATCCAGATGCACGAGGGTAATGGTAGGCATACTCATCTATGCATTTGAAGTCATCCACGTTCCCTTGTTGGCTGGTCGTATGCGCACTGTGATCGTGGGAGCGGGACTGGTCGGACTCACCACGGCGGCGTCGTTGCGCCTGATCGGACACGACGTCACCGTGCTGGAACACGCCCCTCAGGTGCGGGCCGTGGGTGCCGGGATCGGCCTGTGGCCCAACGCGTTGCGGGAGTTCGACAAGCTCGGCATCGGCGACGACGTCCGGCGCATGGGGGACATCGTCGACGCCTGGTTCTTCGACGCCGCCGGGAACCCGGAACGCGCGGACGGCTACGACCCGTCCCGCTACCGGTTCCTGATGGTGCCGCGGCCGAGCCTGAACACCCTGCTGGCCGAGACCGCCGGCCTGGATCGGATCCGGCTGAACGTCCATGTCACCGGCTTCACCGAGCAGGACACGGACGTGGCGGTGCACCTGGCCGACGGCTCGTCCCTGCGCGCGGATCTCCTGATCGGCGCGGACGGGGTGTATTCCGACGTCCGCGCCGCTCTGGTACCGGGCAGTTCGGCCGTCGAGCACGAAGGCAATCGTGTCTGGCGGGCGATGGTGCCTTCCGGTGACGAGCGTCCGGAAGGCACGGCGCTGACCATCGGCTCGAACCGGACCCGGGGCGGGTACACCCGGGTCACGGCGAGCCAGACCATGTGGTGGGTCAACCAGTTCGACGCCGGGGAATCGGTCGGCGGCAAGAGGGAGCAAGCGCTGCGAGGAGCCGGCTACCTGGCGAAGGACGGCTGGAACGACGAGCTGCTGGCGATGATCGCCGCGACGCCGGAGGAGTCCATTCTGGAGAACCAGATCATGCTCGTCCCGAGGCTGCCGTACTGGACCACCGCCAGGGTCGCGCTGATCGGGGACGCCGCGCACGGCCTGTCCCCGCACCTCGCGGTGGGCGGCACCCTGGGCATCGAAGACGCCGGGGTCCTGCGCGCCGAATTGGCGGGCGAAGCAGACCCGGCCGAGGCCCTCGTCCGCTACGAGAGCGCCCGTCGTGCTCGTTTGGAGAAGGTGCGCGAACACTCCGACGCGATCGAGTACGCCGATGGAGCCGTCGAGAGCGCCGAGCGCTTCGCCACCTTCAGCGACTGGATGCTCAGCACCGCACCCGCGACCTGAATCAACGGGTGAGCCAGGGCGCAAGCAGCGCTTCGAGGTCGGCGTCCGACAACGCGTACGGCCCGCCGTGGAACTCGTGCCACCGCGAAGCGTCCCGCGCCGCCGTGTACTCCACCTCGAACGCCCGCATCAGGACGTACATGAAGGTCACCGAGCTGAACCGCTCACCCAGCAGCGTCCGGGCCTCGCGCGCGACCCCTGTCGCGCCATGGCCGATCACGTCCGTGAGCTTCAGCTCGTCCGCAGCCGGGTCCAACAGGCTGGGGGCATACATCACGACAAAATCTCCATCACTGAAAGGGAAAATCAGTTCTCGGCCGCGAGCTGACCGCAGGCCGCCGCGATCTCCTGACCGCGCGTGTCACGCACCGTGCACGCTACTCCGCCCGCGTTCACCAGCCGGACGAACTCCCGCTCCACGGGCTTCGGCGACGCGTCCCACTTGCTGCCCGGAGTCGGGTTCAGCGGGATCACGTTCACGTGCACCAGCTGGCCCAGGTGCTGGCGAAGACGCTTCGCCAGCAGCTCGGCCCGCCAAGGCTGGTCGTTGATGTCCCGGATCAACGCGTATTCGATCGACACCCGGCGACCGGACGTGTCCGCGTAGTACCGGGCCGCGGACAGGACCTCGTCCACCGACCAGCGCTCGTTCACCGGCACCAGCGTGTCGCGCAACTCGTCATCCGGCGTGTGCAGCGAAACCGCGAGCCGCACCTGCATCTTCTCGTCCGCCAGCTTGCGGATCGCCGGCGCCAGGCCGACGGTCGACACCGTCACCGAACGCTGGCCGATCCCCAGGCCGTCGGGCGACGGGTCGGTGATCCGCCGGACGGCCGCCACCACCCGCTTGTAGTTCGCCAGCGGCTCGCCCATGCCCATGAAAACGATGTTCGACAGACGGCCGGGGCCGCCCGCCATCCCGCCGTCACGCATCACAGCGGCGGCCGAACGGACCTGGTCGACGATCTCCGCCGTCGAAAGGTTCCTGTCGAGGCCGCCCTGTCCGGTCGCGCAGAACGGGCACGCCATGCCGCAGCCCGCCTGGCTCGAGATGCACAGGGTCGCGCGGTCCGGGTAGCGCATGAGCACGCTCTCCAGCAGCGTCCCGTCGTGCGCGCGCCACAGGGTCTTGCGGGTGGAGCCGTCGTCGCAGGCGAGCGCCTTGATCTCGGTGAGCAGCGTCGGCATCAGATCGCCGACGAGCTTCTCCCGCGACGCCGCCGGGATGTCGGTCATCTCCTCCGGGTCCACCGTGAGCCGCGAGAAGTAGTGGTTCGACAGCTGCTTCGCGCGGAACGGCTTCTCACCCAGCTCGGCGACGGCCTCGGCCCGCTCGGCGGCGGTGAGGTCGGCGAGGTGGCGCGGCGGGAGGCCGCGCTTGGGCGCGTCGAAGACGAGAGGGAGGGCAGTCATAGCCCAGTCAGTCTCCCATGTCCACCTCCGACGCGCCCGGGCCGCCCCGGAGCACTGTTCCCCAGGTCACGTGACCGATGCCCGGACCCGCCGTGCGGATCGCATACGAGGAGACGCGCGTGCGTCATGTGCCGTCCGAGACTCGGTCGGCGGAGGTGGTGCAAAATCATTCCCGAAACCACGGTTCTCCTCACCGGATCCCGGGCACTCACCGTGCCGCTCGCGGAACTGCTCGCCGCGAGCAGGTACGCAAGGGTGGGAGCCCTGCGAGATCTGTCCGAAGTGGACGCTGAGAACACCGTCGTGGTCGCGGCCTTCGATCACCCCGCCCACGCCGAACTGACCGCGTTGGACGCCTTGTGCGCCGAGAGCGGCGTGCGATGGCTGCCGCTGCGCCGTGAACGAGGCCGGGTGATCGCCGGGCCCGCGATCACACCCGGCGGGATCGACTTCGCCGACGTCGTCGCCCGCCGTCGCGCGGCCGCGCCGGAAACCCACGCGCTCGACGTGGTCCTGCCCGCGCTTGATCCGGGAGACGCCCGCTGGGTGCTGGCGAATCTCGCCGCCCACCTCGAACGCTGGCTCGCCCGGGGACAGACCGCGGTCACCACCGGCGAGATCGACCTGAACCCGGCGGATCTGACCGAAGTCCGCCATCCGGTCCTCCCCGTCCCGGATCGCACTCGGCCGGTCTCCGCACCGGCGTCGCTGATCGACGACCGGACCGGGATCGTGACCGGGATCCGCGAGATCCCGACGTCGCCGGGGATGCCGGCCAGGCTGCACGTGTGCGCTGTCGACGTCGCGGACATGCGCCGCGTCACGAACTGGCCCAACGACCGCCAAGCCGTCGGCGCGGCGTGGCACGACTTCGACCTCGCCCGGCAAGCAGCCGTCGGCGAAGCGGTGAAGCGCTACTGCGGCAGCTGGCTCGCGCCAGACCGTGAAGTGCGCTTCGCCAGCTACGAGCGACTCGCCCGCTACGGCGTTCCGGCGCTCGACCCTCGCCGTCTGAACCTCTACTCGGCCGAGCAGTACCGATCCCCTGACTTCCCCTTCACGCCGCTGACGCCGGACGCGGACTGCTCGTGGGTGGAGGGCTTTTCCCACAGCACCGGGGAATCCCTCTGGGTACCGGCGTTCCTGGTTTCCCGAGAACGGCAAGCGGGAGAAGCGCGCTTCGCCGACCCCCTGCCGTCGGGCCTCGCCAGCGGGATCTCCGGAGAGAACGCCGTCACGTCCGGCCTCGAAGAGGTCCTCGAAGGCGACACCACGATGCTCCGGTTGGCGAACACGCGCCGCCTCGCGCGGCTGCCGATCCCGGACGGGCTCCGGTCGCTCATCGCCGACACCGTGGACGGCCACGAGGTCACGCTCATCCCCCTCGACAACGGATTCGACGTCCCGGTGGTCGCCGCCGCGGTGTTCGACCGCGTGACGCGCCGGCTGTCCCTCGGTTTCGCCGCCAGGCCGGACGCGCTCGAAGCCGCCAAGCAGGCACTCGCCGAGGGTTTCGCGCTGCACCACACCTATCGGACCCTCGACGACGAAAGCGGACTGGCCGCCCTGCGGCGGGAGCACGGCGATCTCAAGCCGTACCGGGCGGACAGGCGCTACCTCGACTCCTATCGCGACGACTTCGCCGACGTCACCGATCCCCTTTGCCGGCACCAGATCCACCTCGACCCGCGGGCAGGCAGCCGGGTCGCGCCGCGGCTGCGCAACCTGCCGGACCGGTCTTGGGACGATCTGCCCGCGCTCGGCGAACGGCGGCTCAAGGCGTATCAGGACCGCGTCGAAGCCCGTGACCTCGAGGTGATCAGCGTCGACCTCACGACCTGTGACGTCGCGGCGGCCGGATTCCGGGTCACGCACACCCTGGTGCCGGGCCTCGTGTCGCCGCTCCCCCGCGCCTGACGAGCACAAGCCAACGAGACCCACCTCACCCGAAGAAGGTTGCCATGCGACTGTTTCCGATATATCGTGAACGTGTCGAAACATTACGTAGAGAGGATTCACATCATGCGACGACGACCTTTCCCTTCAGAACACGGCCGACCCGCCTTCGGGCCCTGGGCTCGCGGCGGCTTCGGCGACTTCCCCCCGGGTCCGGGCGGGCCGGGCCACCGGCATCGGCACGGCCGCCCCGGCGGACGGCGCGGCAAACGCGGTGACGTCCGCGCCGCGATCCTCGCGCTGCTGTCCGAGCAGCCGAGGCACGGTTACGAGATCATCCGCGAGATCGGCGAGCGCAGCGGCGGCTTCTGGAAGCCGAGCCCCGGCTCGGTCTACCCGACCCTGCAGATGCTGGCCGACGAAGGCCTGGTGATCAGCAAGGACGAGAGCGGCAAGAAGCTGTTCGAACTCACCGAATCCGGCCGCGCCGCGGCCGAGCAGCAGGACGCCGTCCCGCCGTGGGAGCAGATCGCCCACGACGTCGACCCGGTCGAGGTGAACCTGCGCAAGGCGGGGGCGACCCTGGCCGCGGCCGTCGCGCAGGTCATGCACGCCGGCAGCGAAGCCCAGCAGGCCCGCACCGTCGACGTCCTCAACGAGGCACGCCGGACGATCTACGGCATCCTCGGCGAGGCCGACGACACCACTCCGGGCACGGCATCCGCCGAGGACGCGGAGTGACCTGGGACGACGAGGCCGGTGGGCTTGGTCCGCGCATGGACGCGATAGCCCACCGGCACCGTCACCTGCTCCGCACCGACGCCTGACGAAACCTCGCTCAGGCGCCGGACCTCCGCGATCGCCTTCGCCGCGACCGGAGCGCTGAACTCGATCTTCAGCACCGCTTCCATCGCGGCGGCGTCCTCGAACAGCCACCGCGTCATCACCTTGCGGCAGTCGAATCCCTGGCGGGTGAAGAACTTCTCGACTCCCGGCGGGTCGTAGTGCGGCAGATCCAGTCGCATCCAGCGTCCGTAGGGCTCACTCGCCACATCGAGATCCACGATCAGCAGCGTCCCACCGGGCCGCAGCACCCGCTCCGCTTCACGAAGGCCGGGCTCACAACCAGGGCCGAAGAAGTAGGCGGTCCGGGCGTGAACGACGTCGAAAGCCTCGTCCGGCACCGGAAGCCGCTGCGCACGGCCTTGCCGCACTTCGACGTTCGGCAGGTCCTCGACGCGGTGCCGCGCGTCACGGGCGAGCGGCTCGTGGGGTTCGATCCCGAGCACCGACCGCGCGGTCGCGGCGAACCGGGGCAGGTGGAACCCGTCACCACAGCCGATGTCGAGCACGTCCGCCCCGGCCCAGTCGCGGTACCCGGCGAGCACCCGCCAGATCTCGTCCCCGACGTCCTGCGCACGGTTCTCGACCTCGTAAGCCTTTTGGTAGTACCAGATATTCGGGCTCGGCAGCACTTCCTCGCCGCGGCGGAAGGCGGAGACAGCTCGGGGAAACCAGCGCACGGAAGCTCCAACGATGGGACACCGGGCCGGGTTCCGGGCCATCCAGGTTCGAAATCTTTCACGGAAACAATGCGGATAGCGACTAGACTTTACTCCCACCGCTAAGGGAGAACCGCATGTCGCTTGGTTCGGCCGCCCACACTTCCGTCATCCCTTCAGGAATCCCGTGCTGGATCGAACTCGCATGCAGAGACGAAGCGGCCGTACAAGCCTTCTACAGCGGACTATTCGACTGGGAATTCGCCGTTCAGCGTGATCCGGCGACGCCGACCGGCCGATACTCGATCGCGACGCTGAACGGCGTCCCGACCGGCGGTCTGTACCGCGCGGGCGCGGAGGGACCGTACGGCTGGAGCATTCACATCTCGGTGCCGCAGGCGGCCGCGGCCGCGGAGTGGGTGGACAGTCTCGGTGGCCGGGTCACGCTCGGTCCGATGGCGATTCCCCACCGCGGCAACATCATCCACGCCATCGACGCGTGCGGCGCGCACGTCGTCTTCTGGGAACCGCCCGCCACCTGGGAGTTCGCGACGGGCGTGCCCAACACCTTCAGCGGCGCCGACCTCAACACCCACGACGGCGCGGCGGCGGATCACTTCTACTGCCGCCTCTTCGACTACACCAGCCACCAGATCGGCGACGGCACGTCGCTCGACTACGCCGAATGGCTCATCGAGCACGAACCGGTGCTGTACCGGTACGTGATGGGCTCGGAATACCGGCCGGACACTCCTCCGCACTGGATGGTCTACCTCGAACTCGACCCGGCCCGGGGCGCGGACGCCACGGCGGGACAGGCCTTGATGCTCGGCGGCGCCGTCGTGGTCCAGCCCTACGACACCCCGTACGGCCGGATGGCGATCCTCGCCGACCCGGACGGTTCGGTGTTCGCCGTGATCGACCACTCCCGGGCGGTCGAGGGCTGGGGCAGCGCCGAAGTCGACGATCCTTACGACGACTGAACGAAGAGCCGGGGTGACCACGTGGTCACCCCGGCTCTTTCGTCAGAGACCCGCCCAGAACCCGCAGTTGTGCACGGACGTCAGGTCGACCGGGCCGATCTCGCCCGGCGCCAGCGACTGCGTCCGCGGCGTGGGGCGCCACTTCGGCAGGTCTTCACCGTTCGGATTCCCGGTCCGGGCGAACCCGGTCCAGTACTGAATCATTTGCCCCGCGAGCTTCTGTTGCGCGGGCGTCAATTTCCCCGGGGACGGGGTCATATCAGACAAATAAGCCAATTCGGATCCATGGGAAGCGCCGGGAACCATTCCCGGAGGAGCCGGAAGAAGCGGCGGAGCGTCCTGATCGGCGAACTCGTAGCCGAAGGTCCGGGTGCGCTCGCGCAGCAACCGCTCGTTCCCCGCCTGAGGACACCCCCAGCTCCGGTCGGTCATGGCGTCCGCGAACGCCATCGCCGGGCCGCCGTGCTTCGCCGAGGGGTACTCGGCGGCGACCAGCGGCGCCTTGTCCTTGAACGCGGTGCGCAACAGCTCTTGGTAGTGCTCTTCAGTGAACGGATGTCCGGGGAACAGCGCGACGAGCAGCCTCGACTCGTTCCTCGTGATCCCGGTCAGCACCGGCACACGGGCGAAGTGGCCTTCGCGGAGGGCGGCCGCAGGATGCTCCGGCAGCAGATCGGTGCCGTACGTGGGCGCCCCGGCCGGCTGACTCAGCAGATCCTTGGCCGGGATGCGGCGAAGACAGTCGACGTCGGCACAGCCCAGCTTCTTCGCGACGTCGGTACCCGACGCCTCGGCTTCGGCGCGGGGAAGGTACGGCGACCCCGCGGGCGCACCCGGGAAGAATCCGCCGTCGGGCCAGGTCAGCGTGCACGGACCGCTCTGGATGATCGCGCGGTGGAACAGACCCGCGGCCGACGGGGAGGTCAGCTGGGCGCACGTGCTCATCCCGCCGGCGGACTCACCGAACAGCGTGACGTTCCGGGGATCTCCCCCGAAAGCACGGGCGTTGCGCTGCACCCAGCGAAGAGCGGCCTGCTGGTCCTGGAGGCCGAAGACGCCGGAGTCGCGTCCGAGCTCCGGGTGGCCGAAGAAGCCGAACACGCCCAGCCGGTAGTTCACGGTCACCACGACGACGTCCCCGCCGAGGGCCATGCGCTTGAAGTCGTAGTCGCTGCCGGCGCCGGAGGTGAAGCCACCACCGTGCACCCAGACCATCACCGGACGCGGCTTGTGCGTCGGCTTGGCCGGGCTGGTCACGTTGAGGTACAGGCAATCCTCGGTGTCGCTCGGGTCCGAACCGATCCCCGCGCCCTGCGCGCACCGAGGCCCGGGCTTGCTCGCGTCCCGCACGGCCGTCCACGAAGCGGGTCTTTGCGGCGGCGCCCAACGCAGGCCGCCGACCGGCGGCGCGGCGAACGGAATGCCTTGGAAACTCCGGTATTCGCTGGTACTCACGCCGCGAACAGGACCGGAATCCGTGCGGACGACCGGGCTTTCGCCCGCTTCCGCCACGGCTGTAGTCAGGGCCCCGAACGTCATCAAGCTCAGGGCCAGGGCCGAAATTCGCTTACCCATCCGTCGAGTTCGCATACTTCGACCTTGGCCCAGCCGCCCTGACTTGTCACATGAGGTCGCGGCTAAACCGGGACGAAGGCCGAGAGCAGCAACCAGGAGACGACGGCCGACGGGAGCAACGAGTCGAGCCGGTCCATCAGCCCGCCGTGCCCCGGCAGCATGTTCCCCATGTCCTTGACCCCGAGGTCGCGTTTGATCAGCGACTCGACGAGATCGCCCAGCGTCGCGGTGCAGACGATCGCCGCACCGAACAGCACGCCCTGCCAGGCGTGGCCGTCGAGCAGCAGACTCAGCGTCAGCGCACCGGCGACCACACCGGCCACGAGCGACCCGGCGAAGCCTTCCCAGGTCTTCTTCGGGCTGATGCTGGGGGCCATCGGATGCTTGCCGCCCAGCACGCCGGCGATGTAGCCGCCGGTGTCCGAGGCGACGACACCGATCATGAACGCCAGAACCCGGCCGACACCGTCCTCGGGCGGGACGAGCATGGCGGCGAAGGCACCGAAAAGCGGGATGTACGCGGCGGCGAAGACCGACGCGCTGATGTCGCGCAGATAGCCGTCCGCGCCGCCGGGCAACCGCCACAGCAGGCAGACGAGCACCGTCAGCACGAACGCCGTCAACGCGCCTTCGCGGCCGTACGGCCAAGCCAGCCAGATCATCGCCTGGCCGCCGACGAGCACCGGGACCAGTGCGATCCGGATGCCCGCCGCGCGCTTCAGTGCCCCGGCCAGCTCGATCGTGCCGACCGCGATCGCGATCGCGATGATGCCGATGAACAGATAGCGCACGGTGAGCAGGGACGTCACGATCGCCGCCCCCAGCACCAGCCCGACCCCGATCGCGGCGGGCAGGTTACGGCCGGCGCGGGAAACCTTCTGCGCCGGTTCCGGCACGGTTTCTGAATCCGGCACCGTGGCCGGAACCGGTTCCGGGGCGTCCACCCGGTCCTCGCGTTCCTCGCTCACCTGGCTCATCAGACCTCGAGTAGCTCGGCTTCCTTGTGTTTCACGAGCTCGTCGACCTTGTGCGTGTACGAGTCGGTGAGGTTCTGCAGTTCCTTCTCGGCGTGGACGACCTCGTCCTCGCCTGCCTCGCCGTCCTTCTTGATCCGGTCCAGCTCTTCCTTGGCCTTGCGGCGGACGCTGCGGATCGAGACGCGGGCGTCCTCACCCTTGGCCTTGGCGACCTTCACCATCTCCTTGCGGCGCTCTTCGGTGAGCTGCGGGATGACGATGCGGATCACGTTGCCGTCGTTGCTCGGGTTGACGCCGAGGTCCGACTCGCGGATCGCCTTCTCGATGGCGTTGAGCGAGGTCTGGTCGTAAGGCTTGATCAACGCCATCCGGGCTTCGGGGATGTTGACTCCCGCCAGCTGGTTCAGCGGGGTCGGCGCGCCGTAGTAGTCGACGACAACGCGCGAGAACATCCCAGGGTGGGCCCGGCCGGTGCGTACCGACGACAGGTCCTCCTTGGCGACGGACACCGCTTTTTCCATCTTCTCCTCGGCGTCGAGGAGGGTCTCGTCGATCACGGCAACTCCCGTTGTTGTGTATGCGTACCGATTGCGAAGATCAGAGCAGGACTACGCGGACACCCCGTCGGCGGGGGTGTCGACCAGGGTGCCGATCCTCTCACCGCTGACCGCGCGGGCGATGTTCCCCTCGGTGAGCAGATTGAACACGATGATCGGCATGTTGTTGTCCATGCACAGGCTGAACGCGGTGGCGTCGGCGACCTTGAGGTCCCGTTCCAGCACCTCGCGGTGACTGATCTCGTGGAACATCTCGGCGGTCGGATCGCTCTTCGGGTCCGCGGTGTAGACGCCGTCGACGGCCTTCGCCATCAAGACGGCTTCGCAGCCGAGTTCGAGCGCGCGCTGCGCGGCAGCGGTGTCGGTCGAGAAGTACGGCATGCCGACCCCGGCGCCGAAGATGACGACGCGGCCCTTTTCCAGGTGACGCTCGGCGCGGCGCGGGATGTACGGCTCGGCGACCTGCCCCATGGTGATGGCGGTCTGCACGCGGGTGGGCAGGCCCTCCTTCTCCAGGAAGTCCTGCAGCGCCAAGCAGTTCATGACGGTGCCGAGCATCGCCATGTAGTCGGCGCGGTCACGGTCCATGCCGCGCTGCGACAGCTCCGCGCCGCGGAAGTAGTTGCCGCCGCCGATCACGACGGCGATCTGCACGCCCGTGCGGGCGACGTCGGCGATCTGCTGAGCGACCGAGTGCACCACATCCGGATCAACCCCGATGGAACCGCCGCCGAACATCTCGCCGCCCAGTTTCAGCAGCACCCGCCGGTATCCGCCTTCGACCCGGACACCCATGTCGCCCTCCCTCATGCTCTGAAACCCGACTGTGCCCCGTCCCCGATGGACGGAGACGGGGCACAGTGGTGGTTCTTGTGTTCCGCGCCTGGATCAGGCCTGGCCGACCTCGAACCGGGCGAACCGGCTCACGGTCACGCCGGCCTCGTCGAGCAGGGCCTTGACGGTCTTCTTGTTGTCCTTGACCGACGGCTGCTCGAGCAGGACGTTGTCCTTGTAGTAGGCGTTGACCTTGCCCTCGATGATCTTGGGCATGGCCTGCTCCGGCTTGCCCTCTTCGCGGGCGGTCGCCTCGGCGACGCGGCGCTCGTTGTCGACGATCTCGGCCGGGACCTCGTCACGGGTGAGGTACTTGGCCTTCAGCGCGGCGACCTGCATGGCGGCACCGCGAGCGGCCTCGGCGGCGGCTTCGCCTTCACCGGTGTACTCGATGAGCACGCCGACGGCGGGCGGGAGGTCCGCACCGCGACGGTGCAGGTACGTGGTGGTGGTGCCTTCGTAGGCGGCGACACGGCGCAGCTCGAGCTTCTCGCCGATACGGGCGGCCATCGCCTGGACCTGCTCGTCGACGGTCTTGCCGTCGAGCGAGGCGGCCTTCAGCTTCTCGACGTCGCTGGTCTTCTCGGCCTTCGCGACCTCGACGATCTTCGCGGCGAGGGCCTGGAAGTCCTCGTTCTTCGCGACGAAGTCGGTCTCGGAGTCGAGCTCGATCAGCACGCCGCCGTCGCCGGCGACGAGGCCTTCGGCGGTGGCGCGCTCGGCGCGCTTGCCGACGTCCTTGGCGCCCTTGATGCGCAGGAACTCGACGGCCTTGTCGAAGTCGCCGTCGTTCTCCTCCAGCGCCTTCTTACAGTTCATCATGCCGGAGCCGGTCAGCTCGCGGAGACGCTTCACGTCTGCGGCGGTGTAGTTCGCCATCGTGGGTGTATCCGTCCTTTTCAGGTACGAGAAAGTCTTTTGGGGAGGTACTTGTGGGGCCGCCCGGAGGCGGCCCCACAAGCGGGTGGATCAGGAGGAGGCGGTGGCCTGCTCGGCCGGGACCTCTGCCGGAGCCTCAGCCGGGGCCTCGGTGGCCTCGGTGGCCGCGCCGGTCGCGGCGGCGGCTTCCTTGGCGTCCGCGGCGGCGGTCTCGGAGCCGGCGAGCAGCTCCTTCTCCCACTCGGCCAGCGGCTCGCCCGTGGCGACGCCTGCCTCGGGCTTGGTGTCGGCGGAAGAACCGTTGCGGCTGGAGCGGGCCATCAGACCGGCGGCGGCGGCCTCGGCCACGACCTTGGTCAGCAGCGCGGCCGAACGGATCGCGTCGTCGTTACCCGGAATCGGGTAGTCGACCTCGTCGGGGTCGCAGTTGGTGTCCAGGATCGCGACGACCGGGATGTTCAGCTTGCGAGCCTCGCCGACGGCGATGTGCTCCTTCTTCGTGTCGACGATCCACACGATGCTGGGCACCTTGGCCATGTCGCGGATACCGCCGAGGGTCTTCTCGAGCTTGTCCTTCTCACGGGTGAGCGTGAGGATCTCTCGCTTGGTCAGGCCGGCGAAGCCGCCGGTCTGCTCCTGCGACTCGAGCTCCTTCAGGCGGAGAAGACGCTTGTGCACCGTCTGGAAGTTGGTCAGCATGCCGCCGAGCCAGCGCTGGTTCACGTAGGGCATGCCCACGCGCGCGGCCTCGGAAGCGATGGCTTCCTGAGCCTGCTTCTTCGTGCCGACGAACATGATGGTGCCGCCGTGCGCGACGGTTTCCTTGATGAACTCGAACGCACGGTCGATGTACGTCAGCGTCTGCTGCAAGTCGATGATGTAGATGCCATTGCGCTCGGTGAAGATGTAGCGCTTCATCTTCGGGTTCCACCGACGGGTCTGGTGCCCGAAGTGGACGCCGCTGTCGAGCAGCTGCTTCATGGTGACGACGGCCATTGCCGGAATCAACCTCTTCTGTGTCGTGCGCGCCCGGCTCCGCCGGAACGCGCTTGCTCGGTTCGTCGCTCTCGGCCGGGTGGCCGATCGCCCTGGTACAGATGCTCGGGTCCGGACCCGGGAGTGAAGTGACCCCGAGGACCGCCGGACCGTGTGCCCCCGC
This sequence comes from Amycolatopsis sp. NPDC102522, assembly GCF_055584485.1. Classification (NCBI taxonomy): domain Bacteria; kingdom Bacillati; phylum Actinomycetota; class Actinomycetes; order Pseudonocardiales; family Pseudonocardiaceae; genus Amycolatopsis; species Amycolatopsis sp. NPDC102522. The sequence continues at coordinate 48,767 of NZ_JBVJLY010000013.1, read as the reverse complement.
TTGTCCTGACCCTCCGTGAGGAGATCGGCCATCGGGAGCGCGCACGTGCACGCGAAGTCAGTCCGCTGCCGCGGACCGCGCAAAAGAGTCTACTCCCTGTCGCCACCGGGCACCGCACCGGCAGCCCCTGATGAGAGGGGTTGTCCACAACCGCCTCGGTTATCCACAGATTCCACCGGCGCGCCCCGCACGCCACGCCGTGCCCGCAAGCTGGAACACATGACACCGACGACCTGTTCCCGCCCTGTCACCAGGCATTCTTTCGCGATCGACCGCACCGGTGGCAGGCACCGCCGCCCGGGACGCCCGCGAGGCCTTCCCCGCCTCGCGATCCTCGCGACCGTGCTCGCGCTCTTGGCCGCTTCGGCGACGCCGGGAACGGCCAGAGGCGCGCCTTCGCCGCAAGGGCGCCTCTCCTGGCCGCTTTCTCCGGCACCGAGCGTCACCAGGTACTTCGAGCCGCCGTCGACGCCGTACGGCCCCGGCCACCGGGGTGTCGACCTCGCCGCCGCGCCGGGCACGAACGTGCTCGCGGCCGCCGAGGGAGTGGTGATGTTCGCCGGGCAAGTGGCGGGCCGCGGGGTGGTTTCGATCGATCACGACGGCGGCCTGCGCACCACCTACGAACCGCTCGCCCCGACGGTCACCGCGGGTGATCAGGTCTACCGGGGCCAGGTGCTCGGAACGCTCGTCGCGGGCCACCCGGGCTGCCCGGAACCGGCGTGCCTGCATTTCGGCGTCCGGCGGGGCGAGGAGTACGTCGACCCACTCGCGTTGATCGGTGAACCGTCCGAGATCCGCCTCAAACCGTGGGAAGGAGACTGAGCCCCGTCCCGTGCGCCCTCGACTCACGCAAGTCCCGCCCCTGATCACGCAAGTCCCGCGTCTAATCACGCGAGTCCCGTGTCTGGTCACGCGAGACCCGCGTCCGGTCACGCGAGTCCCGCGTCTAATCACGCGTGTCGTCCGCCCCTGGCCACGCGAGTTCCGCCCCTGATCACGCAAGTCCCGCCCCCAGTCACGCGAGACCCGCCCCCAGTCACGCAAGTCCCGCGTCCGGTCACGCGAGTCCCGCGTCTAATCACGCGTGTCGTCCGCCCCTGATCACGCGAGTTCCGCCTCCAGCCACGCGAGTTTTGCCTCCAGTCACGCGAGACCCGCCCCCAGTCACGCGAGACCCGTGTCTGGTCACGGCTGTGGGCGCGTCTGGCCGAATGGCGTCGAGGAGGTGCTCCGTGGTCGCGTCGCTGCGGCGGTCTCTACAGGAGGTCACGCGTGATCAGATGGACGACAAGCGTGTGCGGACGGACGACACCCCGTCCGGCGGGATGGTTCCCGTGGCCGTCAGGCCTGCTCGACCAGCTTCGCGCGCAGCCGCATGACGGCGCGGGTGTGCAGCTGGCTGACCCGCGACTCGGTGACGCCGAGGACCTTGCCGATCTCGGCGAGGGTCAGGCTCTCGAAGTAGTAGAGGCCGACCACGATCCGGTCGCGTTCGGTGAGCTGGGCGATGGCCTGCGCCAGCTGGCGGCGGTTGTCCTGGTCGACCAGGACGGCCACCGGGTCGACGGCGCCGTCGTCGGGCAGGGTGTCGACCAGCGAGCCGCTGTCCTTGCCCGCGGCGACCAGGTCTTCCAGTGCGATGACGCTGGTCAGCTGCATCTGGCCGTAGAACTCGCGCAGGTCGTCGACGCTGATTTCGAGCTCGGCCGCCAGCTCGGCGTCGGTCGGCGTGCGGTTCAGGCGGGCACCGAGGCGTTCCAGCGCGCGCTCGGCTTCGCGGGCCTTGCTGCGCACCGCCCTGGGGACCCAGTCCTGGGACCGGAGATCGTCGAGGATCGCGCCCCGGATGCGCTGCATGGCGTAGGTCTCGAACCGCAGGCCCCTGGCGGGTTCGAACTTCTCGATCGCGTCGACCAGGCCGAAGATCCCGGACTGGATCAGGTCGCCGACGTCGACGTGGGTCGGCAGGCCGGTGCCGACCCGGCCCGCGACGTACTTGACGAGCGGGGCGTAGTGCAGCACGAGCCTGTCGCGCACGATCTGGTCCGGCGACTCGGTGAACTCCCGCCACAACGCCTGGATCCCGGCGTCCACCTCGTAGCTCGTCCGTGTTCCGGGCGCGACGGCAGGACCGTTCCCGCCGGGACGGTGTTTCCCGGCGGCTTCGGTGACATGTGGGTCGGCGGTCATCGGACCGCCGTTCTCAGCATGCGACTCAGCGTGATCTCCGTGCTCGTGCGGATGCGCGTGCGCCGCCGGTTCGGGCCGCCGGGTCACCTGCCGAGTCCTCCCCGGCATCATCGGGCCCGGGGGTGCGCGCGGTCGTGGATCGCCTTCAGCCGATCGACGGTCACATGAGTGTAGAGCTGCGTTGTGGCCAGCGTAGCGTGACCAAGCAGTTCCTGAACGCTCCGAAGATCGGCACCGCCTTCGAGCAGATGAGTGGCCGCCGAATGCCTCAGGCCGTGCGGCCCCATGTCGCTCGTGCCCGGAACCGAGCCGACGGCGTCGTGGACGACCCGGCGGGCCGCCCGCGGATCGAGCCTGCCTCCCCGCGCTCCCAGGAAGAGCGCGGCTTCTGCCTGGCCCTTCGCTTCGACGGCGAGCTTTCCCCTGCCCTCGTCCAGCCACACCCGCAAAGCCGCCTCGGCGGGGACACCGAACGGCACGACGCGTTCCTTGCCGCCCTTGCCCAGCACGAGCACGACGCGCCGGGAGAAGTCGACGTCGCCCGTATCCAGCCCGCACAGTTCGGAGACCCGCACACCGGTCGCGTAGAGCAGTTCCACGATGGCACTGTCCCTCAAAGCCACCGGGTCGCGCTGTTCGGCACCGGCGGCTGAGGAGCGCATGACCTCGCTCGCCTGCTCCGCGCGGAGGACCCCGGGAAGCTTGCGGTGCGCGCGCGGCGCCACCAGCCGCCCTCCCGGGTCGGACGCGAGCGCCCCGCCTCGGTGAGCCCACGCGGTGAAGGTGCGGGCCGCCGCCGCTCGCCTGGCCAGCGTCGTCCGGCCGGCCCCGTCCTCGCGTTGCCGGGCCAGCCAGCCGCGCAGCGTCCCGATGTCGAGATCCTCGAACCGGCCGCCGTTCCCGTCCACGAAGCCCAGCAGCGACACCACATCGCCGAGGTAGGCACGCACGGTATGCACGGAGAGCCCGCGTTCCAGGGAAAGGTGCCGCTCGTAGTCGTCGATCAGCTTCCGGACAGGCTCCGGCAGCGCCGCACGGGCGGCGCGCAGATCGGGTCTGCGGGCGCGTTTTCCCGTGCCGTGGGAACCTTCGGTCGACGGCATGCCGATCACGCTGCGCGATGTACGGCGGATGGTCAAGTATCGCCGCACCTTGTGCGGTGTCCGTGGTCGGATCGTGCCGGGATGGCGTCTCAGGTGTAGGCCAGTCAGGTCTTGGTGGCCCGTCTTCGCCACCCTGCGTCACCTCTTTCCGCGAACCCGTCGAGTTCCAGTTCGGGCAGGAGCGAGCGGACGCGCTCGACGGGCACGCCGGACTCGGCGGCGATCCGTTCTTCGGGTCTCGCTGACCGTTCGGACAGCGCGTCGTGCACTCGCAGTGCCTCCGGGCCGAGCCGATCGGTGCGGCGGCGCGGTTTCGACGGATCCGCGCCGTGCTCCCCCAGCCGTCCGGCGGTCTCGAGGATCTCGTCGACCGAGGTCACCAGCGTGGCCTCGCCTTCGCGGATCAGCGTGTGGCAGCCGGCGGACATCCCCGACGACACCGGTCCCGGCATGGCCATCACGACCTTGCCCAACGCCCCGGCCGTGCCAGCGGTGTTCCGTGCGCCGCTGCGCCTGCCCGCCTCGACCACGACGGTCCCTTCCGTGAGGGCCGCGATGAGCCTGTTCCTGACGAGGAACCGATGCCTCGCGGGCGAAGTACCCGGCGGGTACTCGCTGACCACCGCGCCGGTCTTCCCGATGGTGCGCAACAGGGCCGTGTGCTGGGCCGGATATCCGGCGTCGATCCCGCAGCCGAGCAGGGCGACCGTCGTGCCGTCCGCGCTCAGCGCGCCCCGGTGGGCCGCGCCGTCGATGCCGTACGCCGCCCCCGAGAACACCGGGATCCCCCGGCTCGCCAGGTGATACCCCAGCTCGGCCGCGTTGTGCTCGCCGTACTCGGTCGCCGCACGGGCGCCGACGATCGCGATCGCCTGGTCCACCGCCTCGTCGAGCCTGGCCGGGCCACGTACCCACAGCGCCAGCGGAGGCGCCATGCCGGAGACACCCCTGCCCTGGGCGACGGCCAGCGAAAGCAACGGCCAAGCCGGCCACTCGCCGTCTTCCGGGATGACGAGCCGGGTCTCGTCTGCGGCCGCGCGCTCCAGATCCCGCTCGGCGTAGTCGTGCGCACGCCGCGCGGCCGTCTCGTCGCGCACCTTCGGCGGGCAATCGGCACGCCGCACTCGTTCCGCGGCGACGACCGGGCCGTGTTCGCCGACGAAGCCCACCAAGGCGGGTGCCGGAGGCTCGGCCACGCGCAAGAGATACGACCGCGCGACGCGTTCGGCTTCGAGTTCACTCATCCGGATGACCTTTCTCGGAAGTTCAGGGCCGCCGCGACCTCGTCCGCCTCCGGCTTGGCGGCACCCTTCAGATCGGTGAGTGTCCAAGCGATGCGAAGGCATCGGTCCGCGCCGCGCGCGGTGATCGCACCCCTTTCGAGCGCGCGGTCCAGCAAGGCCGTGACCTGCGACGGCAGGGCGAATTCGCGGCGCAGTGCCGGGCCGGGCACCTCCGCGTTCGTCGGCCAGCCGTGCTCGGCCCAGCGTTTCCCAGCGCGCTCGCGCGCCTCCAGAACCCGCTCCCGGACAGCCGCCGAAGCCTCGGGCGGCTCGCTCAGGTGCGCGCTGAGCACGGAAAGCGGGCGCAACCGAACCCGCAGATCCACCCGATCGAGTAAGGGTCCGGAGAGCCGGCCCAAATACCGCCTTCGCGCGGCCGCCGAGCAGGTGCAGTCGGCGTCTTTCGTCGGGGCACAGGGGCAGGGGTTGGTCGCCAGCACCAGTTGGAAGCGTGCCGGGTACCGCACGGCGCCCTTGACCCTCGCGATCCGCACCTCGCCCTCTTCGAGGACCGTGCGCAGCGACTCCAGCCGTTCCGGGCCGAACTCGCAGACCTCGTCGAGGAACAGGATGCCCCGGTGCGCCCGGCTGATGGCACCGGGAACGGCCAGGCCGCTGCCGCCGCCGATCAGCGCGGGCACGCTGATCGAATGATGCGGCGCGACGAACGGCGGCACGGTGACCAGCGGTTCGGTCGGGGAGAGCGAACCGTCGATCGAATGAACCGCGGTGACCTGCAACGACTCTTCGGAGCTCAGTCGTGGGAGGAGGCCGGGGAGGCGTTTCGCGAGCATCGTCTTGCCCACCCCGGGAGGACCGGTCATGAGCAGGTGATGCCCGCCCGCAGCGGCCACCTCCAGCGCCCAGCGCGCTTCCGGCTGTCCCACGACGTCGGCGAGGTCGGGTACTCGCGGCGGCTCCTGGACAGCGAACGGCTCGGGCCGGATTAGTTCGCCTTCGTCCTTGAGCCAGTCCACGAAATCGCTCAGCCGGGCTACCCCGCCGATCTCCAGCCCGTCCACGAGGGCGGCTTCGAACAGCGACTCGGCGGGCACGACAGCGCGCCGGTATCCGGCGTTGCGTGCCGCCAGCAGCCCCGGCAGGACCCCGCGGACGGCACGCACCCTGCCGTCGAGGGCGAGTTCGCCGAGCAGCACGGTGTTCAGCAGTTTCGTGGCCGGAACCGACCCCGTCGCGGCCAGGACCGCGGCCGCGATGCCCAGGTCGTAGCCGGACCCCACCTTCGGCAGGTTCGCCGGAGACAGGCCGAGGATCACTCTTTCGTCCGGCCACGTCTGCCCCGAATTACGGACGGCTGAGCGGACCCTGTCCTTGGCCTCCCGCAGCCCTGGGTCGGGCAGCCCGACCATCGTCACCTTCGGCGAGCCACCGCCGATGTCGGCCTCGATCTCGATCATCCTGCCGTCGACGCCGATGAGCGCGACGGACCAGGCCTTCGCCAGCGCCATTCAGAACGCCGCCTTGATGTGCCGCACCTTCGGCCGGGCATCGGGCCTGGCGACGATCGCGATGATGTCGTAGCGGACCGGGCACCAGCGGATCATGAACCTGAGCTGCCACTGGTGCGCGAGGCGGCGGATGCGGTCCGCCTTGGCCGGGGTCACCGCTTCGGCCGGAGTGCCGAAGCCCACCCCCGTCCTCGTCTTCACCTCGCAGAAGATGAGGCGTTTTCGGTCTGTCGCGACAAGATCCAGTTCACCGTCCCGGCAGCGCCAGTTGCGGTACAGGACGACATACCCGGTCTTCTCCAGATGCCGGACGGCGAGTTCTTCGCCCCATCGGCCCAGCTCGATGTGCGGTGCCCCGGCGGGTGGCTGTTCGGCCGTGCTCGTCATCTCGATCCCCCTCGGCGATCATCACGGTGCGTGTGTGATCAACGCTGCCAGGGTGACCGGCCGTCGAACAGACTCGATTCGCCTGCCTGTGGACAACCGGGGTGTTGTGGATAACTCGGACGTCGCGGAGGGGTGCGAGCCGGAAATCGTCGGTGATCGTGCTAGGGAAACGGGAAGGCCCCCTTCAGGGCGTCTAGCGCTCTGAAGGGGGCCTTCCCGTACTTCCGAAGATCAGCCGGAGAACGGACCGTCCTCAGGCAGGCGAAGATCCGGTTTGTCGAGTTCCTCGACGTTGACGTCCTTGAACGTGATGACCCGGACGTGCTTGACGAACCTCGCGGGCCGGTACATGTCCCAGACCCACGCGTCGGACATGCGGACCTCGAAGTACACCTCACCGCCACCGTCGCGCACCTGCACGTCGACGGCGTTGGCCAGATAGAATCGCCGCTCGGTCTCCACCACGTACGAGAACTGGCCGACTATGTCGCGATACTCGCGGTAAAGCGAGAGCTCCATCTCGGTCTCGTACTTCTCGAGATCCTCTGCGCTCATGAAATCCGCGCCCCTCCTCGCGATTCTGCTGACACTCCAGCGGCGGAGCGTTCATTGTTACCCACGTAGGGGCCGAGGGCACGTATCGGCACGCTCGGGTTTTCCAGTGCCGCGACGGTCAGCACGACCGGGTGAGGCGGCCGCGCCCGATGCGCGGCGGCCACGGTGGCCACATTGGCGTACGACCAGCGATGGACCGGACTCGGACCGTGCGTGTTCAGCGCCGCGCTGTGCTCGGCCGTGCTGTATCCCTTGTGCACGTCGAAACCGTAGTGCGGGTGGACGTCGTGCAGGTCGCCCATGATCCTGTCCCGCGTGACCTTGGCCAGCACGGACGCCGCCGCCACGCAGGCGACGGCCTTGTCCCCCTTGATCACCGGGACGCTCGGGGCGGGCAGCCCCGACACGCGGAACCCGTCGGTCAAGACGTAGCCGGGGGTGTTCCGCAGCGCCGAAACGGCACGTCGCATGCCTTCGAGGTTCATGACGTGGATGCCGAACAAGTCGACCTCGGCCGCCGGGACGACGATGACCGCATAGTCGACGGCACGCTGCACGACCCGGTCGTAGACCCTGTCGCGGGCCTTGGCCGTGAGGACCTTCGAGTCGGTGAGTTCGGGCAGCCGGGCGGCGTCGCCGGGACGCAGGACACAGGCGGCCACGACGAGCGGGCCGGCGCAAGCACCGCGCCCTGCCTCGTCGACACCGGCCACGGGGCCGAGACCCCGCCGGTCCAGCGCGCCCTGCAACCCCCAGAAGAGGTCGCCACGCACCACTGCCCGCGGCGGCCGAAGCGGCTCGGCCGGTATGAGCGGTACAGGAACTCTCAAGGCCTTACCGCCTCCGGTCGTCGACCGCCTTGCGCACTCCGGCCGACATCCGCCTGCCGAAGAAGACCACGGGCCACGCCGCGGCGATGCCGACGCCCAGGGGAAGCCCCTGCTGCCAGGCCGGCGCACCGAGTGCCAGCGGCTGCGCGTTCGCCTGCGGGTTGTGGTCCGAAACGCCACCCCAGCGGCCGGGCGGGAGCACGATGACGCGCGCCTTGCCGATGATGTTGTCCACCGGGACGGCGCCGTTCACCCCGCCGTTGCCCTGGAACCGGGAGTCGCTCGAGTTGTTGCGGTTGTCGCCCATCATCCAGACGTATCCGGCGGGCACCTTGACCGGCTCGAACGTCTTCTCGGTGGGCGGCATGCCCTCTTCCCAGTGGACGTACGGCTCGTCGAGCGCCTTGCCGTCCACGACCACCCGGTTGTTGTCGCAGCACTGCACCGTCTGGCCGCCGACCGCGATGATCCGCTTGACGAAGTCGCGCTCGTCCGGCGGCGCGAACCCGATCAGCGATCCGAGGGCGCGGAAGCCGGTGACGAAGATGTTGCCGGACTCCGGCGTCTCGATCTCGCCGACCCAGGCGGGCGGTCCCTTGAAGACCACCACGTCACCCGGGCCGGGATCGGTGAAGTCGTACGTGATCCGGTCGACCAGGATCCGGTCGCCCGTGCACCCCGAGCAGCCGTGCAGGGTGGTCTCCATCGATCCCGAGGGGATCATGTAGACCTTGGCGAGGAACTGCTGGATCAAGATCGTCAGCACGAGTGCGACGACGATCAGGATCGGCAGTTCCTTCCAGAACGACCGCTTCTTGTTGACCTTGCCGAATTTCTTGGAGCCGGACCGGCCCCGTCGGGAGGCCCTAGTGGGGCGCTCCTCGTCGGGGCGATCGGGCTCGTCTTCGGAGGTGTTCTGGGACACGGGTTCGACCACGACGCCAGGTTACCTGTAACCGTGCGGCTACCTACTTGGCGGAGGTCTTCTCGCGGTTTTCGCGGCGTTCCTTGATCTTGGCGGCCTTGCCGCGAAGCTCACGGAGGTAGTACAGCTTCGCCCGGCGGACGTCGCCGCGCTTGTAGACCTCGACCTCGGCGATGTTCGGCGAGTGCACCGGGAAGGTGCGCTCCACGCCGATGCCGAACGACACCTTGCGGACCGTGAAGGTCTCGCGGATGCCGCCGCCCTGGCGACGCAGCACGACGCCCTGGAAGATCTGGTTACGCTCGCGGTTGCCCTCGATGACGCGGACGTGAACCTTGAGCGTGTCGCCCGGTCGGAAGTCCGGGATGTCGGAACGCAGTGACTGCGCGTCCAGCGCGTCCAGGGTGTTCATCGGTGGTCCGTCCTCGTCTTCGTATGGCTTACGTGCAGCTTGGGCGCGCAGTGTCGGGCACTGCGACCTACCCGGGGGCTGATGGCGTTCCGGCGAACCTCGCGGCCTTGATTCGTGCTTGCAGCACCAATCAAGTTTCGCGCGTCCACTCACGCCAACCTGTCAAGTATTGCAGACCGGGACTCAGGTGCTCGACCCGGCCTCGCCGGTGCCCTCGTCCAACCGCTCGAGGACCCGGAGATCGTGCTTGTCGAGACTACCCTCCGGCAGCCGGCCGATCAGTTCTGGCCTGCGCCGTATCGTGCGTTCCAGTGCCTGGTCGCGGCGCCAGCGGTCGATCAGCGCGTGGTTGCCCGACCGCAGGACGTCCGGCACGGCCAGCTCTCGCCAGACCTCCGGCCGCGTGTAGCTGGGGCCTTCGAGGAGGCCGTCGGAGAACGAGTCCTCCTCGGCGGAACGGGCGTTGCCGAGCACGCCGGGCAGCAGCCGGACGACGGCCTCGACCATCACCAGTACCGCGGCCTCGCCGCCGACAAGCACGTAGTCGCCGATCGAGACCTCGTCGACGGGCATCCGTTTCGCGGCGTCGTCGATGACCCGCTGGTCGATGCCCTCGTAGCGGCCGCAGGCGAACACCAGGTGCTCCTCGGCGGCGTACTGGTGGGCCATGGCCTGGGTGAACGGCCGTCCGGCGGGGGTGGGGACCACGAGGCGGGTGTTCTCGCCGCAGACTTCGTCCAGGGCGGGGCCCCAGATCTGCGGTTTCATCACCATGCCGGGCCCGCCGCCGTACGGGGCGTCGTCGACCGCGCGGTGGACGTCGTGCGTCCAGTTCCGCAGGTCGTGCACACCGACCTCGATGAGGCCGCGGTCGATCGCGCGGCCGAGCAGCGCGGCGCGGAGCGGGTCGAGGTATTCGGGGAAGATCGTGACGACGTCGAGGCGCATCAGGCGTCCAGCAGGCCTTCCGGCGGGTCGAGGACCACGCGGCCGCCCGCGACGTCGACCGCCGGGACGATCGCCTTCACGAACGGGACCAGGACCTCACGTCCGTCGTGCTCGATCGACAGGAGTTCCCCCGCCGCCGAATGCACGATTTCGAGCACCTTGCCGACGAGCGTGCCGTCGGCGAGTTCGGCCCGCAGGCCTTCGAGTTCGTGATCGTAGAACTCGTCGGGGTCTTCGGTCGGCGGCAGCGTGGAGGTGTCGGCGATCAGCAGCGCGCCGCGGAGGGTCTCCGCGACGTCCCTGGTCAGCACCTCTTCGAAACGCACCAGCAGCCGCCCGCTGTGTTCGCGGGCGGCTGCGATGGTGAGGTTTCTGCTACTGCCGTCACGCAGCTTCGTCATGACGGCCGAACCGACCGCGAACCGCTGTTCCGGCGAGTCCGTGCGCACGTCCACCGCGAGTTCCCCGCGGATTCCGTGCGCCTTGGCGATCCGGCCGACTACGACGTCCATCCCGTTGGTCCTTGGTCAGCGATCGGTGTCGACGACGTCCACACGGACGCCGCGGCCACCGATGCCGCCCATGACGGTGCGCAGGGCTGTCGCGGTACGACCGCCCCGGCCGATCACCTTGCCGAGATCGTCGGGGTGCACGTGCACCTCGAGCGTGCGGCCACGACGTGTGGTCAGCAGCTCGACCCGGACCTCGTCCGGGTTGTCGACGATCCCGCGCACCAGGTGCTCGAGGGAGTCAGCGAGGAAGCTCACGCCTCGGCCTTGTCACCCTCGGCGGCTTCGGCCTTGTCGGCTTCCGCCTTCTTCGGGGCGGACTTCTTCTTCGGCGTGGTGGCCTCGGCCGACGCCGAGTCACCGGCGGCGGCGAGCGCGGCGTTGAACAGGTCCTGCTTCGACGGCTTCGGCTCGGCGACCTTCAGGGTGCCCTCGGCGCCCGGCAGGCCCTTGAACTTCTGCCAGTCACCGGTGATCTCGAGGATGCGCTGGACCGGCTCGGTCGGCTGGGCACCGACGGACAGCCAGTGCTGGGCCCGCTCGGTGTCGACCTCGATGAAGCTCGGCTCTTCCTTCGGGTGGTACTTGCCGATCGTCTCGATGGCCTTGCCATCACGGCGGGTGCGCGCGTCGGCGACGATGATGCGGTAGTACGGCGCACGGATCTTGCCGAGACGCTGAAGCTTGATCTTGACGGCCACGGGTGTGGGTACTCCTCAGTTCTCTCTGATGCATGTGGAAGGCGCACGCCAGCCGAGTGGGGAACGGCTACGCACACCCGAAGGTCCGGAGCTCGGGCGCGGTGAGAGGGTCCGGCCAAAGCAGGCAAGCGAACATTCTGCCAGAAGGCCGATGCGCGTCGGCAAATGGGCCGTCAGAACGCGGCTATCCCGAGCGAGGCGAGCAGGATCGTCACGGCCGGGAGGAAGTTGTTCACCTGGTGGGCGACCACGCTGCCGAGCAGCCGTCCGGTGAACACCCTGGCCAGCCCGATCGGGATCGCGATCACCAGCAGCAACGTGGTGCGCAGCGGTTCGAGGTGGCTCGCCGCGAAAACGGCCGTGGAGACCAGGAACGCCACGATCCTCCCCCAGCGTTCGGTGCGCCATTGCAGCCGCTCGACAGCGCCCCACAGGAGGCCGCGGTAGATGATCTCCTCGCAGATCGGCCCGACCAGCCACAGGTAGATGAACATCACGACGGCCGCCGAAACCGACATCCGCCGGTCTTCCACGAGCGCGCTGATCGCCGAGGTCGCGTTCTCGTTGCCCACCAGCTGTGTCCAGGCCCACGCGGCGAGCGAGGTGAACCCGAGCCCGAGCACTCCGAGTTTGAGCCCGACCTTGACGTCGGCCCAGCTCCAGCCGATCCGCAGGTCGATGACCGGGCCGTTGCCGCGCAGCCGGGTGATCAGCAGCGCGACCCCGGCGGCGATCATCGTCGGCACCATCGTGCCCAGCAGCACCATGCGCATCGGCAGGGGCTGGCCGGGCTGGACGTCGCCGAGCAGGACGCTGATGAACGCCGCCGACGCCAGCAGGACAGCCTCCACCAGCAGGAAGGCCCCGAATCCCCAGCGATGCGACGGTGGCGTGGCGGGCTCGGCCACCTCACCTCCGGCGATGAGTTCGTCCGGCGGCGCGGCCTCGGGGATCGGCTCCCTGGGCTGAGATACGGTCACGCCGATCCTCCGGTGATCGTTCGGTTACTCACAGACTCTAACCGCCTCGAGCGGCGATCACCTCGCCGCGAAGAGCAATACAGCCGGTGGGAGGTTGTTGGCCGCGTGCGCGATGACGGCCGCGCTCACCCGGCCGGAAAGATAGCGCGCGAGGCCGATGGCGATGCCCTGGCCGAACAGCGCGATCGTGCGCGCGGCCTCCCCGTGCAGCTGGGCGAACATCAGCGCGGTGACCAGCAGGATCACCCACGAGGGCAGCCTGTGGAAGCCCATCGCGTTCCAGAGCGTGCCGCGGAAGAGCAGTTCTTCGGTGACCGGGGCGGCGAGGACGACGATGACGGCGGCCAGCACGAGCCAGACGGTGTCGCCTTCGGCGGTGCCGGAAAGTTCGGTGATCGGGCTGGGCGAGACGTCGGAGAAGGTCCTGTCGTCGCCGTCGGTCCCGTACACGGCGAGCAGGAGCAGGTTGAGGAGATAGCCGGCGGCGAGCGCGGCCGCTCCGCAGGCGAGCCCGATCCGGACGTCGCGCCAGGTGGGCTTGAGCCCGAAGTCCGTGCGGAGTCCCTGCCCCCAAACGCGGGAGCCGACCGCGGGGCCGAGGCCGAGTACGAGGGTCGGCAGGAACGCGAGGATCAGCAGCGGGCCGACGTCACGGAGTTCGAGCGGGTCGTAGGCGCCGAAGCGGCCTGACATCACGAAGCTCATGACGAGCGTGACGAGGTGGTACCCGGCGATGCCCGCGAAGAACGCTACGAATCCCCAGTGCGCTCCGAGCACCAAACGCTCGCGAGCCTGCCCGTCGTCCACCACGCCTCCACGCTAAGTGCCGCTCCGGTCACGGGTGGAGTCGGGTCAGGCGTAGATCTTGCCACGCAGGACGACGTGACTCGGATGCCGCAGCACGGCGAGGTCCTCACGCGGATCCTCGGGGTAGACAAGGAGATCCGCCGCAGCGCCGTCGACGATCCCTGGCACGCCGAGCCACTCGCGAGCCGCCCACGAAGCCGACGCCAGCGCCTGTTCGGCGGACATGCCCGCCTTGTGCAGCGCCTCGATCTCGTCGACGAGCCTGCCGTGCTCGACCATGCCGCCCGCGTCGCTCCCGGCGTACACCTGGACACCGGCCTCGATCGCCGTCGAGACCATGTCGCCGACGCCGGCGTGCAGCGCGCGCATGTGATCGGCGTACACCGGGTACTTGCCGGCCTTGTCGGCGATCCCGGGGAAGTTCTCGATGTTGATCAGGGTCGGCACGAGGGCGATCCCGCGGTCGGCGAGGACGCCCAGCTGATCCGAGGAGAGTTCCGTGCCGTGTTCGAGGCAGTCGATGCCCGCGTCGATCAAGCCCGGCAACGCGGCCTGGCCGAACACGTGCGCCGTCACCTTGGCGCCCTCGGCGTGCGCGACCGCGATGGCCTCGGCGAGGACGTCGTCGGGCCACAGGGGCGCGAGATCGCCGACGCCGCGGTCGATCCAGTCGCCGACGAGTTTGACCCAGCCGTCGCCGTCACGGGCCTGTTCGGCGACCGCCTTCGGCAGCTCGGAAGGGTCTTCGAGTTCGATGCCGAGGCCGGGGATGTAGCGCTTGCGCAGGGCGAGGTGCCGTCCGGCGCGGATGATCCGCGGCAGGTCGGCGCGCGCCTGCAACGGCCGGACGTCGATCGGCAGCCCGCAGTCGCGGATCAGGAGCGTCCCGGCGTCGCGATCGGTGATCGCCTGTTCGGCGGCCTCTTCGAGGGTCGTCGCGCCGCCGACCCCGATCCCGGGATGGCAATGCGCGTCGACCAGTCCGGGCACGAGAAAGCCTTCCCGGACAACGGTTTCCGCTCCGGCGACCGGTTCGCTGGTGATCCGGCCGCCGGTGACCCACAGCTCGCGGTGCTCGCCGTCCGGCAGGACGACCCCCGCCAGGTGCAGTGCCTCCACGGGCTACTTGTCCTTCGGCAGCTTGAACTTCTTCGGGTCGAACCCGGGTACGTCGTTCATGCCGCCGAGCTGGGAGAGGTCGGGCATGCCAGGTCCCCCCTGACCGCCGGGCATCCCGCCCGGGGGCAGCATCGGCATGCCGCCGGGGAAGCCGCCGCGGACCTTGGGCTGCGTCGGGCCGCGCCCCTTGCCCTTCTTCCCCTTCTTGCCCTTGCGGGTCTTGCTGCCGCCGCCCCCGCCGCCGAAGCCGAAGCGACCCGCCATCTGCGCCATCATCTTGCGCGCCTCGAAGAAGCGGTTGACCAGGTCGTTGACGTCGCGGACGGCGACACCGGACCCCTTCGAGATCCGCACGCGGCGCGAGGCGTTGATGATCTTCGGGTCCGCGCGCTCGGCGGGGGTCATGCCGCGGATGATCGCCTGCAGCTTGTCGAGCTGCTTGTCGTCGACCTGCGCGAGCTGGTCCTTCATCTGGCCGGCGCCGGGCAGCATGCCGAGCAGGTTGCCGATCGGGCCCATCTTGCGGACCGCGAGCATCTGCTCGAGGAAGTCTTCGAGGGTGAGCTGGCCGCTGCCGAGCTTGGCCGCCGTCTGCTCGGCCTTCTCCTGGTCGAAGTGCTGTTCGGCCTGCTCGATGAGGCTGAGCACGTCACCCATGCCGAGGATCCGGCTGGCCATCCGGTCCGGGTGGAAGAGGTCGAAGTCTTCGAGCTTCTCGCCGTTCGACGCGAACAGGATCGGCTGGCCGGTGACCTGGCGGACCGACAGCGCGGCACCACCGCGGGCGTCACCGTCGAGCTTGGTGAGCACGACGCCGGTGAAGCCGACGCCGTCGCGGAACGCCTCGGCCGTGGTGACCGCGTCCTGACCGATCATCGCGTCGACGACGAACAGCGTCTCGTCCGGGGAAACGGCGTCGCGGATGTCCGCGGCCTGCTTCATCAGCTCTTCGTCGACACCGAGACGGCCGGCGGTGTCGACGAGGACGATGTCGTGCTGGGCACGCTTGGCCTCGTCGATGGCGCGGCGGGCGACGTCGACCGGGTCGCCGACGCCGTTACCGGGCTCGGGCGCGAACGTGGCGACCCCGGCCCGCTCGCCGACGACCTGCAGCTGCGTGACCGCGTTGGGGCGCTGGAGGTCGCAGGCGACCAGCAGTGGCGCGTGGCCCTGCTTCTTCAGCCACATCGCGAGCTTTCCGGCGAGCGTCGTCTTACCGGCACCCTGGAGACCCGCGAGCATGATGACCGTCGGCGGGTTCTTCGCGAACGTGAGCCGCCTGGTCTCGCCGCCGAGGATGGTGACGAGTTCCTCGTTGACGATCTTGATGACCTGCTGCGCCGGGTTCAGCGCGCCGTGCACCTCGGCGCCCTTGGCGCGTTCCTTGATCCGGGCGATGAAGTCCTTGACCACCGACAGCGCGACATCCGCCTCGAGCAGCGCGATACGGATCTCGCGCGCGGTGGCGTCGATGTCGGCGTCGGAGAGCCTGCCCTTGCGAGACAGGGTCTGCAGGGCGGACGTGAGCCGATCGGAGAGGGTGTCGAACACGGGTGTGCACGCTCCAGCTGGGTCGTTGTGGCTTGCCGGTACGGACCGACGGCTTCCCAGGGTAGTCGGTGTCCGGGGCCGGGGGTTGACGCGGTGACGACCTCGCCTATTCGCTTTCCCCCGCCAGGTCCCCGGTCGCGTCTTTCCCGGCCGCGGTGGTGCGCCCCAGGAAATCGGCGATCAGGTCCAGTTCGGCGTCGGTGTAGCCGTCGCAGAGGTCGTCCATCTTCGCGTTCATCCCGGCCAGGTGCCGGTACATCTCGCGGTCACGATCGCCGGTCACCGAGACGACGACCGCGCGGCGGTCGACCGCGTCCGGCGGGCGGTCACGGGTGACCCAGCCCGCGCGTTGCAGCCGGTCCAGCACGCCGGTCATGGTGGCCGGGTGCAGGCCCGCCTGTTTCGCGAGCGCGCTCGGGCTCAGCGGACCGTGCAGGTTGAGCAGTTCGAGACAGTCGAAATCCACCGGCTTGAGCGCGACCTTGGCGCTGAGCTGGTGGTTGAAGAGCGCGAACTGGTTGTTCAGCTCGCGCAGCGCCCCTTTGATCCCCGTGACCTTCCGTCGCCGAGGCCGGCCATCGGGTGTTACGAAAGTCATATGATCTCGTTCCCATGCTCACAAGTGATACGGTTTTCATATTGTATGACACTCGATAAGGAGATGGGTCATGTACCTGATCACTGGGGCCAGTGGCTTGGTCGGGCGGCCGCTGATCGCCAAGCTCGTCGAGGCTGGAGCGCCCGTACGAGCCGTAACCCGCGACGCCAAAGCCACGTCCGGATGGCCTTCCGGCGTCGAAGTCGTCGAAGGGGATCCGTCGGTTCCCGACAGCATCGCCCCCTTCCTGGCGGGCGTCACCGGGATCTTCCTGCACTCCCGGGCGGCGGCCGCCGCACCCTCGGACGTGCTCGCGCTGGCGAAGCGACACGGCGTGCGCCGAGTGGTCGCGTTGTCGGCCACCAACGTCGACGAACCGGCGGAGCACCAGCCGTCGCGGTTCCAGGGCGACCGGAACAAGGAGGCCGAACAAGCTTCCGTCGCCAGCGGGCTGGACTGGGTGAGCGTGCGGGCGTCCTTCTTCGCGGCCAACACCCGGCTGACCTGGGCGGGCCAGATCAGCGCCGGCGACGTCGTCTACGGCCCGTTCGCGAACTTCGCCGAAGCACCGCTGCACGAACGAGATCTGGCCGACGTGCTGGCCCGCGCCCTGCTGACCGACGAGTTCACCGGCCGGAAACTCGAGCTGACCGGCCCGCGATCGCTCACCCACGAGGAAATGGTCGAGGTGATCGGCACGGTGCTCGGCAGGACCTTGCAGTACCGGGAAGTTCCGGCGGACGCGGCGGCGAAGACCATGATCACGCGCGGCTTTCCCGAAGCCTTCGTCGAGGCGTTGATGAACAGGTACCGGCGGCTCGCCGGGCAGCCCGGCCTCATCACCGACGGCGTGGCCGAAGCGCTCGGACGCCCGCCGCGGAGCTACGCGGACTGGGTCACGGACAACGCTTCGGCGTTCCAGGCTTGACGCGAAACAGGGCTCCGGGACCGGTCGCCCCTCGCAGACCGGTACCGGAGCCCCTACGGAAGGCTCGCCTCCCCGCGAGCCGACCGTAAGCACACTTGGCGAGCTTCGCGGGATTCGGTCTCGCCGGACCCCCAGTACCAGGCGACTTCCGCTTCCCGCGCGCTCTCCGCGCGATGGGCATAACAATGCCCGGTCACCACGGGGTCACGGGAGCGTGAAGACCCTCAACTGTCCCTGGGTAGAACTACTCAACTGGTTTTGGCGGACGACGAAGCTCGCTTCGCCCGCGTCCGCGCCTGGCGTGCCTTCTCCGCGGCGTCCTTGGCCTTCTCGACCGGGGCACGGTCGGCCTCGACGGAGCTCTGCTGCAGGGCCGCCAGCAGGCGCGTCACGCCTTCCGCCTGTTCGGCGGCGGTCGGCTGGAGGACGTCGTCCCCGTCGAGTTTGGCCTGGATGAGCGCTTCGAGCGCTTCACGGTAGCGATCGGTGTACCGGCCGGGGTCGAAGTCCTGTGTGAGGTCTTCGATCAGCGAAACCGCGTTCCGCAGTTCCCCGCGCCGCAGGTCGACGTCCTCGTGCAGGAACGGGAAGTCGGGCCGCCTGATCTCGTCGGGCCACAGCATCGTCTCGAGCACTATCACCTGGTCACGTACGCGCAGCGCGCCCAGCGTCTCGCGCTGCCGCAGCGTCACCTTCACGATCGCGATCCGCCCGGACTGCTGCAGCGCCTCACTCAGCAGCACGTACGGCTTGGTACCCGACGGCTCCGGTTCCAGGTAGTAGCTGCGCGCGAAGTACATCGAGTCGACCTGCTCGGCGGGGGTGAAGCCGATGACGTCCATCGACTGGATGGTCGGCGCGAGCAGCGAAGCGAAGTCCCGGCCGGTGAGCAGGACGACGTCACCGTTGGGAACGGGGTGCCCCTTGGCGATCTCGGCCGCGGGCACCTCGGCACCGTCGACCTCGCAGACCCACTTCACCCGCACCCTGCCGCCGTCCGGCTCGTGCACCTGGTGGAGGGGGAGGTTGTGCTCTTCGGTCGCGCTGTACGCCTTCACCGGAACGGCGTAGGTCCCGAATCCGATCGTGCCTTTCCACACCGCTCGCATGGCCCACCTCCGCCTGGTCAGCGTATCCACGCGCCGAAGCGGCAGGACAGCTACAAACGGGTGTCAGGGGCGACTGATTCGCTCACACATTCGAATGACGGCCGTGATTCGGCGAGCGCTTCGGCCGAACAGTCGACAGCGGTGGCGGCCGCTCGGAGTACTTCCGCGACGACCTCGACGTCGACCATCGGGGCGGTGGCCAGCGCGCCTTCGCCGCCCACCTCGACCCGGCCCGCCATGCCTTCGAGCGCGATGGCCAGCGCCTGCTGGCCCGCGACGAGATGCCGGATCACCTTGAGCAGTTCGGGCACGGTCGCGGCGGTGCCGGACGCGTTCAGGGAGACGGCGAGGTCGTCCGCGCACGCCCGGAAGTGCGAGGCGACGACTGTCGGCGGCAGCGTGATCCGCTGTGGTCCTGGCGAGTTCTGCTCGTGACCCAGCACGCGATCACCGCCCTCCGGAGCCTTCGGGTTACGACCGCGCACATCCTGCCACCGTCACCCTCCGCACTTCGCGCGACACCCCGGGGCGGGGAGCAAGGGACCTTTGCTCCCGCCCCGGGTGCCGTCAAGAAGCGGCCGCCAGCAGCGCGGCTTCGATCTTCGAGCGCCACGCCTGATCGACCTTGCCCGCCCGCGGCGCGACGGCGAACGAGTCGACGACAGCGCCGCCGAGCGTGGCCACCTTCGCCCAGCGCACCTCGGCCTCGCACCGGCGCAGCGCGCCCGCGACCCGGTACAGCAGGCCGATCCGGTTCGCGGCCCGTAGTTCCACCACGACCGTGTCCTGCCCGCTGGTCTCGTCGTCGAACCAGATCACCTTCGCTCCGGCCGAAGGCGTCTCGCCTCCTCCGTAATCCCGTTCCTTCGCCGCGAGCCGCTGGGTGAGCGGCAGCGTCCCGGCCACCGCCCGCGCGAACTGTTCCCGCAGCAACGTCACGTCGGGCAGCGAGCCGAACTTCGGTGACGCCGTGAACACGCCAGCCCGTCCCCCGTCGTGCCCGCGCAGCACCGCCGCGTGGACCTCCAGGGAGTTCAG
The DNA here is from genome assembly GCF_055584485.1 of Amycolatopsis sp. NPDC102522. NCBI lineage: Bacteria > Bacillati > Actinomycetota > Actinomycetes > Pseudonocardiales > Pseudonocardiaceae > Amycolatopsis > Amycolatopsis sp. NPDC102522. The sequence goes on along the minus strand of NZ_JBVJLY010000013.1, from coordinate 29,322 downwards.
CGCGAGCACTCCGGCGGCGGGCGCCAGCAGTTCGGCGCGGGCCGGGACCGCGAGCACCACGGTCACGACCTTGCCCGCGGCGGTGATCCGCACTTCCCCGCGGCCGGACGCGACGGCTTCGGCGACGAGCTCCCGCTGCTCGGCGCCCATCGGCTCCGGCGGCAAGAAACCTTTGCCGTGCAAGGCTTCCTCACAGCCGGACACGAGTTCGGCGAGCAGGCGGGCCTTCCAGTCGGTCCACACGCCCGGCCCGGTGGCCAGCGAATCGGCCGTCGTCAGCGCGTGCAGCAGTTCCAGCAGGACGAGGTTGTCGTCGAGCGTCTTGGTCACGCGCTGGATCGTGGCCGGATCGCTGATGTCCCGCCGCGTCGCGGTGTGCGGCAGCAGCAGGTGATGCCGGACCATCGCCGCCACCAGCGCCGAATCGGTCTCCGACAGCCCGAGCCGGGCCGCCACCTGGGCACTGATCTTCGCGCCGAGTTCGGAATGGTCCGCCTCGCGCCCCTTGCCGATGTCGTGCAGCAGCGCGCCGATCAGCAACAGGTCCGGCCGCGAAACAGTGGTCGTCAGCTTCGACGCCTCGACGGCTGCGCGGACGAGATGCCTGTCGACGGTCCACGAATGCACCGGCGACCTCGGTGGGAGATCCCGCACCGCCCCCCATTCGGGGAACAGCCGCGCCCACAGGCCGGTGCGGTCGAGCGCCTCGACGGCGTCGATCAGCCCCTCGCCCGCGCCGAGCAGTTCCACCAGCGCCTTGAGGGCGTCTGCGGGCCACGGCGCGCGCAGTTCCGGCGCGGTCTCGGCGAGTGCCCGCAGGGTCCCGTGCGAAATGGGCCGCCGGATCCGGGCCGACGCCGCGGCGACCCGCAGCAGCAGCGCCGGATCCTTGGCGGGCACCGCGTCCCGCGCCAGCGCGACCTCGTTCCCGTGCAGGACGACACCTTCGTCGAGCGGCGTCCGCGCCGGCCGCCGCCCGAACCGCGCCTTGGGCGGTTCCACAGTGGACCGGAGCGCGACGTCGACCGCGTACGCGATGGTCCGCCCGACACCGGAAAGCTTGCGCGCCAAGGTGAACCTGTCGCCGAACCCGAGTTCGCCCGCGACCGTCTCGGCCTCCGGCGCGCTGAGGACGTCCCGCTCCCGGCGCAGTTCCTTGCGCAACTCCGTCCGGACGTCGAGCAGCAGGCTCTTGGCCGCCAAGAGTTCCTCGCCGGGCCTGGCTGTCAGCTGTGCCGCCGCCAGCGCCTCCAAGACGGCGAAGTCGCGAAGCCCGCCTCGGCCGTGCTTGAGATCCGGCTCGGCGGACTGCGCGATCTCGCCGCTGCGGGCCCAGCGCTGGTGCACCGCGTCCGACAGTTCGCCCACCCGTTTCCGGGTGGTCCGCCGCCACTGGTCCCGGGCCGCGGCCGCCAGCCTGGCGGTGATCTCGGCGTCCCCGGCGATGTGGCGGATGTCGAGCAGCCCCATCGCGGTCCGCAGGTCCTCGGACGCGACCTTCAGCGCCTCACCCGGGGTGCGGACCGAGTGATCGAGGCCGATCTTGGCGTCCCACAACGGGTACCAGATCGCGTCGGCGATCTCGCCGACGCGGGAGTTGCCGTTGTGCAGCAACAACAGGTCGAGGTCGGAGAAGGGCACCAGCTCGCGGCGACCGAGGCCGCCGACGGCGGCCAGCGCGACACCGGGTTCGGCGGTGTCGACGCCGGCCGCCGTGGCGCCCTTGCCCAACCAGAATTCGTAGAGGTCGACCAGGGCCGCCCGCAAAGCGGCCGCTCCCAGTCTCCCGTGCCTGCCCTCGAGCAATCGCTCGGTGGCCTTGACCAGCTCACCCCCGTCGGCCATCCCTGACGCCTATAGAGCGTCCGAGCCGCGCTCGCCGGTGCGTACCCGGATGACCGTCTCCACCGGCGTCACCCAGATCTTGCCGTCACCGATCTTGCCGGTGTGGGCGGCCGTGGTGATCGCGTCGAGGACCTTCTCGACGCCTGCATCGTCGGTGACGACCTCGACCCTCAGCTTCGCCACGAAGTCGACGGAGTACTCCGCGCCCCGGTAGACCTCGGTGTGGCCCTTCTGCCTGCCGTAGCCCTGCACCTCGCTGACCGTCATGCCGAGCACGCCCAGCTGTTCCAGCGCGGAACGGACGTCGTCGAGCGTGAACGGCTTGACGATCGCGGTGATCAGCTTCATGCCTTGCTCTCCTCGAGTTTCGTGGCCGCGTGTCCGGTGGGCGCCTTGACCGGGATGCCGGTCGGCTGGCCGAGGCCGCCGCCCGAACCGGTGAAGTCGTACGCGCTCTCCGCGTGCTGGGCCTCATCGATACCACTGACCTCGTCCTCCGCGCTGACGCGGAACCCGCCGAGCTTCTTGATCACCCAGCCGATGACGAAGGTGAGCACGAACGAGTAGCCGAGGACCACGGCGGCCGCGAGGGCCTGCTTGCCGAGCTGGCCGAGGCCGCCGCCGTAGAACAGGCCGTCGACGCCGAGCGAGTTGACGCTGGTGGTGCCGAAGAAGCCGATGAGCAGCGTACCGACGAGGCCACCCACGAGGTGGACACCGACGACGTCGAGGGAGTCGTCGAAACCGAAGCGGAACTTGAGGCTGATCGCCAAGGCGCACAGGGCACCGGCGATGAGGCCGATGGCGATGGCACCCAGCGGGCTGACGAACCCGGCCGCCGGGGTGATCGCGACGAGACCCGCGACGGCACCGGAAGCGGCGCCGAGGGTGGTCGGCTTGCCGACCTTGATCTGCTCGATGATCAGCCAGCCGAGGATCGCGGCCGCGGTCGCCACGGTGGTGTTGGTGAACGCGACGGCGGCGAGGTCGTTGGCGGCCAGCGACGAACCGGCGTTGAAGCCGTACCAGCCGAACCACAGCAACGCGGCGCCCAGCAGCACGAACGGCACGTTGTGCGGACGTCCGGTGCCCTTGGGCCAGCCCTTGCGCTTGCCGAGCACGATCGCGAGCGCCAGCCCGGCCGCACCGGCGTTGATGTGGACCGCGGTACCGCCCGCGAAGTCGAGCGCCTTGAGCTGGTTGGCGATCCAGCCGCCGACCGAATCGGCGCCGATGAAACCGTTGAACGAGAACACCCAGTGCGCCACCGGGAAGTACACGATGGTCACCCAGACCGCGACGAACAGCGTCCAGCCCCAGAACTTGGCGCGGTCGGCGATGGCACCGGAGATCAGCGCGGGCGTGATGATCGCGAACATCAGCTGGAACATCACGAAGGCGAACAACGGCAGCCCGTCCGCGCCGGGCCAGGCGACCGCGGGCGCGGTGTCGGTCGCGGCGGTCGCGAACCCGGCGAGTTTGCCGGAAATGTTCGAGAGACCGGCGAAATCGAAGTTACCGAGCAGCCCACCGCCCAGATCGTTACCGAACGCCATCGTGAAGCCGTACAGCGTCCAGAGGACACCGACGACGGCCAACGCGATGAAGTTCATCATCAGCATGTTCAAGACGCTCTTCGCGCGGACCATGCCGCCGTAGAAGAACGCCAATCCCGGTGTCATGAGCATGACCAGCGCGGCGCTGATCAGTACCCATGCCGTGTCTCCTGCGTTCAGCACAATCTTCCTCCCGTGCCTGGGGTGTACTGCGCAGGAATCTTTGGGCCGGGGTGTTTCCTCGGGCCGCGATTCAGGTTTCACCCGCGTGAACTGTCGGTGCGGCGTTGTTACGTGCAGGTTTCCGGAGAGCCGGTGCGTTCTGTCCGGTTGCGAAACCTCGTGGTCGAATATGCCCATGAACGCGCATGAGCACGGCAATGACCCACTGCCACCGGAGATCGTCCGGTCGCTGCTGTGCTCGGTCTGCGATGACCCGGTCGGGGCAAGCGATCGCACGGTGCGTTGCGGACGGGGCCACTCGTTCGACGTAGCGAAGCAGGGTTACGTCAATCTTCTGCACGCGCGCATCCCGGCCGGTACGGCGGACACGGCGCCGATGGTCGCGGCGCGCGTCGACCTCCTCTCGTCGGGTGCCTATCTCCCTCTCGCCGACGCCCTCGCGAAGGTGGCTTCGGAGCATGTCGAGAGCGGGCTGATCATCGACGCCGGCGCGGGCACGGGGTACTACCTCGCGCACGTGCTCGACGCCGTCCCCGACGCGTACGGACTGGCGCTCGACGTCTCGGCCGTCGCCCTGCGCCGGGCCGCCCGCGCACACGCGCGCGCGGGCGCGGCAGTGTGGAATCTGTGGGAACCCTGGCCAGTGGCGGACTCGAGCGCTTCGCTGATCCTCAACGTCTTCGCACCCCGCAACGCCCCTCAGTTCCACCGCGTCCTGACCGCGGACGGGCTGCTGGTCGTCGCGACGCCGAACCCAGGGCACCTCCGGGAGCTGGGCGACCTGGTGATCTCCGTCGACGGCGGCAAAGACGCGCGGCTGGCCGAAACCCTCGGCGAGCGTTTCAACAGAGCGGATCGGCACGATGTCACCCAGCAAGTGACGCTGTCGCCCGCCCAGATCCGCCAGGTCGTCGAAATGGGCCCGAGCGCACACCACCTCCACCGCGACGGACGCCGCGAACGCCTCGACGCGATCACCGACCCGGTCGAGGTCACCACCTCGTTCAGCGTCACGCTGTACCGGCCGGTGCCCTGATGGAGGCGCCCGCGACCCTGCTCGCCGACGCCGCCTGGGTCAGCGCCCGCATCGGTGGCGCCGCGAAACTCTACGGTTGCTCACGGCCTGAAGTCCTCGGCACGATCTGGTGGTACTCGCTGTCCTCGGTCCTCGTCGCCCCCTCGGTGGAATCCCTCGTGCGCGACGACTCCCCTCTGGACCCGTCGCTCGACGCCGTCACGATCGACCTCGTCCCCGACGGCCGCTTCACCGGAGCCCGATCGTCACGGGTCCTCACCGGCGGCCTGACCGAACTCGGCGAAGCGTTCGCCGCGACGCTGGGCACGGCGATCGGCACGATCTCGGACGTCACCGGGGCGAATCCGCGCGCGCTGGGCGCCATCGCGACGGATTCGATCGGCAACCGCCTCCTGTGGACCGGCGACACCGAACGGGCGACCACGCTGGCGGCGCCGCTCGTGGCCGCGATCGGACTCGGGATGCCGGAGCCGCGGTTCTCCCGGATCGGGCGGAACATCGTGGTGCGCCGCGCTTCCTGCTGTCTGATCTACGAAGCGGGCAATCCCAAATGCGCCAGTTGTCCTCGGCAGACACCGGAAGAACGGGACCGGCGGCTTCGTTCCGCCCTTGGTCAGTGACCGCGTCCTTAGTGCTTTGCAGTACATGAAGGCCCCCTTCCTCGCGCTGGACGCGGTGAAGGGGGCCTTCATGCGGCGCCTGACCCCTATTTCGCCGAAGTGCTCACCGTGAACGGCAGCCACTGGACGGTGACGCCGTTCGCCGGGGACACCGGCATCCGCCAGTTCTGGCAGCCGCGTCCGGGGATCCGGTCCCAGATGAACAGCGGCGCTCCCTGGGCGGCGGTGCAGCCCTGGTCCAGCAGTTTGCCCGCGTTCTGGACGGCGTACCGATAGACCCCCGTGCCGACGGTCTGCGGTTCGATCGTCCACTTCTGGCACGCGCCCGCGACCCGGTCGTAGGTGGTCACCGGGTTCCCGCTGGCCGTACCGCAGCCGGTGTTGTCCAGCACCTGTCCGGAATGCTTGGCGCGGAACTGGTAGTAGCCGTCACCGGTGCCCCACGGGAAGAACTTCTGGCAGTCCGCGCCGTTCGACGGCCACTGCTGCACCTTGGTCCCGTTGTTCCAGCCGCACGCGGCGACGTCGGCGTAGAGCCCGCTCGAAACCGCTTGGAGCGAGACCCAAGAGTCGTCCGCGAACTCCCCACCCGGGTCGAACGTGGTGGCCCGGAACCGGTAGCTGTGGTTGTCCTGCAGCAATCCCGGCGGCACCGTCCACGTCGCCGTGCTGCCGGACGGGACGTCCCACTGCCAGTAGTCCCCGATCATCGTTTCGCCCTCGTAGACGTAGAAGACCGCGGTGACGTTGCCGCCGTCGGGGTCCGTCGGCGTGAAGCGCAGCGTCGGAGTGAGTGACTTCGTGTGGGTGACACCGCCGATGTCGACGCGATCGGAGATGTCGTGCCCGGCGGCGGGATTCGGCCGCTGGTTCCGGTATGTCACCTCGAGGTACGGCGACTTTCCGCCTTCGCTGGACGAGAACTTCTTCCAGCCGAACGAATCCGCCTCGTTCTCCGCTTTAAGCACCATCGAACCGGTCGTGACCCCCGCGCCGGCCCAGGCGCCGACCAGGTTCGCGATCGGGGTCCGGACCCAGTCCGCCGCGCAGGTCGCGCTGTAGCCGCGGGTCGCGTTCGTCGTCGCCCAGCGGGCATAGGGCTGCGGCTGGTTCGCCCAGCGGGTTCCGGTGCTCACCGGCGCGGTGTCCCAGATCTCCCAGTTTCGGGGCGAGCACGAGTAGGAATGGTTGGCCCACAACGACAACGTGGCCGACTCGATCTCCGCGCCACGGAATCGCGACACGTCGAAGTGAAGATACGACCGGGCTTTCGTGGCTCCGCCGTCATAGGTGCCGATGCGGAGTTCGGTGGCGCCGGACTGGTCGGTGTCCGCGATGTTCGACTGCGTGAAGGTGTCGAAGTTCGTCCACAGCGAGACACCGGGATCGACGATGACCGGATACGCCCGCGCCGGATCGGCGAAGTACCCCGCGTCCGGCGTCACGTCCAGGCCGAGGGTGCCCCGTTCCTTGGCGGACACCACCTTCCCGACCTTCACCTTCGCGGCCGGATCGCCGCTGCGCTGGTCGACCCGCGAGTCCCACATCTCGGCGGCGGGCACGCTGCCCACCACCGCGCCGGAGGCGGTGACGAGTTGCGTGTTCCCGGCCGCGTCGGTGCGCGTGGTGAGCCCGGCGGCCCGCAGCGGAAGGGCGAAGGTCAACGGGCGATCAGGACGGCGCTTGACGACGAAGAACTGCTCGAACCCGGTCCGCGTGGCCTTGACCTGGAGGTCGACACCAGGCTGGACCTCCGGATAGGTGGCGACCTCACCGGTCAGCACCGGTTCGGGCAGCTTGCCCGGGTACTGCAGGGTGACCTTCCCGTCCCTGCTTTGCACCGTGGCGAGATCCCCGCTCGCGCCTCCCAGCACGAGGTCTCGTGGATGCGCCTTTGGCCGGATGAGACCGTCCGCGCCCTTGACCAGGGTCAGGTCGACCGGGACCCAGTCGCCGCCGCGGCGGACGTGGACCGGGCCACCGTGCACCTGGGTGGTGCGGGAGCCGTCGGGATTGGCGAAAGTGGCCGAGTTCTCCGTACGCTCGGAGAGGATTTCGACCGGTTTGTTCTGCGCACGCGCCACGGTTTCGGGCGTCGTCGCTTGCGCGGGAGCGGTGAACAAGGCGCTCCCGGCCAGGCACGCGGCAACGAGCGCGAGGCCCCGCCGCGGGATTCTTCGGGTTTCGGCTGACACTTCGATCTCCCCAGTCGTGGGTGACAAGTTGACACATCGCTTACGCATGTCACACCCACGGGGTTGCCCGCCGCTTCGAAAAATCCGGACGCGTGAGAAGGTGGCGGTATGGCCAAACCGACGCCGCTGCAGCTCAGGAACATCGTCATGGCAGTGCTCATGGCTGGCGCCCTGGTGTGGAACCTGTCCATCAGCGGCGCTTGGTGGCTCACCGCGATCTTCTCGATCGGTATCGTCCTGTCGCTGTTCTCCGCGTACCTGAACCGGCCCGGCGCTCAGCCCTGAGCGCCCTCGAAGCGCGCGGCGACATCGGCACGGCCTCGCTCGGAAAGCGCTCCGAAGAGGCGTAGGCGCGCCATCCCGCCATCGGGGTAGATGTCGAGACGGACTTCGGTCACTTCAGGTCCCGAAGCCAGCACGAACCGGTGCCGCGTGTCCGGCTGCAGACGTGTCTTCGGCAGCAGCTCGACCCACTCGCCGTCGCCGTCCCGGCCGCTCAGCGCCGCCCAGCCGGGCGCGTTGCCCTTGAGGTTGCTGTTGTCGAACTCGGCGAACCGGACGACGCCCGCCCCGGCCAGCCGCACGGTGACCCAGTCGTTCCCGTCGGTCCGGCGCCGGGCCGTCTCCCAGCCCTCGGCCTGATGCGCGGCGAGCCCTGGCGAGAACAGGTTGTTGGGCGAGGAATAGAACATATTGCTGCACCCGGTGACGATCGCGCCGTTCTCCAGCGCGGCGAGGTCGAGCGCGCCGAGGTCGAGCAGACGCGGATCCGGGATCGGCGTGCCGTGCACCCGCAGCCGGGCCACTCCGCCGTCCGGATGCATGGTCAGCCGGACGTGCGTATAGCGCTTGCTCCCGCCGATCTCGAAGAAGTTCTCCGTGTGCCCCGCGGCCGCGCCGCGTTTCACCAGCACGTCCCAGTCCGTTGTGGACAGTTCGGCCGCGCTGGGATAGCCCTCGACGGCGCACGCCTCGACCGAGACGAACGGCGGGTAGTTCCCCTTGAAGAACGCGGTGTCGACGACGACGCCGGTGATCGCGCCCGCCAGGCCTAGCCGGACGACGGCCTGGTCGTCGCCGGGCTCACGACGTCGCCGGGTCTCCCAGCCGTCGTAGACCTGCCCCTTGGGCCCGAAGGTCTCCGTCCGGTGCGCCGGCACCCACGGATTGACCAGGTTCTCCTTCTCGGCGAACAACTCGTCCGTCGCCCACATCACGGTCCCGCCGAATTTCCGCGAGGCCAGGTCGGGCAGGGCTGTCCACTCAGGACGGTCGTTCACGGTCTCCTCCATCTCAGCAGTCACCCCGGGTCAGCAGAACGCCTGCCGGGTCGTCACCGGTGATCTCTTGCCCCCGCAACCACGTGCTCCGGACGACGCCCGCGAGCGGACGTCCGTGGTAGGCGCTGACCGGGTTGCGGTGCTTCAATTTCGCGACGTCGACGACGAAAGCCTCGTCGGGCGCGAACACGCTGAAGTCGGCGTCGTAGCCCGGCGCGAGGTGTCCCTTGCGCCGCATCCCCGCCTGTGCGGCCGGGTGCCCGGCCATCCAGCGGACGACGTCGGTGAGGGCGAACCCGCGCTGCCGCGCCTGGGTCCAGACCGCGGGCAGGCCGAGCTGTAGTCCGGCGATCCCGCCCCACGCGAGCCCGAAGTCGCCACTGTCGAAGCGTTTCAGCTCCGGCGTGCACGGCGAATGGTCGGTCACCACGCAGTCGATGACACCGTCCGCGAGCCCCTGCCACAGCAGTTCGCGGTTCCCGGCCTCGCGGATCGGCGGGCAGCACTTGAACTGCGTCGCGCCGTCGCCGATCTCTTCCGCGGTGAAACTCAGGTAGTGCGGGCAGGTCTCGGCGGTCAGCCGGACACCGTCGCGCCGCGCGCTCTCGACCATCGGCAGCGCGTCCGAGGACGACAGATGCAGGATGTGCGCGCGGACGCCGGTCTTCCTGGCGAGTTCGATGACCTGCGCGATCGCCACGTTCTCCGCACCTCGCGGGCGCGAGTGCAGGAAGTCCTCGTATTTCTCGCCGTGCGGATCCGGGGCGTGATCGATCGCGTCGGAGTCCTCCGCGTGCACGATGATCATGCCGTCGAAGGTCCGCAGTTCGGTCATCGCCTCTTCGAGCCCGCGCGCGTCCAGCGGCGGGAACTCGTCGACGCCGGAATGCAGCAGGAACGACTTGAAGCCGAACACCCCGGCCTCGTGCAGGCCACGAAGATCCGCGAGATTGCCGGGAATCGCGCCGCCCCAGAACCCCACATCGACGTGCACGCGGCCCTCGGCGGTCTTGCGCTTCACCTCCAGCGACGCGACGTCGACCGTCGGCGGCAGGCTGTTCAGCGGCATGTCCACGATCGTGGTGACCCCGCCCGCGGCGGCCGCGCGGGTCGCCGAAGCGAAACCCTCCCATTCGGTGCGGCCCGGGTCGTTGACGTGCACATGGGTGTCCACGAGACCCGGCAGCAGGACGACGTCCTCGCCGAGTTCGAGCACCCGATCGCCGTCCAGCGCGGCTCCGGCGGGTTCGACGGCGACGATGCGGCCCTCGTCGACACCGATGGTCGCGGGTACCTCTCCGGCGGCCGTCACAGCTCGCGCGGCCTTGATCACCAGATCCATAGATACTCCCAATTTCCACTCAGTGGAATCGAGGTTTCGCACTCCGACATTAACTCCGGCCACCCTGCTCGTCAACGAGCCGGGGCGGCGCTACCTTCGCTTGGTGCAGTTAGAAGCCGAGTTCACCAGCGAACCGTTCCACGGCGAGGGTCCGCCACCCGAGCACGCCGTCAAAGCCCGTGACACGGCGGAGAGCGTGGGCCTCTCCGCCGACTTCGGCCCGCTCGGCACCCTCGTCCGCGGTGACGCCGACACCCTGCTCGACGCGCTCCCCGCCATCGCCAGGGCGGCGCTGAACGGCGGCGCGACCCGCGTGACCCTCCAGCTCCGGCAGGTCGGCGACGACACGAACGAGTCCCCCGTCGAGCTGCACAGCGCGCTGGCCCGGCTCATCGGCGACGTCGAACGCGAGCTCGGCGGCAAGCTCGACACTCTCGACCGCGCCGCCAAGCAGCGCGCGGTGCGCCTGCTCAAGGAACGCGGCGCGTTCGGCCTCCGCAAGTCGGTGTCGACCGTCGCCGAGGCGTTGGGGGTCACGAGGTTCACGGTCTACAACTACCTCAATCGAGACCAGGACTGAAGGCCTCTTTCAACAAAATGTTGACGACGGCGGAATAGTCGCCGTACCGTCAGTTCCCGTGCCGCTCACCATTCGAGAGTTCGACCAGGCTCCCGCTCAGGACGTCCGGCCGGCGCTGACAGCCTGCCTCGACGTCCCGCGCTGGGTGGAATCCCTGCTGGCCAGGCGCCCGTACGCCGACGTCGCCGCCCTGCTCGCCGCGTCCGAGGCGCTCACCCCGTTGCGCCCCGAAGAAGTCCGGCGCGCCATGGCCGCCCATCCCCGGATCGGGGAGAAAGCGGGTGGCAAGAGCACCGAAGCGGGCTGGTCGCGCTCGGAACAGTCCGGTGTGGACGGTGACGCGGCGCGCGAGTTCGCCGCGGCCAACGCCGAGTACGAAGCGACGTTCGGACATGTCTTCCTGGTGTGCGCGAGCGGCCGGAGCGGTGCTGAACTGCTGGAGAACCTGCGTTCGAGGCTCTCGAACGATCCGGAGAAGGAACTCGAAGTGGCCGGCCAAGAGCTGGCCAAGATCGCCGCGCTGCGGCTGGAGAAGGCGGTGACGGCATGAGCCTCGTGACCACGCACATCCTCGACACAGCCGAGGGAAGGCCGGCGGCGGGCGTCGGGGTCCGGCTCGAAACCGGCGCGGGCGAACCCGTCGCCGACGGGCGGACCGACGCCGACGGCCGGATCCGCGACCTCGGCCCGGACACCCTGGAACCCGGGGTCTACCGGCTGGTCTTCGACACCGGCGCCCACCTGGGCCCGGACTCCTTCTTCCCCGAAGTCATCTTGACCTTCCGCGTCGCCGACGGGACCGAGCACCACCACGTGCCGTTGCTGCTGAGCCCGTTCGCCTATTCCACCTATCGAGGGAGCTGATCGCCCGTGGCCATCACCCTGGGCCCCAACCAGTACGGCAAGGCCGAAGTCCGGCTCGTCACCGTGCGGCGCGAGGGCAGCGTGCACCACCTCAAGGACCTCACCGTTTCGACGTCGCTGCGCGGCGACCTCGCGGCCACGCACCTCACCGGCGACAACGCCGACGTCGTCGCGACGGACACCCAGAAGAACACCGTCTACGCCTTCGCCAAGGAATCCCCGGTCGGCGAGATCGAGGACTTCGCGCTGCGCCTCGGGCGGCATTTCGTCGACTCGTTCGAGCATATCTCCGGCGCCCGGATCCTGATCGGCGAACACGGCTGGAACCGCATCTCCGGCCACGACCACGCGTTCTCCCAAGCGGGCAGCGAACAGCGGACGACGGCGGTGACCATTCAGGACGGTCAAGCCTGGGTGGTGTCCGGTTTGGACGATCTCGTCGTGCTCAAGTCGACCGGCTCGGAGTTCCACGGCTTCCCACGCGACGAGTACACGACGCTGGCCGAGACGAACGACCGGATCCTAGCGACCGCCGTGACCGCGCGCTGGCGCTATCAGGGCGACGGGATCGACTGGGCGACGAGCCACGCGGAGGTCCGGCGGATCCTGCTGGAGACCTTCGCGGACAAGCACAGCCTCTCCCTGCAGCAGACGCTGTACGCGATGGGAGAGGCTGTGCTCAAGGAGCGCGGCGAAGTCGCCGAAATCCGGCTTTCGCTGCCGAACAAGCACCACTTCCTGGTGGATCTGTCGCCGTTCGGGCTGAAGAACGACAACGAGGTCTTCTACGCCGCCGATCGTCCGTATGGCCTGATCGAGGGTGTAGTCCTCCGGGACGACGCGGAAAGCACAGAGGACGCCGGTCTGGCCTGGCACACCCTCGCCGCTTTCTAGGGCATCGGTCCAGGTGGTCGTGAGTGGTAAGTGTCGTTCTAACGACACTTACCACTCACGACCCACGCGACCGACGCCCCGCCGGCGCCGAACGTCGGGGCCCCGCTGACCGCGCAGGACCCCGCCGCTTTCTAAGGAGTGGGCAGCGGCATCCCGGTGACGCTCTGGTCGGCGGGGACGACCCCGTCGACCAGGTAGGCGTCCACGACCTGGTCCACGGCCGGGTTGCCGCCCGCGTAGAGCCCGTGGTCACCCTCACCGGTCACCGTCAGCATCCGCGAGTTCGCGAAGCCCGCGTGTGCCCGCCTGGCGCCCTCGATCGCGGTGGCCGGGTCGTGCTCGGATTGGACGATCAGCACCGGCGGCACCCCCTTGCCGTCCAGCTTCGGCAGCGGACGCGGCTGCTTGTTCCAGAACAGGCAGACCGAGGCGTTCAGCTTGCCGCCACCCGCCAGGAGCAGCCCTCGGTCGAGGTTCCGCTGCGAGTCGCGGATCAGCGACTCGCGGGTGCCGACGAACCGCCCTTCGCCACAGACGGTGTTCCAAAACGTCCCGTCCTGCGCGTCGGGGAAGTCGCTCGCGGCGTCGAGAGCGGCCTTGGCCTGCGGGGCCGCGCCCTTCTCCATCGCGTCCCGGACCTTGACCATCAGGTCGGCCAGCGCCGGAAAGCTCGTCTTCTTGTACAGCAGGTAGACCATGACGGACTCGAGCTGCATCGGCCCCTTCCCGTCCATCGGGTTGCGGGACAAGGCGTAGCGGACCCGCTCGTACGTTTGGCGGACCTGTTCGCCGCTGGTGCCGAAGTGGTATTTGGCGTCATAGCGCGCCATCCACGGCAGGAAGTCCTGCCGCCAGCGCCGTTCGAAGCCGACCGCCTGCCGGTCGAAGGTCTTCTGCCAGTCGGTGGTGAAGTCTGTCGACGAGTCCAGCACGAACCGTCCGGTCCGCTGGGGGAACTGCTGCGCGTAGTGCGCGCCCAGCCAGGTGCCGCCGGAGTAACCGATCCAGTTGATCTTGTCCCGACCGAGCAGGACCCGGAGCAGGTCGTAGTCCTTGATTGTCTGATAGGTAGTGATCAGCGGCCCGAGGTCACCGTTGGCGTTCTGACAGGATCGGGCCACGTGCTCCGCGTTCGCCAGGATCTGGTCCAGGTTGCGCGGATCGCGATCACGCGGATCCAGCTGCTGGATGAGCCCGGCGGTGTCCCGGCAGGTGACGTTGGTGCTCTTGCCGGTCCCACGGACGTCGATGCCGATGACGTCCTGGTGTTCGCGCAGCTTCTCCTGCCCTCGGAAGGTCACCGGGAACCAGCGTCCGGGACCGCCGGGGCCACCAGGGTTGGTCAGCACCGAGGCCGTCGTCGGCCCGGTCGACTTCAGCCTGCTGACCGCGATGGTCAAGTCCTGCCGCTCGTTCGCACGGTCCCAGTCGCGCGGTGTGCGGTAGCTCGCGCATTCGAGGCCGCCGATGTCGGTGCCCGGCGGCAACGTGACCAGTTCGTCCGCCGCGCAGGGATGCCAATCCAGTGTCTGACCGGTGTAGTACCCGGGGATGCCCGTCGTGTTCAGCGTGCTCGCCGAAGCCGGCACGGCTCCGGCGAGCAGCCCGCCCACGACCACCGGGATCACCCCGGCGGTCAGTAGCCGCTTCATCTGCTGCCCCCTTCTTCCCTTGATTCCCAACGGCTCCCGACGCTAGGGCCGGGCACACCCGGCGAACATCGACCGCAGGTAGCGCCGGAGGGTGGACCAAGGGTTGAGGGACGACTAGGACCGCGGCACAAGTCCGGCCGCGACGGCCTTGCGCTGGAGTTCGCCCGGAGTGCTCGCGTTCCGCGCGTCCGGTGCCTTCTCAGACGCCGCTGCGGTGCCGCCCAGCGCCTTGAAGATCAGGTCGGCTTCGGCCTTCATCCCGGCGGCGTACGGGTGGTAGGCCACCGCGCGGAAGAGGTTCGTGTCCTTGCCGCTCACCCAGGCCGCGTCGCCGGAGCAGGCGTCGTGACCGCTGCTCGGCCCATACGTGTCGACGTAGCGGGCACCTTGCTTCCGAGCGGCGGTGGAAACGGCCTTGTTGAGGGCGCGCTCGACCTCGTCGGCCCAGGCGTAGTCGCCGTCGGCGAACGGGAGGACGCTGGGGCAATAGCCCTTCGACGGCACGATGCGCGGGTAGCCGACCAGCACGATCGTGGCGGCGGGCGAACGCTCCCGGACACCCTTGACCACGCGTTCGAGGTTCCGCTGGGTGTTCTTGAGCGCGGCGAGCAGGGTGTCGGTCCCGTTGATCGTGAAGTGGTCCTTGCAGGGCGAACCGGTCGGGTCTTCGCCGCGCAGCTCGGGGCAGGTACCGATCAGGCTGCCGAAGACGCCGTAGTCGTTGCCGCCGATGCCGATGGTCACCAGGTCGGTGTCCAGGGTCAGCGCGTCGAACTGCGCCGGGACCGACCCGAGGGCGAGGCTCGGCGACGGCACGGTCTGGGAGCCGGTCATGTTCGTGGTGTCCGCCGACGAACAGCTGACGTCGGTGAAGGCACCGGACTTGTAGTAGAGCCCGAGCTTGGTGGCGAGCCAGGCCGGATAGTTGTTGTTCGACCGGAAGCACCAGCTCGCCTGCTGCCACGGGATCAGCGGACCCGCGGTGTAGGAGTCGCCGAGGGCGACGTACTTGCGGAAGGACGGGGTCTCGGCGGCGCTCGCCGGTGTCCCCAAACTCGCTAGAGAGACGACTGCCACCAGCGTGGCGAGGACAAGTCGGGCGGTACGGCGCATGGCGACCTCGTGATCCGTCGTTGGACTACCCGCCGATCCTGACAAGTTCCCACCTCCATCCACAATAGAAGTGAGCATCTTTCACGTTTCAGGGGTTAGATAGAACGCTCTATCATGGAGCCGTGACAGGAACGCGGGAACGCATCGTGAACGCCGGCGCCGAACTGCTCCGGCGGAACGGGTACACCGGCACCGGAGTGAAGCAGATCGTCGAGGCCGCGAAAGCGCCCTTCGGCTCGCTGTACCACTTCTTCCCCGGCGGCAAGGAACAGCTCGGCGAGGAGGTCATCCGCACCTCCGGGATGATGTACCTCGCGCTGTTCGAGATCTTCTTCGCCGACGAGCCGGACCTGATCCACGGGATCGAGGCGTGTTTCGCAGGCGCCGCCGAGACGCTCAAGGAGACCGACTACGCCGACGCGTGCCCCATCGCGACTGTCGCGCTGGAGGTCGCCAGCACCAACGAGAAGCTGCGGATCGCGACGGCAGACGTGTTCACGGCGTGGATCGAGACCGGTACCGCGAAGCTGGGCAAGTACGGCCTCGAACCCGCGGCCGCCCGGCAGCTCACGATCGCCCTGGTGAACAGCCTCGAAGGGGCGTTCGTCCTGAGCCGATCACTTCGCGACACCGAAGCGCTCGAGGTCGCGGGAGCGTCGACAGTGGCCTTGGCGCGCACGCTGCTCCCCGATGCGTGAAGCACCGACGGCCGGTTGCTGAACACCGGGGATTTCCCGCAACGCGCAACGGCTTCCGGCCGACCTAGCGGTCGCCAACACCGGAATCCGTTTGGGGAGCACATGATCATCAGGAAGCTCGTGATCGGCACCATCGCGGCCGCCGCCCTGCTGACCGCGGGCGCGGTGCCCGCGACCGCCGCCGAGGTCCAGCCGTCCACCCTCACCACGACCACCAGCAGCACCAAGATCGACGCCGGGAAGCCCGTCACGGTCTCCGGGAAGCTCACCAAGGCCGACGCCACCCCGATCGCGGGGGCCGAGGTGGGCATCTCGTTCTGCTTCAACGGCTTCTGCGGCGAGGCCCAGGCCAGGCCGGTCACCGACGCCACCGGCGTCTACACCGCGACGCTGACCCCGATCCGCACCGGCAACTACCACGCCGACTTCTTCTCCACCGACCCGGCGATCGCGAATTCGCGCGCCGACACCCCGAAGATCGTCGTGCTCCACCCGGCGAAGATCACGTCGTTCGCGGCGGGCCGGGGCACGGGCAAGGCCGTGACCGGCTCCGGCACGATCGACTTCCCCGGTCAGTACACCGCGAACCCGATCCCGGTCGAACTCCAGTACTTCTCGTTCGGCACCTACCGCTGGACCACGGCGGCGACGGTCGACGCCACCTGGAACGGCACCACCTGGGCCTTCGCGGCCTCGGCCGAGCACCGCAAGCCCGGCGTCTGGCGAGCCTTCTACGCGGGCACGCCCGAAATGTTCCACGCGGCGGCGAGCGACCTCGTCTTCGTTCTCTGACGGTTCCGTGAAGGCCTCCTTCCCTACCCTGAAAGTAGGGAAGGAGGCCTTCACGGACAGCTAGCGGGACGCGAGGTACGCCCGCCAGTCGCCGACCGAGGTGATGTCCGTCAAGGTCGGCGAGTCCACAAAGGATGAACGCAGGACGGTGGCGAGGCAGGCCGCGCCGTCCTCCAGTTCGATGACGCCCAGCTCCAGTTCCGGTGGTTCCGCGGGGACGAGGTGGTCCCGCAGCACCGCCAGCGGCAGGTCGTAGACCTCGCCGACGACGGAGCCGGAACCGCCTTCGTGCATCGCCGGAAACCGGTCACCCACGGAGAAGTAGTGGTACTTCGGCGCGGAACGGGCTACGCAGCACAGCGGCGCGCCCTGCAACTGTTCGTGGAGCGGCCCGCCACGCATCCCGCCGCCGTTGAGGAACATCAGAACCACGACATGATCCCTTCGATCCCGAAGTACACCCCGAACACCACGGCCAGGATCCCGAGGATCCAGCCGATCTCGCGGATCTTGCCCTTGCAGATCTTGATCAGCACGTAGGCGACCAGCCCGGCACCGATCCCGTTCGTGATCGAGTAGGTGAACGGGATCAGCGCGATGGTCAGGAACACCGGGATCGCGAAGTCCAGGTCACGCCAGGGAATCCGCGCGCACTGGGCCATCATCATCCCGCCGATGACCACCAGTGCGGGCGCCGCGGCTTGTGCCGGGACGACCGCCGCGAGCGGGGTCAGGAACAGTGTCGCGGTGAACAACCCGCCGGTGACGATGCTCGCCAGCCCGGTCCGCGCGCCTTCGCCGACGCCGGCGGCCGATTCGAGGAACACGGTGTTCGGAGCCGAACCGGTCACGCCGCCTGCGAGCGCGCCGGCGCCGTCGACCAGCAGGATGCGGCCCATCCCCTCGACCTTGCCGTCCTTGGTCAGCCCCGCCTCCTCGGAGACGCTGGTGATCGTGCCCATCGCGTCGAAGAATCCGGAAAGCACCAGTGTGAACAGGAAGACCGCCGCGGTCACAGCGCCCGCTGACGCGAAGCCGCCGAAGAGGTCGATGTCCCCCAGCAGGCTGAAGTCGGGATGCGCGACGACCTGGTCGGGCACCTTGGGCTCGACCAGTCCCCAGCCCTTGACGTGGAACACGCTGTTGACCAGCACCGCGAGCCCGGTCGCGACGGCGATGCTGATCAGCACCGCGCCCGGCACGCCGCGGCTCACGAGCACGATCATCAGCAGCAGCCCGAGACAGAAGATCGCGATCGGCCAGCCTTCGAGATGACCGCCGATCCCCATCCGCACCGGCACCGTCGACTGCGCGGAGTCCGGTGTCCGGGTCACGAATCCGGCGCTGACCAGGCCGACCAGCGCGATGTAGAGCCCGATGCCGACGGTGATCGCGACCTTGAGCGGCATCGGGATCGCGTTGATGATCCGTTCCCGGATCCCGGAAACGGCCATGAACACGATGCAGACGCCTTCGAGGACGACGAGCCCGAAGGCCTGCGCCCACGTCATGGTCGGCGCCATCTGGAACGCGACGACGCCGTTGACGCCCAGACCGGCTGCGAGCGCCAGCGGCGCGTTCCCCACGAGTCCCATCAGGATCGTGGTGACGCCCGCCGCCAGCGCGGTCGCGGTCGTGATCGCCTCGGTGCTCAGCCGGGCGCCGGTGATATCGGCCGACGCGCCGAGGATGAGCGGGTTGAGCAACACGATGTAACACATCGCGACGAAGGTGGTGATCCCGCCGCGCACCTCGCGGCCGATCGTGCTGCCGCGGTGGGAGATCTTGAACCAGCGGTCGAGCCCGGACAGCCGCCCCGGCTCGGACGAGGGCAGGTGGGGACGCTCTGTACCTAATTGGGTCATGCCTACTCCACAACGTTGTGGGGCGGGAAGAGACTTCTAGTAAGCCTTCTTGTCGGGTTTCGACAGCCAGGCTTGGAAAGGCGCGAAAGAGTCCGGAAGGGACAGTTGGCCGACGGGTAGTGACCAGGTCTCGCGCGGGCGGGAAAAGAGGTCGTAGAACTCGCGGTCGTCGAAGCCCGCCTCGGCCGCGTCGTGGCGGTCCGCGGCGTAGACGACCTTGCCGACACGCGCCCAGAGCGCGGCGGAAAGGCAGAGCGGGCAGGGTTCGCAGGAGGTCACGAGGACGCAGCCGTCGAGTTTGTAGTCGCCGATCGCCTGGCAGGCCGCGCGGATCGCGACCACCTCGGCGTGCGCCGTCGGGTCCAGCGTCGGCGTCACCTGGTTGGTCCCGGTGGCCAGCACCGAACCGTCACGGACGATCATCGCGCCGAACGGGCCACCGCCGCGTTCGACGTTCGTGGTGGCCAGCTGGACGGCTTCGGCAAGCCATTTCTGCTCGTCGGACTCCGAAATGGACAGACGGGTACCCACGGATGTGCTCCTAGCTCGAAAAAAGGCGGATATCAGGTGCCGGTGAGGTGTTCGGGACGCACCGGGACACGGGGCAGCGCGAGCCCGGTGGCCGCGCGGATGGCCGCGACGATCGCCGGGGTGGACGAAATCGTCGGCGGTTCGCCGACCCCGCGCAGACCATACGGCGCGTTGGGGTCGGGCCGTTCCAGGACGTCGATGTCCATCGGCGGCATGTCCAGCACGGTCGGGATCAGGTAGTCGGTGAACGACGGGTTGCGGATCTTCCCGTCCACGGTCTGGATCTCCTCCATCACCGCGAGCCCGAGGCCCTGCGCGGAGCCGCCCTGGATCTGGCCGAGCACCGCCTGCGGGTTGAGCGCCTTGCCGACGTCCTGCGCGCAGTCGAGTGCGACGACCTTGATCAGCCCCAGTTCGGTGTCGACGTCCACGACGGCGCGGTGTGCCGCGAAGCCGTACTGGACGTGCGCGTTCCCTTGCCCTGTCTCGGGATCGATGGGTGTCGTCGGACGGTGACGCCATTCCACGGTCTCGTCGAAGACCTCGTCGCCGAGGACGTCGGCGAGGTCCGCCAGCACGCTGCCGTCGACGGAGACGACCTTGTTCGCGACGACCTTCAGCTTCCCGTCGGCGGCGAGTCTGCCCGCCAAGTGCTTGTGCAGCCCGGATCGCACCGCGACGCACGCGGCCTGGACCGCGCCGCCGGTGACGTAACTCTGCCGCGACGCCGACGTCGAACCGCCGTTGCCGATGGTGGTGTCCATCGGCAGGATCGTCACCTGCTCGATGCCGAGTTCGGTCCGCACGATCTGCTGCATGATCGTGACCAGCCCCTGGCCGACCTCGCAGGCGGCGGTGTGCACGGTCGCCGCGGGTTCGCCGCCGACGAGTTGCAGCCGCACGCGGGCCGTCGAGTAGTCGTCGAAACCCTCGGAGAAGCAGATGTTCTTGATGCCGACCGCGTAGCCGACACCCCGGACGACGCCCTCGCCGTGCGTGGTGTTGGAGACGCCGCCGGGCATCCGGCGCAGGTCGAGCTCCTCGTGCGTGACCGGCAACGGCTTGGCGCGCAGGCGTTCCAGCAGTTCCGCGACCGGCGCGGCGGAGTCGACCACCTGACCGGTCGGCATGAGACTGCCTTCCTCCATGGCGTTCAGGATCCGGATGTCGACAGGGTCGATGCCGCACGCTTCGGCGAGCTTGTCCATTTGGGACTCGTAGGCGAAGCCCGCCTGCACCGCACCGAAGCCGCGCATCGCGCCACAGGGCGGGTTGTTGGTGTACACGCCCCAGCAGTCGACCGAAGCACTGTCCACATTGTACGGACCGACGCCGAGCGTGGCCGCGTTCGCCACCACAGCTCCGGTGGACGAGGCGTACGCGCCGCCGTCCAGGTACAGCTTCGCCTTCACATAAACGAGCCGGCCGTCCTTGTCCGCGCCGTGCTCGTAGTACATCTTCGCCGGGTGGCGATGCACGTGACCGTAGAAGGATTCCTCACGGTTGTAGACCATCTTGACCGGCTTGCCGGTGTGCAGCGCCAGCAGGCACGCGTGGACCTGGATCGAGAGATCCTCGCGGCCGCCGAACGCGCCGCCGACCCCGCCGAGCGTCAGCCGCACCTTGTCCTTGGGCAGGCCCAGCGCGGCGACGATCTGCTGCTGGTCGACGTGAAGCCATTGCGTGGCCACATAAAGGTCGACACCGCCTTCGGTGTCCGGGATCGCCATGCCGGACTCGGGCCCGAGGAAGGCCTGGTCCTGCATGCCGACCTCGTAGACGCCCGACACCACGACGTCGGCCTTCACCGACTGGTCGCCATGGCGGATCTTGACGTGCCGCACGACGTTCCCGCCGGGGTGCAGTTCGGCGCCCTCACCGGCGGCGGCCTTCTCGGAGTCCGTCACCGGTTCGAGGACCTCGTAGGAGACCTTGATCCGCTTCATCGCGCGGCGCGCGGTCTCGGGGTGGTCCGCGGCGACGAGCGCGACGGGCTCGCCCTGGTAGCGCACGACGTCGACGGCGAGCACCGGCTGGTCGGTGTGCTCCAGGCCGTACTTGTTCACGCCGGGCACGTCTTCGTGGGTCAGCGCCGCGTAGACCCCTTGCACGGCAAGGGCGTCGGTGATGTCGATGCCGGTGATCCGCGCGTACGGATGCGGGCTGCGCAGCGTCGCGCCCCACAGCATGTCCTCGTGCCACAGGTCCGAGGAGTACGCGAACTCCCCGCGCACCTTGACCGTGCCGTCCGGACGCAGCGGGCTCGCGCCCACGCCATTTTCGGTGGTCTGCTTGGAGACTTCAGTGGTGGTCATACCGTCTCCCTCAGCCGGGCACTGGCCACGGCCAGCTCACGGGCGATCTCGTCTTCGGATTCCTCGCGCAGGGTCCCGCCGGTCACCACGGTCGCGCCGCCGACGAACAGCCGCGCGATCGGCGGGGTCGCGCCGAGCACCAGGGCGGCGACCGGGTCGGTGATCCCGGCGTAGTTCAGGCCGTTCAGGTCCCAGACGGCGAGGTCGGCGAGCTTGCCCGCCTCGACCGAGCCCAGGTCCTTCTGGCGGCCCAGGCAGCGCGCGCCGCCCATCGTGCCCATCCACAGCGCCTCGCGGGTGGTCAGCGCACGCGGCCCGCCACGCTGACGCGCCTGCAGCAGCGACTGGTGCAGTTCCTCGCCGAGGCCACCGGATTCGTTGGACGCGGCGCCGTCGACGCCGAGCCCGACAGCGACCCCGGCGTCGAGCAGCTGCCGGACCGGGGCGATCCCGGCACCGATCCGCCCGTTGGACGTCGGGCAGTGCGCCGCTCCCGTACCCGTGGCGCCCAGGCGCCGGATCGCTTCCGGGGCGAGGTGGATCGAGTGCGCGAGCCAGACGTCTTCGGCGAGCCAGCCGAGTTTGTCGGCGTACTCGGCCGGGGTGCAGCCGACTTCGGCGAGGCACTGCTTCTCCTCGTCGATCGTCTCGGCGAGATGCGTGTGCAGCCGGATTCCCTTGCGGCGAGCCAACTCCGCCGCGCCGGTCATCAGCCGCTCGCTCACCGAGAACGGCGAGCACGGACCGGCCGCGATCTGCAGATGGGCGCCGGCGGAGGCGTCGTGGAACCGGTCGATCGCGGCCTCGGTGCCGAGCAGCGCGGCCTCGGTCTCCTCGACGAGGTTGTCCGGCGGCAGCCCGCCGTGGGACTCGCCGCGGTCCATCGAGCCGCGCACGACGTGCAGCCGCACGCCGACGCGGATCCGGGCGGCGGCGAGCGCTTCGACCTGGTCTCCGCCGTCGCGCGGGAAGACGTAGTGGTGGTCGGCGACTGTCGTGCATCCGGTGGTCGCGAGCCGCGCGAGCCCGGCGGTGGCGGCCGCGTGCGTGATCTCGGCGTCGAGCCTGCCCCAGATCGGGTACAGCGCGACGAGCCATTCGAACAGCGTGTGGTCGGCGGCGAGGCCGCGCGTGGCCCACTGGTAGAGGTGGTGGTGAGTGTTGATCAGCCCGGGCGTGACCAGGTAGCCGGAACCGTCGATGCGCTCGTCGTACTCACCGTCGGGAGCCTTCCCGGCGCCGACCGCGGCGATGCGGTCGTTCTCGATGACGACGTGACCCGAGGCGTGCTCGGTGCCCGCACCGTCGACGGTGGCGATCGCGGCGTTCTCGATGACGGTCTTCACGCGGTCTCTCCCCTGGTCGCGGCGAGCCGGACGGCGTCGAGGATCTTCTCGTACCCGGTGCACCGGCACAGGTTCCCCGCCAGTGCCTCGCGAATCTCCTCGTCGGCGGGGTTCTCGACCCGGTTGAGCAGGTCGTGCGCGGCCACCACGAGGCCCGGGGTGCAGAAGCCACATTGGACGGCGCCCGCGTCTACAAAGGACTGCTGGACACGGTCGAGCTTGTCGCCCTCGGCGAGCCCTTCGACAGTGCGGACCTCGCGGCCCTCGACCTGACCGGCCGCGACCAGGCACGAACACACCGGGACCTCGTCGAGGTACACCGTGCAGGATCCGCATTCGCCCTGTTCACAGGCGTTCTTGGAGCCGGGGAGACCGAGCCGTTCGCGGAGCACGTAGAGCAGGCTCTCGCCCTCCCAGACGTCGTCGGCCTGGCGGGACTCGCCGTTGATCGTCACGTTCACGCGCACTCGCGTTCACCCTTCTGGAAGTCGTTCCACGCCCAGGTCAGCGTCCGCCGCGCCAGGACGGACAGCGCGTGCTTGCGGTAGTCGGCACTGCCGCGGACGTCGTCGATCGGCGACGCCGCCTCGGACACCAGCTCGCCGAACCGGCGTTTGACCGAATCCGCGATCGCCGCTTTGGTGGACCAGGGAAGTTCGGCGGAAAGGAATTCTTCGGCAGCGGTCGCCCGGCGCGGGGTCGGGGCCGCGGAGCCGACGGCCGCGCGGATCTCGCGGCTGTCCAGATGCAGGGCCAGCGCGAACGAGCAGACCGCGATGACCATCGCGTTGCGCGTCCCGACCTTGGCGAACTGCTGCGGGCCGACGGCGGCGGGCAGATGCACCGCGGTGATCAGCTCGTCGGGTTCGAGGGCGTTGCGTTTGACGCCGAGGTAGAACTCCTCGGCCGGGATCCTCCGCGTCCCGCGCACCGACGCGGCCTCGACCTCGGCGCCGAGCACGAGCAGCACGGGATGCGTGTCACCGGCGGGCGAGGCGGCACCCAGGTTCCCTCCGACGGTGCCCCGGTTGCGGATCTGCGGCGAGCCGACGGTGCGGGAAGCCATCGCCAGGGCGGGCAGAACTTCACCCAGCTCAGCGATCACCCGAACGTAGGGCACGGACGCGCCGAGCCGGATCCCGCCGTCGGCCTCGGTCCACTCGGCGAGTTCCGTGACGCGGTTCAGATCGAGCAGCGCGCCGGGACGACGGTGGTCGAAATTGAGCTCCACCATGACGTCCGTACCGCCCGCGATCGGCACCGCGTCGGGGCGCTCGGCCTTGACGGCGAGCGCCTCGGTCAGCGAGCTGGGGCGCAGGAAATCCACTCTCGGGCTCCTCGGTTCGGTGGAGTGCTGTGACGGCTGACTCAGTAGACGCCCTGCGCCCGTATGGCGGCAACGGTGCCGAAGCATGAAATCTCCCCTGCCCGGCCGGGCTGTTTTGTGCTTTCCTACAAACCTGATGACGACCGTGAAAACTCTGCTCGCGCTTCCCGGGTTGCGCTTGCGTGCGCGCGCCGGGGCGGCACTGCTCGACCGTCCGGTGTCCCGGATCTACGTCACCGAACTGCCCGATCCCGGGCGGTACGTGTCGGCGGGCGAACTCGTCCTGAGCGGGTTGCTGTGGTGGCGCGGGCCGGGTGATTCCGAGGCTTTCGTCGCCGCGCTGGCGAAGGCCGGGGCCGCGGCGCTGGCGGCATCCGGAGCGGATTCCGACGGGATCCCCGAAGACCTCGTCGAAGCCTGCACGCGACACGGGATTCCGTTGCTGGAGGTGCCGACGGATCTGTCGTTCTCGGTCGTCACCGAACGCGTCGTGCTGGCGTTGGCAGCGGCCGCGGAAGGTGCTCGCAAGCGTTTGCTTTCAGCGGCGACGGAAGACGCGTCGCTGGAAACCCTGCTGGAACGAGCGCGCGCGGAGATCGGCCTCCCCTGCTGGGTGGAGCCCACGGGCGCGGCCACGGAGCTGGTGCGGCGGTTCGTCGCCGCGGGCGGACGTTCGCTGGAGGCCGACGACGTCTCCGTCCGGCCGGTCGGCGGCAGGCACGCGCTGCCGTGGCTGCTCGCGATCGGCGGCGCGCTGACCGCCGCCCAGGCGGAGATCGCCGAAGAACTCGCCGGGCTGATCGGGCTCGCGCGCACACGGGCGGACGAGGTCCGCGCTGTCACCGACAGGGTGCTCGAACCGTTGCTCGCCGCGCTCGACGAGGGAAGCGATCCGCACGCGGCGCTGACCGCGACAGGGCTGCGCGGCGATCTGCGTGTCGTCGTCGCCCGCACCGAAGGATCCGAAGCCGCACGCGGGATCCTGACCGAGCTGCTGCCGCCCGGCGCCCTCGTCGGGCCCGCCGGGGAGACGACCTGGGCGCTGGCCGAGGACGACGGCGAATGGCCGGACGACTGGCCCGCCGCGGTCGCCGCCGCATTGTCCACAGTGGAGTCGCTGCTGCCCTGCCGCCGGGTGCTGATCGGGATCAGCGACCGCTCCCCGGTTTCCGTCCTGCGGGGCGCGAAAGAGGTCGCGCGCTACGCGCTGGCCGTGGCGGGGATGCGGCCGGGCACGATCGAGGTCGTCCCCGGTGGCGAGATCGGCATGCACCGGCTGCTGCTGGCCGGCGCCCCCGACGACCTCCGGGCGGCGTTGCGGCGGCGGGTGCTGGGCCCGCTGCTGACCTACGACGCCGAACAGGGCACCGATCTGGTGCACACCCTGCGCGTCTTCCTCGAATGTTCCGGCTCGCCGACGCGGGCCGCGCGAGCACTGCACGTCCACGTCAACACGTTGCGGTACCGGATCGGCCGGGCGAGCGAACTGCTCGGCACCGATCTGACCGAGTTCACCGAACAGCTCGACGTCTATTTGGCCTTGTCGGCAGGGAGCTGAAATGGGCATCACCACGGCAAAAGAAGCCGCCTACGACCCGCGCGTGATCGCTTTCGGGCGGATGATGGGCGCGGCGAACCGGCTCGAATACCTCCTCGGCCGCGCACTGGAGGCCGAATGCGGGATCTCGCACCTGATGTTCGAGGTCCTGCTGATCGTCGGGAGGTCGGGCGAAGCCGGGATGAGCATGCGCGCGATCGCGCAGGAACAGGTGCTGACCACCGGCGGCGCGACCCGGCTGGTCGACCGGATGACCACGCTCGGCCTGGTACTCCGGGGCGCCGATCCCGAAGACCGCCGCGTACAACTCGTCCGGCTGACGGCGAAGGGCGAGGAGACGACCGTGCGGGCAGCGCGGGTGCACGTCGAGAACATCCAGCGGCTCTTCCTCGACCCGCTGCCCGCGGACCATCGCGAACGGTTCGCGCTGGACCTGCGGACGCTGAGCCATTCCGCCCGTGACGCACTCCCCCGACTCCAGTAGGAATATCTGACTGATCAGACATTGTTGAGTCTCGTCATGAAGCTCATCTATGTCTTCGACGCGTACTGCGGCTGGTCGTACGGGTTCGCCCGCACGATGGCCGACGTCGCGCACCGGCATCCCGACCTGCCGGTCGAAGTGGTGTCCGGCGGCCTGTTCATCGGCGGGCGCCGCGTGCCGATCCGGCAGTTCGGCTACGTCCAGGGAGCCAACGCCGAGATCACCCGCCGGACCGGCGCTCCGTTCGGCGAGAGCTACGAACGACTCATCGCGGATGGCGAGTTCGTCATGGACTCCGAGGCCGCCGCCTGCGGGATGGCGGCGTTGCGTGAAGTCGCGCCGGACCGCGCGGTGCGGCTCGCAGCCTTGCTACAGGAGGCTTTCTATCTCGACGGGCTGAGCCTGTCCGAGGTCTCGACGTACCGCGTGGTCGCGCAGCGGGCGGGTTTGGACGGGGACGCCGTCGAGACCGCCCTGGACCGGGTTTCCGCGGCGGCCGACTTCCGGCGGGCGCGGGACCTGGGAGTCACGGGATACCCGACCCTGCTGGCGGACGACGGCGAGCAGGTGGTGACACTCGTCGCCGGGAACGCGAGCGCGGACGAGGTGGAGCGGCGGATCGGCGCGCTGGTTTCCTAGACTCCGGGTCATGTCTTTGACACTTCGACGGGCGACCCCCGCGGACGCCGACGCCGTCGCGAACATCTGGTACCACGGCTGGCAGGACGGCCATCTCGGCCACGTTCCCGACGAACTCGTGCGGGCCCGCACTCGCGAGTCGTTCTGGACACGGGCCGAACAGAGCATCGCCGACACCGCTGTCGCCGTGGTGGACGGCGAGGTGGCTGGATTCGTGATGGTCATCGGCGATGAGGTCGAACAGGTCTTCGTCTCGTCGGATCATCGCGGGAGCGGGGTGGCCGGAGCGCTGCTCGCGGAAGCCGAACGCCGGGTGGGTGACAGCGGGCATTCCCACGCTTGGCTCGCCGTGGCACCGGGGAACGCGCGGGCGCGGCGGTTTTACGAGCGGAGCGGGTGGGTCGACGAGGGTTTGTTCGACAACCTGGCCTTTGGTTTCGATGGGCCGATTTCGGTGCCCTGTCACCGTTATACGAAAACGCTCACCTCTTGAGTTCTGTCTACTTCTGGCAATGCGGCAGTAGCGGGCTGGTTCGGCAGTACTTCCCGCACTCTTTGTCACTCACGAGGCGAAGTCGTCCTTCATGTCGGCGCTGTCCCGCTTGAGTGCGCGCCTGACTTTCCTTGAGTTTCGGTGATCTTGGCGGCTTGGTGTCGCGCCGGGTAATGGCTTCGTTCTGGCGAAATCACTCTTCAGGTGTCGATGCTCCCGGTTTATTGTCACTTAAAATTACGAACACATGTTCGACTGATGTGGCGTATTATGGAGGTGTGTCCGAGACCTTCGTTCCCGAGTTGCCGCAAGAGTTGTGGCGCGCTGGCAAGCTGGAGCTTGCCCATGGCGTGCAACAGTTCCTGCAGGTGATGCGGGTCGCGTCCGCCGGACTGGGGCAGCACTTGGCGGAGGTCGAGTCTCGGGGCGTCAAAGACTTGTTCGGCTATGGGTCCACTGTGTCCTGGTTTGCTGATGTGGCGGGGTTGTCGTGGAGTGAGGCTCGACCAGTGGTGAATCAGGCGATCGCGATGAACCCGACCCGTGCTTTGGACGGCACGGAGATCCCGGCATTGGCGCCCGCCACTGGCGCTCTCGCCGCGGAAGGGATGATCGGGGCTGAGCGCATCGCCCAGATCCTGGAGATCCTGGGACGGATCCCGCCCGACACCTCCGTGGAGGATCGGGAGAGTGCGGAGAAGATCCTGGCCGATCTGGCCCGGGGTGCGGGGCCGCGGCAGGTGGCGGATGCCGAGCAGCAGATCATGGGCTGGCTCGACCCGGACGGGAACGAACCGAAAGAGCCCGAGCCGAAGCAGCCACGCCGCGAAGTCACCCTGGAACGCCGCAAAGACGGCTTCTGGAAGCTGAACGGCCTCCTCGATGATGAGACGGGTGCCCGGACGGCCGCCGCGCTGGAGGCGTATGCGAAGCCTCGTCCGGTGGATGAGTTCGGGCAGGCGGATCCACGGTCCAAAGACGAACGCCAAGGCGATGCCTGGGCCGAACTCCTCGACCTCGCGATCGCGTGCCCGGACCAGCCCGGGACCAACGGCTACCGAACCCTCCTACACGTCACCATCGGCCTGGAGGAGCTCAAGTCCGGGATCGGGAAGGCCTGCCTCGACTTCGCCGGCACCATGACCGCCCGCGAAGCCCGCATGGCCGCCTGCGACTGCCTCATGCTCCCCATCGTGCTCAACGCGGCCGGAGAACCCCTGGATGTGGGGAGGCTGAGGCGGTTTGTCACCCCAGGTCAGCGCCGGGCGTTGAACATTCGTGATCGGGGTTGCGCGTTCCCTGGGTGTCATCGACGACCCAAGAACTGTCACGCCCACCATATTCATCACTGGGCAGACGGCGGACCCACAGATCTTCGCAACTTGGTGCTGGTGTGCGGTTTTCATCATCGGCTGATCCATCACGGTGACTGGGAAGTCCGGATGGCGGCCGATGGGTTACCGGAGTTCATTCCGCCGCAGTATCTGGATCCGTTACGAAGATCCCGGCGCAACACCCGCGTCTGAACCCCCGCATGACCCGAGGAGCCCGCCAGCCAACACGGCGACGGGCCCCTCGGCATGCCCACAGCCACCACGCCACCGAACCGGAACCCAGCAGATAGCACCAGGCCGAGTGGACCTTCACGGACCCCGGCGAGCAAGAGTGCCGGAAAGCGGCCGGAAGGGTTGGTCGTGAGCGGCAATGAGGGTTCTAACGGATTCGTAGTTGCCTACCCCCTGGGATCCGATGTCTTTGTGCTGGACGGAAGGTGTGACGATGTAAGAATCTGGACACTGAACGTCCCGATTCCTACATCGTCGATGGACATCCGCTGGGATCGGCCAGGTCAGCGGTAGGCAGGCAAAGACCGGTCCGCTCTAACGCCACTTACCACTCACGACCACCCGCCCATGGCCTGCTCGCTGTACACGAAGGTCCCCTGCCTAACGTCCCGCGCGAGGAAGGGGACCAGCGGCACTGAGCCAGCAGTGGCGATACCGGACGCCGTGAAGGCCCCTTGGGTTCACGGGGTCGTTGCAACACCGATTGTGTTCGGAGGTTGTGATGGCTGGTCGTGTGTCGTTGGGGCGGGCTGTGCGGGTGCGGTTCTG
>NZ_JBVJLY010000012.1:188529-241273 GCF_055584485.1 Amycolatopsis sp. NPDC102522 | reverse complement strand
GTTTGGGTGGGGGGGCTGGGGGGGGGGGGGGTGTGTGTGGTGGCTTTTTTTCTAACACCCCCCCCCCCCCCCCCCCCACCACCTGGACCCGCCACTGCCCCAGCCCCTCCCCCGGTGCCGAACCGGAGGGGTCGACCGCGTCAGCCTTGGGATCGCTTGCCGAAGAGAGAGCGCCGGCTCGCGTACTCGGGGAGGCCGATCCGGCGGAGGATGCCGTCCGTCGCCCCGACCTCCTCGTAGTGCTCCTTCACCCAGTCCGCAGTGGCGGCCAGCACCTTCGGCCTGTTCTCGATCCGGAGGGCTTGGACGAAGTTCGCGAGATCGTTGGAGGATCTTCCGGCCAGCGTCTTGCCCAGCAGGAGCCGTCCGGCGAGCGTCTCGTTCTCGTCGAAGAGATAGGACAATTCCTGTGTGATGGCAGGGAATCCTCGTTCGGGCGCGGCCAGCTCGTCGAGCAAGGCGTCCGTGTAACGCTTGCCGTGGGGGACGGTGAGCAGCATTTTGACCAGTACGGGAAGTCTCTCCACCGGCTGATCACGAAGGAACCGGTGCGGGTCACGACCCGGCAGGCTGCTCACCACCGACAGGAACTTCGCCTGTCCGGCTCGGACGATGAGGAACATCAGGTACTTCGCTTCGGAGGCGGGCAACGCGTTCAGCACCGTGACGAGACCAGGACCACCGTTGTTCTCGATGATCCTCTCGAGCAGTTGTTCCTTGTGCCAGGGACCGAGGCCCTCGATCACGACCGGGACCAATTCGGTCCTGGTCTCGACCTTCGCCGTGATCCGATCGGCGAATTCCCGGGCGAGGGCGGGATGGGCGGGCGCAAGTCTTTTCAGCAACTCGGCCACCTCGTGCTGTCCGCGTTCGCCAGCCAAGCTCAGGACCCGGTGCCGGTCCGCCGCCGAACAGAGTGCGAGAAGCTCGGCGACCGTGGTCACCGAAGCCTGGGCTGTCACCTCGTCGAGCAGCTTGTTCGCCAGGACCGGCCAGCCTTCTTCCCGAAGCTCCGCGATGATCTCCTGAATGGACTGGGCGGAGCGGTTCAGCATGGCTCGCGAGCAGAACCGGTGTGCGGCGTCGTCGTGGCCGTGTGCCCGTAGCTCGGCCACTAGGGCGATGACATCGTCGTTCCGCAGGACTTTCGCCGCGCGGGTCAGCACCCGCTCGGCGTGCTGTTCCTGGCCGGTTTCCCAGAAGGCGAGCGCGATCTTGAGCAAGTCGCCGGACTCGGTGGTGCTGTCGATGACCGCCTTGGCCACCTTGTCGCCGTCCTCCGGACGGCCTGCCTCGGCCATCGCGTGACAGAGCTGGGCGACGACGTCCGGCGGACGCGACACCATCGCCTCCGCGGAAGCCGCGTAGAGACCGAACGCCGCCCCTTCCCTGCCGACGGACCGCAGTTCGTCGGCCAGCCCGAGCACCGCCGGGGCGGGCAATCTGGTCACCGTGCGCCCGATCAGGCTGTCGACCTCTTCTCGCAGTCCTGCCACCCATAGGGCGTTGACGAGATCGATCAGTGAGGAACTGGCCTGGGCGGAATCGAGCGCGGCGTCGAGGAGCCGCACGAGTTCACCGGCGCGACCGCCGTCCTGAAGCAGGTGTGCCAAGGCCGCGGCATCGCGGACGGACCCGTGTCCGGCCTCATGCAACAGCAGAGCCGCTTCCCCGGAAAGCTCCGTGTCGTACAGCGCGTCCAGGATCCGCAGCACTTCGTCCGGGGGACGCCGGGACGCGGCCGCGAGCACTTTCACCACGTCCGCGGTCGCGCCCGAGCGGCCGAGCAGCCCGACGATCGCCGCGACCTCCTGGTCCGGCCGCAGGACGGCGCACGCGACGAGGAGCTGTTCGGCGATCTCGTCCTGCTCGTGCGCCCGCAACGTCTGCATCTCGGCGTACACGTCGCTGGGACGTCGCCGGAGGAACGCCTCGAAACCGGCGGGCGGCCGGGGAAGCACGCGAGCAGGGGGTGCCGGCCGCTCCACCGTCGCCCGCCCGGCACTCCATCGGTTGCGCACCAACGTGATCGCGGCGCCGTCGTTGCGGCTGCGTTGCTGTGGCACGGGAAAGTGCCGGGCCTGCAGATCGGCCTTCATATGGTGGAACAGCGTCTCCATGTCGAGGAGCTCCGGACCATCGGGAAGTCCGCGTGTCAACTTGTCGACGAGGGTGCCGGTGAACGCGGTGTAGTGCTCCCCTGGCGGCGCCAACGCCTTGCGTGTCTCTGCCGTCGCCGTCATGACGTAGGTGCCGTCGACCCGCGCCTGGTCGGCCAGGTCGTCGACCGAACCGCCCATACCGCCTTGAAGGGCGCGGCCGCTGTAACAACAGTCCAACAGCACCACTTTGCCGTAGCAGGACAGCGCGGTGCCGACGACCTCACGCCGGATGTCGTCGTATCGGACGGAACGGTAGAGTCGTTCGTTGTCCGAACCCGGCATCGCCAGGTACAACTCGAACCGGTTGTCGAGCAGACCGTGGCCCGCGTAATAGAACAGCAGCGCGTCGGTCGCCTCCGACGCGGCCCGATGGACGGCGTCCATCACCTCGTCGGGAGACTCGGGATTGAGCAGCGGGACGCAGTGTTCCTCCGGCAGCCCCCACAGTTCCGGGTCGGTCATCGCCCGGTGCAGGGCCTCGATGTTGTTCGCGACGCCCGGCAGTTCCTCCAGCGTCGCGTACTCCGAGACCCCGACCAGCACGGCCCGGGACTTCCGCGGATCGGGCAACCCTGCCCGGGGTGCGGTCACTCGACGTCCTCCGGCCTGCTCAGCGGGAGATCCAGGTTCCGGAGCATGGCACGCTGCTCGGCTGTCAGCTCGCCCTGGATCGTGATGGTGAACGGCGGCGTTTCCTTGCGGGAGCGCAGAAAGTTGCCCCACGCGATCCCCAGGTTCGCCAGCCCGGTCAGGGAGCCGATGGACATGCAGATGACCTCGAAGACCCCCATCTCCCCCGAGCCACGGGACCCCGCGGTGCTGATCGTCGCGGACCGCGCCACGTCGACGTCGTCTCGGAGCCAGCTGTAGAACTCGTTCAGCGCCTGTTCGTCGCCCGCCGCGTTGATCGTCAGCTCCACGAGACCTCCCACGAAAGTGATATCCCTACAGATCGCGGCCAGGGCTTGCGGCGTAACAAGAATCCTGTCCCGAGATCTGACCGGTGGTTCCCGTTGACCTGCCGGTGACGAAACCCGGATCATGAAAGGCATCCCAGATCCGGTGCGTGGCCGACCCCGAGGGCGGACAACGATGTCATCGCTGATCCATCTCGCGCTTTGCCTGATTCTGACGGCGATTCCGGTACCGACGGGGAAACCGGTGACCGCCGCGGCGGTGGTCTGTGTGCTGTCCTGCGACACTCTAGACCCTTCACAGGCCCAGCAGGACACCTTTCCGGTTCCGGACAAGGTGTTCAACGGACGACAGCTTCGGCTGCACGTGTCCGACGCCGACGGTATGGCCTGGGGCAGCATCGATCGCGGCGTGACCGGCGATTCGGTCTGGCTCGACCGCTCTTGGGACGGCGGCGCGACTTGGGAAGGGTTACTGGGCAAAGCGAGCATTCCCGGCACCTGGACCGGGACGAGAACCTTGATGTACAACGTGACCGATCCCGGAAAGCACCGGCGCGGCCTGATCCGCGCGTGCGGGGACGCCGCCGGGGTCACCTGTACGGAGTGGATTCACCCGAAGGTCTGCGATGTCGCCTGCGACGGCGCCACCCAGCCGAGTGGGGACACCCAGCCGGTTCCGCCGACGACCTTGTCCGGGCGCACGATCCGCCTGCACGTCGACGGGAACGCGATGGCCTGGGGCACCCTCGAATCCGGCGCGCGGGGCGACGAGATCTGGCTGGATCGCTCGTGGGACGCGGGGGCGAGCTGGGCGGGCGGTTCGTCGCTCGGCCGCACATCGGTCGCCGCGGGGGCGAGTACCGGCGGGACGGTGTTGTTCGCGACGCGCGATCCCCGGGGCCGCCACTATGGCGGCGCCGTTCGCGCTTGCGGCCGTGAAGCCGGGCACCAGGAAGGATCCTGTACGGCGTGGGCCCGTCCGGCACCTGCCCGCGCGCGGGCGGTGGCCGATGCGCTGCTGTACTCCTACGACCCGTATCCGGGCTGGTGGCCGAGCAGTTGGTGGAACTCGGCGGCGACGCTGGCGGCGGTCATCGACCACGCCGAGGCCACCGGGGACCGCCGCTACGACTGGGTCATCGCGCGCACCTTCGAGCGGAACCGCGGCGTCTTCCCCGCCGGTGAGCGCGGTTCCGACGCCATCGAAGGGAATTTCGCCAGCCGGGCCATCGACGACAGCGCCTGGTGGGGCCTGGCCTGGGTGGCCGCCTACGACCACACCGGCGATCCGCGGTACCTCTCCATGGCGACGACGATCGCCGCCTACGTGCATCAGTACTGGGACACGGGATCCTGCGGCGGCGGGGTCTGGTGGGACCGGGAACGGACCTACAAGAACGCCGTCACCAGTGGTCTGTACCTGCGGCTCGCGGCTTCCGTCCACCGCCGGACACCGGGCGACACCGGGTGGCTGCAGCGCTCCCGGACCGCGGCGGGCTGGTACCTGGCCAGCGGGATGGTCAACGCGTCCGGGCTGGTCAACGACGGTCTCACCGGAGACTGCCGCAACAACGGCCAGACGGTCTGGACCTACAACCAGGGCCTGGGCATCGGTGGCCTGGTCGAGGTCTGGCGGGCCACCGGCGAAACCCGCTGGCTCGACGCGGCCCGGCGACTGGCCGACGCGGCGGTGACCGGCCCGGTGCTGACCAAGAACGGCGTCCTCACCGAATCCTGCGACGTCGGCCAGAACTCCTGTGACGACAACCAAAAGCAGTTCAAGGATATCTTCATGCGCTTCCTCGCCGATCTGGCCGCCGCGACGAATTCGACGGCGTACCGCGACTACGCGAAGCGGCAGGCCGACTCGCTGTGGGCGTCGGATCGCGATCCGCTGAACCGGATCGGGCAGCGCTGGGCCGGTGGGGCGCCGAATCAGGCCGACTGGCGGACCCAGGCGAGCGGACTCGGCGCCCTCACCGCCGGGTCGTGACCGCGCTTGCCTTGCGGGGCCGTCCACAACCTCTAGATTGAAGGCATGGTTTCCACCGCCGAAAAGGCCACCCGGCTGCAAGAGCTGCACGCCGCCCCCGAACTGCTGCTCGTCGTCAACGTCTGGGACGCGATCACCGCGAAGGTCGTCGCCGAGACGCCCGGTACGCAGGCGCTCGCCACCCCGAGCCACGGCATCGCCGCCTCCCGCGGCTACCCCGACGGCGAGAAGATCCCCCGCGACGAGATGATCGCCGAGGTCGCCCTGATCGTCCGGACGGCGGGCGACCTGCCGGTCACCGCCGACCTGGAAGCGGGCTACGGCGACCCGGGCGGCACAGTCGCCCGCGCGATCGAGGTCGGCGCTGTCGGCTGCAACCTCGAAGACCAGATGAAGCCGCTGGACGAGTCGGTCAAAGCCGTCGAGGCCGCCGTCGCCGCCGCTCAGTCCGCCGGGATCGACTTCGTGCTCAACGCCCGCACGGACGCGTTCCTCCGGGCGGGCGAGCGCGACCCCGAGGAGGTGCTGGCCGAGGCGATCACCCGGGGCCGCGCGTACCTGGACGCCGGCGCGTCGAACTTCTTCGTGCCCGGCAAGCTCGACGAGACGCAGGTCGGCAGGCTGGTCGAGGCGCTGGGCGAGCGCAAGGTGAACCTGATCGGCGTTCCGGGCTCGATCCCGCTGGCGACCGCGCAGAAACTGGGCGTCTCCCGGGTCTCCTATGGGCCGTTCAGCCAGAACGTCGCGCTCACCGCGCTGGCGAAGCTCGCCGAGGACGTCTACGCCGGCGGTGGCCTGCCCGCCGACATGCGCAAGCTGAACTGACCCGAGCCTTGCCAAGCTGACTTGCTCTGGCGCCTGTTCGCACAGAGATCCTTGTCCTCTCGGGCCGCTTTTCCTGCTCTGCCAACGGTTTTCCAGCAGGATCACAGAAATGACGAAGGCAGTCCGAACGGATCCGAGTTCTCCACGCCGCGCAGACAACGCGGTCCGGCTCCCTCCCCTCGCGCACCGAAGGTGTCGCGAAAGCCACTTTCGAGACGTCTGATGTCCCGAAAGTGGCTTTCGCGACACCGGACGGGACGCTGGACCGAACCGGGCCCGGAGCCGTTCGAGGCGGAAGATACGGTCGTCGGCATGACTCTGCGAGCCGCGGCGATGCGGCGGAAACCGGTCGCCGACCTGATCACCGAAAGTGATCACGGCACGCTGAAGCGCTCCCTCGGCCTCAGCCAGCTGACCATGCTCAGCATCGGCGCGACGCTGGGCAGCGGGATCTTCGTCGTACTCGGCGAAGCGGTGCCCGTGGCGGGCCCCGCGGTCGTGCTGTCGTTCGTGCTCGCCGGGGTCACCGCGCTGTTCTCGGCGCTCTCCTACGCCGAGCTCGCCGGGATGATCCCGGTGTCCGGTTCGTCCTACTCCTACGCTTACGCCACGCTCGGCGAGCTGGTCGCCTGGGTCTGCGGCTGGTGCCTGGTACTCGAATACGGCGTCTCGGTGGCGTCGGTCGCCGTCGGCTGGGGGCAGTACCTCAACGAACTCCTGCGACTGACGTTCGGGTTCGCCATCCCGGACGCGCTGAGCCAGCCGCCGGGCTCGGGCGGGATCGTGAACGTCCCGGCCATCGTCGTCGTGCTGCTCGCCATGATGCTGCTGCTGTCCGGCGCGAAGGAGAGCGCGCGGGCCAACGCGATCATGGTCGTGATCAAGATCGGCACGCTGGTGCTGTTCTGCGCGATCGCGTTCTCCGCCGTCCGGGCGGCGAACTTCACGCCGTTCCTGCCGCTCGGCCTGGCCGGGCTGAGCGCCGGCGGCGCGAAACTGTTCTTCTCCTACATCGGTTTCGACGCGGCGTCCACGGCGGGTGAGGAGGCGAAGAACCCGCAGCGGGATCTGCCGCGGGCGATCCTGCTCTCGCTCGCCATCGTCACCGTGCTGTACTGCCTCGTCGCCGTGGCCGCCGTCGGCGCGTTGCCGTGGCAGGAGTTCGACGGCCAGGAAGCCGCGCTCTCGCACGTGCTCGGCGCCGTGTCCGACAACCCGCTGTGGGCCGCGCTGCTCGCGATCGGCGCGATCGTGGCGATCTCCAGCGTGGTGCTGACCGTCCTCTATGGCCAGACGCGCATCCTGTTCTCGATGTCCCGAGACGGCCTCGTCCCGGCATCGTTGTCCAAAGTGGACGCCAAGACCGGTACGCCGCGGATCAACACCCTGGTGGTCTCCGGCTTCGTCGCGGCGCTGGCCGCGTTCATCCCGCTCGGGAAGCTGGCCGACGCCACCAGTATCGGCACGCTCTTCGCCTTCGGGCTGGTGAACATCGCCGTCCTGCTGCTTCGGCGACGGCAACCGGAGGCATCTCGCTCGTTCCGCGTGCCGTTCGCCCCGGTCACGCCGATCCTCGGGGTGCTGTGCTGCGGCTACATGATGCTCAGCCTCGACGGCGCCACGTGGGTCGTCTTCGGCGGCTGGATGGCGCTCGGCCTGCTGATCTACTTCGGCTACAGCATGCGCCGATCCCGGCTGGCCGGAACCGGTTCGGCCGTTCGCCGCCATAATTCCTAGCCTGTCCAGCCGTAGTCTGCTCTAGATCATTGAAGAATCAGTGACCGGTAGGGGACACTGCGTTCCGACCCACGGAAATCCCTACCGTGAACCGAGGTCCCAATGCGCAATCGTATTACCGTACTGGCCGCATGCCTCACCCTCTCCCTCACTCAATTCCCCGTCGCCACCGCCGCTCAAGAGGCAGCAGGCGCGAGAGCCCCCTTCTGTTACGAAGAACCCGTGCAACCAAAGGCCGACGTAAGTGACATAAAGGCCGGTTTCCAGTCCTCGAAGTGGTTGCAGACGATCCAGGCCGTCTACAAACGCCGGTGGCCCAGCGGCGAGGGCCTCGCGATCGCCCAGGCCAAGGACAAGTACTTCAGCCAGTTCGTCACCAAGACCAGCTTCAACGGGCTCGCCGAGTCACTCATGGTGGCGATCCACGAAGAAACCCACATGTGGGACCTGGATCCTTCGAGAACCTCGTGGGACGTGTACGTCTCCGCGTGGATCAACGCTTCCCGCAAGGCGATGAAGGTCCCCATCCACGGCGGATTCGCCCGTCGCGAAATACTGCCGCTGATCACGGACAAACTGACTTCTTCGATGGACGACATCTACCTGCGCGACCAGCAGCAGGGGTCGTATCGCATTCAGGGAGTCATCGCGGAACTCAACGCCGGACTCATGGGATTGCCCGCGGCGACGGTCGTCGCCGAGTACATCCAGGGAGTGGGCGCCAGTAATTCCCGGGACATCGTCGCCACCAACATTCGCTACCTTCAGCTCTACCTGCGCGTCGCCAAAGCCAAGTATCCCGATTACTGGGCCAAGATCAAGGCCCAGCCGGAACTGCGCGAATTCGTGCTCGTCGAGTTTCTCCGCGCGGCGTACTGGCTGGATCAATCCGCGCCTTATGCCGCCAAACTCGGCAGCGCGGACGTGGCCAAGATCGTCGAGAAGAACTACGCCCCGGAGAACCTCGCGATCATCGAGGAGTTCACCGGGGCCAAGGTGAACACCGGTTCGGCCAGGAACTGCACGGTGTGACGCCGTTCGCCGGTGACGGACGTCAATCCGTCACCGGCGAACCGCCCCGTTACGGCACGAACACCGGCTGGTCCAGCGTCCAGAGCCAGGACCCGTCCGGCTGACGGCGGGCGACCTCGACGGTCATCTCGCCGGTGGTCAGCGTGGACGCGGTGAGTGCCAGATCCCCGCTCACCAGCGCCGGATGCTGCCTGCCCGGCAGGAGCTCCGGCGCGGCCGCGACGAACTCCTCGTACACTTTGCGGATCTCCGCGTGCCCTGTCGCGAGGTTGCCCGGCGGGAACGCCAGCACGGCGTCCGGTTCGTACAACGCCACCAGCCCCTCGACATCGCCCGCGTTGCCGCGTTCGATGAAGAACCTGCCCAGATCGTTCGGCTCGGTGGCCACAGTCCTGCTTGTCATGGGGAGCAGCCTCGCACCGGATACACGACATCCTGTGTCGTGTATTCCGTTAGGGTTTTCGCATGCGCGCCGACCGGCTGGTCTCCCTGGTGTTGCTGCTGCGCCACCGCGGCCGCCTGTCCGCGGCCACGCTGGCGCGTGAGCTGGAGGTCTCCACCCGCACCGTGCTGCGCGACATCGAGGCGCTGTCCACGGCGGGTGTCCCGGTCTACGCCGAACGCGGCCGGAACGGCGGGTTCGCGTTGCTGCCCGGTTTCCAGACCGAGCTCACCGGGCTGAACCACGACGAGGCGCTCGCCCTGCTGATCGCCGGGTCGCGGCGCGGCGCGCAGGCGTTCGGCCTCGGCTCGGCGCTCGCTTCCGCCATGCTCAAGGTGGTCGACGCGCTGCCCGAAGGCCAGCGTGACACCGCGGCGGGCGCGGCCCGGCGGTTGCTCATCGACCCGGAGACCGACCTCCTCTCGCGCCGGGTGGTCGCGGAGGAGGTGCCCGACGCCATCGTCGCCGAGGTCAGGCGCGCGGTGTTCGCCGGTCACCGGCTGCGCATCCACTACGCGGCCGCGGGCCGGAAGCCGCAGTGGCGCACGGTGGACCCGATCGGCCTGGTCACCGTCCGCGACCAGGGCTATCTGCTGGCCACGCGAGACGGTGAGGACCGCACCTACCGGCTGTCGCGACTGCGGGCCGCCGAGGAACTCCCCGAACCCGCGCGACGAGCGGACCTGGTCGATCTGGACCGGGCCTGGCAGGAACGCAGCACCCGGTTCCGGACCGGCGGCGACCTGGTCGCCGTGCTGGTGCGGGTGCGTCCGGCGCAGCGGGAGCAGCTGGCGGGCACCACGCTGGCCGTCCTCACCGAGGAGACCGACGCGGACGGCTGGCTGCGGCTGGAGGTGACCTTTCAGGACGCGCGCCACGCGGAATGGGCGTTGTGGCAGCTCTCCACGAACGCGGAAGCACTGTCCCCGCCGTGGTTGCGCACTTCCCTGCGCGACCGCGCCACGGCGATCACCGCCCGCTACGAAGCCGGGCCGCAGTGACCATGTCGATCGGTCGATGCCCTCCGTGACGATGGTTACAGGGACTACGCTCGGTCACGGCAGCCCGTCCCAGCCTTCGCGCC
Source organism: Amycolatopsis sp. NPDC102522 (assembly GCF_055584485.1). Classification (NCBI taxonomy): domain Bacteria; kingdom Bacillati; phylum Actinomycetota; class Actinomycetes; order Pseudonocardiales; family Pseudonocardiaceae; genus Amycolatopsis; species Amycolatopsis sp. NPDC102522. The sequence continues at coordinate 231,081 of NZ_JBVJLY010000012.1, read as the reverse complement.
ACGCAATCGTTGGCAACATCGTGTTCTCTCCGCGGCCATGTCCCCGCGGCGTTCTTCCTGATCACGGTCGCGGGAGCCCCGGAGCGGTCACTCCCGGCCGTCACGGACGACGCGACACAGTGTGGTGAAGCCGCGCTTTCCGACACCGAGGACGAGTTGAGCCGCCGGGGTGGATATGGATAATTCGGCCCATGACGAACGCGGCCTTGGGAAAGGCAGCCACGACTTTCAAGACGCAGCTGAAGGGTTACCGCGTTCGCGCCGGTCTCACGCAGGAGGAGCTCGCCGAGGGATCCGGGGTGAGCGTCCGGGCCATCAGCGACATGGAACGGGGTATCGCCAAGAGCCCTCAGCGCCGGACGATCGAAGCGCTCGCCGCCTCGCTGACCTTGACCGACGAAGAGCTGACCGCCCTGCAGAAGGTCGCGAGGCAGGGGCGCGTCCAGCCTGCCGCCGTACCCGAGCCCGCGGCGGCGGGCATCTACGACTCGCCGCTGATCGGTGTCCTGCCGACCGACGTCGACGACCTCACCGGACGCGAACGTGACCTCGACGCGTTGCGCGCCCTTTCGGCCGACTTGAGCGGCGGGCGCCGCCGGTCGGGCCGGGTCGCGATCCTGAGCGGACCTCCCGGTACCGGCAAGACCACCCTCGCGGTGCGCGTGGCGCACAACCTCGCCGAGGACTTCCCCGACGGCAGGCTCTTCCTGAAGCTGCGCGGGATGTCGTCCGAGCCGACGAACCCGGCGGACGTGCTGCACCTGATCCTGCGCTCGCTCGGGATAGACGCCGTCCGCATCCCGGCCGACCCGGAGGACCGGATCAGCCTGTGCCGCTCCCTCCTGCAGGACCGGGCCACCCTGATCGTCCTCGACGACGCGGCCGACGAAGCGCAGGTCCGCCCGCTCCTGGTCGGCGGGCCGCGGTGTCTCACCCTGATCACCAGCCGTCAGATGCTGGTGGGACTCGAAGGGGCGAGCAGGCTCCCCCTCGACGTGTTCGGCGAGGACGACGCGGTCACCCTGCTGTCGACCATCATCGGGGCGGGCCGGGTCACGCGGGAGCGGCAGGCGGCGCTCGAACTGGTCGAACTGTGCGGGCGGCTGCCGCTGGCGCTGCGGATCGCGGGCAACCGGCTGGCGAGCCGTCCCACGTGGCCGCTGACGCGCCTGGTGGATCAGCTCCGGGACCGCAGCAGGCGGCTGACCACGCTGACCGCCGGCGATCTCGACGTGCGCAGCGTGTTCGAACTGTCGTACCGCCAGCTCTCCCCGAACGCCGCCGCGGTGTTCCGGCGGCTCTCGCTCGTCCCGGCGGCGGACTTCTCCGTCGGGGCCGCGATGACCCTCATCGAAGCCTCCGACGAGGACGACGCCGCCATCTTCCTGGAGGAACTGGCCGACGCGAGCCTGCTGCAGACCTCGCCGGAAAACGGCCGGTACCAGTTCCACGACCTCCTGCGGGTCTTCGCGACCGAACGGCTCTCCCGGGAGGAACCCCCGGAAGCCGTCGAGGCCGCGAAAGACCGGCTGGCCGACTGGCTGGTGCACACCGCGACGGCGGCGGGCCGCTACTTCCACCCGACCGACGGGGTGAGCCCTTCCCCGGTCGCGACGCCGTCGTTCGACGATCACGCCAGAGCGGGCAGGTGGCTCGAGGTCGAGTTGAAGAACTGGCTCGCCGCGGTCAAGAGCGTCGCCGCCCGCGGCGACCACCAGCCGGTCCTCGACCTGGCCGAGTCCATGCACTGGTACTCGGAGATCGGCGGGACCGCGAGCACCTGGCGCGACGTGTTCCACCTCGCCGTGACCTCGGCCGTCGCGATCGGCAGCAAACGGGACGAGGCCGTCCATCTGAACTACCTGGCCTGGGTGCAGGCTTCGCTGTGCGACCAGGCGGAAGAATCCGTCAAGATGGCCCAGCAGGCCTGGGACGCCGCGGTGGAGGCGGGCGACCGCCGCGAACAGGGCTGGGCGCGGATCTACCTGACGAGCGCCCATGCCCACGACACCAGCCTCACCACGTCGCCCAAGCTGTTCGACGAGGCGACGCGCCTGTTCGAAGAGGCGGGCTATCCGCTCGGCGTCCATGTGGCACGGGCGATGCGGGCTTCGTACTGGTACCGGAACGGCCGCTTCGACGACGCCGCCGAAGAGTTCGACACGTGTATCGCCTACTTCGCGCAGGAACGCGGCGGCTCGCGCACTCCCGTGGACGACACCAACTACGCGTACCTGCTGCTGCGCTCGGTGCAGAACCTGGCCGCGCTCAACGCCTCCGATCGGGCACTGGCGCACTGCGAAACGGCGCTCGCCCTGTTCCGCCGCCACGGCGCGGCCATGGGCCAGGCCCGCGCGCTCCAGACCTCCGGCACACTCATGCGCCGCCAGGGCGACCACGCGAACGCGCGCCGCCGCTTGACCGAGGCCGAGGAGATCTACGAACGCATCGGGCTGACGCAGTCTCAGATCGACACGCTCTGCGACCGGGCGTCCCTGGCCGAGGAGATGGGCGATCCGGCGTCGGCACGCGACGACCGGGAACGCGCGCTGGGCCTCTGTGACCGGCTCGGCCTGGCCGAAGGCGGCAAGCTCCGGGAGAAACTGGCCGACCGCCTCAACGCCTCGTAGGCCGTTTCAGGCGGAGGTGCGGGTCAGTTCCTCCCAGGTGATGTGCCCGAGCAGGACGTCCTGGATGGTGTAGCGGGGCCCGGGCTCGAACTCGGCGATGGCCGTGGCCGCGCCGTCCCGTGACATCCCGGCGGCCGCGGCGATCCGGCCGCCGAGTTCACCCGCGTCCAGGTCGCGGATGTCGTCGCGGGAGACGTAGACGGCCACCATGTCCTCTTCGGACCGGGCGGGGCGACCGAAACCTTGGATTCGTAGCGACACGTCAACTCCTTGGTGTCGAGCGGTTCTGCGACTCTGGAATCAGTAAACGCCACGCGTGCCCCGGTCACCATGAACAACCACCAGCAGAAGAACCGGAAGGAAAGTCCCGCCGGATCAGCCCGCGCTCCACACCGCCGTCCGCTCGGCGGGCGGCGTCAGGACGAAACCGACCGCGCGCTGGACGACCTCCGGCGGCACCGGCACCGCCGTCCCCCGCGCCCGGATGTGGCCGAGCAGGCCCGGTTCCGGTGCCATCCCGTGGCTTTCGAGGTAGTAGGTGACGGTGTCGGTCCAGATCCACGTGCCGTCGGTGAGGAAGTTCGTCGGCACGACCGCGGTCCGTTCCGGAGCGAGGACGTCGTCCAGCAAGGACGGCGTGACCAGGATCGGGGTGCCGCCGGACAGATACGCGACGAGCGCCCGCAGTTCCTCCGGGTCCTCGACCCGCGGGTGCTCGGGCGCGAACCCCGGGCCCGTTTCGGGGTCGACGACGTCGAACACCCTGGCCAGGGTGAACTCTTCCGCTGTGGTCACCGGGATACCTCCTGTCGACGAGCATGGTTTCGCGACCACAGCACACCGCACCAGGCCGCCGGGCACCACGCAGGAGTGGCGGCAGAACCACCGGCGGTCAGTCCCCCGTTTCCTGCTCGGCCGCGTCCGGCACCAAGGCGTCGAAGATGGTGTTCGACGCCGACGTCCCGGCAGGCTCCGGCATCGGATCGAAGCCCAGGCACTGGCCGACGGTCCACGGCGAGTTCTTGATGTCGTTCCACTCTTCGTGCCGGGGGGTCACCAGCGCGCTCAGGCGTTCCACCTGCCGCCGGGTGTCGAGGAACGGGCCGGACTTGATCCGGAACACCTGCCAGCCGCTCTGCTCGTACTCCTCACGCCGGGCGGGGTCCAGCAGGCTCCCTCCGAACAACGCCTCCTCCTCCGCGCTCGGCACGCTCCCGCTCTGATACTCGTCGAGCAGGGACTCCAGCCGGTCCGCCAGTTCCGTCCGCGGGTAAGACCGGCCGGCGCCGAAGTTGCCGGAGAGGGCGAGCCTGCCCAAGTAGCTCTGGTGGATGGTCGCGCGGTCGCCGCGCAACTCCAGATAGAAGGCGTGGTTCGAGCCCGCGCTCACCCGCACGCCGACGTCTTCGCCGCCGGTGATCACGGCCGCCAATCCGGCCACGGACGTCTCCGTCGTCGTGGCCACCGGCTCGTGGGCCACCTCGAACAACAGATTGGCCGTGTCACCGCAGGCACTCTTGAGGTCGCCGTCCGCGAGCGCGCGATAGGTCCCCGCCGCCGAAGCCAACGGATCCGCTTCGTAGGACGGCCACAGCACCCCGAACGGATCCATCGTCCGCATCTCGAGTTCGAACAGGTTCACCCCGAGGCCGTCCGCCACTTCCTTGAAGACCTGCGCGGTCACCGAAGGAGCAGCGTCGGACGGCGGCTCGGTCTGCCTGAGGCTCGCGAGACTGTCGCGAACCTCTCGCGGGTCGAGCCCGGTCCGCCGGTCCGGGTACGCGTCCGGATCCGACGTCACGACCGTGAGGCCGTGCTGCCGCGCGAAGTCCAGGACCCGCCGCCGGACGTCCGGGCTGATCCCGTCGTCGTCGATCCCGACCCCTTCACCGGGAATCGAGACGGCCTCGACGTCGCGGCCGAACCGGAGCCCGCCGTAGACGTGCACCTCCCACTGCAGCAGCCGCAACGGGATCATCCCGGTCATCCCCAGCGCGTTGTTGATCACGGCCTGGGCTCCCGTCTCGTCCCCGACCTTGAGCATGTCGGACATCATCCCGACGACGTCCGACCTGGCCGAACCCGTGTCTCCGACGGTGAAGTAGGACCGCTGCCGCACCTCCGGCTTCAGGACGAGATGGGTTTCGCCGTAGTATTTCGCGCCCTCGAATCCCAGCGTCTTCGCGTAGTTCGTGTTGACCGCGCCGAACACGGCCTGTTCGTGCGGGCCGAAACCGCGACGGCCGGTCTCCTTGTCGTCTTTCTCCCGGCGCCATCTCGTGTAGTTCTCGCCGCGGGCCGCGTTCACTTCGTTGGACAGCGTCCAGACGGCGAATCGCGGATCCTCGTCGAAAAGACGCCGCAGGTAGCGGTGCCGGTCCCGGGCGGCTTGCGCCACCCGCAGGCCGGCCTGTGCGGCGGCGTGGTCCCTGCTCAGTCCGATGAGTTCCGCCGCCGACTGCCGGGCGGTGCCCTTCGACGCGGCCTCCACCCGGCTCTCGATCTGCCGCACGGTGGCCTGGAGGCTGTCGATCTCGGCGTCGTCGACGGGATCCAGGGTCGGCAGGATCGAACTGTCGATGGTCCGCAGTCCGAGTTCGGCGGCGGTCAGGTACTCGGCGTCCGGGTGCATGAGCCTCGCCGCGGTTTCCTCGTCCCCGAAGAAGTTCGCGCCTTTGAACGAAATGGTGAGCGGCGCGGTCTCGAACCAGCGCTCGATGTGCCCCAGCACCTCTTCCGCCTCGTCGGTGGTCTCCAGCCCGGTCAGCCGCTGGACGCCCTCGAGCACCTCGGCCCGGATCAGCGTCCGGTCGGCGGGCTCCAGCCGTCCGGTGCGGATGTCCCGGAGATGCGTGTACTGCTTGCCGGTCAGGGCCGCCGCCGCTTCGGTGCCCGGCGGTGGCACATGCGCGACGGCGTCCGGGCGCCGCAGGCTCTGGATGCCCGTCTCGATCTCCGAAGCGTCGAAGGGGAAGGGCGACGGCGGCTCCGTCTGGTCCACTGAGGACGGTGGCGTGCCGGAGCCGGTCACGGCCTCCGTGGACACCGGCTCCGCGGAGAGCGAAGACCTCAGCGCGTTCAGGCGATCCTTCGCCTCGGCCGTGAGCGAGAGCTGCAAGTCGGCCCATTTCGGCGCTTCACGGGAGGCTGGGTCACCGGAGAGGAAGTCGCGAAGCTGCTTCGCTTTGGTCTTCTCGGATTCGACGGTCAGCGAGTAATAGGACGGGGAGATCTCCCCGGGGAGGTCTCCCAGATCGAACTTGCCGTTGGCGCCGGGATCGTCTCCCAGTCTTCCGTACCGGACCTCGCTCGTCGTGTAGGAGAGCATTTCCGCTTCGTATCGGGAAAAGAGCAGGTCGAACAGGTCCCGATCCGGCAACCCCGCCCGCTCGGCCATCGCGGCGATCCGCCCCGCGGCGGTGACCTCGTCGATGTCCCGGCGCAGCAAGGCGCCGAGCGGATCATCCGAAACCAGGGCGCGGGCGAGGCCGATCGATTCCGCCGAGACCGTGTTTCCCTCGGTGTTCCTGCCGAGGATCCACTGGGCGAAGATCGGCTTGAGCAGAGGGTCGTTGAACGACGATGACACTTCGCGCGCCACATTGTCCACAATGGACGCCAACGCCACGGCGTCACGCTGCCACCGGTCGTGCGTGGTGTCCGAATCCCGCCGTTTGAGGACACGGAGCACCCGATCGAGGTGCTCGCCGACGGTCTGCTTCTGCCGGATCCGGGCGCCGGGATCGGCCAGCACCAGGTCGACCAGCGGAAGTTGTTTCGACCAGTCGAGAACCCGTTTCGGCGGCCGCGTCACCGGAGGTTCCGGCGACCCGGCCGCCGGATCGGGATCCACCGTGATCACGGCTCGCCTTCGCGCCTCCGGTGACAGGCCTTTCCCTTGCGCCTCCGGCTCCGGAACGACGCGGACGTTGCGCGCGGGCAGCACTCCCGCTTCGGCCCGCAGTGCGCCCAGCTCGCGGCTGATGGCGGCGCGCAACGCGGCGACCGTCGCTTCCGCTCGCGCGTGGCCGGTCCGCGCGGCCTGCCCGATCCCGAGCACGGCTCCGTTGCCGGACCCCGCGACGTTCACCGCCGGTGCGGCCAGTCCGTCCACGCGACGGCGTACGGCCATCGCCGACACTTCCCGCGCTATCCGATCCACTGTGGACAAAGCGGCCGGGGAAAGTTCCTTGCTCCCCTTGTCGAAGCGGATTTCGCCCGCCGGCTGGTCGGCGAGCCGCACCGCGCCGTCGAGGCCGTCCACGGACTTCCCGAACGCGTAGCCGTCCGGCAGGGCCTCCGTTTCCTCCGTCACGATACGCGGACCGATCGGGACCGCTCGGCCGCCGGAGCCGGTGATGCGCACCCAGTTGCCCTTCGGCGCGACCACCGGCCGACCGGCCGCGTCCACCCCCACCTTCCCGGTCACCACGAGGTGACCCGGTCCGTCGGGATCGGTCGTGTCGGGCACGAAGTACACCGGGCCGTCGGGTGCGACGGCCTCCACGTCGATCCCCCGCGCCCGCAGCTCGGCCAGCACCTTGGCCGCGAACGACTCGCCACGGCCGGTACCGGTGCCGCACGACGCGAACATCAACGGCTTCTCGCCGTCCCACCGGCCCTCGTCCCTGGCGGTCACCAACAGTGTGGCGACGTCGGACGGGCTCAGCGGCGTACTCCCGGTTTCCGGGGCGCTGTGGACCGGAGCACCGTTGGCGTCCCCGTGCGCGAGAAAGGTGAAGTACCTGTCGTCCGAAGGCCAGCGGCCGACGACTCCGTCCAGTCGCGGGTCGGCCAGCCGGATCCCGCGGTTTCCCGCGAGCGGGATCGCCGGGACGTCACTCGCGGCGATCGGGTTCGGCAACACCGTGATCACGGCACGCCGTCGGCGTTCCTCCGGCGTCGCTCGCGGATCGTCGGGGGCCTCGGTGAGATCACGTCCCTTCGACGACGCCGCCACCCGGACCGTCGGAACACCCTCGGCGACGGGCTCCTGATCGGAGGCGACCTTGACCACCTGATCGCCGCCCTGGAGCCGGTTCAGCTCTTCCCCGATCTCGTGGACCAGCATGGCCCGGACCGCGTCGGCTCGCTCCTTCCCCTTCTTGACCGCACCGCCCGGTACGGCGAACGCGCCGTTGCCGTATCCGGTGACGGTCACCGCCGGAATCGGCAACCCGTTGGCGTTACGCCAGATCGCCGCTCTCGCCACCCGTGTCGCGACCGAGCGGAAGGTCTGCACGTCGGACTCGCGCGGCTCACTGGATCCCGTGTCGAACGCGACCTGCGCGGACCATTCGGTCGCGGCCCCCTGACCGCCCGAGACCACGAAGGTCATCAGGTTCGGCATGATGAACATGTCCGGGTCGTCATAGACCGCCCAATGCTCGTGGAACGAGTCGCCGGGCTCCTTGCTGTACGAAACGAAGTGCCAGTTGTCCCGCTCTTTCGGCCAGGTGGCGAGGTTGTACACGCCGCCGGCTGCCTCGTTGTAGGCGCGTTGCATCGCCGGGTCGTCCGGATCGTAAGGCTGGCCGATTTCCGCCAGGGCCCGGAGCTTCCTGACCACATAGAGCTTCAATTCGATCTCTGCGACCGCGGGCGACGAATTCGCCTTGGCCTGCTGCAGATCGGTGTCGAACCCGGCTTCGAGCATGTCCCACAGTCCGTCGTAGTGGGTCAGTGCCTGCTGGATCGCTTCATCGACCTTCGGCGTGCGAATTCGCGCCTGCGGCGAATTCTCCAGGGTGATGTTGAACCGGCCGTCCAGGCTGGTCGCGACGACAGCGGCGAAGTGATAGCCGAAGGGAGTGCCGTCGTTTTCGATTCCCTTCGCGAAATCGCGGCCCATCGAAACCAGGCCGTTCTCGTCGTCGAAGGGAATGGAATTGGCGCAGTACGCTTCCCCGACCGATGGCCAGGCATGCTCGTTGACACCACTGTCCTGGGCCGCCTGGTCGATTTTCGCCCGGCGCGCGGCGTTCGACAGCTGGTGACTCATCGCGCTGCCGTAGGCCTCCCCCGGGCGGGGCGCGCCCGGCCCGCCACCGGTCGGCCTGACGTCCTTGCCCACCTGCTTCGCCGCCCAGCGCGGATCCACCGGATCCGGCAGGTCCTCTTCGGCCTGTGCCGCCATCGCCTCGGCGAGGTGACGCACCCCGGTCACCTCGACACCGTTGGTGGTACTGACGTTCCCGACCGCGGCGCTTCCGTCCCTGCTCCTGAAGACCGCGATGTCCGGCAGCGCGCCAAGGACCTCTTGCGCCATGTCACGGCAGATATGGGACGGCTTGTCCCAGAATTTGACGGTCACCTTGTTCAGCCGGTGCTCGACTCCCCCTCGCTCGATCACCAGGACGACGTCTTCGTGTACTTCGAGACTGACGTTGCTGTCCGCCTGCAGCAACCCGGCCCGAGACGCGGCGACGACGTCGGGCACGGCGAAGAATTCTTTCGAGGACTCCGCCGCGCCCACCGCGATCGACAGGTCGTCGGCCACCCTCAAGGGGATGTGCTCCGACTCGACGTTCTCCTGATGCGGTACGACGAACGGGCTCGAGCGAGTGGTGACCGACAAGGACACGTCGGAGGGATACGTGAAGGCGGGCCCGGTCGCCGGACCGGTCCGCTCTATCCGGAACACCGTCGTCTCTTCGACCCGTTTCCGGGGCGCCCGGCGGTGCGCCGTCGAGATGTCGGAGCCGTCGATGCGAACCTCGTGCCGTCCCGGCTCCCCGTCCGGGTCACGCCGGACGGAGATGAGGAAGCTGCCCAGCAGGTCCTCCCGCTCCTGGTGGTCCAGATCCGCTCGCGCGGCCACCAGGTCCTCGAGCAGCTGCCACAACGTCTCTTCCAGGACATCGTTGCGGGCGGCGTCGAGGCTCGCGTCGCCGCTGCCGCCCGACACCTCGATCGAAGGCATCGGCACGAACATCTCCGGGCGAATCAGATAGGCATGGGCGACGTCCTCCATCTGCCGGGCGATCCGCCCCAGCCCGGCCAGCTGCGGGCCGGTCAGATCGACCGAACCCCCGGCGAAGTCGATCGTGACCGGCACCAGGAGATCGTCGTACTCGTGCGGATCGTCCTCGACCGAGGACTCGTCGCCGACCGAGGACTCGTCGTCCTGATGGGCCGACATGAGCGCGTTGAACACGGAATCCGTCTGCGAGCCGTCCAATTCGTTCAAGTCGTCCCAGAACCCGTTGTCCTGTGAGGCTTTCGTGGGCGCGCGCAATCCTTCCCAGTCGATCTCCGAGTAGTCCACAAGGGACTCACGCGTGCTGCCGGAGGCCGGGCCTGCGTCGTCGAGGGCGACCACCCGCGGTTCGCTCCCCGGAGCGAACCGGATCAGCGGTTCGCTGCCGTGCCTGCCGAGCCCGGCGGTGTCGCCGAGCGGCAGGGTGTGCGTGACGAGGTCGAGCAGTGGCGCGTCCAGCTCCACGTCGTCGGTCAGGACCGAGCCGGTGCCGTCCGGATGGCGGAGGTGGTGCGCGTCGGTACCGATCACCGGGGCCCAGCCGTTCGCGGTCTGTTCGTGCACGACGCCGCCGATGACCCGGTGCCCGGCGGGGAGGGAGTCCGCCAGCGTGGTGAACTCGGCCATCCGTTGCCGGTAGCGGTGCTCGATCCTTTCCCGCACCTGAGGCGGCAGTCCGGTCAGCTCCGGGAGCCGGGGTTCGAAGCGAGCGGCCAGCCCGATCGCCTGCTCCGGCATGCCGAGGTGGACGTCCCACGTCGTGACCGTGCCCGCCGCGAGCCCTGGCGACGCCGGTCGCCCGCCCCGGAGCAGCGCGCGGATCGTCTCCGGGTTCACCGGCCGCAGCTCGAACGCCACCCCCGCGGCGTCCGCGGCCCGCTGAAGCCCGGCCTGCGCTTCCGGACCGATCCCGAACTCCCGCTCGATCCGCCGCGAGACCGGTTCCGTGTCCGCGCCGGAGACCGTCGCCGGGATGATCGTGGACACGAGGACACCCGGCACGGTGTCGGAGGCGATCACCCGCACGCGGGCGTCCTCGCTCACACCGTGCCTGGTGAAGACCGTGCGCAGCCTCCGGACGACCGTCGCCAGCCGTGAGTCACCGCGTCGTCCGCGCACCTCCACCGGAGGCGGCGCCGGCTGCGCGGCGATCACCCCGGCGATCTCGTCCAGGTTCGCTTCGACGGTCTCCGCCACGCCGATGCCCTCTTCCTCCTGGCCCGTACCGAACGGCATCGAATCGGGGATGGACCGTTCGACCAGGAGCCCGTCCGGCGTCGGCACGACGTCGAAGCCGCCGGGGGCCTTTTCGAACAGCGGCGGGTCGTCGTCGCCGACGACCAGGTACGAACCGTGTTCGGTCACCTCGATCTCGCCCGCCGCGGCGAACCGGAAGCCCAGCCACCGGCCGTCACCGGTGACGGCGGGCAGGCCGTCCGCCCGGAAACCGATCCGGCTCGCCACGACCAGTTCGTTCCGGCCGGGCTGACCGTCCCGTCCCGGGGTGGACCACACCGCGGTGTTCCCCGCGTACGCGCGGGCGACGATGCCCTCGGCGGCGAGGCCGTGCAGCACGGTGGACACATAGCCCTCGACGTCCGGCGACCCGAGTCCACAAGCGACGAAACGCAGGGGTTTCCCGTCGGCCCAGGCACCTTCGCGGGAAAGCGTGGCGAGGAGTTCGGCCATCACCGCCGGGGTGATCGGCCGCCCCTGGAATTCCGGCGTCCCGCTCGGTCCGGTGTGCGCGACCACCGTGTAGAACCGCGGGTCCTCGCGCAGGCTTTCGACGGCCTGCCGCTGCCGCTCCCGCGCCGCCGGTCCGGTCGCGGGATCATCGAGCCAGATCCCGGAATCGTCGCCGAAGCGGGTCGCGCCACCCAGGACAGCCTCGGCCGGCGCCGCGGGCGGCTCGGCGGGGACGGGCGTTTCTTCGGGCCGGGACCGAACCGGACCAGGAGTGCTGGGCACCACGACGGCGTGGTCGTCGAACGTGGTCTGCTCGGCCGTGATCCCTTCGCGTTCCGCCCAAGCGGCGAAGGCGTCGAGCGAAAGGTAGTCGAACTGCGCCTTGATCGGGTCGCTCAGCACGAAGACGGGTTCGCCGTCGACCTCGGCCGCTTTGAGGAACAGGGCGTGGTCCACAGTGGACACCCGGACCCCGGTGCCGGACCGGACCCGCTCCCAGAACCTCGTGACCTGTTCGGCGGACCGCAGGCGCGGAGACACCGCCACCTCGCGATCGGACCACAGTGCTCCTCTGGTCTCCTCCCGCGGTTGAAGCGCGAGCTGCCGGGACATGGCCATCCGGAACGGCAGGTCCTCGATCCCCGTTTCGCGGCGGCTCCGCCGGTCGAACGCGAGCGGGAGCACGAAGGGGTAGTTCAGCTCCCACGCGCCGGGAACGACCTTCTTCGTGAGCACCGGCACCGCCGAGTCCCCGCCGGGGGCGAGCCAGATCACCCCGGCGAGCTTCTGCGCGACACGGCCCCATTCGGTGGTGAGCCGGGCCCAGTCCGCGCGTGCCGCGGCGTCCGTCCGGTTCGCCGCGAGGAGTTCGCGCGCACGGGTGTCCAAAACGGTGAACAGTTCGACGGCTTCGGCGACGCGTTTGCGGGCGAGGTCGCCGATCGTCCTGCCCAGCGGGTGATCGAGCTTGTCCAGCTGGGGTTTCGGGGTGGTGCGCAGCTGGTGTTCGACGGCGTCGACGACACCCTGCCCGACAGCCAGCAGCCCCGCGATCGTCGGGACGACACCGCGGACTTCGGTGATCGTGACCGCCGCCGCGCACGTGTTCATGAAGTGCTGCTCGTCGTGCCCGGTGACCGCGAACAGGCTTTCGGTCAGCGCGACGGGATTGTCCAGCAAGGCCTGGAACAGCGAGTTCTCCTGCAGGGTTTCGCGGCCTTCGAGGGTGAGGTTCGTCAGTCCCAGCCGCGCCAGCCGCCGTGGCAGCTCCTCCTCGGACCGGTAGGCGATCCCTTGCACGGTCGACCGGTCGGCGGTGAACGGATCGCGCCCCGCCTCGACGTTCACGGCGAGATCGACGAGGACCTGCTGGAGCCGGTCGATCGTCAGCGGCTGCAGCACCCGGCGATCGCGCACGGTCGCCAACCGGAACCGGGAGTTGTCCGGGACGTCCTGCTCCCGCGACGGCACCAAGGACGTCACCAGCAGCGCGTCGTTCACCAGCGACCGCACGTTCGCCCGTGTCACCGGATCGGCGAGGTTGTCCAGATTCCGGTCGATCCGGCTCAGCGCGGCCGAAATCTCGGCCGAACCGAGGACCGCGTCGAGGTAATTCTCCAGACGGCCGCCCTCGGCCAGCTGTGACAGCTGGTCCAGGCGGAGGCCGAGATCTTCGGTCGCCAGGTTCGGCAATCCGTCGAAGAGCGTGTCGTAGCGATCGGCGAATCCGCCGGTGCCGGGAAGCCGGGCGCCGCCGGGCAGCCGCGGCCGGTCCCGGACCGAAGTCTCTTGCCAGTCCTGGAACGCCTGGTCCAGCCTGCCCGGATCGTTACCCCAGGCGCGGAGGTCGTCGGTCGCCCTGGCGACGCCGTCCCGCGCCGCTTCGAGCACGGTTTCGGAGTCCGTGAAGCGCTCGGCGTCCCGGGAGCTTCCGCCGTGTTCGAGACGGGACCGGAGTTCGGCGTGCGCCGCTTCCGCCCGGCTCAGCTTGTGGCGCACGCCGAGGAGATTCGCCCACGCGTCGCTCCGGGTGGCCGGGAATCCCGTGGTGGCCGGGCCTTTCAGCTTCGGCCCGGGATGGCCGTCCGCGTCCCGGTCGAGGATGTCGTTCCAGCTCGCCGCGTCTCGCCGCCAGGCTTCGGCGAGAAGAGCGCCCGCCGTCGGGGGCGGCACGATCTCGACGGGGGTGGTGATCTCGTCACGGGACTGCTCGAACGAGTCGCCCGGTTCCGCCAGCAGCTCCCAGACCGAATCCGGCAGCCTGACCGATCGGACGTCGTCGCCGTCCCGCCGCTGGTAGGTGATCGTCCGGACCTTGTCCGCGAGGCCGGGGTCGTCGACGACGGTCTTCAACGCCTTGTGCCACACCAGATCCGGGTCCGGATGCTGCCGTACGAGCGCCTCGACGGCGGTCAGATGCAGGTCACCGTTCCGCTCGCGCAGCCCGCGGGTGAGGGCCTCGACGACCTTCTCGGCGTGTTCGCCGACGGTCCTGATCCACAGGCCCGGCGCGATCTGGTCGGTGACCGAAAGCGGGTCGACCTGGCGCAGCCGGACCTCCGACGGCTCGTGCCATTCGGCCGCCCTGCTGACCTCGACGACTTCGAAGGTCGAGCCCGGCGGCAGGATCCGGGTGCCGTCCACCGCCACGGCGAAGGCGTCGTCGATGACGAACGCGACGTTGCCCGATTCGCCTCCGGCGACCAGCAGCGTCGGTTCGGTGACGAACCGGCCCTTCCGGAAGGCGTCCAGTTCCGCGGCCGAGCGCCAGGTGTTCACCGTGATCCGGGTCCGGTCCCCGGCCTCGCGCAGGGCTCGCCTCCGGGCGGACACGATCTTGTCGCGATGCGCACGGGTGTCGCGGCTCGCCAGGTCCGGCGCCAGCTCGCGCGCCTCCCTGACCACCTTGCTCAGGGTGAGCCGGTCCTCGAAGTTGTCCGCCGCGGGGCCGTCGCCGGGGAAACCGGTGAACGGCGCCGCGACACGAGCGGGCGTGCTGCCGATCTGGCGGACCCGCACGCGGAGCTTGCCGGCCACCTCCTCGACCTTGAGCACGTCGAAAGTGGTTCCCGGCGGGAGCAGCACCTCACGTTCTCCGGACCGGTAGGACGCCGAGTGGATGAAGGCGGCGTCGTGGACCAGCGCGCTGACGACCACCTTCCGGTCCTGTCCGAAAATGCCGTCGTCCTGCATCGCGCGGAAGAAGCTCCGGTCGGTGAACCGCTCCCCCTCCTTGAACAGTTCCTTGCCCTCCGCGACGGAGAGGTACATGACCCGGGTCGCCTGCCCGGTGTGACGGGCCGGGAAGCGGGTGACCGCGGACGCCAGCAGCCGGGACAGCGACGCCGCGTATCCAGGCCCTGTCCCGTTCTTCAGGTAGTTGTCGATGGCCGGGGAATGCGAGTGGCTGTACGCGCGAACAGCGGCCAGTTCCGCTTCACCGACCGACGCCAGATGCGGGTTGTCCTTCAGTACCTGGGGAACCTGACGCAGGTAGTCCGCCATCTCCTGCTGGGAAAGGAACTCCTGTTCGTCCGCTTCGGAGGCGAGGAAGCCCGGTTCGTGCTCGGTGCCGCCGGGCGGCCGCTCGTCCGGCCGAGGGTCGTCGCCGACGAGTGCTTGGGCACGGTCCGAGAGCAGCTGGAGGTTGCGGGGTTCGAGGACGACGTCGCCGGTGACGGCGGCCGCGGTCATCAGGCCGGGCCCGGTCGCGACCCGGCCCGCGCCGTCGGTGTGCTGGAAGACGGGCGCGTCCGCCGAGTCGACGAAGTACTCGTCGTACAGGCCGAGGAAGTGCCCGAGCTCGTGCGCGAACTGGACCTCTGTCCCGTCCGAGGGCCAGTGTCGTTGGTCGGCCGGGGTGCCGGGGCCGGTCACGAAGACCGTGCCGTGCGCGTCGTCGCGGTCGGTGAAGTCGACCTCGACCATCAACTGGTCGCCGCCGGGCAGCCGGTAGCCCTGGTTGTAGTACTCGTTCACCCCGGACCTGACCCGGGCCTTGAAAGCCGCGATGTCCACTTCGGACTGTCCGGCGCCGTCCAGTCGCAGCCGGACGGTGTGCAGCCGCACCGGCACGGGTTCGTCGCCTTCGCGTTCGACCGTGAACCGGCGCAGGTCGTACCCGATCGTCGCCTGCCACGGCCGCCCCGAACGGCTCAGCCCGCCGTCTTCGGACCGGACGGTCACCGGCGGCGTCTCCCGCTGCGAAGGCCCGGCGTCCAGGCGGGTCACCGGATTCGCGACCCGGTGCTCGACGGCCACCGCCGGATCCGCCGCCCGCCACCAGTCCCGTGTCGCGCCTTCACGTGTCCACGGCTTGCCCGCCGGACGGGTCACCGAAAGCGGCGACGCGCCGACAGCGAGGCGCACCACCGGGTCGGCGGGCACCGGCGCGGCGAACAGCAGGGCGACGGCCCGGTCGGCGGCCGCCGTCAGTTCCTCGGGCGGGGAGTCCGTCCGCTTGGCGATCTCGCGGTGGAGCCGGTTCAGCGTCGCCGACGGGCGGACCGCGTTCCGGTCCTGCTCGGCCGCCGCGAAAGCCCGCTCGTACGGGCCGGAGGCGGCGAACAGGGCGTCCGCGATCGCCTCCGGATCACGCATGAGGTCCTGGAAGAGCGGATCCGCGCGCAGGGTTTCGGCCACGACCGGCGGCGTGTCCATCAGCACGAGTTCGACCAGCCTGCGCGGCAGCGGCGCGTTCTGGTCGTAGTCGAGACCGCGCCACGGCGAGCCCTCGGCGGTGAACGGATCTTGTCCACTGTGGACGATGGAGGCGACCTCGGACAGCACGGTCCGCAGCCGTTGCGGCGTGATCGGCTCCAGGACCGTGTCGCGGGTCGGCGCCAAGGCGGACAGCAGCACGGCGTCGTTGGCCAGTGCTCGCACCCGACGTGAGAGCAGCCGCAGCCGTGAACTCTCCTCGATCGACTCGGCGGCCCGGGTTTCCAGCTCCCCGAGCGCGTCATTCAGCTGGTCCAAGGCCAGGTCTTGCTCGGGACGCGGTGTGAGCTCGCCGGTCCCCGCCAGCCGGGAGAACTCGGCTAGAGCGGTGTCGAAGTCCTTGTCGGACAAGCGGAAGTGCGGGAGGCCCGCCGTGGCCGCACGGTAGGCCGCCACGACGTCCGCGGCCGGAACGGGGTCGGTGCGGCGCACCGGAGCCGCAGGGACCGGGCCGATCGGGAAGGGCGCGTCGTCCGGCGGCCGGACCGTGATGTGCGACGCGCCGCCGCGCAGCGTGCGCTCGAGGTCGGTCGGTCCCTGGACCCAGCGCCCGGCGTTCGGCGCGGGCGCGCCCAGGACCGCCGAGTACACGTCCTGCACGAAGGTCGTGCAGTTGTGGCTCGTCACCTTGTACTGCCTGCCGGAAAGCGCGAGTACCCGCTCCAGCCCCCGGATGACGTCGTTCGCGCTCACCAGGTGGTCCGCGGTGTACGTGGTGGGCTTCTCCCTGGCGGGGCCCACCTGGACCGTGCCCGGCACGGTCGCCCATCGCGGCGAGGGAGGATTCTCCGGCGCGAAGTCGATGAGCGTTCCGTCGCCGAGGGGGTCGTGGATCTCGATCCACGCGTGGCCGGTGTACTGGGCGCTCAGGTCCCGGTGCCGGGTCTTCACCTGGAACTTGAACACCGGCCGGTCCGGGTTCAGCAGCCGCATCCGGTCGAGGGCGCCGGGGAGACCGGTCCGCATGAAGTACTGCGCGACGGTCCGCTGCTGGACCACCTGCGAGAGGGTGGCCTGGTCGGTCAGCCAGTTCTGGACCGACTGTCCCGGCGGGACGGTCCCGCCCTGTCCGTCCTGGACGAACGCGACGATCGCCGAATCTGCCCTCGTGTCGTCCTGCTGATAGGTGATCGTGATCGGCCGGTATTCGAGGACGACGCCGTGCTCGACCGTCGCGGTCCGCAGGGCGGTGCGCAGCCCGGTTTCCAGGTTCGCCCTTCGCCGGTCCGCCAGAGCCGCGTCCTGACCGCGTTTCACGACGATCTCGATCCGGCGGCCCGCGACCGGTCGCGTGAGCAGTTCCTGGGCCAGGGACCGCACGAACCCCTTGAAGGCGGCCGGGTCGACGGCGTCCGAGTCCCCGGGGAACGAGATCTTGGCGTGCGGGTCGAGCAGTTCGACGTCGTCCAGCTCCGCGATGCCGCCGACTGCCTCCCGCAACTGCCTGCCGAGATCGCCGGGGCCGGTCACCAGCCAGCCGGCCGACGGGGCGGGCGTACCGGTGGCGCGTTCGAACAGCCCGCCGGCGAAATGCAGCGAGTTGAACGACAAGGTCTGGTGCGGGGTGCGCAGGTTCCGCAGCGCGTGGTCGAGGGCCCGCAACGTGCCTTCGGCGGAGATCCACACCTCGTAGCTCGCGGACGCGGTGTGCCCGGTGCCGCCGAGCCGCACCGCCGGGCCGCCGTCGCCGCCCGCGTGGAACCCGATCGTTTCCCGGTCGCCGGTCGGCAGCACGAACTCGGCCCACACGTGGCCACGGGCGCCGACGAGCGGGGAAAGCCGCGGTGCGGGCGTGCCAGGGTCGACCGAAAGGCGCAGCACCGTGTCCCGGTCCCGTGCCGTGGACAGCGGCAGATGCTGATCGAGGTAGGCGAGGAGCGGGGACGACGCCCAGAGGTTCGGGTCCTCGCCGAGTTTCGTTGCCGTCCGGGACAGCCAGGACGTCACCGTCTCGTCCGGCAGGAGGCCGAGTTCCGAGCGGAGGTCGCCGTCGTCGGACCGGACGAGCGCCATGGTCACCGAGCGCCGCCGCGCCGAGGGGTCGTCCGACAGCAGCGGCGGAAGGCTGTTCCGGGCGGCGGCGACCGGTTTGACCACCAGGGACGCCTCGGACAGCTGCAACCGCAGCGCCTCGGCCACCGCGTTCGCCCTGGCGAGCGCGGTGTCGGCGCGGCCGACGATCGCGTTGCCGTGGCCGGTGACCTGGATCCACGGCGACGGCAGCGACGGGTCGCGCGTCGTCATCGCCCCGGCCGCCGCCGGTGCCCAGGCGGCGAACCGCCCTGTCGCGGCGAGCGCTTCGTCGTCCAGCGCGCGTGATCCCTTGGCGAAGCTGACAGCGGTGTCGACGACCGGAGCGGCCGTCTCCGTGGTCGTTTCCGTGACGTCTTCGGGATGCTCGGCGATCTCGACGAATTCGCCGTCCTTGTCCACATTGACGCCTGCCAGCGCCTGGACAAGGTTGATCGTCTGGGTCGGTGCGTACACCGTCCGGTGGTGGCCCAGTGTCTTGAGCTCGCGGCGGAAGTCGTAGCCGCCGCCACCCGGCTCGTTCCGCTGCCCGGATTCGCACGCCAGCAACACGATCGGTGCGTCGGGCCGGGTTTCGAGGGCCTGCCGGAAGTCCGGATTATCGAGGGCTCGCGTGGCGAGGTCGGCGCCGGTGATCCGCCGGGGGAAGACACTTCCCTCCACCTTGATCCGGAACCGGTCCGGACCGGCGTGGAGGTAGAGGAAGATCGGCTGCTTCACGAGCTCTTTCGAGGCCCACGGAGCGGGCCTGCTCACCGAGCGGGGCGCCTCCGGCCGCGCCGATTCCGGCGGGTTCTCCGGTCTCGGGCTCAGGCTGCTGTACTCGACGACGGGCCGGGCGCCGGTCGCGCCCGACCACATGCGGGCGACCACGTCGTCGTTCTTCTTGCTGGGGAACGCGATCCCGACGGTTTTGCCGCCGGCGCCGGTCATGGTCTCGACGACGGCCGCCCTGGTGGAGCTCTCCGGCGCGGGCCTCGTCGGCGTCCTCGTGTCCAGGTCCCGGGTCGCCAGGTACTCCCCGCCCGCCGTCCGGACGATCCGGACCGGCCGCGGCCCGGCGGGGCCGTAAGCAACGTCGTCCCCGGTCTCGGTGACGACGTGCAGCCGGACTCCGAAGGCCTCGGCGATCTTCGCCACTGTCGTGTTCCGCAGTGTCGCGCCCAGCTCCCGCAGTTCCGCCTGGCGTGACGGCGATCCGGGCGCGATGCTCGCCGCGATCGCGGCGAGCAGGTTCCCGGTGACGGGTTCTCCCCCGACCGGCACCACTGTCTTGTCCAGCCGGGAAAGGGTTTCCTGCTGTGCTTCTGTCAGCCCCGGATGCACCGGAACGCTTGCTGTGGCGAAGAAATCGGCCGACGGCGACAGCGCGACGCGCACCGGCTCACCGTCGTCGGGACCGAGCGTGACCGTCCCGCCGTCCTCGGTCAGCAGCTCCAACCGGACGTCGAGCGCGACTGCGACCTCTTCCGGGGTGGGTTCCCGCAGTGTGGCGCCCCGCTCCCGCAGTTCCGTTTGACGCGCGGGGGAATCGGGCGCGAGCGTCCGGGCGATCGCCTCGACGAGGTTCGCCCCCAGGGTGTCGCCGCCGACCTGGACGACCTCCCGGTGCTCCTGGCCGAGGGTGGTCCGCTGCGCGTCCGTCAGCCCGGTACCGGGCCGGGCACCCGGCAGCGGGTCCTGGCCGGGGTCGGTGAGGCGATCGCCCGGGCCCAGCTGGCTGTGCAGGACGTGCTGGATCATCCAGGCGTGGCGGGGCATCAGCTTCGGGGTCACGCCGGTCTTGACGACGTCCTGGCCCATGATGCTTCCGTCGCCGGTGACGACACCGGTCGTGCCGTCGTCCTCACGGCTGAGGAACACCCGGTCCTTGTCGTGCTCCTCGTCGGCCGCGCCGAGGTAGTGCAGCAGCTCGTGGGCCAGTTCCTCCGGGGTGGCGTCGGATCGCCAGGTGGTCTGGGTCGTGCGTTCGTCGTCACCGGCGACGACGTCGTACGCGCGGTACCGGGAGTTGACCGGCCGGTCGCTCGTGAACTCGATCCGGACGTGCAGCTGGTCGCCGTTCGGCAGGCCGTGGCGTTTGTTGATCAGCTTCTCGACACCGGCCGTGGCACGTTCGCGCAGCTGCGCGAGCTGCTCGTCGGTGACGCCGCGGCCGGAGACGAGGTTGATCGGCACGGTGAACTCGGTGACCGAGCGCCCGTCGACCTTGAAGCGGCTGACGCCGTACCGGATCACGCCGTCGTAGCGCTTGTCCTTCCCGGTCCGCACCGTGGTGAGCACGTCGGCGGTCTCGGTGGCGACCGAACGCCTCGGCGTGGTCGCCCGCAGCGGCTCCCACTGCGCCGGGTCGAGCGGGTTCGCCACCGAGAACCAGGGCGCGTCGGTGGCCCGGCTGTGCCGCCACTTCTCGTCCTCGGGCGAGCCAGGCGGTGCCGTGAGCCGCGCGAATTCGGCGTCCAGCGCGCCTTTCGCCAGCCACCAGGCATCCTGTTTGGCGTCCACGAAGTCGAGCCACGCGGCCTGCAGGACGGCCTGGGTGCGGATCAGCTGCTCCGCCGCGGCGGCCCGTTGCTCCCGCGCTTCCACAGCCGTGGCCTCGGCGGTGGCCAGGGTTTCCCGTTGCTCTGCAAGTACTTCACGCACCAGGTCACGCCGGAGCTTCGCGTCGACCCGTTCCTTCCGCAGCCGCCGGACGTCGTCCAGTGCCTCGGCGAGCTCCTGGTTACCTTCGACGAGATCCACCCGCTCGCGTGCCGCCGCCAGTTCGGAGGAACGGACCTGGAAGTCGCGGGCCGCGTCGGCGGCGCCACGGGCGAGGTCGTCGAGATCGACTGTCCTGGCCCCCAGCCCGGCCAGCACCTCGTCTGCGGCCACGGCCACCCGGTCGTGGTGGAGCTGAGCGGCTTCGGCGAGGTTTTCGGCTTCCCGCAAGGCATTCTCGGTCTCGCGGGCGTACTTGTGGTGCCGTTCCTCCAGTGTTCCGGGACGACGGACCCGGGCAGCGTCGACCGTGGCGTTCCAGTCGGCGACGGCACCGAACTTCTTGACGAGCTCTTCGGCCCGGCGGCGGTGTCCCTCCGCGCCGACCTCGGCGTCCCGCCACGCCTTCGCGGTCCTGGTGACCCTTCCCTGCCGTGCCTTCAGAACACGCGGCGTCTTCTGCCCGGTGACGTCCGCCAGTCCGCCGATCGGCATCCGCACGTCCGCCGAACCGGGCAGCGAGACGTCCACGACCTCGGTCCGGCCGTCGACCTTGACCACGATCCGGTAGTCCACGTCGAAGCGCACGAGCGCGGTCCGTCCGACCGGTTTGAGGTTCGCGACGGCGGACACGGTCGTACCGTCGACAGTGGCGTCGGCGGGCTCGCTGGTCCACCGCGCGTCGACACCGGTGACCAGGCCGCCGACGTTGTCGTTCTCGTTGACCGGCGTGACCGTCGGTCCGGTGAAGCCCATCTCGCCCGCCTCGGCGACCTTCCGTTCGGCCGAGCGGGCCGTCGTCGAGTTCTTCGGGTTCTCCAGGTTGACGCCGTCGCTCAGCGCGATCGTCCGCGGTTTGCCGAGCCTCGCGTGCACCTCGACGTCCGCCCGCTTGCCCCGCAGGACTGCCGCCTCGCGCAAAGCGGGCACGGGCAGGCTTTTCCCGGTCATGGCGGGCAGGAACGCTTGCAGCACCTGAGGACTCAGGCTCGACCAGAGCGCGTTGACCGGGGCGGTGCCGTAGCCGGTGATCCCGTTGTCCGCCCCGGCTTTGGTGAGGGTTTCCCGCACGACGTCCCGCAGCCGCGCGGCGGCGCGCACGGATTCGACCGACGCCATGTCCGGCAGCTTGGTGACACTCCCCCGCCGCCAGTTCTCCAGTGCGGCGGGGGTGGCGTCCTCGACGGACAACGGAACCGGATCCGTGTCCTCGCCGGTGCCCGGGTTCCTTTCGGGACCGACGGTGAGGTTGTCGGCCAGCAGCCGGATGCCGAGCAGCCGTTCACCGGTGCCGGCCGACGCGACGGTTTCGCCGTCACGCCGCACTTCGAGGGTGAACTCGATCGGCACGTCGAACAGCCCGGCGGGCCCTGTCCCGGTCCGCAGCTGCGTTTCCTGTTCGGTGCGGACCTCCGTGGTGCCGGTGACCTTGACGGCGCCGATCCCCTTGGCGACCGCGCCGCCGACCGACGTCGTCGTGGCACCGCCGTCTTCCTGGTACTTCTTCTGCCCGCCCGCGCGCACCGCCGCCGACCACGCTTTGGCCGTACTGTCGGTGTGGATGGTCCGCACCGCGCGGACGGTGCTGTGTTCGACGGCCCGGCCGTCGTTGACCACTTCGCGGAAAGCCGGATCCCCCAGCGTTTTCGCGGTGAGCAGGACCTGGTAACCGCTGTCGGTGAACAGTTTCGGCAGATGCGTGTGCAGCGGGATCCCGCCGTCCAGCGCGCTGTCCACCAGCCCGCGCACGCCGTCCGGCGAGACGAGACCGGTCAGCCGCGCCCAGTTGTGCATCGCGTCGTTCAAGGACACGCCCGGCAGCAACGGGATCTTGGCCTTGGCCAGCTCCGCGGACAGTTTCGGCACGAGATCGGACAGGTCGGGCAGCCGTTCGACGGCGCCCAGCCCCAGCGAGCCCGGCTTCCCCGTCGGCAGCGTCGAAGGAGCCGTGAGCCGCTCGTCCCGCTCCCGGGGACCGGCGGGTTTGGCGGGCAGGAGACCGTGCTCCCGGGCCTGGTCTTCGGTGAGCCACACCTGAACCGCGCCGGGAAGGTGGACCGAGCGGGCCGCGACCCTGGCGTCCGGGCGGATCAGCGCGGTCTGCTGCCGCGCCTCGGCGAGCACGGTGAAGTCGACGTCGAACCGGGCCAGCACCCGCGGGGTACCGGCCGCCGTGGTCAGGTTGCGGTCCACGACCGCGGAGATATCGAGACCGTCGGCCTTCGTGGTCGTCTTCGACCACGGTTTGCCGGACAGGCCGCCGGTCGCCGAACCTGTCGGATCGCCGGCCACCGAGCCGGTGACCGCAACGCCGGCGGTGACCACCGGGCCCGTGCTCACGCTGGTGCCACCGTCGAACCGGAACCCACCCGAAGTGGACTTTTCGGCGGCCGCGTCGTCGGCCATCCGGACCAGCGTGGGTTTGCTCAGTTTCGCGTGGACGCCGACCCTGCCCACCCGGTCCGCCAGGCGCCGGGAATGGACGAGATCGATACTCATCACGCCGTGGGTGAACGACCGCAGCGCCGCCTTGATGTTGTCGGTGCTCAGCATCGCCTGGACGCTGGTCCAGGCGTCGCTGCCGGGCAGGGCGAGCGCCTTGTCCCCGTCCGAGGCCTCCACCAGCGCCGACAGCGCGGCCGAGCCGACGTGCCCGGTGTTGGCGATGCTCTCCACCCCGATCCAGTCGCCGACCGCAGGCGCCGGGAGTTCCTGGAAGTGGCCGGTGATCGACCGCGGCGGGGCGAGCTCGCGGACCCGCGGCGCGCCGGGCGCGATCTGGGCGGCTTCGGCGGGCAGGGTCAGGCTGTCCGACATCCAGAGCGTGAAGTTCGCCGGGAGCGGGACGGACCCGTCTTCGCTTTTCTCGGGGGTGGTCCAGATCTGGCGGACGTTCGGCACCTGGAGACCCGGGAGTCCGGGCAGCATCTGCCGGACCGTCGCGTTCAGCCGGGAGAAACCGGTGATCGAGACGACGAACCGGCCCTCGTGCTCGAAACCCTCCGAATCGGCGCTGCCGATGTCGAGGTCCGTCGACTCGGTGACCGGGCCCGCCCCGGTGCGGGTGCCGCTGCTGCTGCCGTACTTCGCCGAAGCCGTCGCTGTCGCCCCGAAGGTGACCTTGCCCTCGGGTCCGGCCGTCCAGCCCTTGGTCGTCGCGGAGGAGGCGCCGAGTGCCGGGCCGGTGGTCGTGGCGTTGCGGATCACGCGTCCGGTCGCCCGCCCGACATGCCTGGGGGACTTCGATTCCAGCCGCACCGTGACGGTGATGTTGTCCTGCCAGAGGACACCCTGGCGTTTGAGCGTCACCGACACCCCGGTGCCCAGCAGCGCGTCCAACCGGTTCCGCAACGCCGGCGGCGACAGCACGGCCTGCAGGCGGTGTTCGTTGGCCAGCATCTCCAACGTCCGCGCCGCCCCCGCGCGTTTCGTCCGGGTGCCCTTCTCATCCCAGTCGGGCAGCAGATCCTTGTACTGGCCCGCCTCCCGGAGTTTGCCGCGGATCTCCGTCAGCACGGCGTCGGCGCCGGTGAACCCGCCGACCCGCACATTGCCCGCCGCGAGCCCCGCGGCCAGATGCGCGGGCGGGAACTTCTCCGTCGACGGCGGCGTGATCCCGTCGCCGGTGCCGTCCGGGACCGGCAGGCCCTGTTCGGCGGCTTCGGCCAGGCCCACCCGGGCGTAGACCGTCGCCGTGGTGGTGGTCTCCGCGCCGTCCAGCGCCTGTACGACGATCTCTGTCTCGAACCGGTAGAGCCCGATGTCGCCCTTGAGCTGGACCCCCGACTTCACTGTCGACGTCCGGCCGGACACGACGGTGTCCACCGTGCGCGCCGAATATCCGCCGCCGGCCCCGGCCGCGATCTTCGCGCCGTTGACGCCGCCGCCACCGCCGAACGCGACGGAGGCGTCGAACCCACGTTTGGTGAAGGCGGAAACGGTCGCGCCGGTGGTCGCGGATTCGTGCAGCCGGAGCTGGGTCCCGGTCGTGGGGCCGACGAACTCGGCCCTGGTCAGCACGGCCTTCATCCGCACCGCCCCGACCTTGCCGCCGTCCGCGCTGAGCAGGGCGGGAGAGCTGACCCAGCCTTCCAGCATGGCACCGAAGTTCTCCCGGATCCCGGCGTTGCCGAGGAACGCGCGCAACGCGTCCCGGCCGGGGGCGCCGAACGCGGTGACCGACCGGGGCAGCAACCTCGCCGTCCCGGTGAACACCTCGGCGAGGTCGGTGACCGCCTCGGGCACCGGATTCCGGAGTTTGCCCCCGACGTCGGCGGTCAGCTCTTTCGCGGCAAGCCCGGTCGGCGGCGTGATCCGGACCAGGTCGTCCGGAAGCCGCACGGTGACCTGTCCGGGAACCGGCCTCGCCCGCTCCTGACCGGTGACTTCGGCGCCGCTTTCGTCATGGACGCTGACGGTGAATTCGACGTTCAGGCCCACCCGCCGGGAGCCCTCCCCGGAGCGGATCGCCCGCTGGTCCGAAGTGGACACCGAAACAGTCTGGGTCGCACCGGGTGCCGCCAGCGCGACCTTGCCGCCGACGGTGAGATACGGGCCTGTCGGCGCCTGGACGGTCACGGCCGTCCCGAGGTCACCGGCGCGGAGGACGGCGAGGTTCTCCGCGTTCGAAGTACCGCCCTGGACCGTGAGATCCGCCTTGGTCTTCTCTCTCGGTTCGCTCACCACGTCGCCGCCGAGGGCGGCCCGGATCCGGACCTCCCGCCAGCCTTTGTCCGTGCGGACCGGGAAATACAGGCCGCTGAGCGCGGATTCGAAATCGTCTTGGACGGCGTTCCTGATCGCGTCGAGCTGATCCGGTCCGGTGCTGGGGAGCAGCCGGGCCAGCTCGTCGCGGAGCCCGGCGGTCCCCTCGAGTGTGAGCACCGGCGCCGAGCCGAGAGCCTGACCGGCGGCGAGGAACGGCGGCAGATCCGCGCGCGTCATGTCCTGCTCGTTCTTGGCGGCCTCGGTGGTTTCGGCTGCTTCGGTTGTTACGGTTGTCTCGGCTGCTTCGGTTGTTTCGGTGACTGTTTCGGTGGTGGCCGGGTTCAGTGGGCCGTCGTCGCGTGCGTCTTCCTGATGATGCTCGAAAGGGTCTTGCCCGAACGGTTCGCCGAGATCCAGTTCGATCGCGGGTGCCTGAACTGCCGGGGCCTGTTCGTCCGAGGTGGTGCGCAGCGGAGCGGGACGGGTGCGTGGCCGTTCCTCTTCCTCCGGCTGTCCTTCGTGCGCCGGGGTTTGCTCGTACGCGGGCGGCGCGTCCTCGACCGTCCCCGCGTCGGAGGTGGTCCGTACAGCGGTGGGCGCGGAGTCTGTCTCTTTGACGTCCCTCTTACCGGGGGAACTCGTCTTGACGTCCGACGGCTGCTTGGTGTCCGAAGTGGACTTTGGACTCGACGCCGTCTTGGCTTCGGAAGTTTTGGTGTCGGAGGTTTTGGTTTCCGTGGCTTTGGGGTCGGCGGCCTTGGCTTCAGGAGCCGTTTTGGTGTCCGAAGTGGACTTGACGTCGGTGGTGGGGGTCGTGGGCGTCGTGGTCGCCATGTTCGGTGCGGCCGTCGGAACATCGCCGAGCGGACCCACACCGCCGAACTTCTCCTTGAGCGACGTGACCGCCGAGTCGAGGGCGCGTTCCCCGATCCCTTCGAGTTTGTGGCTGACAGCGCCGCCGACCACACCACCGGCGAAACCCATCCCGTATTCGGCGGCGGACACGGATTCGCCGTTGAGGGCGGCCATCGCGGCCTGGCTCATCACGCCGGAAACGCCCTCGAAGAGGAAGGTCGTGCTGAACTCGACGGCCTTCGCGAGCATGTTGCCGCCGAGCCGGTCGGCCACGTTCCGGGTCAGCACGTCCGGCACGTGGTCGGTGAGCAGGCCGACCGCGTCCTTGCCCAGCTTGTCGCTGTGCGGTGCGAGCACCTTGCGCAGGCTGTCGTCGAACACCCCGCTGCCGTCCAAGCCGTGCTTGCTCCAGTTGTCCACGAAGGTGCGCGCGTAATCCCGGCCGAGTTGCCGGGCCGCGTCGTCCCCGAGGGTCTTGCCGAACGCGGTGCCGAACCTGTCGGCGACTTCATCGCCGAAGCCGTCGATCGCCCGCTTCGTGAACGCGGACGCCGGGTCGCTGAGCTGCTTACCGGCCCGGTCGGTGAGCGTCCGGCCGATGTCGCGTACCCAGTTGTCGGCGAGTGCCTCCCCGCCCGGCAGTTTGAGATCCTTGACCAGTTTCAGCAGATCGTCGGTGGCGATCTTGCCGAAGTCCTTGCCCAGCAGGCTGCCGAGCTTGCGGCCCAGCTTCTCGCCGAGTTCGCCGACGGCCCCGCCGAGCAGTCCGCCGATCGCCCCCGAGATCGCCGTCTGCTTGGTGCTTTCGTCGTCCCATTCGGTGCGTTCCCGTTGCAGGCGCTGCACGGCGGCGTCGATGATCAGCCCGCCGGTGATACCGATGAACATCTCGAACACGATCGCCCGCACGAGCATCTTGAACAGGACGAGCAGATAGCCGCGGGTGAGGGCGTAATGCCAAGTGAGGTTCGCGAGCGACGCGCCCGCGGTGACCGAGGCGAGGGCGTACTCCATCGCGATCTCGTAGGCGAGCAGGAAAAGCTGGCCGATCGCGGAGAACTTCGTGTACTCGACGTCCAGCGCGACCTTGCGGCAGCCGTCGGCGATCCCCTTTGTGCCCTCGGCGAGCTCCCCCAGCAGGTTCGGTGACCCGCCGGTGAGCGGCTTCATGCTCTTGTCGAACGCCTCGCCCGCCTCGGGCATCGACAGCTTCTCGTCGATCGCGCGCTTGACCCTGGCGATGTCGTCCGGAAGCTCGTTCAGCAGTCCCGTGACGGTGTCGTACTCCTGCGCCGCCCGCCGGAACTTGTGCTGGTTGGCGGCGGGCCAGGAGACGCCGAGGACTTCGAGCAGGGTCCGCGCCCACTCCGGCACGTCGCCGAAATCGCTGCGATCGACCTTGATGGGCACGGACCACCTCCTGACCGGTTCACCGAGGACAACGCGGCCCGGGGGCCGAACGGTTCACCGGGACTCAGGCGCCCCGGTGACCGACCGGTTCACCCGGGCAGAGGCGTCGCGAAAGCCACTTTCGGGACATCAGACGTCGCGAAAGTGGCTTTCGCGACATCCCCGACCGCCACCCGCGCCAAAAGCGCACCCCCGAATCAAGCGGGGGCGGAAGTGGACTTTCCCCGCATCCGATGCGACGAAAGCGCCCTTCACCGCATGAGACGAGGGAAAGTCCCCTTCAGCCCCAAGCACGATCAGCCCCGGCAAGAACAGTCGTCACGCCTGGCACTTGGCCTTCACCGTCGCCGCGGCGTGGTGCGCGTAGGTCTTGCTGGAACCCGACCAGTCACGGCCCCGGTTGAGCAGCTGGACGGCCAGTTTGGCGCCGTTGATCCGGAACGTGCCGACGTTCACCCACCGGCCGCGGTTGCCGATCTGGTCGATCTGGAACGTTCCGACCGGGGTTCCCTTGTCGACCGCGAACCGGTCGAACACGCGGTAGACCGACGGGCTGCCGCCCACCTCGGTCGCGTCGCCGGTGGGGACGAACACCGAGACCGCGCACGTACCGGTGGTCACGGGGCCGGTGTTGAACGTCCACAGCCCGTACGCGCTGGAGTCGTCCTTGTTCGCGTCGCCGGACATGGGAATGGAGACGAACGACGTGCCGCAGCCGCCGTTGCCGTGGTTCACCCAGCCCGCTTTGCCGTCGCTGTAGGCACCGACGCCGGTGAAGCCGGTACCGCCGCCGCAGCCTCGTCCCGCCGTCCCGTCGTAGGTCACCGTTTTGGCGGCCGGAGCGGGCGGTCCCTGGGGCTGCTGGGCGGGCGGCGGGCCCTGGTGTTGCCCCGCCCCGGGCCCCGGAGCCGGGCCGCCACCTGCGGCGGGAGGAGCTCCACCGGGAAGGCCTGCGGTTCCGGGATCGGCGGGTGCGCCCGCCTGGCCCGCTGGGATCCCGTCGGCCGCCTGCCCCGGCAGCTGGTTGCCCGGCTGTCCGGCGGGGACACCGCCGATGTCGGCGGGCGGAGCGGCCAGTCCCGGCACGAACCCGCCGCCCGGCGGGAGATCTTTCGCGTAGCCGGCCGATTCCGGTCCCTCGCCGGGCTTTCCGCCGTCGAGCAGTCCGCTGAGCGCCATCGGGAGGGCGACCAGTACGACACCGGCGACCGCCGCCGCGACGATCACCGGTTTCGACATCCGGCCCGGCGGCGGCGAAGACGCGGCGTCGGAGCTCGCGTCCACGACCGGCGGTACGGCACCGGCCGCGACCGTCTCGGCCTCCGAAGACGGCTTGGTTTCGTTCTCCGCCTTGGTGTCGGGGACGTCGGGCGCCGCCGTTTCCGCCGTGGCGACCGCGACGCCGGTGGACTCTGCTGCGTCCGAGGGCATGGTGTTCCCGCTTCCTTTTCTGGGCTCAGGTTGACCGGCGACGTCCACACGGCCGCCGGGAGATCACTAGCGTTTGAGTCCTCTGTGGACGGCCTCGACGTTCTGGCTCTCCGCCACGGCGAGCTTCGCCGCCATTCCCTTGGTCACGTTGGTCTGGTTCGCGACGACTTCGCCGATCGAGACGAACGCGCCCTCGATCTTCGTCACCGGCTCGCCGAGGTTGCCCTTGATCTCCTCGCCCATTTCGTCGTCACCACAGGCTTCGAAGACCAGATCCCGCCGATCACCGCCGAGTTCGCTGATCTTGCGCATCTTGGCCCCGATCTCCCGGTACGCCTCGGCGAGCGTCTGCATGGCGTTCGGGTCCGCCCTGAAATCCGTCATCGTCTCGTCCTCATCCCGTGGTGGTGCCGGTGCTCTGCCCGGTCTCGCCGAAGCCGAACGTGTGATCGCGCCGCGTGTCCGTGCTCAACCGGGTGCCGCCGGAGGCGCGGGGGCGGCGCTTGCGCCCGCCGAGCACGCCCGGCGCGACAGTCGGGTCGGTGCCCCAGGTCTCCTCGTCTTCGGCGAGCCAGGTCGTCCGGTCGCGTTCGCCCTTGTTCTGCCCGCCACCGCCCGCCCCACCGGCCGACGGCGGGTAGAACGGCACGCCGTTCCCGGTCCCCGCCGACCCTGTGGCTCCCTTGGGGCCGCCGAGCGCCGTCGGACCGCCGGTGGCCGTAGCCGCGGGCTTCCCTCCCGGTGACGGGACCGAGGAGGTCGGCAGGTCCGGTGAGACCCCGATCCGGCCGCCGCCGAGCGAGCCGGGTCCACTGTGGAACCCGGCCTGCGGGTCGAATTTCGACATCGTCATGGGCAGCACGTCGGGGGCGCGCAGCGGCGGGAGCGGCGGCGGGGTGCGCCGCAGCGACTTGAGGTACCGCTCCATCGACGAATCTCCGTTGGTGCCGGGAGTAGTCGTCCCCGGAGGCGGGTACGCCTTGCGCAGCCGGTCCTTCTGTTCGAGGTTCCCGGTGCCCCGCGGTCCGATGATCTCGCCGTTCCCGTTCACCCGGGAGCCCGGCGGGACGATGATCGGCCTGCCGTCGGATCCCAGGACGGGTTTGCCGTCGGGACCGATGACGGTGCCGTCCGGGCCGACGTGGGAACCGGTGGGCACTTTCAGCAGGGTGTCCGGCCCGCCGACCTTGGTGATCGGCGGAGGGAACCCCTTGGCGCCGTCGCCGCCGACCCGGGTGACCGGCGGCGGTGGCGGTGGCAGTGAGGTGGTGTTGCCGCCCGGGCCGTTGCCCCCGTTCGTTCCGTCTCCCCCGCCGGGGCCGGCGCCGTCGCCGCCCGGGCCCGCCCCGCCGTCTTCCGGACCACCGGAGCCGTCCGAAAGGTTCAGGCGCACCGGGGTCCGGAGCGTCGGCAGGTACTGGAGCGACTGGCGATAGGTCAGGTCGAGCAGCCAGGCCACGGCCGTGCCATTGGCGTCCGCGACCTTCAGATGCTCCTTCCAGACACTTCGCGCGGCGAGTTCCAGCTTCTCGCGCGGAGTGGTGTTGCCTTCGTCAAGGACTCCACCGAGAAAGGTGCTCTTCGGCCAGCCGTCCTTCTCCCTGGTGTACTTGGGGGGCGGATGGCTCGCGAAGTCCGCGGCCAGCGCGGGAGCCTGCCAGATCGCCCGCACCACACCGCTCGGTGTGGACAGCTCCGATCCCGGCGCGGTGACCGAAAACCCGAGCCCGGTGTCGTAGGTGAAGCTTTCGCCGCCCTGCCACCGCGCGCGTCCCTCGTCGAGCACCTCACCGGCGCGTTTCAGCAAGTCGCCAGCCAGGTGAAGGGCTTGCCAGGTCGTGAGGTCCTTCGTCAGCTGGGTGACGAGGCCCTGGCACTTGTTGGCGAGCCCGTCCAGCACGTTCCAGAACGCGCCCGCACCGGTGCCCTGGAAGGCGTCCCCACGGTGACCGGTCTTGTCCCGCCAGCTCTCCAGCGGAGCGACCTGCGCGGTCAGCCAGTTCGCCACCCCGCCCACGGTGATCGACGCCCGCTCGAAGGTGGCGTGCTTGCCGACCTGGTTCGTCTCGTCCTTCAAAGAGTCGACGACCGTGTTCCCGGTGGTGAAGAAGGTCCCCGCCGCGGTCTCCAGTTCCTTGCTCGGGTCGGCCACGGCGTACCACGACGTGAAGAACGTCATGCCTTCCGCGTGGATCAGGTTCGTCGGCACTTTGTTGCTGGGGCCACGAAGGTGGGTGTAGACGCGCCACGTCAGCCAGGGCACCCCGAGGATGGTCGAACGCGGTGGCACCTCGGGGATGTCCGGGTCGCGGGTGAAGATGTTGAGCGCTTCCTCCCACACCCATTTGGTCGTGTCCGGTCCGCCCAGCGCCACGGAGGATCAGTCCCTTCCCCTGCCGAAGACGTCCGAGGGCGCCTCTTTCCACAGAGCCGAGAACGCCTTGTCGACTTCGGTGCCGCCGGTCATGGCCGCACGGAGGTCGTCGCGCTGGTCCATGAGCGGGCCGAAGACCTCCACGGCGGTGTCCGCCATCTCCAGGCGGGCGCGTTCGAGCACGTCGAGCAGGGTCCGCGCCAGTTGTTCCGGCGGCATGGAGCGGTACTTCGTGGTGTTGAACTTCAGTCCCACCACGGAGTTCTGCGCGTCCATGGTCACCGTGACCATGCGATCCGCCGAGGTCACCGAAGACGTCCGGGAAGCGAGATCCGCCTTCGCGGACTCGATCCGGTCACGCTGATCCCTCAGCGTGACCATAGTTTGGTGAAGTTGCTCCTCCAGCCAGTCGGCCATCGTTTCCTCCTTGTCCGTAGTCGCGGTTGCCGCCGGTCCGGCCTGCGGTCCGGCCGCCTCGTCTGCGGCCGCCGAGTACCGAAGGCGGCAGCTTCGGATCGGTGCCCCAGGTCTCCTCGTCCTCGGTCAGCCAGGTGGTCCGGTCGCGTTCGCCCTTGTTCTCCCCGCCGGCGCCCGCGCCCGCTCCGCCACCCGCGGTCGGCGGGTAGAACGGGACGCCGCCCATGCCGTTCTGCGATGTTCCGTTGCCCTGTTGGTTCTTGATCAGCGAGGGTCCGCCCTCGGTCGTCACCGGCTTTTCCGGCGGCGCGGGCAGTTCGTGCCCTCCCGGCGCGCCGAACCCGCTCGGTGTACCGATCGACCCGACGGACGTCTTCGGTGCCGGGAGTCCATTGTGGAGACTCGACGAACCACCGGAGGAGAACGACGCCGGCGGCGAGTGCGACCCGAGCAACGTCGGCATCGACGGCGTGCCGCCGCCGCGCAGGGACTTCAGGTACTTGTCCAGCTCCGACTGCTGCGACTCGTCCTTCTTGGTCTGCTCCGGCCTGGCCAGCCGGTCCTTCTCGGCGAGCTTCTCCCCCTTCGGCCCGAGGATCTCGCCGTTGGGCCCGACACGGGAGCCGGGCGGTACGACGATCGGCCGTCCGAGCGGATCGAGCAGCGGCTTCTTGTCCGGCCCGAGCACGACACCGTCCGGTCCGACGGACGATCCGGACGGCACCTTCAACGGCTCGTCGGGCTTCGGCGGGGCCGGCGGCGGTTTGATGCCGCCCTTCGGCGGCCCCGGCACCGGCGGCGGGGGCGCGCCGCCGGGCCCCTTCTTGTCCTTGTCCCCTCCGGGTCCCTTGACGTCCTTGGGATCCGGGACCTTCGGCGGACCGTCCTTCGAACCCGGCGGCGGTTTGGGGCCGCCCGATCCGGGAGGCGGGGTCGGCGGGGGCGGTCCCTGCGATCCGGGAGGCGGGGTGGGCGGCGCCTTGTGGAGGTTGAGCCGCCGCGGCTCCCTGATCTGCGGCAAGCGCACCTTCGCGGCGTTGTAGTGCGCCGGAAGGCTCGTCAGCACCGTGGTGGCCACCGGATCCAGGACGTCCTTGATGTGGTCGAGCCACAGTTTCTGGGCCACGTCGATGATGCCGTTCCAGAAAGCGGGGTTCCTGGCGTCCGCGCCGAGGGCGGTGCTCCGGGGGTAACGCTCCCCGCCCGTCCCGCTCCAGTCGTGGTCCCGGGCCTTGCTCAGGTCCTCCTTGAACGCCGGGGAGGTCCAGACCGCCGTCAGGCACCCGCCAGGCCAGGCCAGCTGGCTGCCCGGCAGCGTCAGCTGACCGAACTTGCCGGTGTCACGGGTGAACTCCTCGGAGGACTTCCACCTGGCGTGGGCTTCCTGAAGCTTCGCGAAGGCCCACTTGAGCCCGTTGCCCTCGTCCTTGTCCGCCGTCTTCGGATCGTCCTTCTGCTCCACCGCGTCGTTCAGCGCGCCCGGCCGGGCGTCCAGCTGCCGGACCAGGTCGTTGCACTTGAAGATCAGGCCGTCCAGGACGTCGCGGAACGCACCGGCGCCGGTCCCCTGGAAGTCGTCTCCTTTCTTCCCGACCTTGTTCCGCTGGGTGTCCAGCTTCCCCGCCTGGTCGGAAAGCCAGGTCTTCGTGCCGTTCAACGCGTCGAAGGCCCTGGTGAACGTCCAGGGCTGCGCCACCGGATTGGAGTTGTAGTAGCCCTGCATGGACTCGATGATGTGGTCCATGTTGCCGTAGAACTTGGTCATCACCGGCGTGAACGCCTCGTAGTTGGCGCTGGCCACCGCCCAGTACTCCATCCACCAGGTTTCGGTGGAGGCGAAGAAATCCCAGCCCTTGGGGTCGGGAAGACCCCGGCTCTTGGCGTAGACGTCCCATTTGAGCCACTGGATCCCGGTGATGGTCTCCCGGCTCGGTACGTGGGTGTCCGGCGCGTCGGAAGCGGCGAAGATCTTGAGGGCCTCTTCCCACGGCTCCTTCGACACCTTGGCATCTGTGGCGGGCATCGCGGATCAGGCCCCCGCGCCGCCGGGAGCGGGGGTGGGTGCGGGAGCGGTCGCCAAGATCTCCCCGAGCTGACTCATGTTCAGTTCGGTGGACAGCTTGATGTTCTCGTCCTCACCCTTCATCGCGATCCCCACCACGTAGGTGATGTTGTCGTTCAAGGTGATGAGCTGGTTCTTGATCGAGTCGACCTGCGCGTACAGCGACGGCCCGGTGCCGGTACCGGGCGCCTCGTACTTCTCGATCAGCAGCCTGGCGGGCTCCCACGCTTCGGAGCCGGCCAGCAGCCGTCGTTTCCCGGCCGTGCTGCCCACGGTCAGGGCCAGTTCCGCGATGTCCTTGTTCGTGTTCAGCTCTTCGACCATGGTCTGCAGTACCTCGTTCTGGAACTTCTGCAGAAAACTGACCGTGATCTTGATATCGCCGCTGTCCGGCTTCTCCGCCACGCCCCTACTCCCTTTCCCGAATGCGGCCCGGAATCAGATCTGGAACTTCGCGCCGATGTTCTTGTCGGTGCGCTGGTAGTTCTCGAAGGACATGGCCAGGACCTGGTGGCCCTTCGCGAACCGGTTTTCCATGGCCTTGGTCGTTTCGTGCCAGCGGCGCTGCAGGTCTTCGTAGGACGTGGCGCCCTGACCGATCCAGGTGCTGGTCATCGGCTTGATGGCCTGCTCCAGATCGACCAGCGCGGCGTCGATCTGTTTGCTGAGGCCGACCATCCGCTCGGCGAGGTGCGGGACGTTGCCGCTGACCGAGAAACCGTCAGTGGGAGCGCTCATGATCGTTTCCTTTCGAAATCAGGGGTGATTGGTCAGGCCAGCGCGTCGAAGATGCGGTTGCCCTCGTTGCCGCCGAACGCGGTCACCGCGGTCAGGTTGATGTCGTCTTCGGTGGTGTTCATGGTGTTGTCGCTGTCCCTCACCAGGTCCTTGATCTCGGTGAGCATCTTGAGCACCTGGAGGTAGTCCGCCTCCCACAGTTCGAGCTGGTTGAGGAAGGTCTGGGACGCCGCGCCCTGCCAGTCCGCCCGCAGATCGCTGCGGACCGAGGTCACTCCCGAGTGGATGGTCTTGCACGAGGATTCGCAATCCTCGATGGCGGTGATACCGCCCTTCATCCCACCGTCGCTCTTCTGGAAATGCATGTTCATCAGTCGCTCGTCCTTCCTCACGGTCTCGCGGACTTTCACCGGTCCACTGCAAGGACACCAAGTCCGCGCCCGGCAGACCATGCGGAACCACCGGCAGAAGTTGCCGTCGCGGGTTCCTCCGGTCAGGAACCGCAGGTCGCGGCCGACGGCAGGACCGTCCCGCCGTCACGCAGCGCCGAAGGGTCCAGCGCGGCCCCGGTCGGCACCAGGTTCAGCAGGGTGGTGGGCATCCCGTTCGAGGCGGCCGAGTCGAAGCCGAGTGCCTTCGCGCCTTCAGGGGGAACCGGGTACTTCACCCCGCTGTCGGTCACCAGGAAGAGGGCGTCACCGGCCCGTCCCGACGCGGCCGAGGCCCTGACCAGGGCACCCGCGCCGGGTCGCACGGTGATCCGGTCGACCAGGGAGCACGGCGCCGCGACACCGGGGCGGCGCGCCGGCACCTGCCCGGTCTGGACGAACCCGTCGGTCACCGCCACCTGGGTGCGCGGCGCGTCGCCGTCCGGCGTGACGAGCGCGCACAGGCTCTGTCCACTGTGGAGTGTCGCCGCTTTCGGCGGCTTCGCGGGCGGCGGCTGCTCGGCCGCGGCCAGCCGCTCGCTGACCACCCGTCCGGGCAGCGGGGTCACCGCGACGTCCCCGCCGCCGTACGCGGCCCGGCGGACCTCCGGATCGGCCGTCAGCAGCCGGGCGTCCAGCTCGGACAACGGCGTCAGCCCCGCCTTCGTCAGCACGTAACGCTGCGCGGGTTCACCCGAGACGGTGTAGAGACGGCCGATCCGCGATTCCGTCCCGCCGAGGGCAGGGCCTGCCTCGCCGAGCCCGTCGAGCGTGGGCGGCGCGAAATCCGGGCCCGCGGGCAGCGCGTCCAGCAACGCCGCCGGCGCCTTGACGGGCTGGAGTACCCCGTCCACCGCGTCGAGCGCGCCGCGATCGGTCGCCACACGATGTCGTTTGCCCTTCCACAGCAGGAAGGTCGCCCCGTCCGGGGTGACCGCGACGGCCGCGGCGTCGTCGCCGAGGGGATCCGAGGTCACGCCGCCGACGCGCAGCGCCGTCGGCCCGGCCTGATCGCGGCCCACCCCGGCGCACACCTCCCACGGATCGGCGGCGAGCGCCGGGAGCGAGTCCGGCGCGCCGATGATCCCGAGCGGTTCGCCGCGCGGCACGTCCTTCAGCGAGGCCTCGGAAACGTGCTTGAGCACGAGCTGGTTCCCCGCGACCAGTTTGGCCGAGGCGAAGTTCAGCACCGGCAACAGCTTCCCGCCCGCGTAGAGGAACCGCGCCCCCGACGAGTCGGCCACGACCAGCGCGCCCTCGACCCGCCAGGACTTGTTCCCGCCCGGGGAGACCAGCCCGAACACCAGCAAGCCGAGGCAGGCGAGAACGGCCACCAGCACGCCGATCAGACTGCCCCGGTAGGTCCGCTGCAACGGGCTCTCCGACGCGTCGGGATCGACCCGCAGCAGCGCCGAGGTCAACCGGCCCAGCATGAACTTGTGTGCCTGGACCTGATCGGTTTTGGCGTTCATCGCCGTCAGCCCCCGAATCCGCGCACGAACGCGAACACGCCGATCAGCCACAGCGCGAGCGGCAGCAGCGAAACGGCGGCGAGGGTCTCCGCGAGGTCCGCGAGCCTGCCCCACTGCGGCAGCATCCGGCGTCCTGGCAGCGTCCAGCGCGCCACCAGCACCACGGCGGCCAGCGCGAACACCCCCGCCACCATCGGCAGCGGCGTGGCCGAGTCCAGCTGCGAAGCCAGCAGCAGCCGCAACACGCCGTACACGCCCGGCACGATCACCGACAGCCGCTGCCACACGCTGCCCAGCGCACGGCCGTGCACCAGCAGCAGGACACTCAGCACGGCGGCGAACGTGACGGCCTGCCAAGACCGGTCGCGGACCACGAATTCGAGCGTGACCAGGCAGGCCAGGCCGATCGCGGCGAACAGCGCGGTCACGAAGGCGTCCGCGATCAGGCCCTTGCCGACGACCTCGTCACCGGGATGCGGATCGAGTTCCTCCTGCAGTTCCCGGGCGGTGGTGGGCAGGCCGGGCAGCCGCAGCCCGGACAGCCGGAAGGCGATCCTCGGCACGAAGGCGCCGAGCAGGACGGCGATCACCGCGATGATCGTCGCCGAAGCGGACACGGACTCGGCGCCGAGCATCAGCACCAGGCCCCCTGTCGCGCACAGCAGCCCGAACGTCGCGACCGAGATGAACACGGGCGCCGAACCCGCCACCGCCGCCATCCCGAGCGCGGCGGCCCCCGCACCCGCGACACAGGCCGCCAGCAGCCGCGCGCCGGTCAGCACCGGGCCTTCGGGTCCGTGCGGGATGAGCGAACCGGCCAGTCCGACGAACGGGACCGCGGCCAGCGCCAGCGCCAAGGCCGCCGCGCTGTCACCGAGCGCGCGGGCCGCGGTGGCGGCGCACACCAGCAGGAAGAAGGCGGCCACGCCGGCGGAAAGCAGCGTCGGCCAGGTGGCGGGCGCTGTCACCAGCAGCGAGAACGCGAGCGCCACCGCGGCCAGCACGCCGCCGAGCATCGTCCACCGGGTCGCCTGCGCGCTCCACGAATCCGGCCGGGCGCGGGCCTCGGTGGACAGCCCGTCGATGATGTCGTCGAAGTGGACGGCGGGCAGTTGCTCCCGCCGCGGCCGCAGGTGCAGGGTCTCGCCGTCACGCAGTTCGAGAACGTCGACGGTGGACTCCTGGTCCAACGGTGGATCGCCGAGCCGTTGCAGGATCCAGCCGTCGTGGTCCACCCCGTCTTCCGCCAGGTCCTGACCCGCGTGGCCGAGGATCGTCGGCATCAGGTCGATCAACGGGATGTCCACCGGGACGGCCAGCGCGAAACTGGTCGCCGGAGCACGGACTCTGAGCTTGCACAGTCCTGAAGTGGTCGCCATGGCACACGCCTTCGATCGGGCGACCGACGCGCGGAATCGTGAGTGAACCGTCGCGTGGTCGGATTTCGTCACCTCTAGTGGAGCCGCCACCACAGCGCGTCCGAGAGGGAAGGAATCCGGGCTTGAGTGTAATCACATTCCGCAAGGGGCCGCGACGGCCAGGACCGGAAATGCCCGAGGGCGAGCTGAGTATCCAAGAACCGCCCACGCTGCCCGAAGTCCAGCGCAGCGCCGGCGCGGTCATGATGTACCTGCCGATGGCGCTGTCGTCGACGGCGACCGTGCTGCTGTTCGTCCGGCCGGGTGAGAACGGCGCGTTCAGCTACCTGGCCGCCGGGCTGATGACGGTGTCGTCGATGGCCATGCTGGTCGGGCAACTCGGCCGCAGCGCGGGCGAACGCAAACAGAAGACCAACGACGCCAGGCGCGACTATCTCCGTTACCTGGCACAGTCTCGGCGCAAGGTCCGGGAAGTGGTGACCAGCCAGCGGCAGGCGCTGGCCTGGCGGCATCCCGACCCGACGTCGCTGTGGTCGCTGCCCGGCACGACCCGGATGTGGGAACGGGAGGCCCACGACGACGACTTCGGCGAGATCCGCGTCGCACGGGGGCCGCAACGCCTGGCGTGGCGGCTGAACCCGTTGTCCACCAAGCCCGTCGACGACCTCGAACCGCTGTCCGCGCACGCGCTGCGCCGGTTCATCCACGCCTACGGCACGGTGACCGATCAGCCTGTCGCGGTGTTCCTGCCGTCGTTCGCGCGGATCCTGATCCAGGCCGAAACCGAGGAAGGCGAACGGATCCGGGCGCTCGCGCGGTCGATGATCGCGCATATCGCGGTGTTCCACTCCCCCGCCGAACTGCGGATCGTCGTCCTCGCCGCGCCGGAACGCCGGACGGCCTGGGAATGGGTGAAGTGGCTGCCGCACAACCTCCACCCCAGCGAGACCGACGGCGCCGGGGAAGCCAGGCTGGTGGTGGAGTCCATCGCGGAGCTGGAGACCGCGATGGGCGACGAATTCGCCATCCGGCCCGGCTTCGATCCGGACGCCCTGCCCGATGTCCACGAGCCCTGCGTGATGCTGTTCGTGGACGGGGTCACCCTTCCGCCCACCTCCCGGCTCGCCGGTGAGGGCTACCGCAACACGACGCTCGTGGACCTCTCCACGGCACTGTCCGTTCAGGACGATCCGCTGACGCTGCGGCTCCGGCTCGAGAACAGGATGCTGAAGCTGATCACGGTCGATCAGCACAACAAGGAGGTCGCGGGCGACCTCGGCCGCCCCGACGGGATCGGCCTCAACACCGCGACCGCGCTGGCGATGCGGCTGGCGCCCTATCGGGTCGGCGCGCGGCGGAAGTCGGCCGAACCGATGGCCGTGAACTTCGATCTGACGGCCATGCTGGGCATCAACGACATCCAGACCTACGACGTGGCTGCGGGCTGGGCGGCGAAACGGCCCGGCGGCAGGCTCCGGGTACCGCTCGGCATCGGCCCGGGCGGCCAGAAGGTCGATCTCGACATCAAGGAATCCGCCCAGTCCGGCATGGGCCCGCACGGCATGCTGATCGGGGCGAC
Source organism: Amycolatopsis sp. NPDC102522 (assembly GCF_055584485.1). Taxonomy (NCBI): domain Bacteria; kingdom Bacillati; phylum Actinomycetota; class Actinomycetes; order Pseudonocardiales; family Pseudonocardiaceae; genus Amycolatopsis; species Amycolatopsis sp. NPDC102522. The sequence goes on along the minus strand of NZ_JBVJLY010000012.1, from coordinate 191,478 downwards.
CGGTTCCGGGAAGTCGGAGCTGCTGCGCACCCTCGTGCTGGCGCTCGCGCTCACGCATTCGTCGGAGATCCTCAACTTCGTCCTGGTGGACTTCAAGGGCGGCGCGACGTTCCTCGGCCTGGACGGGCTGCCGCACACCTCGGCGGTGATCACGAACCTCGCCGACGAGGCCGCGCTGGTCGGCCGGATGCGCGAGGCGCTCAACGGGGAACTGGTGCGGCGTCAGGAACTCCTGCGCAAGGCGGGCAACTACAGTTCCGCGCTGGACTACGAACGGGCGCGGGCGAACGGGACCCCGCTCGCTCCGCTGCCGACGCTGTTCCTGGTGGTGGACGAGTTCAGCGAGCTGCTTTCGGCGCATCGCGACTTCATGGACCTGTTCATCATGATCGGACGGCTGGGCCGTTCGCTGGGTGTCCATCTGCTGCTCGCCTCGCAGCGGCTCGACGAAAGCCGGATCCACCAGCTGGAATCGCATCTGTCCTACCGGGTCGGCCTGCGCACCTTCTCGGCGATGGAAAGCCGCGGTGTGCTCGGCGTGCCGGACGCCTACCAGCTGCCGTCCGACCCGGGGAACGGTTTCCTCAAGAGCGGCACCGCCGCGCTGGACCGGTTCAAGGCGGCCTACGTCTCCGGCCCGCACCGGGTGACCCGCCGCAACGTCGAACAGGCGGTGGTGGCGCAGCAGATCGTGCCGTTCACCTCGAAGTTCGCCGCCCGCGCCGAACCGGTGCCCGAACCTGTCGCGGCCGAACCCGAGCCCGAAGGTTCGTTGCCGAGCCTGCTGGAGCTCGCCGTCGACAGGCTCCGCGACGCCGGTCCGCCCGCGCACCAGGTCTGGCTGCCGCCGCTGGACGCGCCCAGCTCCCTCGACGAACTGCTGCCGCCACTGGAGGAAACCGCGGAACACGGCCTCACCGCTCGGGACTGGCACGGCCGCGGCGCGCTGACCGTCCCGATCGGACTGATCGACCGGCCGTTCGAGCAGACAAGGGATCCGCTGCTCGTCGACCTGGCGGGCAGCGACGGGCACGTCGCGATCGTCGGCGGTCCGCAGAGCGGCAAGAGCACGGCGCTGCGGACGCTCATCACCGCGCTGGCGCTGACCCACACGCCGGCCGAGGTCCAGTTCTACTGCCTCGACTTCGGCGGCGGCACGCTGACCAGCCTGCGGAAACTCCCGCACGTCGGCGGGGTGACCGGACGGCTGGACGTCGAACGCATCCACCGCACCATCGGCGAGATCACCGCGCTGCTGACCCGCCGGGAACGGTTCTTCACCGACAACGACATCGACTCGATGGCCACGTACCGGCGCAAGCGGGCGGCGGGCGAATTCGCCGACCAGCGGCACGGGGACGTCTTCCTGGTGGTGGACGGCTGGTCCACTATCCGGCAGGACTTCATGGACCTGCTGCCGACGTTCGTCGAGCTGGCTTCACGCGGCCTCAACTACGGCATCCACCTGATGGTGGCGTCGAGCCGGTGGAGCGAGATCATCAGCGCCGTCCGCGACCTGGTCGGCACCCAGCTCGAACTGCGGCTCGGCGACCCGGTGGACTCGGTGATCAACATGCGCGCGGCGGCGACCGTGCCGAAACTCCCCGGCCGCGGCCTCACCGACAAGGAACTGCACTTCCTCACCGCGCTGCCGTCCATCGACGGGGTGGACCGCGACGTCGCCGAACACGTCGAAGCTCTGGTGGACCGGATCGTCGCGGCGTGGCACGGCCCGTCCGCTCCCCCGGTGCGGATGCTGCCGCCGGTACTGGACCGGCTCGAACTCCCCGATCCGGACGCGGACATGCGGGTCGCCCTCGGCCTGGACGACCAGCGTCTCGAACCGCTGTGGCACGACTTCGAGGACAACCCGCACCTGATGGTCGTCGGCGACGTCGAATCCGGGAAGACGAACCTGCTGCGGCTGGTGATCGACGGCATCACCCGGCGGTACACCCCGCAGGAGGCCCGGATCATCACCGTCGACTACCGCCGTGGCCTGTACGACGCGGTGCCCAAGGAGTACCAGCTGGGCTACGCGGTGTCCGGGGACTCGGTGCACGACATGATCGATGGTGTCGCGCGGGCGGTCCAGACCCGGATGCCCGGCCCGGACATCACGCCGGCGCGCCTGCGGTTGCGCGACTGGTGGACCGGACCGCAGGTGTTCGTGCTCATCGACGACTACGACATGGTGGCGTCGTCGTCGAATTCCTTGTTCCAGCAACTGTTCGACCCGCTGGCGCAGGGCAACGCGCTCGGTCTGCACCTGGTCGTCGCACGCGGCGCCAACGGGATCGGGCGCGGGGCGAACGATCCGCTGCTGCGGCGGCTCGTCGAGGTCAACACCCCGATGATGCTGCTCTCGTGCCCGCTTTCCGAAGGCATCGTGTTCGGCGAGGTGCGGCCGCGCGTCCTGATCCCCGGGCGGGCGCAGTACGCCACGCGGCGCGGCACGACCGTCGTGCAGACCGCGCTCTCGGCCCACGAAGCGGCGCTCGTCGCGAAATGACCGGACCCGCCCTTCCGCCGTCGCTCCCCCCATCGGCGGCGGAAGGGCTTACCCGGCGGCTCCCCAGGCCGCCACGGAGCCCCGGACCTGCTGCGAGGTCCGGGGCTCCGCCTTTTCTCCGCCCACGCACCGAGTCCGGATGTCGCGAAAGCCACTTTCGGGACATCCGATGTCCCGAAAGTGGCTTTCGCGACACGGCCTACGGCCAGGGACGGCAGTCCGGGCCCCTTGCCTCGCTTGAAGTCCGTGAAGGCCTCCTTCACCCTTGCCGAGGTACGTGAAGGCCCCCTTCATTGCGCCTAGCGCAATGAAGGGGGCCTTCACGTACTCAGGCGACCAGGGCGGCGGTGGCGAGTGGGTTGGGGTGGTGGGGGGGTGGGGGTTTTGTTTTTTTACACAAATACACACACAACCCCGCCCACCACCCCCCCCCCCCC
>NZ_JBVJLY010000012.1:175473-188519 GCF_055584485.1 Amycolatopsis sp. NPDC102522 | reverse complement strand
CTTGGCCCCGCGCCAATGGAGGGGGCCCTCCCGGACCCCCGGCCCCCCGGGGGGGGGGGGCGTGGGGTTGGGGGGGGGCGTGTGGGCAAAGTGTCGTTCTAACCCCACTTGCCACTCACGACCCCGAAGACCCGGCCCGCCACCGCCGACGCCGTCCCCGCGGCACCACGACAGCCGCCGCGCCCAGCAAGGCCACCGCCACCACGACACCCACGACCACCGTCCAAGCCGCCTGCCGCGCGGGCCCCAGGTCCGGACCGGGCGTCAGCACCACCGGGTCACGGCGCGCGGCCGCCGCGGCGCCGACGCCGGAAGCGACCGAGGTCAGCGCCGCGAGCGGGTCGAGAACGGTGACCCCGGCCTGCGGGTACGCGGTGTCCCGCAGCCGCCGGGCGAGGTCGGCAGCCGTCGCTTCGGGCCGGTAAGACCGGATCAGCGCGGCCGCGGCAGCCACGTGCGCGGCGGCGAACGCGGGGCCCGCGCCGACGGCGGCACCGCCGCCCGGGCCCTTGCCCACCACCAGATTTCCCGGTGCGGCAAGGGATCCGGGGGCCGCCTTGGCTTCCGGTTTCCCGTCCGGGCCGATGGCGGACACGGCGAGCACGCCGGGGAACGCCGCCGGGTAGTACGGGCCCGGCGGGGTGTCGCGGGCCGTGGTCATGTCCCGGCCCGCCGCCGCGACGATCAGCGCGCCCGCCGCGACGGCCCTGTCGACAGCCTCCTTCAACGCCGGGTCCGCGTCGGCGACGGCCACGGCGACGCAGATGATCCGCGCGCCTGCCGCGACCGCGCCGTCGAGGGCGCCCGCGATGCTCGCAGCGGTCGCCGCGCCGGTCTTGTCCGTGCCGCGCACCGCGAGCACCCGCGCGCCGGGAGCGAGCCCGGAAACCCGCTCACCGTCCGCCAGCGGCGCCGCGATCAGGCTCGCGACGACCGTGCCGTGCCCGACGCAGTCCGTCCCGGCGTCGCCGACGGGTTGGACCGGCAGGATCGACTTGTCGACCCCGGTGTCCACCACCGCGACGGTGACGCCGTCACCTTTCGACAACGCCCAAAGCCGGTCCACGCCGAGATAGGGCAGCTGCCACGGCACCGAGGGAACCTTCTTGCCCGACGGGGAAGTGCACGCCTGCCCGGCTTTCAACGTCTGCGGGATCTGCGGGAGCTCGGTGTCCTGCGCGGCCGCGAGACCGCCGTTCGCCAGCAAGGTGAGCGTCGCGCACGCCACGGCCAGGGGTCGCCTCATCGTCCCAGTCCAGCACGCGCCGCGCGGCGCGCCCAGGAAGAACCACCGGCAGGATCGCCGGGCCGGTGAACCCAATCGGACCTCCACCGCGTTGTCCATGGTGGAGCCGAGGGCAGGTTCCGTTCCGGAGAACGACGAGGGGAGCGCTCGTGTCACGGCACGTGCTCACGGTGGACCGCGATCAGGGGTATCGCACCATTTCGGCCGCGTTGCAGGACGCGCGCAACGGCACGGTGATCTCCGTGCTTCCCGGCCGCTACGACGAATCCCTGGTGGTCACCAAGGTCGTCACCATCGCGGCGAGCGACGCGCGCGGGACCGTGGAGGTCGTGGCACGTCAGGGCAGCGCGGTCCAGCTCGCCGCCGAAGCCGTCAAGCTCACCGGTCTGGTGCTGCGGGGGCAGAACGAGGAACTCCCCGCGGTCGACATCGCGCGCGGGCAGGCCGCGGTGGAGGACTGCGAGATCATCGGTGCCGCCTGGACGGCGGTGCTGGCCCGCAACTCGGGCTCGCTGGCGATGCGGGGCTGCCGGGTGACCAACCCAGGCGGCGCGGGGATCGTGGTCACCTCGCCCGCCCCCAGCACGATCGAGGACTGCGTCGTCGAACACGTGCAGACCTCCGCGATCGTGATCGCCGAACGCGGGAACCCGATGGTGCGCGACTGCACCTTGCGCCACGCCAAGGGAAACGGCGTCTGCGCGAACGGACAGGCGCAGGGCACCATCCAGCATTGCGACATCTCTTCGACCGACCGGCCCGGGATCGCGCTCGAAGAGGACAGCGCGACGAAGGTCATCGACACCACCGTCCGTGACACCGCGAGCGGCGTCTTCATCAGCACGCACTCCTCCCCCGTGCTCGAAGAGTGCCGGACCACCAACACCACCGGCGACGGGATCACCGTGGCCGACGGCGCCGATCCGGTGCTGCGCCGCTGCCGGACGGCCAAGACCGGCGGCGTGGGGGTCCGGGTCACCGGACGGTCCCGCGGCACTTTCGAGGACTGCGAAGTCTCCGACGCGACGGGCGCGGGCATCCACGTCGACGAGGCGAGTGGCCCGACGTTCAGCCGGACGACCGTTCGCGGCGGCGCGGCGGAAGGGCTGGTGGTCACCGACGGCGCGACGGCCGAGTTCGACAGGCTGGAGATCCGGGACGTGACCGGCCACGGTGTCGTGGTGCGCGCGGCCGCCAATCCGCTGCTGCGCCGGGCGACGCTCACCGCCTGCCGGGGCAACGGCATCGAGGTCACCGGCAACGGCCGCGGCCGGGTCGAAGACTGCGAAGTGCGCGACGCCGGAAAGGCAGGCCTCAGCGTCTCCGAAGGCGGAAGTCCTTACGTCAGCACGCTTCGGGTGCATCAAGCGAAACAGTCCGCCGTCCTCATCGGCCCCGGCGGCGTCGGTTCCCTGCGGGACTGCGAGATCGGCGAGGCCGGGGAAGACGGCGTGCTGGTGCGGGACGGCGGGGAGCTGATGCTGTCGCGGTCTTCCGTGCGGCGCTCCCGCGGTCACGGCGTGCTGGTGGAAGCGGGCGCGCGGGCGAAGCTGACCGCCGACGACGTCAGCGGGAACCGCCGGGACGGTGTCCGGATCGAGTCGGCCGAGACGGTGAGCGTGGTGGACTGCACGGTTTCCGACAACACCGGCGGCGGTCTCCGGACGACAGTGCCCAACGCGCGACTGTCGGTGGAGAACCTGACCAGCAAGGCCAACGGCGCCCCGGACAACGACGGCACGACGGCCGCCGCCGAGGTCTCCGCGGTCACCGAACCCGGTGAAGCGCCCCAGGGCTCCGAAGGCGAGAGCGGACCGCTGGCCAAGCTGGAGGAACTCGTCGGCCTCGGCGGCGTCAAGCATCAGGTGAAGACGCTGGTGAACCTCAACAAGATGGCGCGGCGGCGGGAACAGGCGGGGCTGGTCGCGCCGCCGACCAGCAGGCACCTGATCTTCGCCGGCCCGCCCGGCACCGGCAAGACGACCGTCGCCCGGCTCTACGGCAGCATCCTCGCCGAACTCGGGGTGCTGCGCGAAGGTCATCTGGTCGAGGTCGCCAGGGCCGATCTGGTCGCCCAGATCGTCGGCGGAACCGCGATCAAGACCACCGAGACGTTCAACAAAGCCCTCGGCGGCGTGCTGTTCATCGACGAGGCGTACACCCTGAGCGCGCAGAGCAAGGGCAGCGGACCGGACTTCGGCCGCGAGGCCATCGACACGCTGGTCAAGCTGATGGAAGATCACCGTGACGAACTCGTGGTGGTCGCCGCCGGCTACTCGCAGGAGATGTCCTCGTTCCTGCAGTCCAACCCCGGGCTGGCGTCCCGGTTCACCCGCACCATCGAATTCGAGAACTACAGCACCGACGAGCTGGTGACCATCGTCGAGAAGATGTGCACCGCCCACCAGTACCAGGTGCCCGAGGACACCAGGAACGCACTGTCCGTCCACTTCGGACAGATGGACCGCGGCGACGACTTCGGCAACGGCCGCACCGCGCGCAAGGTGTTCGAGGAAATGGTGGACAGGCAGGCTTTCCGGCTCGCGAGCGATCCGGACGCCGACGACCAGAGCCTGTCGCTCCTGCTCGCCCCCGACGTCCCCGGCGACGCGGGCAAGGCCGTGCAGAGCGGCGACGACGGCGAACTGACGCTGCTGCGGACGAAACTGGACTCGATGATCGGTCTCACCGGGGTGAAGGACGCGATCAACGATCTGGTGAACCTGATCTCCACCGCGCGGCAGCGGCGGCAGGCCGGGCTGCCGGTCCCCGCGATCAACAACCACCTCGTCTTCGCCGGCGCGCCCGGTACCGGCAAGACCACGGTGGCGCGGCTCTACGGCGAACTGCTCGCCGCGCTGGGCGTGCTGCGCAAGGGCCATCTGGTCGAGGTCGCGCGCGCCGACCTCGTCGGCCGCTACGTCGGGCACACCGCGCATCTGACCAGGGAGGCGTTCGAGTCCGCCCGCGGTGGCGTGCTGTTCATCGACGAGGCCTACGCGCTGACCCCGGAAGGCGCCACGGGTGGCGACTTCGGCCAGGAAGCCGTCGACACCCTGGTGAAACTGATGGAGGACCACCGCGACGACACCGTGGTGATCGTCGCCGGCTACTCCGCGGCGATGCGGTCTTTCCTCGCCTCGAACGCCGGTCTCGCCTCGCGGTTCTCCCGGCACATCGAGTTCGAGAACTACTCCACCGACGACCTGGTCACCATCGTGCACCGGATGGCCTCGTCGAACGGCTACGAATGCGCCCCGGAGACGGTCACCGCGCTCCGCGGGCATTTCGCGGGCGTGGAACGCGACGAGACCTTCGGCAACGCCCGCTACGCGCGGCAGGTCCTGGAGACCATGATGACCCGGCAGGCCGGACGGCTCAGCACGACCGGCGCCCCCACCATCGCGGATCTGCGACTGCTGTCACCGGCCGACCTTCCCTGAGCTCAACCTCGCGATGCCGTGGCAGGATTGACCTGCCCGGCATGGCCGTCGTTGAGAGGAGTCCACGCAGCGTGGACAAGACCGCGTTCGGAGACTTCCTTCGTTTCTACCGGCTGCGTGTCCCGCTGACGCAGGAGGAGCTGGCCGAGCGGACCGGGATCAGCGTGCGCAGCATCAGCGACATGGAGCGCGGGCGGGTCCGCACTCCGCAGCGGCGCACCGCGGAACTGCTGGTCGAGGGGCTGGGCCTGGCGGGCAAGGAGGCAAGCGACTTCGCCCGTTCCGGACGACGGGGTGCGGTCGTGCCGGACGAAGCCGTTCCCGCCGAGGCGCCCCGTCCCGTCGTCGTCGCCGCCCTGCCGCCCCATCTCACCGAACTGACCGGCCGGACGGCCGAACGACGGCTGCTGGACGAGGTCGCGGAGGCCGCCGCCTCGTCGTCCCGGCTCCAGGTCGCGGTGCTGCACGGGCTTCCGGGGGCAGGCAAGACCGCGCTGGCCGTGGACGCCGGGCACCGGCACGCCCACCGCTTCGACCAGGGCTGCCTGTTCCTCGACCTGCGCGGGATGGATCCCGAACCGCTCACGCCGGACAGGGCCGTGCACCGCCTGCTGCGCGGGCTGGGGCTCGACGAACGCCAGTTCCCCAACGATCCCGAAGACCGGCTCGCCCTCTACCGGTCCCTGGTCCACGACCGCGAGATCCTGCTGATCCTCGACAACGCCGCCAACGAGGCCCAGGTGCGCCCGCTGCTCGCCACCAGCCCCGGCTCGATGGTCCTGGTGACCAGCCGGAGCACGCTGGCGGGGCTGAACGTGAAGCACCGCCTCGCCCTCGACGTCCTGTCCGGCGACGAGGCTGCGGACCTGCTCGGCGTGGTCGCCGGAGAGCGGCGGGTGAAGGCGGAACCGGCCGCGGCGCGGCGGGTGGCGGAACTCTGCGGCGGGGTGCCGCTCGCCCTGCTCATCGCGGGCAACCGGCTCGCCAGTCGTCCACAGTGGACGATCGCGCACCTGGCCGACCAGCTGGAGAACGAGCGGCGGCGGTTGTCCGTGCTTTCCGCCGGCGACCTGCAGATCCGCACGGCCTTCGCGTTGTCCTACCACCATCTGGCGCCCGAAACCGCCCGGGTGTTCCGGCGCCTCGCGCTCGTGGACGGTCCGGACGTCTCCGTCGAGCTCGCCGCGGTCGCCTCCGGAAGGCCCGTGGACGAGGCCGAAGCGGCGTTGGAGAAACTGGCCGAAGCCAGCCTGCTCGGCTTCAGCGGCACACCGGGCCGGTACACGATGCTCGATCTGCTGCGGGTGTTCGCCAAGGAAAGGCTCGAAACCACCGAAAACGCCGAGGACGTCCGGGAGGCGGCCGAGCGCGTCCGGAACTGGCTGCTCGCGGTGGCCACGAAGGCGGCCCAGTTCTTCGATCACGACAGGACCGAGGTGACCGTCACGATCGACGGGCCCGATCCGGTGCACGACAGGGAATCCTCGGCCCGGTGGCTGACGGAGGAGCAGCACCAGTGGCGTGGGGCGCTACGGTCGGCGGCAGCCCTCGGCGCGCACGGGCAGGTGCTCGAACTGGCACAGGCCATGCACTGGTACTCGGATCTGCGGGGCACCGGCCCGCTGTGGCGCGAGGTGTTCGGCGCGGGCGCGGCGGCGGCCGAGGCCCTGGGCGACGTCCGGTCCGCGGGTGAGCAGCTGAATTACGTGGCGTGGGCGCACTACGCGCTCTGTGGGAATCCGCAGGCCGCGTTCGAAGCGCATGAACGCGCGGTGGCCGCGGCGACCGCGGCGGGCGATCTGACGGTGCAGGCCTGGGCCTGGTACTACGGGGCCGCCATCACCCGGCGGCTCGGTTCCCCGCGGGAGGCCGCGCTGGTGTGCAGGCGATCCGTGGACCTGTTCGAGAGCGCGGGGTATCCGAACGGCCGTCATCTGGCGCTGTCCCTGCTGGGCAGCATGCTGCACACCCTCGGCGAATTCGACGAAGCCGTCGCCGTGCAACGGCGAAGCGAGGCCTACTACCGGGGTTCGGCCACCGCACCGGGTAACGACGAACTGCTGTCGATGGTGCTGACCCGGCTCGCCGACAGTCTCGCGGCGGCCGGCGACGTCGCGTCCGCGCTGGACCTGGTGGCCGAGGCCGAGTCGCTGTTCCGCAGGCATGGCGCGACCTTCGCGGTGGCGAAGGCGCAGCATCTGCACGGCCGGATCTTGTTCAGCGCGAACCGGCTGGACGAGGCCGAAGAGCAGCTGCTGTCCGCCTTGGCCGAAGCGCGCTGGTCCGAGGCCAAGATCGAGATCCTGGTCCAGCTGGCGAAACTGACCGAAGCCGCCGGGAAACCCGCCGAGGCCAAGGCGCACCGGGTGCACGCCCTCGCCGAATGCGCCCGGTACGAAACGCCGTTCGCCAGGAAGACAGGGCACGAACTGGCCGCCGAACTCGGTGTCGCGGTGCCCGAAACGGCCTGATCACCAGCCCGCGGCGGTGACCCCGCTGCAGGCCAGCACCTCGGTCATGGCGATCGTCGCGTGATGTACCCGCGACTTGACCGTGCCCACCGGGACGCCGATGCTCACGGCGGCCCGCTGACGGGTGCGGTCGAGCCGGTAGACCTCGTCGAGTGCTTCGCGCTGGATCGGCGTCAGCTGGGCCAGCCCGTCCTCGACGACGCACCGGTCGAGGACCTCGTCGGCGAAGTCGGTGTCACCCGGCAGCAGGTCGAAGTCGTCGTCCCCGAACACGACCGGGCGGGCCTTGTCGCGGCGCGCCCAGTCGACGATGAGGTTGCGGGCGACCCGGAACAGCCACGGCCGCGGCGGGATGCGCTTCTCGATCAGCGCCTCGCTGTTGCGCCAGGCCCGGAACAGGCACTCCTGCACGACGTCCTCGGCCCGGTGCGGGTCGGTGGGGAGCAGGCCGCGGGTGAAGCGCAGCAAATGGTCCCGGTGTTCGGCGTGCAGCGCCGCGAGGAACGCGTTCCCCTCGGCCGACGGCGCCCTGTCCGCCAGCGAAGTCACCTGAGTACCGCGGTGGCCTGCCACGCCGACCTCCCTGCCTAGTTGGCGTCCTTGGCCTCATTCCACCGGTCGGAGTAGCCCGCGACCATGAGGAAGGACCGGCAGAACCAGGCAGGGGCGGGTTCTTCCGGTTCGTCTGCCGCCCCTGTCGCGTCGGCGACAGTCACCTACCTCGCCTCGCTAGGGTTCAGACCATGCCCACGACGTCCTCCCGTCCGCTCGTCGGCAGGCGAGACGAAATCGAGCGCCTCCTCGCCCTGGTCCGCGCGGCGGGCCGCGGCGAAGGCGGCGTGCTCGTGCTCCGCGGCGAGCCGGGCATCGGCAAGAGCTCGCTGCTGGACCACGTCGCACACGCGGCGCCGGAGAGTTTCCAGCTCATCCGCGCGTCCGGGTCGGAATTCGAGGGTGAGCTGCCGTTCGCGGCACTGCACCAGTTGTGCGTTCCGGCGCTGTCGCACCTCGACACGCTGTCGGCGCCCTACCGGGACTCACTCCTCGTCGCTTTCGGGCTGGCCGACGGAGCGCCGGACCCCTTCCGCGTCGGCCTCGCCGCGCTCGAACTGCTGGCGACGGCCGCGGCGGAACGTCCGCTGCTGTGCGTGGTCGACGACGCGCACTGGCTGGACACCGCCTCGGCGAGGGCGTTGACGTTCCTGGCGAGGCGGATCGCGGCCGAGCCGATCGCGATGGTGTTCGCCGCCCGCGACCAGGACCCGATCCGCGGGCTGGACGAGCTGCCCGGGCTGACGGTCGGTGGCCTGAGCGACGCGCACTCGCGCGCCCTGCTGGCCGAGGAGAAGACCGTGACGCTGGACGAACGGGTGCGTGATCGCCTGCTCGCCGAGGCACGCGGGAACCCGCTGGCCCTGATCGAACTGCCGAAAGCAGGCGGCTTCGCGCTGCCGGCGCCGTCGCCGATCGCGAGCCGGATCGAACGGAGTTTCCGGGCCAGGATGGCGGAACTGCCCCGGGATGCCCGGCGGCTGCTGATCCTCGCGAGCGCCGATCCCACCGGCGACCCCGGTCTGCTGTGGGCGGCCGCACGGCGGCTGGACCTCGACGTGCCCGCCGCGAGCACCGCCGCCGAGGCGTCCGGGCTGATCCTGTTCGGCACGCGTGCGAGCTTCTGCCATCCGCTGGCGCGCTCGGCCGCGTACCGCGCGGCCGAGCCGGAACAGCGCCACGCGGCGCATCGGGCGCTGGCCGAGGCCACCGATCCGGGCTCCGCCGGGGACAGGCGGGCCTGGCACCGGGCTCAAGCCACCACCGGGCCGGACGAACAGGTCGCGGCGGAGCTGGAACTGTCGGCGTCCCGCGCGCAGGCCCGTGGTGGCGTCGCGGCCGCCGCCGCTTTCCTCGAACGCGCGGCGGCGCTGTCCCTCGACCCCGGCAAGCAGGTCGAACGCACGCTCGCGGCCGCGCGGACGACACTCGAAGCGGGCGGAACGGACGCGGCGGCGGACCTGCTGGCCAGCATCGACACCGAGAAACTGGCCGTTGCCCAGCACGCCTCCGTCGACCTGCTGCGCGGGCGGATCGCCTTCGTCCAAGGCGCGGACGGGGCCGTCCGGGGGCCGGAACTCATCCTGGGGGCCGCGCGGCGCCTCGCCGACGTCGATCCGGAACGGTCGCGCGAGTGCTTCGTCGCGGCGCTGGAGATGGGACTCGTCGTCGGCAGGGCGGCGGGCGTGCTGGACAGGGTTCTCGACGCCGCCAGTTCGGCTCCTGCGGCGTCACGGACGCCGGATCTCCTCGACGCGCTGGTGCGGTTGACCACCGAGGGGCACCACGCCGGGGTGCCGTCGCTTCGCCGCGTGCTCACCGGCGACGACGCGGGCTGGACCCGGACACCGGCCCTGGCCACCGTGCTCGCGGGCGAACTGTGGGACATCGACCTGCACGCGACGATCGTCGGCTGGCTGGTGCGGACCGGACGGGACACCGGAGCCCCGATGACCATCCGGCTCGGCCTTTCGCAGGTGGCGATGCACGCTGTGCTCACCGGGCACTTCGGGCGGGCGATGGCCGCGATCGCCGAAGAGGAAGCGATCGCCGACGCCCTCGGCGATCCGCCGCAGCTCTACTCGAGAGTGCACCTGGCGGCGATGCGCGGCCGCCGTCAGGAAGTGCTCGAACTGTCCGCCGAGGCGACGGACCGGGGCAACGGTCAGCTGACCGCGAACATCCACTGGGCGACGGCCGTGCTGTACAACGGCCTCGCCGAGTACCCGGCCGCGCTGGACGCGGCGACGCGGGCCGTGGCGAGCGGTGACCTGTTCCTCACCGGCGTCGCGCTGCCCGAACTGGTGGAAGCCGCGATCCGGTGTGGCGAGCACGCCGTCGCCCTGTCTGCGTTGAAATCCCTGGCCGAGCGCACGGAATCCGCCGGAACCGGCTTCGCGCTCGGTGTGCTGGCGGGCGCGCGGGCGATGGTCAGCGACGCGGAAGAAGACCACCTGGAGGCGCTCCGGCACCTGACGAGCGGCCCGCTCGCGGTGCACCTCGCGCGAGCGCACCTGCGGTACGGGGAATGGCTACGCCGGGCAGGCCGCCGCCGCGACGCCCGCGAACACCTGCGCGCCGCGCACGAACAGCTGTCGAAGATCGGCCTGGAAGCGTTCACCCGCCGGGCCGCCGACGAACTGCGCGCGACCGGAGAGGTGGCGCGCAGCCGCTCCGAACACTCCTACGACCACCTGACCATGCAGGAGACGCACATCGCGCGCCAAGTCGCGTCGGGCGCGACGTCGAAGGAGGTGGCCACGCGCCTGTTCGTCAGCCCCCGCACGGTGGACGCCCACCTCCGCAACATCTTCCGCAAACTCGGCATCACCTCACGGCGTCAGCTCAGGGACATGCCCGATCTCAGCGCTTAAAGTCGGGCGCCGAGGATTCTCGCCAGCTCGCCGTATCCAGGGATGTTGGCGCTGATCGGCTCGCCCGCCAGCGTCAGATACGCGATCCGGACTTCGCCCCGGCTCCGTTTGACTGTCGTCACCAGCGTGTCGAGATCCGTGTTCCGGCACCACATCGCCACGTCCCCGGCGTCCGGCAAGGGCTGCGCCTGACCCTCGCCCAGGCACTGATCCTCGGCGACGCCGAGCAAAGCCTCCGGCGCCGTGTTCCCGGGCGCGGCGGTCACCATGAGACTGCCGATGTAGGAACCGTCATCGGCGCGGCTGAAGTCACACGCGTAGTTGACACTCTTCTGCCCGCGCATGACTTCCTGTTCCGCCGATCGATAGGCGGCTTTCGCTCGCAGCGCCTTTTGAAGCTCTTCGACACCAAGGAAAGCGCAGGCCGCCGAGACGACCTCAGGCGACATCGCCGGAGCCCAAGTCGAAGAAGGGGCCGCCTCCGGGCTCGGGGACGCCACGGGGACCACGGTCCCTTCGCCTGCCGCGCAGGAACAGCAGGCGGCCATCACCGCCAATGAAAGCGCCACGGCCCGAACGAACTTGTTCATGACAGAACATCCCCCAAAACATCAGATTTTTCGAACAGGACACTACCCGGCCCGATCCCGAGCCCCGGAATTACCCGATCACTCATTGTCGGAACATTTCCGACTTGTCACTCATCCGGTTTTCGGGTCCCGGCGTCCCCTCCTGCATTGGTTCGAGCGGGCTATGGCACCAGACTGTCGATCGGCCCCATAATCGCTGCCCGTGGGGGCACGCCGGCTCCTCGTGGTCCCGTCCGCCCAGGAGGTCGTCACCGTGAAACTGCTGGACCGCGATCGCACTCCGGTGCGGTTCACCGTCCTGACCTCCGTCACCGGCGGATTGGTACTCGCCGGGATCCTCGCGGCGATCCGCAGCGACGTGCTGATCGCGAAACTGCCCGCGTGGACCGTTCTGGCAGTGGGCTCACTGGCGACGATCCCCTTTCTGCTGCGTCGAGCACCGTGGAACAAGCGGCCACGTCAGGCGTTCTTGGTGACCTCGGCTTTCAGTCAGAAATACTGGGTCGCCGGCTTCGTGCAGCGTATGCATGTCGTGCTGGACCGCAGCGGCATCGACCTGGTACTGAAGGTGCCCGACCGGGATTACGACGCCGCGGCGCAAGCACACCACCTCCGCAGAATCCTGGCCGCGCGCCACAATTACCTCGGCGGGATCATCGTCGCGACCGAAGTGCACCGACTGCGACCGGATCTGGCCGAATTCTGCGCCGCATTGGGCTTGCCGGTGGTTTTCACCGACATCGAACCTTTCGACGACGAAAACGACTACCCCGCCAACACCACCTTCGTCGGATATCTCAGCTCCGATCTCGGACAGCTCGCGGGCCGCTGGCTGGTAGCCCATTTCCGACGGCACGGAACACAGCGGCCACACGTGCTGATCGTGGCAAGCCGGCAGCATCCAGCCCGCCAGAACCATTGCACGACCGTTCTGCGAACGGAATTGACCGACGTTTCGATCACCATCGACGACAGCTGCGCCTTCAACCGCCCCCGCGCTTACGACGCCGTGCAATCCCACATTCGCGTGCTGGCCGCGAACGCGGAATGCCTGGACGCCATTTTCTGTACCAATGACGAGATGGCCTTGGGGGCTGTCGACGCGCTTCGGGCGACGACCTCACCGGTCACGAGGGACACCGTGATCATCGGCGTGGACGGGACCACCGAGGCACGCGCCCTGATCGACACCGGCGCGAGCCCGCTTCGGGCCACCGTGGTCCAGGATTCCCATCAAATCGCCGAAAGCGTCGTCTACGCGCTGGAGTCCTTGTGCGAACGAGGCGCGACCAGACGCAACGTCCTCTACCCGGAGATCCACGAGGTCAAGTGAGCGCGCCTTTTCGCCGGTGATTCTCCCGGTCTCGTGAGTGGCTAGGACGGTTCTCTTGAGGGATAAGGCGAACGTGTCGTGTTCGCGGACCAGCGACCACCCGACACCTTTGCCTTACCTCTCAATAACGGACCGGCATTTGCTTACCCATTGGTGTCCCCAGCGATCGAGCGTGGAGGATTCGGGACGTTCAACGTCCCGAATCCTCCGTTGATCAAGGGTGACCTCGCGACGGTGAAGGAATTAGGACACTCAACGTCCCAATTCCTTCACCGTCGATCCGGGCGCCCACTGGGATCACTCTCGTCCAGGTCAGCGGCAGGCAGGCAAAGACCGGTCCGCCCCAACGACACCCCCTCCTCGCGCCAGTCGCAAGGAAGAAGACCTTCACGGACGAGCCACCTCCAGACAGCGCCCCTCACCGTGGTCGTGAGTGGTAAGTGCGCGCAAAAGACAACTTACAAAAACCGACCCCCCCCCCCACCCCGCAACCCCCCCCCCGGACCCCCCAGGGACCCCAACCGCCCCCAGAACCATA
>NZ_JBVJLY010000012.1:0-175463 GCF_055584485.1 Amycolatopsis sp. NPDC102522 | reverse complement strand
CCCGGGGGGCTTGGTGGGGGGGGGGTTTGGTTTTTTTTGGGGTTTTGTGTTTTGGTTTTCTGCCGGCCCCCCCCCCCGTGGGGGGCGGGGGGGGGTGGGGGGGGGTGCCCCCCACACACCCCCCCCCCCCCCCCCCCCCACCACCCCGACCCACGCGTCACCCCAGCCCCGGTCCCGCACTGGTCCCACTCCGGCACATCGACGAAGTGGACGTCATACCGTTCGTGCACCCGCTCGACCTCCTCCGGCGAGACCTCCCCGCGCAGGATCCCCGGCAGGACCCGGAAGTACCCGAACCGTTCGACCCCCGGCGCCAGCGTGATGAGCACGTCCGCGGCGGTGTCCGGCGGCGCGGCGAACGCGTGGTGGACTCCCGGCGGGATCACCACGTAACCGCCCCGCTCGACCCTGACCGTTTCGGCGCCCACCAGCATCCGCAGCGCCCCGTCGAGCACGTAGAACGCTTCCGCGGACTTCTCGTGATAGTGCGGTTTCGTGCCAGGCTCCCCGGCACGCAAGGAAAGACGGTTCGCGCCGAGGAACCCGCCCGTGTGCTCGCCGTCGGCGAGCAACCACAACGCGGGCTTCTCGATGACCTCCGCGTCCTTCTCCTGAATCACCCAGGCTTCGTTCGCCATCACGCCCCCATCTAGTTGAAGTCTTCAACCAAAGCTAGACCGAAGTGGTTGAAGGCGTCAACTGTTAGGGTGGCGCCGTGACCAACTGGCTCGACGCGGACCAGCAGCGCGACTGGCGTGCGTTCATCGAAGGATCCGTCCGGTTCGTTGACCTGCTCGACCGGCGACTGCGCGAAGAGCACGGGCTTTCCCTTGCGGAGTACGAACTCCTGGTGCGACTGTCCGAAGCGGACGGTCGATCGATGCGCATGGCCGACCTGGCGGAGTCGGCGTACTACTCACGCAGCCGGCTCTCGCACCGCATCAACGGACTGGAAGCCCGCGGCCTGGTCCAGCGGGAATCGACCGCCGACGACGGCCGCGGCGTGCGCGCCCGGCTCACCGAGCAGGGGCACGAGACCCTGCTTCGCGCGGCGCCGGACAACCTCCGCACTGTCCGCGAACACTTCGTCGACGTGATCGAACCGGAAGACCTCCAGGCGGTCGGACGCGCCATGCGCGCGGTGTCCGGGCGACTCGATCAGTGACGCCTAGGACGGTCTGGGGAAAAGGCGAGTACGGCGTCCAGCAGCCGCTGACCGATGAACTGGCGCGAGAAGCGGAGAAAGTCCTCGGCGTGGCAATGCCGTCAGCCTTGCTTGACCTTCTCCGAATCCAGAACGGTGGAAGCGGGGAGGGCGGCCTGACCGACCTCCCCTTCGCTGCTCTCTAGGCCCGAAGGCCGGGAAGAACCAGTTCGAGGAAGCGACCCCCATCCGAGCCGGTGCGGATGACAGCGGACAGGGCTCCGACCAGGAGATAGACGTCGGAGACGGTGTAGTCCGGGCGGACAAGCCCGGCAGCCCTGTCGTGGTCGATGATGTCGGCGACGACGGTTTCGAGGCTCCCCCGGGCGCTGCCCCGAGGCTCACTCCCGGGCCGCCCGCGGGCCGAGTCGATGGCCGCGGTGAGGCCGCGATCGCGGGACAGCAGCTCGCCGACATGGCGGAAGTAGCGCTCCAGGCCGGAATCCTCGCCGAAGCAGTGCTTCCGGGCGTACTCCGCGATCTCCGCGAACCGGTGTTCCGCGGCCGCCTCGATCAACGCCTGCCGGTCCGGGAAGTGCCGGTACACGGTCCCCACCCCGACACCGGCCGCGCGGGCGATCTCCGGCATCTGCACGTCATCGCCGCGCTCGGCGAACAGCGCGCGGGCCACTTCCACCACCCGTGCCCTGTTGCGCTCCGCGTCGGCGCGCGGCTTGTGGCCGGTTGACAAGGTGCCTCCCCCGTGACTTATATGGAAACGGAGTCCGTTTCCGAATAGAGGGATCCTAGCATGTCGAAGGACCGTTTCATCCTGCTCAAGCCCGGCGAGGCCCGGCCCGGCCGCGTGCCGCTGCCGCCCGCGTTCAGCGTCAAGGCGACGACCGAGGACACCGAGGTCAGGTTCTCGTTGCTCGAAGTCACGGTCGCCGTGGACATCCCGCGGCACGTGCACCACGAGGCCGACGAGTGCATCTACGTCCTCGAAGGCGAACTCGGCATCGAGTTCGACGACGAGACCCACGTCGCGACCAAGGGCACGTTCGTCCTGCTCCCCCACGGGGTTCCGCACGCACTGCGCCGCGTCTCCGAGCCGCCCCGGGTCCTCCAGATCTCGTCGCCCGGCGGCTGGGAGCACTACCTGGAGGACCTGTTCGAAGCGGGCCCGGCCGTCTTCACCGACGGCGCGCTGGACCCGGCGAAGATCAACCGTGTCGCCGCACCGCACCACATCACCTACGGCACCGAGCCGGTGGAACCGCAGAGGGCATAAGTACCGAATTCTTTCCGGCCGGCGTGAGGGAAATAGGGACATCGAACGTCCCTATTTCCCTCACCCTGGGTAACACTTTCCGCCGACTCGAACGAATTACCGAAAAGACACGGTGCCGCGTTCGCGGACAGTTCAGTGACACAGTCCCGCGCTACCCACCGGAAGCGATCGCTTGACCGCGCACAGGCTTCCGAGACTCGAGATCCACGTCGGAGTTCGAAACATCCGGGAGCACTAGAGTAATCGCCATACTCTATTGCCGGGCACCGGCGCGGCCCATGCTGTCGTGGTGGAACGCATGGGGGATGGTAGTTCTCCGACAGCCATGGGCTCGGGGTCCGCACCTGGCCGGCGCTCGTCGGTCCTCGGTCGTGAGGCTCACGACGCACCTTGTCTTCGCGACCTCCCGCAGCGCTCGCCGTGCCCGTCATCTCCACGGCCCCGACGCCGGTCATGACGGCCGCAGCAGGTCAACCCGTATCCCGCCGAACCGGAGGAACCCGTGGACGGAGACGCCCAGTCCTATGTGGTCGTGCTCAACGACGAGGAGCAGTACTCGATCTGGCCCACCGAACGCGACTTGCCTCCGGGCTGGCGCGGCGACGGCGTCAGCGGTTCCAAGACGGAATGCCTGGCCCACATCGGTGAGGTCTGGACGGACATGCGCCCGCTGAGCCTGCGCCGCGCGGTGGAACAGACCGGTTCGGCCGTCCACTCTCACAGCGAAGGATAACGCGCGAGATGGTGCTCAACGAATTCCACGCCAGGGTGGCCGAAGCACCGGACGCGGTCGCGGTGCAGGACGGCGACCTGAGGCTGACCTATCGGCACCTTGCCGCGCACGCGTCCGGTCTGGCGAACAAGCTCACCGAGCGGGGGGTGGGCCAGGACAGCGTCGTGGCCGTCTATGCCAACCGGTCTGCGGAACTGGTGGTCGCCGAGCTGGCCGTCCTGTTGGCCGGCGCGGCGTACCTGCCGCTGGACCCCGCCCATCCCGCCGCGCGGATCAGTCAGCTGCTGGAGCTGTCCGGCGCCGCCGCGGTCCTCACCACCGCGTCGCTGGTGTCCTCTGGTGCACCGCTCGGCGAAGATGTCCTGCTGGTCGATCTGACCGAGGAACCGTCTGACGCGGCCATTCCGGAACCGCCCCGGGTGAACGGCGCCGCGCTGGCGTACGTGATCTACACGTCGGGTTCCACCGGGCGGCCCAAGGGTGTCGCGGTGACCCACGCGAGCCTGGCCAACCTGATGCGCTGGCACCACAAGACCTACGGGACCCGGCCGGACGACCGGTCGACCCTGCTGGCCAGCCCCGGCTTCGACGTTTCCGTCCAGGACATCTGGTTCACCCTGACCGCGGGCGCCACGCTGGTGATCCCGCCCGCCGACGTGCGCACCTCGCCCCCCGCGCTCGCCGTCTGGCTGGCCGACCAGCAGATCACCGTGACCTTCCTTCCCACCCCGCTGGCCGAGGCCATCCTCGACGAGACGTGGCCGGCGCACACGGTCCTCCGGTTCCTGCACACCGGCGGCTCGGCGATGCAGCGCGGGGTGCCGGACGGGTTGTCGTTCCCCGTGATCAACCTCTACGGGCCCACCGAAACCACGGTGAAGGTGACGGCCTGCGAGGTGCTGCCGGACGGACCCGTGCCGCCGCCGATCGGCGTACCGGTCGACGGCGTCCGCTGCTACGTGCTCGATGGGCTCGACCCGGTCCCCGACGGTGAAGCGGGCGAGCTGTGCCTGGCGGGCGAGTGCGTCGCGCGCGGATACCTGGGCGACCCGGTCGGCACTGCGGCGGCGTTCGTGCCGGACATCAACGTTCCCGGGCAACGGATGTACCGGACCGGCGACAAGGTCCGCCGCCGCCCGGACGGTGTTTTCGAGTACATCGGCCGGTACGACGACCAGGCCAAGATCCGCGGGTTCCGGATCGAACCCGGCGAGATCGCCACGGTCCTCAAGCAGCACCCCGGCGTCCGGGACGCCTTCGTGGCCGTCGAGCACTCGGGTCGCCCGGACGCGCGCCTGGTCGCCTACGTGGTCTCTGAGGTCGCGCCTGCCGAGCTGGTCGAGTTCGTCGGGATCCGGCTGCCCGCCTACATGGTGCCGTCGGCGATCGTCTCGCTGCCCACGCTGCCGCTGACCCCCAACGGCAAGGTCGACCGCGCCGCCCTCCCCGCGCCGGACAGGGCGGCGGCGGGCCTGGCCGACGTCGCCGTGGCGCCGCGCACCCCGACAGAGGTGGCGGTGGCCGAGATCGTGGCCGGGTTGCTCGGCATCACCGAGGTCGGCCTGCACGACGACTTCTTCGCCCTGGGCGGGAACTCGTTGCTCGTCGGGCGGCTCGCGGTCCCGCTCGCGAACGACCTGAACGCCGCGGTGAGCGTGGCCGAACTGTTCACCGCACGGACCGTGGCGAGCCTCGCGGCGATCGTCGACGAGCGTGCCTCGGCCGAGGGCGACGGACCCGCCTCCGCGGCGATCGCGCCGATCGCGCCGCCGCTGCGCCGGGTGGAACGCGACAGGCCGATCCCGCTTTCCCTGCCGCAGGAACGGATCTGGTTCTTCGAGCAGCTGTCGCCGGGCAACCTGGCCTACAACTTCCAGGCCACGGTTTCGTTGCAGGGCAAGGTGGACGTCGATGCCCTGCGCGCGACGCTGGACGAGATCGTCCGGCGGCACGAAGTCCTGCGGACGGCCTTCGTCCCGATCGACGGGGTCGGGCACCAGCGACCGGTGGACGGGGTCAAGGCACCGCTGAAGGTGCTCGACGTCCCGGCCGCGGAGGCCGACACGGTCGTCGCCGCGGAGCTGCGCCAGCCCTTCGACCTGGCCAACCCGCCGCTCGCCCGCTGGGTGCTGCTGCGGCACGAAAACGACCAGAACACCTTCCTGCACGTGGAGCACCACTTCGTCCACGATGGATGGTCGCTTTCGGTGTTCCTGTCCGAAATGCGCGCCCTCTACCCGGCCTTCGCCGCCGGGAAGCCCTCGCCGCTGCCCGAACTGGGCATCCAGTACGCGGATTACGCCTACTGGCAGCGGGACTTCATGCGCGGCGACGTGCTGCGCGCGCACGTCGACCACTGGACCGAACGGCTGGCAGGCGCCCCGGACACCCTGGAACTGCCCGCAGACCGGCCACGGCCGCCGGTGATGACCTTCCGCGGCCGGGCGCCGCGGATCCGGATCCCGTCCGAGCTGGCACGGGCTCTGCGAGCCTTCAGCCGCGAGAACCGGGTTTCGCTGTTCTCCACGATGTACGCGGGCTTCGCGGCGCTGGTGTACCGCTACACCGGGCAGCGGGACATGCTCGTCGGGACCGGCGCGGCCAACCGCAACGTGCCCGAGCTGGAGCCGTTGCTCGGCATGCTCGTCAACACGCTGGTCCTGCGCACGAACGTGTCGGCCGACCAGCGGTTCAGCGAGCTGCTCGAACAGGTGCGGCAGACCGTCGCCGAGACACTGGCCTGGTCGGACACCCCGGTGGACGCGGTGATCGACGCGATCGACCCGGTCCGCGACACCTCGCGCACCCCGCTGTTCCAGGTCATGTTCAGCTTCCACGACTCCGCGGTGCCGGACATCGACTTCGGCGGCCTCACCGGCCGGGTCACCGAACGCTCGAACCTCACGGCCAAATCCGATCTCAACGTGATCGTGATCCCGCGCGCCGAACAGCGCATCGGCCGGGCGTCCAGTGCCGAGGACGACGACCTCACGATGATCTGGGAGCACTCGTCGGACCTGTTCGACGAAGCCACCATGACGCGGATGATCACGCACTACCTGACCCTGCTCGCCGACGCGGTGTCCGCCCCGGACACGCGGGTGGGCGCGCTGCGCCTGCTCCCGCCCGAGGAGGCGGACCAGCTCGAACGCTGGGCCCACGGTCCCGCGACGGCGGGCGCCGAGCCGGTGACGGAGCTGATCGAGCGGCAGGCACGGACGAGGCCGGACGCAGTCGCGGTCAGCTGGTCGAACGGGCAGCTCACCTACGGCGACCTGTGGCGGCGTGCCGGCGGGCTGGCCGACAAGCTCCAGGAGGCGGGCATCACCGCCGAGGAACCGGTGGCGGTGTGCGCCGACCGTTCCGTCGAGCTGGTCGTCGGCGAGCTGGCGGTGCTCTTGGCGGGCGGGTGCTATCTGCCCGTCGACCCGGGCTACCCGGCTGACCGGATCAGCTTCATGCTGCAGGACGCGGGTGTGCGGAAAGTCCTTGCCACGCCGGAGATGCGGCTCCGGCTGCCGGCACCGACCAGCGACTTCCGCGTGTTCGATCTGGGCGCCCTCCTCCGGGACGGGCAGGTCGACCCCGGTGACCCGGTCACCCCGGAACGGCTGGCGTACCTCATCTACACGTCGGGATCGACAGGAAGGCCCAAGGGAGTCGCCCTGTCCCACCGGGGACTGGCGAACCTGGTCGCCTGGCACATCGCCGAGTACGAGCTGAGCCCGGCGGACCGGACCACACTGTTCGCGAGCCCCGGGTTCGACGCGTCGACGTGGGAGATCTGGCCCACCCTCGCGGCGGGCGCCACCCTGTGTGTCGTCCCGCCGGATTTCCGTTCCGCGCCAACGGAACTGGTGCGCTGGCTCAGCGATGAAGGGATCACCTCGGCCTTCCTGCCGACCCCCATCGCCGCGGCCGTCCTGGACGAGCCGTGGCCCGCCGAAACCGCGTTGCGGGCGCTGCTGACCGGCGGCGACGCGCTGCCGTCGGCGCCTCCCGAGGGGTTGCCGTTCCGGTTGTTCAACCACTACGGGCCGACGGAGAACACGGTCGTGGCGACGGCGGGCCTGGTGTCGCCGGACCCGGCGGGGCGGCGCCCGTCCATCGGCAGGCCGATCAGCGGGATCGACACCCACGTGCTGGACGCCGAAGGGCAGCGTGTGCCCACCGGTGTCCGTGGCGAGCTGTACCTCGGCGGCACGGCGGTGGCCCGTGGTTACGTGAACCGCTCGGAGCTCACCGCGAAGAGTTTCCCCGTCGATCCGTTCGCGAACGAGCCCGGCGCCCGCCTGTACCGCACCGGTGACCTGGTCCGCTGGCGTCCCGACGGGCAGCTGGAGTTCCTCGGCCGCGCGGACGAGCAGGTGAAGATCCGGGGCTTCCGGATCGAGCCCGGAGAGGTCGCGGCCACCCTCAGGGAGCATCCGGACGTGCGGGAGGCCGTGGTCATCGCCCGCGCGCCCGCGGCGGGGGCCGAGGTCTCGCTCGTGGCGTACGCCTGTGGCGACGGCTGGAGCGAAACCGGCCCCGACGAGAAGCTGCTGGCGTTCCTGCGCGATCGGCTGCCCGTGTACATGGTGCCGGACGAGGTCGTGGTGCTTTCCTCCTTGCCGCTCACCGAACACGGCAAGGTGGACCAGGACGCGCTGGCCGCGCTGGCGCCGAGCTCCCCGGTCGTGCCCGAAGCGGAGCAGGTGCCGCGGACGGAGACGGAAGAGCGTGTCGCACGGCTCGCGTCGGCGTTGCTTCACGACCGCCCGGTGGGGCGTGTGGACGACTTCTTCCGTGTCGGTGGCCATTCCTTGCTCGCGGCCCGGCTGGTGGCTCAGGTGAACGAGGCCTTCGGTGTCGCGGTGCCGATGGCGATCTTCCTCCAGCGGCCCACTGTCGCGAGCCTGGCGGACGCCGTGACCGTCGCGGCGATGGGACCGGGAGCGGGTCCGATCAAGCCGCGGGCCCGCCGCACGGCCGCGCTGCTGACCGAGCTCGATCAGCTCAGTGACGAGAAAGTCGAGTCGCTCCTGCGCGACGCGGGGGAAACCGAGGTGCAGCCGTGAGCGGGGCCGGCGAATCGGAGGCAGAGGACCGGCGGGCGTTGCTGGCCGAACTGCTGCGGCGGAAGTCCGAAGAGGACAGTTCGGCTCCGCTGTCGTACGCGCAACGGCGGCTGTGGTTTCTCGATCAGCTGCAGCCGGGCAGCGCGGTCTACAACGTCCCGCTCGGCTACGACATCACCGGCAGGCTGAACCACCCGGCACTCGAACAGGCGCTGACCGAAGTCGTGCGGCGCCACGAGATCCTGCGGACAGCCTTCCGCTCGACCGCCGGGACACCGCACCAGGTGGTCCTGCCGCCCGCCACCGTGTCCATCCCCGTCGTCGACCTGACCGCCCCCGGCCGGACGGCACGTGAGGTGGCGCGGCTCGCGGACGAGGAAGCGGGCGCGCCGTTCGATCTGGTGGCGGGCCGGGCCATCCGGGCCCGCCTGCTGCGCCTGGGTGAGCAGCAGCACCGGCTGCTGCTCACCGTGCACCACCTCGCCTGTGACGCCGCGTCGGTCGGGATGCTCGGCAGGGAGCTCGAAGTCCAGTACCGGGCCGCCCTGAACGGCCGGACGGGGCAAGAGCCCGAACTGCCCATGCAGTACGCAGACTTCGCCGAGTGGCAGCAAAGCACGTTGGCCGGGCCCGAGCTCGACAGGTTGCTGTCGTACTGGACGGACAGGCTGGACGGCATGCCCACGCGGCATCTGCCCACCGACCACGCCCGTCCGCCGGTGCAGAGCTACCGCGGCAACGCGATCTCGTTCGAGCTGCCACCGGCCTCGGTCCGGCGGCTCGAGGAGCTGGGCAGGACGGAAGGTGTCACGCTCTTCAGCATCCTGCTCGCCGCGTTCTCGGTCCTGCTGCGGGCGCACGTCGGCGAGGACGAGGTCGTGGTCGGCACCCCGGTGTCCGGGCGGGAACGGCCCGAACTGGCCGGGCTCATCGGGTTCTTCACCAACACCCTGGTGCTCCGCTGCGATCTCGGCTCCAGTCCGACGTTCCGTGAGCTGATCCAGCGGCTGTGGACGGAGGTCAAGGGGGCGCTGGCCCACCAGGACCTGCCGTTCGAGAAGCTCGTCGAGGAGCTGCACCCCGACCGTGACCTCGCCCAGAACCCGTTGTTCCAGGTGCTGTTCAGCTACCGGTACGAGGACGAAGGGGCGGGGCTGCGCCTGGACGGCTGCCAGGTGCGTCCGGTGCTGGGCGACACCGGCACGGCTCGCTTCGACCTCACGCTGAGTCTCGCGCGGACCCCGGCCGGCGTGACCGGCAGGCTGGAGTACAGCACGGACCTGTTCGAGGCCACGACCGCCGAGCGCATCGCCGAGCGCTACGTCGAAGTCGTGACAGCCGCCGCGAACACCCCGGACCGGCCCGTCGACGAGTTGACGGTGCTGCCGTCGGCCGAGCTCGCCACCCTGTCAGGCTGGCAGGCCGGTGCCCAGGCAGGAATCCCCGACCTCCTGGTGCACCAGCTGCTGGCGGAACGCGTGGCCGCGACACCCGACGCGGTCGCCGTCGTCGCCTCCGACGCCACCCTGACCTATCGCGAGCTCGACCGGCTCGCCGACCGGTTCGCCCGGCGGCTGCGCCGACTCGGCGTGGCACCGGACGAACCGGTCGGCGTCCACCTCGGCCGCACCTCGCTGCTGATGGTCACCCTGCTGGGGATCCTCAAGGCGGGCGCGGCGTATCTCCCGCTGGATCCCGGCTATCCGCGCGATCGGCTGGCGTTCATGGTCGGCGACGCCGGCGTGCGGCTGATCGTGGCGGACTCCCGGTCGGCCGCGGCCGCCGGGCGGCTCGGCGCCGCCCAGGTCGTGGTTCCCGACCTGACCGAGGCGCCGGAAGACCTGCTTGACACCTCGGCACCGGCGGCCACCCCCGACAACCTGGCGTACGTGATCTACACGTCCGGGTCCACCGGGCGGCCGAAGGGGGTCATGGTCACCCATCGGAACGTGGTCAACCTCTTCGCCGGGATGGACGACGTCTTCGGTGCCGACGAGACCGGTACCTGGCTCGCGGTGACGAGCGTGTCCTTCGACATCTCCGTGGTCGAGTTGCTGTGGGCACTGACGCACGGCCACCGGATCGTGCTGCGAGGTGAGCCTCCCCTACCGTCGGCCGCGGCCGCCGCGGAATCGGCCGAAGTCGCCGAGGCTCGCTCCCGCGACATCGATTTCAGCCTGCTCTACTTCGGCAGCGACTCGGAAGCCAGCTCCGAAGACCGCTACCGGCTGCTGCTCGAAGGCGCGAAGTTCGCCGACCGCAACGGTTTCACCGCCGTGTGGACACCCGAACGCCACTTCCACCAGTTCGGCGGGCTGTACCCGAACCCGTCGGTGATGGCGGCAGCCGTCGCCGCGATCACCGAGCGGGTCCAGGTGCGCGCGGGCAGCGTGGTGCTGCCGCTGCACGACCCGTTGCGGGTGGCCGAGGAATGGTCCGTCGTGGACAACCTCTCGGCGGGCCGGGCAGGCATCTCCCTCGCGTCCGGCTGGCACGCCAACGACTTCGCGCTCGCGCCGGACCGGTTCGAGAAACGCAAACAGCTGATGATGGACGGGCTCGCGGAGGTCCGGCAGCTGTGGAGCGGCGAGAAGGTGACGCGGCTCAACGGTGTCGGTGCCGAGGTCGAGGTCGGGGTGTTCCCCCGGCCCGTCCAGCCCGAGTTGCCCGTGTGGCTGACCAGCGCCAAGCACCCGGAGACCTTCCGGATGGCGGGCGAGGCGGGCACCGGGGTGCTCACCCATCTCCTCGGGCACAACCTGGAGGAGCTGGCCGAGAAGATCGCGCTGTACCGCAAGAGCTGGCGCGAGGCCGGGCACGGACCCGGGGACGGCCATGTGGCGGTCATGGTCCACACGTTCGTCGGGCAGGACCTCGACGAGGTGCGGGAGCTGGTCCGGGAGCCGATGAGCCGGTACTTGGAGACCTCCTTCGACCTGATCGCGTCGCTCGGCGCCACCACCGGCAGCGCCGCGGACTTCAAGGCGTTGTCCCCCAAGGAATTGCGCGAGCTGGTCGACAGGGCTTTCGACCGGTTCTTCGCCACCGCCAGCCTGCTCGGCACCCCACAGGTCTGCGCCGACATGGTGGACCGGATGAAGGCCGCCGGCGTCGACGAGGTCGCCTGCCTGATCGACTTCGGCGTCGACGAGAACGCGGCACTCGACGCCCTGACCCATCTGACGACCGTCCGGGAGATCAGCGACGAACGCCGTGACGCCGCGCTGGCGAAGGCCGAGGAGCCGATCGCCGAACAGCTGCGCGAGCACGCGGTGACGCATCTGCAGTGCACGCCGTCCCTGGCCCGCGCCCTGCTGGCGGATCAGGACGCGCGTGCCGAACTCCCCCGGCTCAGCCGGTTGCTGGTGGGCGGCGAGGCCCTTCCCGCCGACCTGGCCCGCGACCTCGCCGACGCTGTCGGAGGCACGGTCCACAACATGTACGGGCCGACCGAGGCCGCGGTCTGGGCGACGACGTCCCAGATCCCGGCCGGCGGTGGCCCGGTGTCCATCGGGCGGCCCTTGGCGAACGTCCGGGCCTACGTGGTCGACCGCGACACGCGCCTGTGCCCGACGGGCGTCCCCGGAGAGCTGCTGCTCGGCGGGGACGGTGTGGTCCGGGGTTACCTCGACCGCACCGAGGTGACCGCCGAACGCTTCCAGCCCGATCCGTTCGACGGCGGACCGGGCGCGCGGGTCTACCGGACGGGCGATCTGGCCCGCTGGCGGCCGGACGGCGGACTCGAGTTCCTCGGCCGGATCGACGATCAGGTGAAGCTGCACGGTCATCGGATCGAACTCGGCGAGATCGAGACCGCGCTCGCCGAACACGCGGGGGTCCGGTCGGCGGTCGCCGTCATCCGGGGCACCGGCGCGGAACAACGGATCATCGGCTACTACGTGCCGGCGGCGGGCAGGCCGACGAACACCGTCGAACTGCGTGCCTTCCTCGCCACGCGGTTGCCCGGCTACATGGTGCCCAGCGCGTTCCACGCGATCGACACGGTGCCGTTGACCCCGAACAAGAAGGTCGACCGCCGGGCGCTGCCCGACCTGTCGGACGTGCGGCCCGAGGCCACGACGGAGTACGCGCCGCCGACGAACGAGACCGAACGGCTGGTCACCGACGTGTGGCGGGACGTGCTCGGCGTCGACCGGGTGGGCGTGGACGACAGTTTCTTCGAACTCGGCGGGAACTCGCTGCTCGTGGTGGTGGCCAGGGCCCGGCTGCTCGAACACCGGGACAACGGGCTCTCGCTGGTGGACATGTTCCGGTATCCGTCCGCACGGGCACTCGCGGAGGCGATCGATCGCAAGCCGTCAGACGGGCCCGACGAGGCCGTCGGCGCGGGTGCCGCACGGGGATCCGCCCGTCGCGTCGCCGGACAGGCCGCCAGGCGGCGTACAGGAAAGGCGGGGGTGTGAGTACCGAATTGGAAGACGGGACGGAGCCGATCGCGGTCGTCGGACTCGCGGGGCGGCTGCCGGGAGCGGCCACCATCGAGGAGTTCTGGCGCAACCAGCGGGACGGCGTCGAGTCGGTCAGCAGGTTCACCACCGAGCAGCTGACCGAAGCCGGGTGGCCGGCGGAAATGGTGGCGCACCCCGACTACGTGCCCGCCGCCGCGGTCATCGAGAACGCCGATCACTTCGACGCGGAGTTCTTCGGGTACAGCGCGGAACAGGCGGAGATCAGCGACCCGCAGCAGCGGCTCCTCGCCGAATGCGCCTGGCACGCGCTGGAAGACACCGGGCACGACCCGTCTCGGTTCGACGGCGCCGTGGGTGTCTACGCCGGCTGCTTCGCCAACAAGTACCTGCCGCTGAACCTCTTGGCGAACGCGCGGTTCCGGGGGTCGATGGCGGCCTTCTCCGCGCGTCCGTACAACGACAAGGACTTCCTCGCGACCAGGGCGGCCTACCTGTGCGACCTCCGTGGTCCCGCGATGACCGTCCAGTCGGCGTGTTCCACCTCGCTCGTCGCCGTCCACCTCGCCTGCCAGGCGTTGCTGGGTCACGAATGCGACATGGCACTGGCGGGCGGGGTGGCGCTACCCATCCCGTTGATCGGCGGCTATCCGGTGGTGGCGGGCGGCATCTTCGCGCGGGACGGCCATTGCCGTCCGTTCGACGCCGCTTCGAGCGGGACGGTGCCCGGCTACGGCGTCACGGTCGTGGCGCTGCGCAGGTTGAGCGACGCGCTCGCGGACTCCGACCACATCCGCGCGCTGATCGTCGGTACCGCGGTGAACAACGACGGTTCGGCGAAGTTCGGGTTCAGCGCGCCGAGTTCGCAGGCACAGGCCGAGGTGATCGCCACCGCGCAGGCGGTGGCCGGGGTGCCGTCGGAGACCATCGGCTACCTCGAAGCGCATGGCACGGGCACCCCGCTCGGAGACCCGCTCGAAGTCGCCGGGCTCACCAAGGCCTTCAACACCCGTGAGCGCGGGTACTGCGCGATCGGTTCGGCGAAGGCCAACATCGGTCACCTGGACGCCGCCGCGGGTGCGGCGGGTTTCGCCAGGGCGGTGCTGGCGCTCGAACACGAAGAGATCCCGCCGAGCATCAACTACGACGCGCCCAACCCGGCGCTGCTGCTGGAACGCACCCCGTTCTACGTGCCGACCACCGCCCGTCCCTGGCCCCGTGGCGCGACGCCGCGACGGGCCGGTGTCAGCGCTTTCGGCGTCGGCGGCACCAACGCGCACGTGGTGCTCCAGGAGGCTCCGGCACCGCGAGCCGCCACGCCGGACACCCGCGACGAGCGGTTGCTCGTACTGTCCGCGCGGACCGGGCAAGCCCTGTCGGACGTGGCGAGCGCCCTCGCCGGCCGCTTGGAGCGGCAGGACGACCTCGACCTCGCAGACGTCGCCTACACCCTGCAGGTCGGCAGGCGCGAGTTCCGGCGCCGCCGTCATCTGGTGGTCCGCGACCGGGACGAAGCGATCGCCGCGCTCCGGGCGCTGGCCGAGCACGGGGCCGCGGACGCCGTCGACGACGTGAACGCCCGCCAGGTGGTCTTCATGTTCCCGGGCAGCGCCTCGTACCGGCCGGACGCCGCCTCGGCGATCTACCGCGGCGAGCCGGTTTTCGCCGAGGAAGTCGACCGTTGTGCCGCATTGGCACGGCCGCTGCTCGGCTACGACCTGCGCGGCCTGCTCCTTCCGTCCACCGAGGACGGTCCGGCGGCGGGGCAGGACGACCCGCGTGGCGTGGCGGCCGCGGCCTTCAGCCTGCAGTGGTCCCTCGCCCGGCTGTGGCAGTCGTGGGGAGTCCGCCCCGACGCGATGATCGGCGAGGGCGACGGCGAGTACGTGGCGGCCTGCCTGGCGGGCGTGCTCGACCTGGCGGACGCCCTCGACATCACGATCGCCGCCGCCGGGATCCGCTCCCGCGCCGGGACCGACGGGATGCTCGACGCGCACGTGGCCGAGTTCACCGCCAGGGTGACGCGCTACGAGCGCAAACCGCCGCAGGTGCCGTACATCTCCGGCGCGACCGGGACCTGGATCGGCCCGGAGGACGCCGTGGAGCCCGCGCACTGGGCTCGCCACCTCCGTGAGCCCGCCCTGTTCACCGACGGCCTGCGGGAGCTGGCCGCCGAGCCCGGACGGCTCCTGCTGGAAGTGGGACCGGGCAGCACGCTGACCGAAATCGTCGCGCGGCAGGAAACGACGAAGAAACTGGTGGCCTTGCCGTCGCTACCACCCGGAGACGGGAACCGATCCGGCCACGCCGTCCTGCTCGACGCCGTCGGCAGGCTGTGGCAGTCCACTGTGGACATCGACTGGGACGCCTTCCGCGGCACGTCGCGACCCCGGCGGGTGTCCCTGCCGGGCTACTCGTTCCAGCGGCGCCGGTACTGGATCGGGCCCGACTCCGGCAGCTATGAACCACTGGGTCTGGAGGAGGCGTCATGGACGAGCCGCTCGTTGCCATCGTAGGAGCGGGTGTCATGGGCACCGGGATCTCGACGCTCGTCGTCGGGCACGGGTTGCCTGTCGTGCTGGTGGACGTCGACGAGGGCGTGCTGGACCGCGCCGCCGCGGCGGCCGCCACCGGGCTGCGGCACGCGCAGCTGACGGGTGCGCTCCCGCCCGGGCGCACCCCGGCGAAGCTGCGCACGACCCTTTCGCTGAGCGACGTCGCGGACGCGACGGTGGTCATCGAGGCGGTCACCGAGCTGCCCGAGAAGAAGGCGGAAGTGCTCTCCGGCGTCTCGGCGTCGGTCAAGCCCGGAACCCCTTTGATCTCCAACACTTCCGGCATCCCCATCGACGAAATGGCGTCGTGGGTGCAACGT
Organism: Amycolatopsis sp. NPDC102522; assembly: GCF_055584485.1. Lineage (NCBI taxonomy): Bacteria > Bacillati > Actinomycetota > Actinomycetes > Pseudonocardiales > Pseudonocardiaceae > Amycolatopsis > Amycolatopsis sp. NPDC102522. The sequence continues at coordinate 159,933 of NZ_JBVJLY010000012.1, read as the reverse complement.
CCGGAAGACCTCATCGGAACGCACTTCATGAACCCCGCGTACCTGATCTCGATGGTCGAGGTGATCCGCGGCCCGCGGACCGCGGACAAGACCGTCGAGTCGGTGCTGTCGCTGCTGACCCGGATCGGCAGGCGCGCGGTGGTGGTGCGTGACGCGCCCGGTTTCGTGACGAGCCGTCTCCTGCATCCGATGATCAACGACGCCGCGCAGGTGGTCAGCGCCGGCACCGCCACCGTCGAAGAGGTGGACACCCTGATGCAGGGCTGCCTCGGTCATCCGACGGGCCCGCTGCGCACCGCGGACCTGATCGGCATCGACAACCTCGTCGACGCCCTGGAGGCGTTGTACGCCCGGACCGGAGACGAGCGGTGCCGTCCCGGTGAGCTTCTTCTCGAAAAGGTCCGACGAGGCGAGCTCGGCCGAAAGAGCGGCCGTGGCTTCTACGTCTACAAGTGAGGGATGGTCATGACCGCGGAACAGCAGATCGAAAAGGCGCCCTTCGACATGGACGCCGTCGTCGACGAGATCACCAGGTTCGTGGCCGAGCAGACCCGGACCAGCCCCGAAGTGGATCAGGACCTCTTCGCCACCGGGGTCGCCAACTCCATGTTCGCCATGCAGCTGGTCATGTTCCTGGAGCAGGCCTACTTCGTGACGGTCGCCGGGCCGGACCTGCAGCTGTCCAACTTCAGCACGGTCAAGAGCATGGCGACGCTCGTCGGCAGGCTCCAGGCGGAGGAGGCCGCAGACAGCGATGTCTGACGGACTCTCCTTGCGCCACGAGGATATCTGGCGTCTCGTCGGGGACAACGCCGGTGGCTGGGACATCGACGGCGAGATCCCGCGAACCGTCCTGAGTGAACTCGGCGCCGCCGGGGTGCTCTGCGCCGAAGTGCCGAAACGCCACGGCGGGCTCGGCTTGGGCAGCCTGGAGAGCGGGCAACTCACCGCTCACGCCGGGAGCCTGTGCAGTTCTCTGCGCAGTGTGATGACCTCGCAGGGCATGGCGGCGTGGACGATCCAACGCCTCGGCACCCGCGAACAGCGGGCCGCCTTCCTGCCGCGGCTGACCGGCGGCAGGCTCGCGGCCGTCGCGTTCAGCGAGCCGGACGCCGGGAGCGACCTCGGCGCGATGACCACCGAGCTGCGGTTCGACGGCGACACGGTGCTCGTCGACGGCGGCAAGACGTGGATCACCGCGGCGGCCTACGCCGACTTCGTCGTCGTCATCGGGAAACTCGGCGACAACGCGGCGGCGGTCGTCGTACCGGCGGACGCCGACGGGGTCCGGATCGAGAAGATCCCGCACCCCATCGGCTGCCGTGCGGCGGGACACGCCGAGGTGCGGCTGGACGGCGTGCGCCTGCCCGCCGCGAACGTCCTCGGCGGTATCGGGCAGTCGTTGCCGATGCTGGTGACGACTGCCCTGGCCTACGGCCGGATGTCGGTGGCCTGGGGCTGCGTCGGCATCCTGCGCGGCTGCCTCGGCGCGGTGACCGAGCACGCGAGATCGCGGCGGCAGTTCGGCAAACCGATCGCGGAGCACCAGCTGGTTTCCCGGATGGTCGCCGACCTCTACGCCGCGGAGCAGATCACCACGGCGGTGTGCCGTCAGGCCAGCGAAGGCTGGGAGTCGGGTTCGCCGGACGTCGTGATCGCCACTGTGCTCGCGAAACACGTCAGCGCGACCGAGGCCGTGCGCGGGACCGCGTCGGCCATGCAGATCATGGCCTCGGCGGGCGCGTCGGACGGCCACGTGGTCGCCCGCGCCTACCGGGACGCGAAGTTGATGGAAATCATCGAAGGCAGCAGCGAGATATGCCAGCTCGAACTCGCCAGACACGCCCTGGCGAGCGGGAACGGCACAGGCCGGCAGGAGGCGCAGCAGTGAGCGAACCGATCACCACCGTCAAATGTGTCGTCTGGGACCTGGACAACACGCTGTGGAAAGGCACCCTGCTCGAAGGGGACGACGTGGTCATCGCCGACCACGTCCACGAAACCATCGTGGGTCTCGATGCCCGCGGCATCCTGCAGGCCGTCGCCAGCAAGAACGACCACGGCCCCGCCTGGGAACGCCTCGAAGCCCTCGGCGTCGCCGAGTACTTCGTGAACGCCAAGATCGGGTGGGGCCCGAAGTCGTCGTCGATCCAGCAGATCGCCGACGAACTGAAGTTCGCCCGGCACACGATCGCCTTCGTCGACGACCAGCCGGCGGAACGCGCGGAGGTGGCGTTCCACCTGCCGGAGGTGCGCTGCTATCCGGCCGAGGCGATTCCCGAGTTGCTGACGCTGCCCGAATGCAGCCCGGCGACGGTGACCGTCGATTCGCGCCGCCGTCGCCAGATGTACCAGGCGAACGCGCGGCGCCAGGCCGAGCAGGAGTCGTTCGAGGGGCCGTCGGAGGAGTTCCTGCGCTCGCTGGATCTCGTGATGGAGATCCAGCGAGCCACCCCCGACGACCTGTCCCGGATGGAGGAACTGACCCTGCGGACGAGCCAGATGAACGCGACCGGTGTCCACTACTCCGACGCCGACCTGCGCGCGCTCCTGGACGACCCGCGCCACCAGGTCCTCGCGGTGACGATGAACGACCGCTTCGGGTCGCACGGCGCTGTCGGTGTCGTGCTCCTGGAGACCGGTCCGGCGGTGTGGCATCTGAAGCTCCTGGCCACCTCGTGCCGGGTCGTTTCGTTCGGCGCCGGTGCCACCGTGCTGAACTGGCTGATCACCGAAGCGGCGGCGGCCGGTGCCCATCTGGCCGCGGACTTCCGGCCGACCTCGCGGAACCGGATCATGGAAGTCGCATACCGGTTCACCGGGTTCGCCGACGAGCCGTGTGCTTGTCTTGCCGAACTGCCGTCATCGGACGGTGGTGAGACGCAGCGCCTGCACATCACACCGGTCACGAGACCGGCTCCCGGCACCATGCGCCTCACCGCCGTCCGACTGGCCGCGGCCTGATCCGTCATTTCTTCCGGACGAGGGTGATTCCGTCGGCCATCGTGAGCATCGAGACGTCCACTCGCGGATCGTCGCGCAGCGACGCGTTGAGCGCCCGGATCGCGACGGTGTCGGGATCCTCGCTCGCCGGGTCGAGCACCCGTCCGAAGTAGAGCGTGTTGTCTATGACGATCAGCCCCGCCGGCCGGGTGAGGGCGAGCGCGGCCTCGTAGTACGCCCCGTAGTTGGCCTTGTCCGCGTCGATGAACACGAAGTCGAAACTCTCGCCGCCCCGCTCGTCCACGAGGGCGGCGAGAGTTTTCGTCGCGTCACCGACACGCACCTGGATGCGTTCGGCGACTCCCGCGCGCTCCCAGTAGCCGGCGCCGATCGCCGGCCACTTCGCGTTCACGTCCAGGGTGACGACCGTGCCGCCCGGCGGCAACGCCCGCGCCATGCACAACGTGCTGTAGCCGGTGAAAGTACCGATCTCCAGCACCGACTCGGCACCGGCCAGGCCGACGAGGAGGGCCAGCAGCTGGCCCTCCTCCGCCATGACCTGCAAGGCCGAACCGCCCGGAAGCCCCGCGGTCTCTTCCCTGAGCGCGGCCAGGATCGGGTCCTCTCTCAAGGACACCGCGCGGACGTACTCGCGGACTTCCTCCGTAGCGACTATCTGCTCAGCCATGCCGCCGTCACCGCCGGGCGACGCAGGCGAACGACAGCGGGATCGGGTCGCCGGGGATACGCCAGTTGTGGTCCCCGTCGGGCACCATCAGCGGGAGCCGCTGCCGTGCGTCGTAAGGAACTTCGCGGAGGTGCTCGATGGTCAGACCGGCGTCGACGAGCGCGTTCACGACCTCTTCCACGGTCCAGCGCCAGCCGTAGATGCTGTGCGTCTCGACCGGCACCTCGTCCTCGATGCGGTCGGCGTAGCTCTTGGACATCTCGTGGTGCACGTCGCGGGACTCGAACAGCGAGCGGGCCACCCGCAGTTCCCCGTCGACCGAGTCGAAGAGGGTGAGGATCGGGTGGATCTCCACGATCGTGAGGGTGCCGCCCGGTTTGACGTATCCCGCCGCCACCTGGGCCCAGCCGTGGATGTCGGGCAGGAACGAAAGGGTGCCGTAGCCGGTGAACACCATGTCGAACTCGCCGTCGAGCACCTTGGGCAGGTCGTAGAGGTTCGCCTGGACGAACTTCGCGTCGAGGCCGAGCTCACCGGCGAGTCCGGTGGCGATGTCGATCGCCTCGTCCGAGATGTCGGTGCCGGTCACCTGCGCGCCCATGCGGGCGAGCGAGAGCGAGTTGACGCCGATGTGGCACTGCAGTTCCAGCAGGGACCGGCCGCGGACGTCGCCCAGCTCCTCCTGTTCCAGCTTGCGCAGCATGTTGTGCCCCTGTTTGAACCTTTCCACGTCGTAGTACGAGGACTGCAGATGCGCCCGTGCCCGCAGGTTGAAGCCCTCTTGGTTCGCCGAGATCTTCTCGAGGTCGCTCATGGACGTCATCGGTATTCCCTTTCGCCGTGGGTCGGTGGTTGTGGACGGTCTGCGGCGACCAGTGGAGCCAGATCGCGGCGGCTGGTCACCCCGAGCTTCTGGTAGGCGCGGCTCAGGTAGTTGTCGACGGTGCGGGCGGACAGTCCCAGCCGGTGCCCGATGGCGGGGCTGGTGAAGCCGACGGCGGCCAGCAGCGCGACGTCCCGCTCGCGTCTGGTGAGCTCGATCAGCGGAGCGGTGAGCCGCAACAGCGGGGTTGTCGCGTCGGGACACGCCATCCCGCCGGGAGGGGTGGCGGTGTGCCGCAGCGCGGCCGCGGCGGTGGCGGTCTCCGCGGCGAGCAGGTCCATCCCGAGTTCGGTGAACTTCGCCGTGGCGACGTCCAAGGCCCCGGGATCGGACCGGGCCAGCGCGTCCGCGGCCCCGGCCATCGCGGGCACGACCGGCCCTTGCACCACGGCGGCGAGCGCGGCGAGGCGATGCCTCACGGTGTTGGGATTGCCGAGCCGGGCCACGTCGTAGCGCGCCGTGGCTTCGAAGGCGTACTGCCCCAGCGTCATGGCGAGCTCGGCCGCGGAGCGCGCCTGCCGGGCGGCGAGAGCGGTGTCCCCACCGGCCGCCGTGGTCCAAGCCTGGCTCAGGGTCAGCCACGGGGCGAACAGGCGGCTCTCGGGTGCCCTGTCGGTGAGGAGCCGCCGGGTCTGTTCCGCACCGGCCTGATCGCCGAACATGGCGCGGGCCGCGGCGAGCTCGGCCAGGCACGGCGCCAGCATGAAACACGAGTTGCCACCGTCGAACAGGCGCGAAGCGGTCTCCAGATCGGTGATGGCGGTGATCAGGTCGCCCCGTGCCTTGGCCACCTGGCCACGCAGCGCCAGCCAGCCCGCGGCCACCGCGATGTTCCCGGCTGTCACCGCGTCCTGGTACCCGTCCTCGGCTATCCGGCGCGCGTGCCGCACCCTGCCGGCCATAAGCAACGCGAAGCAGTGCGCGTAGCCGATCTCGGCGAACCAGGGCCGGCCGGGACCGGGCCGGTCCACCGCCGCCAGCGCCCGGTCGAACCGGCCCGCCAGACTGGCCGCGACGACGACAGTGGTCACCGCCGGCTTGATCGCCTCGTCGGGCAGTTGCCTGTCCCGCAACACTTTCTCGCCTGCGCTCAGTGCCGCGCGGGTCCGGCCTTCCAGCAGCAGCAAACCGGCCCGGTGCGCCTCGGCCACCGGACTGCCGACGTCACCGAGCACCCGGTGCGCGGCCTCGGCATCACCCGCACCCCAGTACTGGATGGCCGCCGCGGTCACCGCCCAGCGGGTCCGGCGCGCCAGCGGGGCGGTGCTCGCCGGCGGATGGGGCAGGACCTCTCCCGCGTACTTGTAGAGGCCCCGCTGCACCAGCACTTCGGCCGCGAACTGGTCGGCGGGGTTGCGGCCACCGTGGAGGTGCCGTGCCGACGTCACCACCGCCTTGGCCATGTCGAGGTCCACCTTGACCAGTACGCGCTGGGTCTCGGGGAGCAGGCGGCCCTGCCACGGCACCATGGCGACCGGATCGACCGTGTCGACCGGATCGACCTGCGGGAGCGCGGCTATACAGGGAGACAAGACATCCCCGGACTCCGTACGCGCGATCATGAGGCCCGTCCGGCCGACGAGGACGCGGTCGCCGCATCGTCCACAATAGACACGTCCACAATGGACATCGGCGAACCCTTGCCGGCGATCACGACGCCGGCTCGAGCCGCCGACTTGGTCTTGGCGATTGACTGCACAACAAAGAAACCCCCGGTGTTGTAAGATGAGGAACCTTCGCGCTGAGCCCACTGTCCATATCGGACCGTGCAAGAGCGGATTAAGCCTCGCCCGCCCGCCCGTTGTTCGGGCGAAACGAAGTGGCCTGACTATTCGTCAATCTCTCCCGAGTCGATCTCGGACTCGATCAACGAACCCCCCAAGGTTCTATCAGCTAGTAGCTGGACTTCATCATAGACAGCAATAGTGTGCGCTGCAACCAATCTCGGCCCACTTCGGCCGATATCCGTAGCCGTAAATAGACATTTCGGTCGTTGTCGTAGCGGGCGATTGCGGCCGCGATACGCGGCCGTCCACCATGAGACTTTTACCGCCACCATTCGGCCGCATCCGTTTGAAACGATGTTCCGTCGGTAATTCGTAACGGAAGACGGAGTGCGCACTGGATTTCGCCGCTTCCCGGCGATGACTCGTCCATCCGGCACAATCAAGTACACCTGGACGTCAGCCCCCGCGACAAGGCATCAGAGTGCAATTCGCAATGGCGTTCTTCGATTCCTGGGATGTGCGCCTGTGTCATGGCCATTGACGGACTGAAGCCCTTGGCCGATCGTTCCTCTGTCACCAGAAGAAGGATCGCCCAAGGGCTTCAGTCGAGGATGGACCCGAAGGTCAGGACACCGGGCTAGCCGTCGATCGCCTTTTCGATGGGGGTTTCGCCACCGAGCACCACGTAGATACGGCCGGCGGTGTCGGGCCGGTCGAGGAGCGCCACGAGCACGGCGGCGACGTCTTCCCTGGCGACCTGGTCGAACCTGGCACCCGTGGGCCCGACCTTGTTCCCCGCGGTGAGTTCGACGGTGCCGTCGCCATCCCCGTCGGTGAGCACGCCGGGCCGGAGTACCGTCCAGTCGAGCTTGTCACGGCTGAAGATGTGCTCTTCGGCGGCGCGTTTGGCCCGCAAGTAGGTGGCATACCCCTCGCCGATGCCGCGGTCGTCGGCGCAGCCCACGTTGATGGAGCTGACGTGCAGGAACCGTCGCACCCCGGCCTGTTCCGCCGCGTCCATGACCAGCACGACAGCGGCGCGGTCCATTTTGTCCCGGCGCGCGGAGGTGGCGCTGTTGCCGGAACCCGCCGAGAAGACAGCGGCGTCCGCGCCGGCGAGAGTCGCGGCCACTTCGTCCACTGTGGCGTGCTCGAGATCGAGCACGACGGCTTCCCCACCCGCCCGTCTGATGTCGTCGACGTGGCGCGGATTGCGCACGATGCCCACGACGGAGTCACCCCGCTTGGCGAGGAGCCGAGTCAATCGCAAGGCGATCTTGCCGTGGCCGCCGGCGATTACGATCTTCATTAACTACCCTTTCCCACGGATGATCAACAAGACAACCGCTCCCCCTGAAGACCTTCCGGCAATTCTCCTGCTGCCATTGATCTTCGGACAAGGAAACGTATTCGTGAATCCGGCACGGAACACCGCCACCGGTCAGCCTGCCGGGCGGACGTGCGATACCGACACTAGCGAAGGCGATCTTCGGCCGCCGGCGGATTGAACCCATCAACCATCGTTGGCCTCGATCAATCGATCGGAATGGACACCATTCTCCCGTGGGTCGGAGTCGGATTGAGCCTGGGCGGCGAGCGACCACAGATAACTCAGCGGCTCGCCATCGGGTTCGTCGGTGTACTCGCCGATCAGTTCCCGGATCCGGCGGTGGAGTGATTCCACGGACTCGGGACGCAACCGCAGTACTCCCCGCTTCGCGCCACGACCGGAATCCTTGCCCGCGGCGATCAGTTCGGCCCGGTGCGCGCCGAGTACGGCGAGGTCGACCCGCTGGGCCAGGCCGGAGTCGTCGGGCAGGATAGTCATGCCCCAGGTGCGCGCGGTCGCGCGATAGGGCCGTTGCAGGGCGCCGTGTTCACCGGTGTTGACCGGTTCGGCGACCAGGAAGTTCGTCTTCACCAGAGCACGGACGTGACGCAAGGTGGTCGCGGGAGCGAGGTCGAGCTCGACCGACAGCTCCTTGTTGGTCAACGCACGGTCCAGGCAGAGCCGCAGGATGCGCCAGCGGACCGGGTGCCCGAGTGCCTTGAGTTCTTCGATCGTCGCTTCCACAACCGGCACTGTACCTTGCCAAGCCGTCATCGGTTTGCTTGACTACATATCGATGTCATTCTGTGCAATCGCTTGGAGGATCTGTGATCGAGCAGCTCCAGGGTTGGGTGAGTGGCCGTGACCTGGCCGGTGAGCTGGCGGACTGGATCTCCTTGCCGAGCGTGAGCCGCACAGGCGAGGGCATGACCGAGGCCGCCGCCCACGGCCTCGGACTCTTGCGCGCGTCGGGCCTGGAGGCTCGCGAGGTCGAGACCGGCGGCTGGCCCGCGCTCGTGGGGACGGCGGACGGACCCGGGCCGCACGTGCTGATCTACGGGCACTACGACGTGCAGCCCCCGGGACCGCTCGAACTGTGGACGACGCCGCCGTTCGTGCCGTCGATCCGTGACGGCCGGATGTACGGCCGCGGCACGGGCGACAACAAGGGGCAGCATCTCGCGCAACTGCTGGGGCTGCGCGCCCTGCGGGACCTGACCGGCGGTTTCCCTTGCCGTGTCACGGTGTTGCTCGACGGCGAGGAGGAGATCGGCAGCCCCAACCTCGCCAAGGCCGTCCGCCAGATCGGGCAACCCGACCTGGCGATCTGGAGCGACGGGCCGGTGCACGACTCGGGCCGGGCGTGCGTGGTCCTCGGCATGCGCGGAATCCTGATGTTCGAACTGCGGACGCGGGGCGCGAACCGGCCGTTGCATTCCGGGAACTGGGGCGGGGTCGCCCCGAATCCGGCGTGGGCGCTGGTACAGCTGCTGGCCACCATGCGGTCGCCGGACGGAACCGTGACCGTGCCCGGGTTCGCCGACGACGTCGCACCGTTGACCGACGGGCAGCGTGCGGCGCTCGCGGATCTTCCGGTGGACGTGGCCGGAACGCTCGAAGCGATCGGGGTGGCCGTCATGGAGCCACCGGCCGACCTGGGCTTCCACGAACGACTGGCCGTCCCCACGCTGACCGTGAACTCGTTGAGCTGCGCGGATTCCGGCGACCACCGGGCGGTGATCCCCGACGTCGCCATCGCCCGCTGCGAGGCCAGGCTGGTCGGCGGCCAGACACCGGACCAGGTCGCCGACGCCATCCGGCGGCACGTGGCGAAGTACGCACCCGACGTCGAATTCGTGCGGGACGCGGCGATGTCGCCTTCTACCACCCTACCCGAAACCCCTTACACGGCAACGATTCTTCAGGCCATCGAGGACGGGATCGGGCAACGGCCGCTGTTGGTTCCTTCGATGGGCGGAAGCCTGCCGATCGCCGTGCTCAGCGATGAGCTCTCCTGTCCTTGCTACGGCGTGCCGCTGGCCAACGTCGACGAGGCCAACCACGCACCCGACGAGAACCTCGACCTCGACTGGTTCCACCGTGGGATCGTCGCCGCGGCGTCGATCCAGCTCGCCTTGGCGGCGCACTCATGACCGTCTGGGGTGCTTGGCCGTCGAAAGAAGGCTTCGCGTACGTCTGCGACGATTCCGGCAGGCCGCAGCCATGGTTCCAAACCTGGGCCGGGGAACGGCGGATGTTCCCGATCGACGGCGCGGTCACCCGGCTGGCGTGGCGGCCCGACGAGACACGCCTCCTGGTCGTGGCGGACGTGACCGGCGGCCAGGACTACCGGCTGGCCGAACTCGATCCCGTCACCGGCGAGGTGGAGTGGATAGCGACCGAACCCGGTGTCAGACGCGAGATCGGCGTGCCGTATTCGAGCGGAAGCCAGCCGTACAGCCCGGATGGCCGCCTGCTCGCCTACGCGACCAGCGCGCGCGACATCACCTGTTTGGACGTCTACGTGCGGGACCTGACGACCGGCGAGTCCAGGATGGTCCTGGAGGGTGACGACCGGTATGTGCCCGTCTGTTTCTCGCCGGACTCCCGGTACCTGCTCGTCCTGAAGTTTCATCAGAACGCCGATCAGGATCTGTTCGCCTGCGATCTCGAAACCGGCCGGACCGAACATCTCACCCCGCACCAGGGTCCGGCGAAATACCAGCCGGGCGGGTGGAACGAGGACGGGATCTACCTGTGCACCACCGAGGGCCGTGACTTCCTCGGTGTCGCCCTGCTCGTCCCCGGCCGCCCGCTGAAGTGGATCGCCACACCGGACGCCGATGTGGAGAACGTGATCGTGGGCCCGCAGGTCGTCTGGGCCTTGCCGCAGGATCAGTGCACGATCCTGTGCACGCAAGAGATCGCGGTCGAACTGCCCGGATTCGCCTCCCAGCCTTTCGGCTACGACGGCTTCGTGCCGCGCTTCGCCGAAGACCGCCTGCTCGCGCAGGTCGGCGCCGGCGACAGGGCGACCGAGTTTTTCCTGGTGGACTTGGCCTCCGGCGAGTCGCAGCAGCTCAGCAACTTCGGCGACGGAATGCCGGACGACCTCGTCGTGCCGGAAACGGTCTGGTTCACCGGAGCGGACGGCCTGGAGATATCCGGGCTGCTGTACCGCCCGCGTTCGGTGACCGGCCCCGTTCCGGCGGTGCTGACCATCCACGGCGGTCCGGAGTGGGCCGCGCTGCCGGTGCACGACCCGCTGATCCAGCGGGCGGTGCGAGCCGGGATCGCCGTACTGGCACCGAATGTGCGCGGGTCGACCGGACGAGGGCTGGAGTACCAGCGGCTGATCTATCGCGACTGGGGAACCGGCGACCTCGCCGATTTCGAAGCCGCCGCACTGTTTCTGCGAAGCCTGGACTGGGTGGACGGCGACCGGCTCGGTGTCCACGGGGTGTCCTACGGTGGTTTCGCGGCACTCAGTTGCCTGACGAGGTTGCCGGACTATTGGCGGGCCGGGGTCGCGATCTGCGGGCCGGCGGATCTCGAAATGGACATCCGGGCCCTGCCGCCGACATGGAGCCGGCGGGTCGTAGAGTGGATCGGCGACGTCGACGATCCAGCGGATCTGGCGAGACTGAAGGCAGCGAGTCCGCTGGCCTATGCGGCGGATATCCAGGCGCCACTTCTGCTGGCGCACGCGGAAAACGACACCACCGTCGTCATCAACGGCACCGAACAGCTGTACAAGACGCTGACCGAATTGGGAAAGACCGTGCGGTTCATCCGCCTTTCCGGCGGTCATCTCCCGGAAGACCGAGACGAACGGGACCAACTCGACACCGCCGTCGTGAACTGGTTCCGCGAATACTTCGAGCCGCGCTCGCTTGAGAAGGAACCGGCTCAAAACGACTGAGGGGTCACTCATTCATGACAATGGCCGTCGTCTGCGCCGACGACGGCATGACGAACACGGCACCAAATCCCGCGAACACACCAAGCTCGGCGCCGGAATTCGGCGCCGCGCGGCTTGTCCTGCTTCCTGCGTTATCGACCAGCACTCGTAAAACTCACCCCCGAAAGGACAGGCACAGAAAATGCCTCCTGCAGTCGCCGGCGCCGAGACGCCGTCCCGCAGACGCCTCGGTTTGATCCTGGCGTTGCTGGCTTTCGCCATGTTCATCTACGCCATGGACTACAGCATCGTTTTCGTGGCGCTGCCCGACATCGGTGCCGGAGTCGGCTTCTCCGCGCACACCCTCCAGTGGGTCGTCAGCGCCTATGTCGTCGCCTTCGGCGGTTTCCTGCTGCTCGGCGGTCGCGCGGCAGACCTGTTCGGACGCCGCCGGATGTTCGTCTTCGGCCTTTTCCTGTACGCGGTTTCCTCGCTTGTCGGAGGGCTCGCCGGTGACCCGACGACCCTGATCATCGCGCGTGCGGTGCAGGGCCTCGGTGGCGCCTTCCTCGCCCCCTCAACGCTTTCGCTGATCACCACGACCTTCGCCGAAGGTCCTGACCGCAACCGCGCGCTGTCGATCTGGAGCGGCGCCGGCGGTAGCGGCATGGTCTTCGGCTCGCTGCTCGGTGGTGTGCTGACGGGCGCTCTCGGCTGGGAATCGATCTTCTTCGCCAACGTCCCGCTCGCCGGTGGCGCCATGCTGCTCGCGTTCTTCGTCATCCCGAAGGACACCGACCAGGGGGCCGACGGACGCAAGTTCGACCTGCCCGGTGCGCTGACCGCGACGGTCGGTGCGACGCTGCTGGTGTTCACCCTCGTCCAGGGGCCGGTGTCGGGCTGGACCTCGCCGACGATCCTGATCACCGCGGCCATCGCCATAGCCGTGCTGGCCGGGTTCATCGCCATCGAGGGCCGCGGCCGCGACCCGCTGCTGCCGCTTCGCTTGTTCCGTAACCGAAACCTGAGTACCGGCACCCTCGTCGTCTTCGTGTTCATGGGGACTTTCGGTGCGCTGCCCTACTTCTTCACCGTCTATTTCCAGAACGTGCTCGGCTACTCGGCGATCCAGAGCGGTTTCGCCTTCCTCCTGCCGTGTGTCGGGGTGCTCATCGGCAACCTGTCCGGCGGGAAGCTGGTCACCCGCTTCGGCGCGCGCACCACGCTGATCGTCGCGCTCCTCATCGGTGCCGCCGGTACCGTGGCCTTCGCGTTCTCCATCTCGCCGACCGGTTCGTTCCTGGCGCTGGTGCCGGGGGTTCTCGTCCTCAGCCTCGGCCAGGGCACCGTGTTCACCGCGATGTACGCGGCGGTGACCACCGGGACCGCGGAAGAGGATCAGGGCATCGCCTCGGGTATCGCGTCGACCGGACAGCAGGTCGGTCTCGCGGTCGGTCTCGCCGTCCTGGTGGCTGTCGCCAACTCCGGCAACGAAGGACTGACCGGTGAGGCGCTGCGCGTCGCCACCGCCGACGGTCTTCGCACCACCATGTGGGCCACCGTGGCAGGCATGGTGCTGGTCGTGCTGATCGCGCTGAACTTCAGGCGGGCCTCGGCGGCTCCGGACGTCGAGTCGGCGAAGGCGGCCGACGTGACGTCCGCCGCCTGATCTGAGCGAATAGAAGGTGGCCTCGCCCCGTGTTCAGTACACACGGGGCGGGACCACCTTTTTTGCTTAGAGGGGTCGACGGCTACTGCGACGCTCGCACGGCGGCGCCGACAGCGGCCACATCGAGGTCCACGACCACCTCGTCGTTCTCCCAGCGGCCGCGTTCCGAGATCACCAGGCCGATCAGGGCCAGCTCCCCTGCTTTGTCCCTCAAGGCGTACTGCTCGTGAGTCTCCTCGCCGAGGTCGTCCAGCTCGTCACGCTCCCACGCGGCCACCGCTGCCTGGGCCAGAGCCTTGGGCAGGCGCACCGTGAGCGGGGCGATCTGGGCGTCGACGCACGCCCCGATCGATGCCAGCACCTTCGAGTCTGCCCGATACCTGACGTACTGCCCTTGCTCGTTCACAGTGCGACGGTAACCACTGGCTGTCGTAACGGCATCACCATTTAACCGGGCCCGTGGCACTGGCCGCCGCTCGGCGACGTACGCGTCCCTACCCCGACACCTCGTCGGCCCCAGCTACAAGACGAGAATGAGGACATGGGATATGAGTTGCAAGCGGTCATCGCCGGCGAGCCCGTGCTCCGCACGTTGGCAGGCCACATCGCCGAGGCCTATATCGTGCCCCGCGGTGCGGTTCCGCCCGCTCACCGAGGACACGCCGAGCATAGCGCTCACCGTGATGACCTGCGCCGACCCTGATCCGCTGTGCAGACGTCTAACCGCGCTCGCCCTGAATTTGGAGCGGTCAACTAGACTTCCAGTTCTGGACTCTCGACCTTCTTCTGAGCATTAGCCTGCCTGGCCTTCGCTTTGTCGCCTCGCGGATCGCGTCGTTCGAGCTTGATCTCACGAAGACCAGCCTCTCGTGCACGGAACGCCATACCCGTATCACAAGTCAAGAGAGTCACTTTGGCCTGAACAAGCGATTGCAAAGCCAAGGTACGGGCAACAATCTCTTGGTCGTTGATCGGCAGTCGCCGATGCCCGATCGGATCTCCAAGCAGTTGAACCTTCACTTCCACAGGGTCACTTACCAGCCGACCATCGCCACGAAGAATTCCGTCGAGTACGGCAAGGGAAAAGCTTGCACGCCCTCGCATATCATCACTCTTCGTCGAATCCAGCTCGTCGATCACCATGGTCGGCACGACCAGCCTGAAACCCACTGCTCCCAGTTGGCGAAACTTCGACCAGTCGATACTGTCTATCTTTTCTGGATAAGAGAGATACACACTCGTGTCGAATACAATAGTTTCGGCAAAACCGCCAGACCACAGGAGTACCTGTTCAGCAATTCCCGCACGCGTGGCGCTCAGAGCGCCAGTTCGCTTATGGATCTCGTCCGAGACCAGCCCGTTCAAGATTCGCTCCTGCTCGTTCCCACCCACAGACGCCGCCCATGCTGGCCCCATGGTCATCAATCCGCGATAACCCTGAAGGTCGAGAAGTTCCTCGACATCGTCTCTCGAAATCTGTGAAGACAACTCGCGGGTAGCCAAACTAACCCAGCTCAAGTAGCTCCACAGCCTCGCCGCGGAAGAGCCTGGACCCGACGATGTGACTGAGCCGGAGCTACCAATGCGGCCGCTCAACCTGAGCAACGTCTCGTCGATCTGCTTGAGAGTAACTCCTGGTTTGGGCGTAACAAGCATGAACCGATTCTGCCACGTCCGGGAGATCACCACTGAGTCCGCACGCGGATTCCGATCGTGGCGAGGATCGGCGATTGGAAGGCCGATCCGCCATCGGCGAACATGATCTTGTCCCAGCGTCCTGGCCCGACGGCCCGGACGTGTTCTGCGCCCGAACCAATCTTGCTTCCGGCCCGAGCGAACCCATCCCACGATGCGGCCCGTACAGGATCATCTCGCGCCGACGTGCCACTCCCCTGGATCGCCGCGGTCGAAGGCTCTTACCGGCGCCGGATTCGAGATCCCGACGGGGCACGGAGCCCCTAACCTCGGAGGTTGTCGATGACGAACTCAGCGATCTTCTTGACAGCGCCGCAGGGATCAGCTTGCCAGGGACCGGCCTCGGGCTTTTCCCTCGTGTTGGTTTTAATGTGTACCAACGTGTTGTCATCGACGCCGAGCACCAGTCTGCAGGCCTTCGGGCCCTTGTCTCGTCGGCCTGGGATGTTCTCTTCGACATCCACGATCACGGCCGGGTAGCCGTTGATCGTGACTTCTTCCCAGTGGTTGCCGGTATCGCGGCCTAGTGCACGGTCCCTGTACAGCGTGGTGATGCTCTCCCGCAGCGGCGGGAACCATGATGTGGTCACGTCGACCGACGGACCGAACACGATCAGACACTGGCCTTCCCGGGTCTGCTCAATCCTGCCGTCACCGAAGCCGATGCTCTGCAACTGATCCACCGTGATCGCCGCACACGGATCGGCGATGAACTTGTCGCCGTTCAAGGGCGCGGGGATGGGCGGAACTGACACCGACGGCCCCGGCGGCCGAGGCGGCGGACTCGTTACGCAACCAGTCAGCACCACCATCCCACCGACCATCAGTATGGCGAGCCCTCGAACTAGAAGTCGGTTCACGAGGGATCCGCTCCTGGTTTGATCCGCCAGCGGCGGGGTTCCCCGACCACTTCGACACTCGTGCCGACATCCGGGATCTTGGGGAAGTTGGTCTCGATGACCGTGAACTCAAGGCTGCTCCCGACCAGTGCCCCGATTTCGGTGATCATGCCGGCCTCGTCCTCCGAGTCAGAGTCCGGGAAGTCTAGCTGATCGAAACTCTCTTCCTCGACTCCTCGACCTCCTCGACACCAGGCCGCGTTCGGCGCGACTCGGCTACCGTCGCAACTCGGGAAATAGGTGACCTTGTGGGTACCGCAGGAAGCGCGATCGCGCGGGAAGACCGGTCGAGCCGGGTTTTTCCCCACACGATCGCGCTGAACTACTGCCGAACAATCCGATCAGCGATAGACCCACACGGAGTCGGCGCCGTCCGGGGCGTCCAACTGGATCAAAACGCTGTCGGCACCGCCCGGCTTGTTCGCGGGGACCGGGACATCGATCGGCCAGTCTCCGCTACAGCGCGGAGTCGAACTCGCGGTGTCGAGATAGTTGGATCCCGCGTAGGAATAGCCATAGACAGATCGGCCACACCCGACGGCGTGCAGGGTTCCTTCGAGGAGCACCGTCCGGTTGGTGAAGGTGGCGGTTCCTGAGGCGTAGCTGGCTCCGTAGTCGACGTAGAAGGTCCGAACGACGGAAGCCGGCGCAGCCGTGGCGGCGGGCGCGCTTGCGAGAACAAGCCCGACAGCGGCTATGCCGGCCGCCGCGGCCGTGCTGCGGAGCCGCGTGCGGCTCGCGCTCGTCCGCGCGGAATATGGTTTGGACCTCAGCATGGAGAACAAGAAAATCCCCCTTTTGTCAATCCGACACCCGGGAATTCCGGGCCCGTGAAGGATGCCGCTTCCCAGTCCTGCGGGTCTGCGTCATCTGACACAGATCGGCGAAGACCAGGTTGCCGCTCGCGGACTGGTTTCACGCGAACACAAAGACTCGATCGTGTTCCGTGCAGGAACACGCCTCAACCCGCGAGTCTGTCCACCAAACATCGTGCCCGTTCGTCGGCCCTTTCTACTGACACTGGGCCGTCTCCTGCCCAAGTCCGCGAACGACGGCGGGGCGTTCGGCTATGCCTCGATCAGGTCGTGCGGCAGAGCGCGGATTTCTGTGTCGGTGGCGTAGAGGACGGTGCCCGCCCTGGCCCGGGTGAGCAGCACGCGGTAGGCGCTGCGCACCCATAGCTGTCGCGCCGTGGAGGGCGTCGTCGTGCTCGTACTCGAAGCCCTGCGCGCTGTAGACGCAGCCGATTTGGCCGGCGCCCGCGGGATCGCTCGCCCACAGCGGCGAGGGGGCATGCCGTTGACCGTGCGCTGGCCCTTCACACTCCACGGTGGCCTCGGTCAGCCGGTGCAGGACAGCGCCGTACCGGGCGGCGTAATCACCGAACCGGAGCGCTCAGCGCGAGGTGCCACCGACAGTGACACCACCCACGAAAGCGACGCGTAGAGACTTCGAAGTGCTTCACAAGCCCACCAACGGCCCCAACACCGCGGCTTCAACGGCCACACGGTTGCCGTTGGACAAGCGTCAAAATCGACATCAAGCCGCCCGCAGTACCCCAGAAACGAAGAAGCCCAGGTCATCAGACCTGGGCTTGAGCTCCCCCGCTTGGACTCGAACCAAGAACCCTCCGGTTAACAGCCGAATGCTCTGCCAGTTGAGCTACAGGGGATTGTGCTCCGTACCAGCCGGATCGCTCCGACCGATGAGAGAACTTTAGCCCATGACCCCCGGTGGCCGCGCACCCACCCCCCACTTTCGGCGTCACCTCGTCAAGCTCGCGTTTTGAGGGACAATGGCAGCCGGAGCAAGATCGAACGGAGGCGTGGACTCGGATGAAGATGTTCCTGCTGGGTGCGGCCGCGGGCTACGTATTGGGCGCGAAGGCCGGCCGGGGACGGTACGAGCAGATCGTGCGGACGTACCGCAAGATCGCTGACCACCCCATGGTGCAGGGCGCCGCCGGGGTCGCTCGCGCCAAGGTCGGTGAGAGGTTCGGGCGGTCCGCACAGCGCTGACCCTGCCCTGGACGAGCTGAGGGGGCCCTTCACCGCATGCGACGCGGCGAAGGGCCCTTTCGCCGCGTCTGACGAGGGGAAAGTTCCCTTCAGCTCACGACGGCGACCACGAAGACGCGCCGGAACTCGAACCAGGTGGTCCCGTCGGGACGCGGCGGGTAGGCCTCGTCCAGTTTGCGGGCGATCTGCGCGCGGAAGTGGTCCCAGTCGGCGCCGGGGAGAGCCTCCTTGACCGGCCGCAGCGAGGTGCCGGTGATCCATTCGAGCACGGCGTCCTCCCCGGCCAGCCGCTGCAGATACGTCGTTTCCCAGGCGTCGACGGCGCATCCCGCGTCGGCGAGCAGGGCGCCGTAGCCGAGCGGGCTGTCGACGGCCTCGTTCTCCCGCAGGACGACGTCGGCCAGGCGCGGCGCCCACTCTTCGGTGCGCGCGAGGTCACGGACCAGGGCGTGCGACGGGGCGTCGAAGTTGCCGGGGACCTGGAACGCGAGCGTCGCCCCGGACGGCAGGAGATCCACCCAGCGACGGAGCAGGACCCGGTGTTCCGGCACCCACTGGAGCACGGCGTTCGAGATGACGACGTCGGTGTCCGGTTCGGGCGCCCAGTCGTTGACGTCCAGCACCCGCGCTTCGACGCCCCGCGAGCGGGCGGCCTCGACCATTTCGGGTGAACTGTCACTGGCCTCGATGATCGCGTCCGGCCAGCGTTCCGCCAGGTCAGCCGTCAGGTTCCCGGGGCCGCAGCCGAGGTCGGTGACCCGGCGGGGCTTCTCGGCCGATATCCGGCCGATGAGGTCATAGAACGGCCGGGCCCGCAGGTCGGCGTAGTCGAGGTATTTGACCGGATCCCACATGGCGCCTCCCAGCGATACAGTACGAGCGTACTGCTAGCCGCGTGGGTTGGCCAGTTTCTCCGCCGCTTCCTCGGCGATCGCCTTGACCACATCGACGTCCGTGCCCGGATCGGGCCGCACCTGCAGCACCGTGCCGTCCTGGCCGGGGACCTTGCGTTCGACGAACCACGCGCCCCCGGTTTCGAGGTCCTTGCGGTGCCGCCCCCGGACCGAGCCGTCGACACGCTGCCTCACCAGGATCGGGACCTTGCCCGGCTGGGCGAGCCGGAACCGGACCGGGGCCTTGTCGGCCAGCAGCACGGCCTTCCCCGAGGTCCCGACCTCCTCGGACTCGGTCAGCGTGAACACCCCGTCGGACCACGCGGCCTTGCCGACGAGATGCCAGCCGACCCTGCGCGGTCCCGGGATCCACAGCCCCAGCGGCGTGACCAGCAGATATCCGCCGCCCTCGACCGCCGCGCTCCCGACGATGTGTTCGCCGTCCGCCAGCGAGCCGCCGAAATCCGCCGGGACACGGTCACCCATCAGGTGACGCAGCCAGCCCATGCTCAGTCCAATCCGCCGATGGCCTGGTCCTTCAGCGCTCGCCGGTACTGCTCGAGCGCGACGAGGTCGCCGAACAACGCGCGGTAGTCGTCCGGCGCCTCGACCGGGGAAAGCCGCTGCAGCTTCGACTTGATGTCGTTGATCTGGCGGCCGACCAGGCTTTCCTGCACCGCCGCGAGCTGCGCGGAGATGTAGCGCGAGTCGACAGCGCCCTTGGTGCCCAGCAGTTCGACCGAAAGCTCGCTGAGCACTCGCCGCACCGTCCCCTGCGGACAGTGCGGGGCCGCCGCGTCGAGCAGGGCGGGCCCGGTCAGCCCGGAACCCGCTCCCCCGGCGGCCAGCAACGCCTTGTGGATGGCGATGTAGACCGGGTGGGTGAACGCGTCCTCGGGGAGCGCGTCGTACTCCGCCCCGGCGAGCATCGGCTGCTGCAGCGCCGCCTTGAGCGCCTCACGCTGCGCGGTGAACCGCGGATCGCCGGGCGCGGGCCTCGGCAGGTCCTCCTCGGCGGTGGCCGTGGCCGCCTGAGCGGGCCGCCGGACCTCGACGGTGGAGCGTTTCGCCGAGGCCCCCGCGCTGCCGCGGACCCGGTTCACCACCTGCGCCGCGTCCTGCCAGCCGACCCACCAGGCGAGTTTCGACGCGTAGCCGTCGCGGCTGGCGCGGTCCTTGATCCCGGCGACCATCGGGACGGTCTTCTGCAGCGCCGCGACCTGACCGTCGACGGAGTCGAGGTCGAAGGCCTTGAGCATGCTCTTGATCGCGAACTCGAACAGCGGGATCCGCCGCGCGACCAGGTCGCGCACCGCGGTGTCGCCCTTGGCGAGCCGCAGTTCGCAAGGGTCCATGCCGTCCGGGGCGACCGCGATGTAGGTCTGCCCGGCGAAGGTCTGGTCGCCTTCGAAGGCCTTCAACGCCGCCTTCTGACCGGCTTCGTCACCGTCGAAGGTGAAGATCACTTCGCCGCGGAAGGCGTCGTCGTCCATCATCAGCCGCCGGAGGACCTTCATGTGGTCTTCGCCGAACGCCGTCCCCGACGACGCGACGGCCGTCGGGACCCCGGCGGCGTGCATCGCCATCACGTCGGTGTAGCCCTCGACCACGACGACCTGGTGCCGCTTCGCGATCTCGCGTTTGGCCAGGTCGAGGCCGAACATCACCTGCGACTTCTTGTAGATCGGCGATTCCGCGGTGTTCAGGTACTTCGCCGAGACGCGGTCGTCGTCGTACAGGCGCCGCGCGCCGAACCCGACGACCTCGTTGCCGACGTCGCGGATGGGCCAGAGCAGCCGCCGGTTGAACCGGTCCATCGGCCCGCGCTGCCCTTCCTTGGCCAGCCCGGACGTGAGCAGCTCCTTGACCTCGAACCCGCGGTTGAGCAGATGTTTGGTGAGCTTGTCCCAGCCGGCCGGGGCGTACCCGCAGCCGAACGTCTGCGCGGCGGCCGCGTCGAAACCCCGTTCGGACAGGAAGTCCCGCGCCGCGCGCGCGTCCGGGGTGAGCAGCTGCTCGGCGTAGAACTCCTGGGCCGCGCGGTGCGCTTCGATCAGCCGGGCGCGGGTGCCGCGATCGCGCTGGACGCTTCCGCCGCCGCCTTCGTAGGTCAGCCGGAAGCCCGCGCGATCCGCGAGCCGCTCGACGGCCTCGACGAACGAGATCAGGTCCATCTTCTGGACGAACTTGATCACGTCGCCGCCTTCGCCACAGCCGAAGCAGTGGAAGGTGCCGTGAGTCGGGCGCACGTTGAACGACGGGGTCTTCTCGTTGTGGAACGGGCAAAGCCCCTTGAGGCTGCCGCCGCCGGCGCTGCGCAGCGCCACGTAATCACCGATGACCTCGTCGATCCGGTTGCGCTCGCGCACCTCCGCGATGTCGCTCTCCCGAATCCGTCCTGCCACGTTCACCACTCTAGGCCGTGCTCGCGGAGCACTGTGCGGCACACTCGGGGAATGAGCACCGCCCTGGACGAACTCGCCGGGAACTTCGCCACTCTGCGTCCCCATCTGGTGTCGGTCGCCTACCGGCTCACCGGCGCGCTGTCCGACGCCGAGGACGCGGTCCAGGAGTCGTGGCTGCGGCTGAGCGGCCTCGACGAACGCCGCCGCTCGGCCATCGAAGATCACCAGGGCTGGCTGACCACCGTCGTCAGCCGGATCTGCCTCGACAGGCTGCGCTCGGCGGTGGTGCGCCGCGAGCGGTACGTCGGCGAGTGGCTGCCCGAGCCGGTGCTCGGCCCGCTGGGCACGCCGGCGTCGGAGGACCCGCTGACTGTCGCCGTCCGCGACGACGGGATGCGGATGGCGGCGATGGTGGTCCTCGACCGGCTGACCGCCGAGCAGCGCGTCGCGTTCGTCCTGCACGACGCGTTTTCGGTGCCGTTCGGCGAGATCGCCGAGATCCTGGGCTGCACGGTGGAGGCCGCGCGCCAGCACGGTTCCCGCGGCCGCCGCGCGGTCGCCGACGCCGACCCGCCGCCCCGGACGGCGCTCGCCGAGCAGCAGCAGATCATCGAGAAGTTCATGGCAGCGATGCTCACCGGCGACATCCAGGCGGTGGCCGAGGTGCTGCACCCGGACGTCATCCTCGTCGGCGACGGCGGAGGCAAGGCGCGCACGGCGGTGCACACGGTCACCGGGTTCGACAAGGTCACCCGGCTGTTCCAGGGGCTCATGCGGATGTACGACCCGGCCGGGATCGAGCAGGCGCGGCTCGCGCTGGTCAACGGCGACCTCGGGCTCTACATCCCGCCGCAGTCCGCATCGGAGCAGTACCGGGCGCTCGACGAGCATGTCGACGCCTTCGTCATCCGCGACGGGAAGATCGTGGCGATCTACGACATGGCGAACCCGGACAAGCTCACCACCGCGCGGACCCGTGCCGGTTCCTAGTCCTCTGAATGCGCCCACGACGCATTCAGACGACTAAACGCGGGAGGTCAGGGAAGCGGGATCCGGCAGGCGTCGCCCGAGGTGAAGCCCTGCGCGGTGATGTCGAGCGCGCTGTTCATCCGGGCACGCATGTTCTCCAGGCCGATCTGGTAGGTCAATTCGATGACGCCCTTGCGGCCGAACTCGCCTTCCAGTTCGGCGACCTGCTCGTCGGTGACGGTCACCGGGCTCGCGGTCATCGCGTCGGCGTACGCGAGCGCGAGCCGTTCCTGCGCGGTGAAGGCGGGCGACTTCGCGTAGTCGTCGATGTTCTTCAGCCGTTCGATGTCGAGCCCTTCGTGCAACTGCAGCATGGTCCCGAAATCGATGCACCACGAGCAGCCGAGCCGGGTCGCGACGCGGTACACGGCCAGTTCGCGCACGTTCGGCGACAGTGTCTTGCTGGCCTTCTCCGCCAGCATCTCGTGCACGCCGTTCGCCCGGAGCAGCGCCGGATGGTGCGCGTAGACGGCCATCGGCTCGGGCACGGCACCGAAGCGCTTCCCGGCGAACTTGTAGATCAGCTTCAGCAGGAAACCGGCATCGGCGGTCTTGACGACGGGAATACGCGGCATGGTGTCCTCCTCGTGCGGTTGCGAACACCAGGTGGACGAGACGGCCCGCGCGGACGTGACAGGCGCTCCCCGGTGACGTGCGCCACGCCACCTTTTCGATCACGGTCCGTTCTCCGGCATCTCCGGATTCAGAGGACAAAACGCAGGGGCTGTCAGGGGGTGATCGTCCGGACGTCCCAGACCCAGACGCCGTCGACGAACTCGGCGGGCTTCCGCAGCAGCAGATCCACGGTGGCCCGGAAAGCGTCCTGGTGTTCGCGCGGGATCAGCACGAGGACGTCGGCGTTCCAGTACCGCAGATCCTCCAGCGCCTGCACCCGCTGCGACTCGGTGATCGTCGCCGGCACCCCGGTCTGCTTGATCTGGTCGAAGATGATCGACGTCGGCCGCTGGATGGCGCCGTAGCGGCCGCGTTTGTCCTCCGGGCCGCTCGGGCCGACGAAGTAGCCCTCCGGCATCGAATAGCCGAGCCCCGCGTCGATCTGCCAGTGCAGCGGCTCGGATTCGCCGGAACTCGGCAACGGCACGGGCACCACTGTCCCGCCGGGCGCGACATAGGACCGCCAGGTGCCGTCGGCGAGGAACTTCGGTGTCGGCGGCCGTTCCTTCACGATCAGCTGTGTCGGCGCGATCGGCAGCAGGACCGCGATGACGACGCCGATCCACACCAGCCGCAACGGGAATCGCCGCTCCCCCGGCACTTCGGGCAGCTTCGACGCGACCGTGTGGACGCGTTCGGTCGCCAAGGCCAGCAGAGCGCCGATGAGCGGTATGCAGCCCATCGCGAGCCGTGATTCCAGCAGGGATTCGAAAAGCGGTAGCTCCGAAAGGATTTTCCACGGTCCCGGGATCCCGGTTTCCTCGTGCACCACGACGAGTTGCACGCCGAGCGAGAGCCAGGCCATCACGAACATCGAGATCGCCAGCGCCCGCGCGAACACCTCGCGCCACAGCCAGACGGTGATGACCACCATCAGCACGATCAGCGGCCAGCCGAAGAAGGCGTTCTCCTCGGTGCGGTTCATCGACACGTCCGCGGCGGCCTGCGCCTGCCCGGCGACGGACTGCGTCGCGAACCGGGTGAAGGCGGCCGTGTCGTTCCCGACGGGGCCGTGTTCGATCGCCTGATAGCTCTGCGGGCCGAAGAACTGCCACCACAGCGGGAAAGCGCACAGCACGAGCGCCACGAGGACACCGATGCCGACACCGATCCCCAGCGGTTTCGCCATGGGCGGGAACTCGCGGTAGTTCGTCGCGAAGTAGCCGATGGCGAAGATCGCGAACGCCATCGCGAAGATCAGCAGCGGCTCTTCACCGAGGAAGACCTGGTACGCCGCCAGCAGACCGAGGAAGATCCCGTTGCGGACCGGGCGCTCGCCGCGCGCGATCTTGAAGACCAGCAGCGCGATGAACGGCAGGACGAACCACGCGACGAAGTTCGGGTGCGCGTTGCCGTGCGAGATCATCGGCGGGGCGAACCCGACGAACGCGCCGCCGATGGCCGCGCCGACCCGGTGGGTGACCAGATGCCGCGAGAAGACCCAGTACCAGGCCGCCGCCGTGCCGGCGAGACCGCCGGTGAGCGCGATGGCCCAGGTGAGCGTCGGGCCGAAGACGAGTGTGATCGGCGAAAGCGGGATGCCGATGCCGAGCATGGCCGTGTTGGCCATCAGGTTCACGCCGAGCGGATGGTTCTGGAAGTGCGAGCTGAGCGGGTTCCTCAGATGCAGCACGTTGTCCGCGGTGACGGAGAAGAACCACTCCCACAGGTTCTGGTCCGACGCGCTGTTCCAGAGGTAGCCCTCTTCGAGATCGAGCCAGAGCCCGTTGTAGAGCAGGAAGGCGAACAACAGGAAGCCGCCCATGATGGCGGCGTCGGCGGCGGCGAACCGGCGGGGTCTCGTGGGAGTCTCGTCAGCCTCCACGGCAGCCGCCTCAGCCTGGAAAAGACTCACTGACCATCCTCACGGCTCGACAACGCGGGCGAGAAAGTAGATCACACCCGTCGAGGCATGCCTCACGAGCAGAAGGAAGGGACGATCGACGGCGACTTCCAGCGGTTCCTCGACCATGATCGACGTCAGCCGCATCAGCACCGCCGTCGCTGCGGCGCCTTCGAGGCCCTGTTCGTCGATGCGGAGCACGGACTGGTGGACGACCTCGGACACTTCGATCCGGTCGTCGTCGGCGAGCCCGGTGAGATCGGCGGCGGCGGTGAACATCGTCCGCACACCGAGTTCCTGCAGTTTCGCCGTCAACGGGCTGTCGACGTCCAAGTCGAGTTTCGGCAGTGACAGGGCGAGCGTCTTGGACCGCGTGTTCTCCAGCAGTCCCGCCAGCTTGCCCGCGTCGAGCTCGGCGTCGTCGAGGTCGCCGTCCGGCAGCAGGATGATCGCCTCCACCCCGCCCTCGGCGCCGAGGCGGACGACCTGCCAGCCGTCCTCGTGGGTGTGGTCGAGCTGTTTTTCGAGCCACATCGTCGGCACCGTACGGGTACCGGACGGCGCGTGGAAGTCCGCGGGCGCGGTGTTGTCACGCGAGAACGGATTGGTCCACGCGGTTTTGAGATACAGCGCGTTGACGATCGCGGCGACGGTGTCCCGCGCGACCGTTCCCGGCTTGAGCAGTTCGGGGATAAGTTCGCGGGTGGCCTCCGCCACATCGGCGTTGATCAGCCGCCGCGCGGCCTCCGGATCTTCGCCGAACGGGGCGCTCTCGACCTTGCCGCCCGGCCACGTGGCGAGCTCCTCGCGGAAGGACTTCTCGAGCGTGAGCCCGTCCCAGGCCCAGAGCGTGTTCGCGACCGCGAGTTCGGGGCCGTCGTCGAGCAGCGACGAGGCCTTGCCCAGCAGGTCGGCGAGCTCGTCCGGATCGCCGAGCAGCGCGATCAGTTCGTCTCTGGTCTTGCCCTTGGCGGCCTGCGTCACCAGGCCGAGCGCGCTCGCGATCGAGTACGGCGAGAAGCACGCGTTCTCCGCGCGGCTCGCCAGCACCCGATAGAGGTCCAGACCAAACCGGAGGTGGCTTTCGACAGCTCCCATGCCGCAGACCGTACCGTGCACGGGCCCGTCCGTCTCCTGTCCGAAAGTTCCCCTCTTTGTTCCAGGGGTGACGCGAGGTGGCGTGTCGCGAAGCTGCCGCCGCGCTTCTCTCGCAAGTACGTGAAGGACCCCTTCATTGCGCCTAGCGCAATGAAGGGGTCCTTCACGTACCTCAGGCGGGCGAGGGCGCCGGTACCGAGGCGGTCGGGGTGGTCGTGAGTGGCAAGTGTCGTTCTAACCCCACTTACCACTCACGACTCAGCCGTGGCGGCCGGTGTGCCAGGCATGCCACGCGTGCGCCTGCGCGTCGGTGAGCGACGCCACCTGGTCGACGACCACGCGCAGGCGGGCCGCGTCGTCCGGGGCTGCCTCCCACGCGGGCAGGAACAGGCCGTCCAGCGCGTCCGGCGCGCGGCGGCACAGCGCCTCGACCAGTTCGGCGACCGTCTGCCGCTGGCCGTCCTGCATCGCGAGGCGCCGCCTGTCGCTCATCACGTACCGCAGCGCGAGCGCCTTGAACAACGCGACCTCGGCCGCGACCTGCTCCGGGATGACCAGCCGCGCGGCGTAGCGGCTCAGTGGCCCTTCGCCGTACACCTCCCTCGTCGCGCCGACGACCGCCGTCGCGAACCGGCCGACCAGTTCACTCGTCAGCCGCTTCAGCGCGACCTGTGCCTTGAGCGATCCGTCGAGTCCCGGCTCGGTGAGTTCCGCGACCACGGGCAGGTCGAGCAGTTCCTTCGCCGCACCCTCCAAAGTGGACTGCGACTGGTCCGAGAACCTCCGCGCAGCCTCGGCCACCGCCGCGCGTTCCTCGGCGTCTGCCAGTACCCGCAACGAGATCCGGCCGGCCAGCACTCCGTCCTCGACGTCGTGCACGGAGTACGCGACGTCGTCGGACCAGTCCATGATCTGCGCTTCCAGACAGGTGCGGCGGTCCGGCGCACCTTCACGGACCCACGCGAACACCTCGGTGTCGTCGGCGTACACGCCGTACTTCGGATTGCCCTCTTCACGTGGCCACGGGTACTTCGTGGAGGCGTCGAGGCAGGCGCGGGTGAGGTTCAGCCCGCCGGCGGCCCCGCCTTCGAGCAGGACCTTGGGCTCCAGCCTGGTCAGGATCCGCAGTGTCTGCGCGTTGCCCTCGAAACCACCGCACGGCTGCGAGACCTCGTTCAGCGCGCGCTCGCCGTTGTGCCCGAACGGCGGATGCCCGATGTCGTGCGCGAGCCCGGCGGTGTCCACCAGATCCGGGTCCGCGCCCAGTTCGTCCGCGATGCCGCGGCCGATCTGCGCGACCTCCAGCGAATGGGTCAGCCGGGTGCGCGGCACACCGCTGACCTCGGCGCCTTCACCGGGGCCGACCACCTGGGTCTTGCCCGCCAGCCGCCGCAGGGCCGCCGAGTGCAGCACCCGCGCGCGATCACGGGCGAAGGCGCTCCGCCCGTCCTTGGCGCCTTCCAGCGCCGCGCCCTTGGGCCGCTCGGGCAGCAGACGCGCCCTGTCGGCCTCGGTGTAGGTGTCCACGCGACCAGCTTAAACGCGATCACCGACACTTACCGCGACGTCAGACCTCGCCGGTGCCGAACAGCGTGTCCGCCGGGGACTTCGTGAGGCGGTAGTACAGCAGCGCGCCGGTCTCGCGGACGATGTAGCGCGCCTGCGTCTCGCGGGTCTGCACGATCGGGCCGCGATGGGTGGGCGACGTCCAGGCCTCCAGCCCGAGGTCGTCGGCCATCACCCGCGCGCGGAACGAATGCCACGGGTCGCTGACCAGCACCGCGGTCTTCCAGCCTCGCTTCTGCACCTGTTCGGCGACGGCGCGCAGGCTGCGCAGGGTGTCGCTCCCCTCGCCGACCGGCAGTGTCGCCGACTCGGGCACGCCGCGTTTGCGCAGCCACTGCGCCCCGGCCTGCGCCTCGGTGTAGTTGTCGTCGGCCCGTTTGCCGCCCGCGGTGACGATGACCTTCGCGACGCCCTGGTCGTACAGCGTCTTCGCCTTGGCCAGCCGCGACTGGAAGATCTCCGACGGCCTGCCGTTGTACTGGGCCGCGCCGAGCACCACGATCACGTCGGCCCGATCGCGCACGTCTTCCCGCGCGACCTGCCAGACCCGGAACGCCGTCCCGCCGATCACCGCGACGACGATCAGCAGGAACCCCGCGAGGATCCGGCGCACCCGATTCGCGCGGGTGGGCTTGGTCCGTTCGGCGGTACTCACGGGGGTGATTCTCGCAGAGCGGCGAGACGATCTCAGAGCCAGCCGTGCTCTTCCGCGAGCCGTACCGCCTCGGCCCGGGTCCTCGCCCCGGTCTTGCCGATCGCGGCCGAAAGATGGTTGCGCACGGTGCCTTCGGAAAGGTGCAGCGCAGCGGCGATACCGGCCACCGTGCTGCCGTCCTTGGCCGCCTTGAGGACGTCGTGCTCGCGTCCGGTGAGCGGGCTCGCGCCGGTGGCGAGCGATTCGGCGGCGAGCGCCGGATCGACCACCCGGAGTCCACTGTGGACCCTGCGGACGGCGTCGACGAGCTGCTCCGGCGGGGCGTCCTTGACCACGAACCCCGCCGCGCCCGCCGCCATCGCCCGCGAGAGGTAGCCGGGTCTGCCGAAGGTGGTGCAGATGATGATCCGGCACGACGGCAGCGCGCCGTGCAGTTCGGCGGCGGCTTCGAGGCCGTCCTTGCCCGGCATCTGGACGTCGAGCAGCGCGACGTCCGGGGCGGTTTCCTTCGCCCGTTGGAGCACTTCGTCGCCCGAGCCGACCTGGGCGACCACCTCGATGTCGGTTTCGAGGCCGAGCACGGTGGCCAGCGCCCCACGCACCATGGCCTGGTCGTCGGCGAGCAGGACCCGGATCACGCGCAGCCTCCAGCGGGTTCGGTGAGCGGCGCACGCGCGCCGCTCCGCACGGCGGACTCCGGTACCTCCGCGCGGACGAGCCATCCTCCCCCAGGAGGCGCGGTGGCGGTCAAGGTCCCGCCGACCGCGGCCAGCCGTTCGGTGAGCCCGCGCAGGCCGTTCCCCGCCGCGACCTCGCCGCCTTCGCCGTCGTCCTCGATCTCCAGCCAGGTCTTGCCGAGCCGGACCCTGACCAGCTTGGCCCCGGAATGCCGGAGCACGTTGGTGACCGCCTCCCGCAGCACGTAACCGAAGGTCCGCTGCAGGGCGGGTTCGACGTTGTCCACCGCGTGCGGCAGGTCCGCGTCGATCTCGGCCGCCCGCAGCGCCGCCCGCGCCCCGGCGACCTCCGCCGAAAGCGACACCTCGCGATACTCGGAGACCGTGGCGCGGATGTCCGAGAGCGCGCTGCGGGTCAGGCTCTCGACGTCGCTGATCTCCTGCAGCGCGCGGGGATCGTCCTTGCCGCTCTCCAGGATCCGGCGGGCGAGCCCGGCCTTGACCGTGATGGTGGTGAGGCTGTGGCCGAGGATGTCGTGCAGGTCCCGCGCCAGCCGCTCGCGTTCACCCGCCACCGCGAGCGTCGCGATCTCCTGGTTCGCCGCTTCCAGTCTCCGTACCGCGCGGACCAGGTTCGCCATGAAGAACATCGCCGCCGTGATCGAAGTGGCCGCCACCAGGTCACCGAAGTCGTCCTTCCCGATGACCAGGTGGACGGCCAGCACCAGCAGCAGGGCCCCGCCGTCCAGGATCACCGCCCACGCCGGCGGCAAGGTGAACGAGAGCACCGCCGTGGCGTAGATCAGGATGTACGGGTTGTTGTCGTGCAGGAAGACCAGGGCCAGGCCGACGAGCAGCATCAGCACCGAGAAGACGTAGGTCGTCTTCCGCCGGGACGGCCGGAAGCTGAGCGGGAACAGCACGTAGCAGGAGCCGTAGACGATCAGGAGAGCGGCGATCACCAGCTCTTTCCCGGTCGCCCCGTCGGTGACCAAGTCGACCGCCGCAGGGATGAAGGTCGGCAGGACGAAGGCGATCCCGAGGATCGCCCACCGCCCCGGCCGGGGTCCCCGGCCGGTCCGCGGCGGCATGTCCGACCACCAGTTCTCCCGGCTGTTCAAGCCCGTCTTCACCCTGCCCGGGTAGTCGCTCACCGGTTCACCCTTTTCTCAGACCCGCGCACTGTCTTTACGGTAACGCCTGACCACCAGCGCCCCGAGGACCACGGTCCACGCCGCCAGCACACCGAGCGCGGCCGGGAGGCTCACCGTCAGATGGTCGGTGACGACCGGGCGGACCAGCTGGATCAGCCAGTACGTGGGCGTCACCTGGGCGATGTCGGCCATCCACGACGGCATCCCGTCGATCGGGATCCACAGGCCGCCGAGGAAGCCCATGCCCATCGTGACGATCATGTTCATCGGCTGCATCGACTCCGGCGTGCCGAACTGGCCCAGCAGCAGGCCGAGTAGCACCAGCGGGATCGCGCCGAGCCAGATGCCGAACACCAGCCGCAGCCAGCCCGAGGCGTCGAGGTGGACGTCTTGGAAGAGGACGCCGATGAGCGGCACGAGCAGGAGCGACGGGAGGGCGACGAGCATCGCCGAGAGCGCCTTGCCGCCGAGGTAACCGGAGCCGGTCAACGGGGTCAGCCGCAGCTGGCGCTGCCAGCCCGTGGACCGCTCGATGGCCAGTTTCGCGCCGCTCGTCATCGCGGCGGAGAAAGTGCCGAAGGCCATCATGTTGACCATGATCACCCCGGAGATGTTCATGCTTGCCGAGCTGAAAACGTTGCTCTGCAACAGGAACATCAGTACCGGGAAGGCGACGGCGAAGAGCACGAACCGCGTCGAACGGAAGGTGCGGACGATCTCGGTCTTGAGATAGGTCGGGTTCATCGGACGGCTTCCTCGGTGTCTTCGGTGCTGTCAGTGGTCAGGGACAGGAACGCGCCTTCGAGGCCGACGGCGCTGATCTCGATGTCGTGCGCTTCGGGGACTTCGGTCATCAGAGCCCGCAGCGTGGTGTCGGAATCGGAACTGGAGATCGCGACGCGGCCGCCGCGGAGTTCGAAACCGGTGATCGCGGGCAGCCCCGCGATCACCGGTTCCGCCGCCGCGGGCACCGCCGCGCGGATCGTGCGTCCCCCTGCCAGCGCACGCACCTGCGCGACCGAACCGTCCGCGACGATCCGCCCCGACCGCATCAGCACGACACGGTCGGCGAACTCTTCGGCCTCTTCGAGATAGTGGGTCGCGAACAGGACCGTGCGACCGGAGTTCGTGTACTCGTACATCGACTTCCAGAACTCGCGGCGCGTGCCGACGTCCATCGCGGCGGTCGGCTCGTCGAGGATCAGCAGATCGGGGTCGCTCACCAGCGCGACCGCGAACCGCACACGCTGCTTCTGCCCGCCGGAAAGCCTGGTGGAGCGCCGGTTCGCGATGTCCTCGATCCCGGCGCGGCGCAGCGCCTCACGGACGGGCATCGGCTTGCGGTGCAGCGCGGCGACCATGCCGACGGTCTCGGCGACCGTGAGATCCTCGACGAGCGCGCCGCCCTGCAGCATCGCGCCGATCATCCCGTCGCCGACGGCGTCGGACGGCTTCCGGCCGAAGACGGCCACGGTGCCGCTGTCGGGCACGGTCAGGCCCAGGATCATGTCGACCGTGGTGGATTTGCCCGCGCCGTTGGGGCCGAGGAGGGCGACCACCTCGCCCGGCGCGATCGTGAGGTCCACGCCGTCGACGGCGTGGACCTCACCGTAATGCTTACGCAGGCCGGAAAGTCGTACCGCTGCCCCCGCGGTGATGTCTTGTTCTCGCATGCCCAAAGCATGTCGCGCCGGGGCGTTCCGGCCTTGGGCCGCGCGTCACGACCTGAGGGTGACAGTTGTCAGGGGTCAGGCGCCGATCAGGCGGCCCGCCAGGTAGGACTCCAGCTTGTCGATCGCGACCCGCTCCTGCGCCATGGAGTCGCGCTCCCGCACGGTCACCGCGTGGTCGTTGAGGGAGTCGAAGTCGACGGTGACGCAGTACGGCGTCCCGATCTCGTCCTGGCGCCGGTAGCGGCGGCCGATCGCGCCGGCATCGTCGAAGTCGACGTTCCAGTGCTTGCGCAGCGTCGCCGCGACGTCGCGCGCCTTCGGCGTGAGGTCGGCGTTGCGGGACAGCGGGAGGACGGCGACCTTGAACGGCGCGAGCCGGTAGTCCAGCTTGAGCACCGCGCGGGTGTCGGTGCTGCCCTTGGCGTTCGGCACCTCTTCCTCGTGGTAGGCGTCGACCAGGAACGCCATCATAGACCGGCCGACCCCGGCCGCGGGCTCGATGACGAACGGGCGGAACCGCTGCTTCGTGGCCTGGTCGAAGAACGACAGGTCGACGCCGGAGTGGTTCGAGTGCGTCGTGAGGTCGTAGTCGGTGCGGTTCGCGATGCCTTCGAGCTCGCCCCACTCCTGGCCCGCGTTGAACGCGAAGCGGTACTCGATGTCGACGGTGCGCTTCGAGTAGTGGGAGAGCTTTTCCTTCGGGTGCTCGTAAAGGCGGAGGTTGTCCGCCTTGATGCCGAGGTCCTTGTACCACTCGGTACGCGCGTCGATCCAGTACTGGTGCCAGGTCTCGTCCTCGCCCGGCTCGACGAAGAACTCCATCTCCATCTGCTCGAACTCGCGCGTGCGGAAGATGAAGTTGCCCGGCGTGATCTCGTTCCGGAACGACTTGCCGATCTGGCCGATGCCGAACGGCGGCTTCTTGCGTGCCGCGGTCTGCACGTTGAGGAAGTTGATGAAGATGCCCTGCGCGGTCTCCGGGCGGAGGTAGTGCACGCCTTCCTCGGACTCGACCGGGCCGAGGTAGGTCTTCAGCATCATGTTGAAGTCACGCGGCGCGGTGTACTGCCCGCGGTTGCCGCAGTTCGGGCACGGGACCTCGGACAGGTCGTCCTCGGACACCTCCTTGCCCGAGCGGGCGGAGAAGTCCTCGGCCAACTGGTCGGCGCGGAACCGCTTGTGGCAGGAGAGGCATTCGATCAGCGGGTCGGTGAAGACGTCGAGGTGACCCGACGCGTTCCAGACCTGGCGCGGCAGGATGACCGAAGAGTCGAGGCCGACGACGTCGTCCCGGCTCTGCACCACGGTCTTCCACCACTGGCGCTTGATGTTGTCCTTGAGTTCGACACCGAGGGGCCCGTAGTCCCACGCCGACTTGGTACCGCCGTAGATCTCTCCACACGGGAAAACGAAGCCTCGACGCTTGCACAGGCTGACGACGGTCTCAATGGTGTTGGCGGGCACTCCACGCTCCGAAGCATGCGGGGACGGGTATCGGACTAGAACGACAAGCCTAACCGCCCGTCCCCACACGACCTCCGGCGAGGTCGGACGGCTCAGGGCCGGTTGACCAACGAGGCGGTGACGATGCGGTTGTCTTCGTAGCCGTCGGTCCCGCCGACGTACTCGCCACCGCAGGTGACCAGCACGAGCCGGTGCGGCCCGTCCGGCCCGAACAGCTTTTCCGACTGCTCGGCCAGCTTCGTCTTGTGCACGGTGACGATCTCGCTGATCTTGTAGACCCACTTGCCGCCGTCGGTGTCGACGAGAGCGACCTCCTGGCCGGTCTTGAGCCGCCACAGTTCGTCGAACGGGCCCTTCTTCCCCTTCCAGTTCACATGCCCGGAAAGCAGGGACGCGCCCTGGTCGGCGCCCAGTTTCGCGCCCCACCAGGTGGCTTCGTCGAGGCCCTCGGGGATGGGGAGGGTTCCGTCTGCGGTCAGTTCCTTGCGGATCAGTTTCGCCGTGCCACCACCGGGAAGTTTGACCGTGCCGGGGGCCTGGCCCGTCTCGGGTGGGGCTTCCGCGGACGTCTGCCCCGCGGACGTGTTCGCCTGGCCCTGAGCGGCCTCGACGACCGGATCACTCTTTCCGGTGAAAACCAGGACGGCGACCACGGCCGCCACCACGAAGATCGCGGCGGAGGCGAGGATCCACCCCAGCTTGGAGCGCCTCTTCGGCTGCTCCTCGCCCGCCGCGGCGGTGTCGTCCACGTCAAACTGTCCCACCATCGGGTATTACTCCTTGCTCGCGTCAAGCCGCCGGAGCGGCCGGTGTCGCTAGACACGCGACGCGAGCCGAAGTGGGTTGCACCGACTTCTCGCGTTTCGGGCGGGCAGTCAGGCGGGCGGGCCGGAGACGGGAGTCGCGACGATGACGCGGTTGTCCCGGTAGCCGTCGGTCCCGCCGAGGTAGTCGCCGCCGCAGGTGACGAGCACCAGCCGGTGCGGCCCGCTCTGCGCGAACAGCTTCGCCGCCTGCGCGGGCAGATCGTTCTTGTGCACGGTGACGACCTCGCGCACCCGGTAGACCCAGATCCCGCCCGCCGCGTCGCTGACGCCCACCTCTTGGCCTTCCCGCATCCGCCACAGCT
Source organism: Amycolatopsis sp. NPDC102522 (assembly GCF_055584485.1). Classification (NCBI taxonomy): domain Bacteria; kingdom Bacillati; phylum Actinomycetota; class Actinomycetes; order Pseudonocardiales; family Pseudonocardiaceae; genus Amycolatopsis; species Amycolatopsis sp. NPDC102522. Next base: position 125,919 of record NZ_JBVJLY010000012.1, on the reverse strand, counting down.
CGTCGAACGGGCCTTTGACGCCGCCCCAGTTGACGTGCCCGGAGATCAGCGCCGTACCCGCTTCGGCACCGAGCCGCGCGCCCCACCAGGCCGCGTCGCCGAGCCCGCGCGGGATCGGGAGGGTGCCGTCGGAGTTGACCTCGGAGCGGACGAGCTTCGCCGATCCGCCTTCGGGCAGGCGGATGGTGCCGGGCCGCTGTCCGCGCTTGGAATTGTCTGCGGGCAACGCCAGGGGCGCGCCTTCGTCGCCCGGCATGACCGCGGGTTCAGCCAGCGAGACCCCAGCCGGTTCCGGCGGGATCCAGGTCAGCACGATCACGCCCGCGGAGATGGCGAGCGCGGAGACGACGGCGGAGAGTCCCGCCAGCCAGGTCCGCACGAGGCCGCTACTTCTCCCGCACCGGAACGGGCTTGCGACGACGGAACAGCAGCATGGCCGCGGCGCCGATCACGATGCCGCCGCCCAGCAGTCCGAGCCCGACCACGGTCCGCGTCGAGTCGTCGGCCTGCGGCGGGATACCGCCCGCGGGGACCGTTCCGGGCACCGCGGGCTGCTCGGGTGCCGCGCCCGGTCCGGTGCCACCGGCGGGCTTCGCCACGAAGTTCTTCGGGATCGCGCAGCTCACGCCGCCGAGCACGATCGTCGTGCGGGCCTCGCGCAGATCCTTGCCGGCCTCGTCGCGGACGTGCGTGACGATGTCCAGCTTCCAGCCCGCCACCGCGGTCACGTCGCCGTCGCGCCAGCCGCTCTGCCGGATGAGCTGGTCGAAGGCGGTCACCCGGGAGACGGTCAGGTCGGAGGTGGTCTTGTCCTTGCTGGGGCTCTCGTTGGCGACGAGCGACGGCGGGCCGAGCTTGAGGCCCTTGACGTCGACGCCCGAAGCGCCGGACGGCTTCAGCGCGCCGTTCTCGTCCCGCACCCAGATCTTGCCCACGCTCGTCGACGACGTCGCCTTGCTCGGCGAACTGCAGTCGACGGCGCTCTTCGCACCTTCGAGTACCAGCACGGTGTTATCGGCGGGCTTCGCGCCGCCGCGCCCGTTGTCGATCAGGGCGTAGTTGCTCTCCGCGACCGCAGTCGGGACGGTGGTCTGCTGCAGCGCGGCGAGCACGTTGTGGTCGCGGCTGGCGATCCCGGCCGGGTACGGGCTGTCCGCGCCGTAGCGGCCCAGGTTGATGTCCCATTTCTTGCCGAAGGTGTTCCGCTCGCCGTCGTCACGGGGCACGACGGTGCGATCCGGGGAGAGTTTCGATTGGCCGGGCGTCAGCGGTGAACGCTGGGTCTCGGTGATCAGCGATCCCGGGTTCCCGATGCGCACCGATGCCACGTTCGCGAACGACACGGGGCCGGTCTTCTCATCGACGGCCTGCGTCGTCTGCGCCGAGGCGAGCCCCGGGACCGACGCCAAAGCGAAGGCCGCCGTCGCGGCGGCAAGCTTCGTCACGAAACGAGTCATGTCTCCCCACTGCCCTCTCCAGCCCTCGCGACAACCTTGCACCGTTGGCGACCACATGCGAAGTGGAATGGTCATTTCTTCGCTAAGTCACCCGAATGGAGCAGTAACGTAGCCGCCAAGTGGTCGCCCGGTCGGCGAACAGACCCTCACGGGCGGGAACACTAAGATGGGCTGGACTGTTACTGGCAATGACTTCGGAAATCATGATGGACATGGAGGCGGCGATGGCTACGGTGACCCCGGATTCGGCCGCCCCTGGCGTCACGGAAGACCCCGGACCGCATTCGGCGGCCCGCCCCCTCGCCGAACCCGCCACGTCGGCCTCGGCCGCCGCCCTCGCGGACGCCGGCGACCTGCTCAGGGCCCTCGCCGCGCCCGTACGCATCGCCATCGTCCTGCAGCTGCGTAACGCGGACAGGTGCGTACACGAATTGGTGGACACACTCGATGTCGCGCAGCCGCTGATCAGCCAGCACCTGCGGGTGCTCAAGACGGCGGGTGTCGTACAGGGTGAGCGACGCGGCCGCGAGGTGGTGTACCGGCTGGTCGACGATCACCTTGCGCATATCGTGGTGGACGCCGTAGCCCACGTTCAGGAGGGGAAGTGAGCATGAGTCCGACGACGGCCAACAGTTCCGCGCCGGTGCCGGGACGCCGGTCGACGAAACAGCGGGCCGCCGTGGTCGAGCTGCTCAAGGCGATCGACGACTTCCGTTCCGCCCAGGAACTGCACGACGAGCTGCGCAAACGCGGCGACGGCATCGGGCTCACCACGGTGTACCGGACGCTGCAGTCGCTCTCGGAGGCCGGCGAGATCGACGTCCTGCGCACCGACACCGGCGAGGCCATCTACCGGCGCTGCTCGTCGCACCACCACCATCACCTGGTGTGCCGCGTCTGCGGGAGCACCGTCGAGGTGGAAGGGCCCGCCGTCGAGCGCTGGGCCGAGAAGATCGCTTCGGAGCACGGGTTCTCCGACATCAGCCACACCGTGGAGATCGTCGGGACCTGCTCGAACCACTGACGCCCCGTGTTATGAATGGGACTTTCATCGCAAATTTTGCGATGAAAGTCCCATTCATAACATCCGGTCAGTCCACGATGAACCCGCCGTGGCCCGCGGTCTCGCGCAGCCAGGCGAGCCACTTCCGCCAGAGTTCGTCGGCCTCCAGCTCCGAGCGCAGGGCCGCGGAAGCCGTTTCGTAGCGTTCGAGCGCTTGCTTGATCTCTCGGGCGCCGACGATCCACGGCCCGTTGCTCATTAGCTTGAACTCCGGGATCCCGGCCATTCCCGCGACCGTCTGCGCCGAGGCGGCGCGCTCGGCACGGAGGTACTCGTCGCGGCGGTCCTGGCCCGCCGACAGCCAGTCCTCGGTGTCGGTGAATGGCCACGCGGGAAACGGACGGTATTCCGCTTCATAGGTCATCGCCGTGCGCCGCATACCCGCCCGGCACACCGCCATCCCCATGATGTTGAGGTGGAACTGGAAAGGCTCGGCCAGTTCGAAGTACAAGCCCGAGCAGCGGGGAACGTGCTCGCAGCCGAAGAGACAAGCCTCGTAACGGTCGCGGGCGGCCGCGGCCGGCTCCGGTAGGTCCACCCACTCCAGGTCGTAGGTCATGACATCCAGGCCTCAGTACTCGTAAGGGTCCTTCGGCGCAGGCACCTGCCGCACCGAAGTGAGCGTCAAGTCCGGCATGTAGCTGTTCGCCCGCACCGCCGTGCCCGGCACGACCGTCCCGGTCACCTCAAGCCACGTGTCGTCGCCGAAGCCCGACACGCCGTCGCCCACCAGCCGCACGGTGATCGGGTAGGCGTCGGCCGCGCAGCAGCCGATCACCATCCTGGCCAGCATCGTGTTGCCCTCGTTGTGCACGACGAATCCGGACAGCCGCACCACGCGCCCGTTCAGGGTCCCGCTCTTGTCCCAGCCCGCCCGGCTGACGAAGTCGTTGACCTCCAGCGGCACCACGTCACCGGCGGGCAGCGGCGGGAAGGCGGCCGCGTTGCTCGCCGAGGCGCTTTGCGGCGCTCTTGCCTCGGTCCGGTTCACCGAGTCGGCACCCAGCGCGGGCGGCGCGACCAGGAAGACGGCCAGCACCGGCACCATCAGCAGCCAGGCCGAACGGGTGTTGTGGTCGTGCGCGTGAACCTCCAAAGCGGCGGCGGCCCGCGCTGCCAGCAGGTCGCGGATGATCGCGACCGCGCCCAGCGCGACCATGATCGTGCCACCGGCGATGATCCACGGCTGCTGCGCGGGTTTGACGTAGCGCAGGTAGTCGCCGTTGATCGTGATCTTGAGCAGCGCCCCGCCGAGCAGGATCAGCAGGATGTTCTGGGTCTCGCGTTTCACGCGCCACCTCCCAGGATGAGCACGCCCGACACGACGGCGCAGGACAGCGCGACGACGAACGTCACCGGCGCGAACCGCAGCGCGAACGACTTGCCGAAGGTGCCGGTCTGCAGGGCGAACAGCTTCACGTCGATCGCGGGCCCGACCACGAGGAACACCAGTTTCGGCAGCAGCGGCATCGCGGTCAGCGACGCGGCGACGAAGGCGTCGGCCTCACTGCACAGGGCCAGCACGACGGCGAGCACGGCCATCACCAGCACCCCGAGCACGATCTGCTCCCCCAGCACGCCGAACCACTTGGCGGGCACCAGCACGTTCATCGCGGCCGCGATCATCGCGCCGAGCACGAGGAACCCGCCCGCCTCGACCAGATCCGCCCGCGCGGTCTCGGCGAAGGTCTTCCACCGCGAACCATGCTGGACGTCCGGCATGCGCCGCAGCGCCCGCTCCGCGATCCAGTCGAGCTTGCCCCACTTCGCCCACAGCCAGCCCATCACCATCGCCGTGACGAGCGAACCGGCGAACCGGGCGAACACCATCTCCGGGTTCCCGGGGAACGCCACCGCCGTCGCGACCAGCACCACCGGGTTCACCGCGGGCGCGGCCAGCAGGAACGTCAGCGCGGCCGCGGGCGCGACACCCTGGCCGATCAGCCGCCGCGCGACAGGCACCGAAGCGCATTCACATCCCGGCAGGGCGACCCCTGCCAGCCCCGCGACACCGACCGCCGCGCCGGCCCGGCGGGGAAGCACCTTCTCCAGCACCCGCGCGGGCACGAACGCCGCGATCGCGCCGCTGATCAGTACCCCGAGCACCAGGAACGGCAGCGCCTGCACGCAGACGGCGACGAACACCGTCGAGCCGGTCCGCAGCGCGGGCACGTCGAACACCTGCTGGAGCCAGCTCTGCCCGAGGATCGCGATCAGCAGGATCGCGCAGAGCACCTCGATCGAGGTGATCTTGAACCGCCGGACCGGCTTCTGCTCCGGGGCGCTCTTGGAAATGGTTTCCATGCGCGAAATGATGCCAGGTGACCCAGAGTCCCGGCGGTCAGTCCCCGGTGGCGCTGCCCAGCAAGTCGGAGCGCAGCTGCGAAGCGGTCGACACGACCAGCATGAGCAGCGTCCCGAGCGGCGAGGCGTCCATGCCCTCGGCCGGGAAGGCGTACCTCAGCGTGATGTCGATCCCCTTCTCCGAACGCACGACACCGAGCGTGCCGAACAGGCCCTGCCCGGCGCGTTCCGCCGCCGAGGCCGCGATCGCCGGGTCGTCCGGCAGATCCCAGGCGACGACGCAGGTCAGGCTCAGCACGGTCAGCCCTTCGGCCAGCCGGGTCGCCTGGATGACGCACGGGACGTCCGCGTGCGAGAAGGTCAGCGCGCCGTCGTCGTCAACATGGACTTCGAGATAGCGCTCGAGGGCTTCTCGCGCCGCGGTGAGCAAAGCCGCCGTGTCCGCCGCTTCGGTCGTCATGAGGTTCCTTCCGAAGCCTGGTCGATGGCCCCGCCGAACCGGCGGTCCCGTTTCGCGAACTCGAGGCACGCCCGCCACAGGTGGGTGCGGTCGAAGTCCGGGAAGAGCGTGTCCTGGTAGACCATCTCGGCGTAGGCCGACTGCCAGAGCAGGAAGTTCGACGTCCGCTGCTCCCCCGACGGCCGCAGGAACAGGTCCACGTCGGGCATGTCGGGCTGGTACAGGTACTTCCCGATGGTCTTCTCGGTGACCTTGTCCGGGTTCAGCTTCCCGTCGGCGACGTCCTTGGCGATCCTGCTCATCGCGTCGGCCAATTCGGCACGGCCGCCGTAGTTGACGCACATGGTCATGTTCAGCGCCGTGTTGTCCTTGGTCTTTTCCTCGGCGACCTGCAGTTCCTTGATGACGCTCGCCCACAGCTTCGGGCGACGGCCCGCCCAGCGGATGCGAACGCCGATCGAGCCGAGGTAGTCGACCTGGCGGCGGATGGTGTCGCGGTTGAAGCCCATCAGGAAGCGGACCTCTTCCGGGCTCCGCTTCCAGTTCTCGGTGGAGAACGCGTACACCGACAGCCATTTGACGCCCAGCTCCACGGCACCGCTGGCGACGTCGATCATCACCGCTTCACCGCGTTTGTGGCCTTCGATCCGCGGCAGTCCTCGCTGGTTGGCCCAGCGGCCGTTGCCGTCCATGACCAGCGCGACATGCTTCGGGAGGAGTTCCTTGGGGATCTCCGGCGGCCGGGCACCGGACGGATGCGGCTCCGGCGCGCGAAGTTCGAATTGTGACGCCTTGTTCTCGCGTCCCCTGCGCAGCACCTTCGAGCCTCCTGATCGAGTGAACCTGTGCCTGCGACCCTACTGCGCTCCGGTGGCGCTCTCCCGCGCACGCCTCTCCACCAGCGGCAGCGAGCGCAACTGGCGCTCCAGATGCCACTGCAGATGCGCCGCGACCAGGCCGGACGCGTCCCGCCGCGGCACCGGCAGCGACGCTTCGGCCACCGGCCACTCGCCGTGCAGGAGCGCCGCGAGCAGGGTCAGGACCTCATGCGAGGGATGGACGCAGCCGGGAACCCGGCAATCCGGGCACATCGAGCCGCCGGCGGACACGCTGAACGCCTTGTGCGGTCCCGGCAGGCCGCAGCGGGCGCATTCGGTGATCGCGGGCGCCCACCCCGCGTAGGCCATGGCCCGCAGGAAGAAGGCGTCGAGGATGAGGGAGCTGTCCCGTTCGCCGCCCGCGAGCGCCCGAAGGGCTCCGACGACGAGCATGTAGAGCTTGAGCACCGGCTCGCCCTCTTCGGCGGACAGCCTGTCCGCCGTCTCGGCGATGGCGCTGGCGGCGGTGTAGCGCTGGTAATCGGCCACCAGCGGCAACGCGAAGGCATCGACCGTCTCGACCTGGGTGATCACGTCGAGGGAGCGGCCGGTGTAGAACTGGACGTCGACGTGGCCGAACGGCTCCAACCGCGCGCCGAAGCGCGATGACGTCCGACGCACGCCTTTCGCGACCGCACGGACCTTGCCGTGCCGCCGCGTGAGCAGGGTGATGATCCGATCGGCTTCACCCAGCTTGTGCGTCCGCAACACCACTCCGGTGTCGCGATAGAGGTTCACCACCCCGACATCGTCCCACCAGGGACCGACATCGGGGTGGCGCGCCCCGGAATCAGCAGTAGCGGCCGTAGCAGCTGGGCACGGACGCGGCCGCGACGATCGAGATCACGATCATCACGATGGCGAAGAGACAGCCGAGGCCACCGATGATCGAAGCGATCATGCACATGGTCCTCGTCGACCTCGACGCGTCCGCGGCGGCGGCGTAGTTGCCCTGCATCTTGTAGGTGTTGACCTCGTTGGACTTCATGATCGCGAAGATCGCGATGATCCAGCAGAGGAAGATGCAGCCGATCGCCCAGCCCTTGTAGTCCTTGATGGAGTTGATGTCGCCGCCACCACCGGGCATGCCGCCCGGCGCACCATAGGGGGACGGCGCGCCGTAGGGAGCCGGCTGGCCATAGGGAGCGGGCATGCCACCGGAAGGCGGCCCGTAGCCGGGCTGCTGCTGTCCGTAGGGCTGCTGCTGGCCATAGGGGTTGGTCATGGTGAATGGTCCTCGTTGTTCTTTCGGTGAGAGCTAGAACGCCGTCGCGGCGGCCAGGATGATCCAGAGAATGGAGAACAGGCAGCCGACGCCGCCGATGATCGAGGCGATCATGCACATGGTCTTCGTCGACTTCGACGCGTCCATGGCGGCGGCGTAGTTGCCCTGCATCTTGTAGGTGTTGACCTCGTTGGACTTCATGATCGCGAAGATCGCGATGATCCAGCAGAGGAAGATGCAGCCGATCGCCCAGCCCTTGTAGTCGGGGATCGAGTTGATGTCGCCGCCACCGGGCATACCACCCGGAGCGCCGTAGGGCGCGGGCTGACCGTACGGGGAAGGCTGGCCGTAAGGCGCCGGCTGACCGTACGGCATGGGGGTCGCACCCGAAGGCTGACCGTACGGTGCGGGCGTCGCACCGGAGGGCTGACCGTACGGCGAGGGCGTCGCACCGGACGGAGGTCCGTATCCGGGCTGAGGCTGCTGGCCATAGGGCGGCTGCTGGCCGTAGCCGGGCTGCTGGCCGTACGGGTTCGTCATCGGGTTCCCCACTGTCGTCGCGTTTCCCGGCGGGTGGATCCCGCCGGTCTTTCCTTACTGCTGCGGCGTTCCAGGCCCGTTCGGCCCGTCCGCACCACCGGGCAACCGCTGCCTCAGCTGCTCCGGCGTGATCTTCTGCGTCGGCTCGGCTTCGTCGAACCCGGACGGTGCCTGCTGAGGCGGCTGACCAGGGCGGAGCACCTGGGTCGGCTCCGGCTCGCCGAAGGCCGGTCCGGGCTGGGACTCCGGGGACGGCGCCGCGGTTCCCGGCGACGGCTGACCGAACGGCTGCGACGGCTGTTGCCCGAACGGCTGCGACGGCTGACCGAACGGTGAGGGCTGCTGGGGCTGCTGACCGAACTGGCCCGGCTGCTGCTGGGGCTGCTGCGCGCCGAACGGCTGCTGCGGCTGCTGCTGGCCGAACGGTGAGGGCTGCGCGGGGAACGACGGCGAAGACGACGACGGCGCCGGGAATCCCGGGGACTGGCCGAACGGCGCCGAAGCGAGCGCGGCGTCGGCTTCGCCCGGGACGACGACGGTGCTGAGGATCTTGTCGGCGAAAGTCTGCTTCTTCGGGTCCCACAGCGGCCAGAGGTAACCGAGACCGCAGACCCAGCCGTCCAGGTTGTGGCACAGGTCCCGGACGAAGGCCATCAGCGGGCCGATCGGCCGGCCGTCGCTCTCGCGGACGAGCTTGATCTTCATGATCTTCTTGCCGAGCGACTGGCCGGTGGTGCCCATCTGGATCCACCGGTTGTAGATGGTCCAGCCGAGTCCTGCGAGGTACCCGAGACCGGCGATGATCATGCCGAACGTGTAGGACCCCGTCGCGGAGATGATGGAGCCGATGATCGGGAGCACGACGATCGGACCGAAGTCGATCAGGGTCCCGGCCGCGCGCAGGCCCCAGTGGGCGTAGTCGGTCTGCGGGCCGAACTGGGCGGCCTGGCCGAACGGCGCCTGCTGGCCCGGCTGCCCGAACGGCGAAGGCTGGCCCGGCTGCTGGCCGAACGGCGACGCCTGCTGGGGTTGCTGCCCGAACGGCGACTGCTGCTGTTGCTGCGCGCCGAACGGCTGCTGGGGTTGCTGGCCGAAGGGCGACTGCTGCTGCGGCTGCTGGCCGAACGGCGACGACGGCTGCTCGCCGGAGGCCGGTTGACCGAAGGGCGAAGGCTGCTCACCCTGTGAAGGCTGCTGCCCGAACGGCGAAGACTGATCACCCTGAGGCTGCGAGTGCTGCTGGCCGAAGGGCGAAGGCTGCTCAGGCTGCTGCCCGAACGGCGAGGGCTGCTCTCCCGATGGCGGCTGTCCGAACGGCTGCTGCGGCTGCGGTGACTGCTGCTGCCCGTCCCCCGGCGGGGGCCCGGATCCGGGTGGCGGCTGCTGTCCCGGCGGCTGCTGGCCGTAGGGAGTGGTCATCGAAATCCCCTCGCTGGTTCCTCTGCCCCTGGCGCACGGGGCCTCGTGCGGCGAACCGGGCTGAATGTACGGCATGGGTGCACGCCGAGCAGACCGGTGCGCGGGAGCGTACTCGGTGCCACCGACGATCCGGGGCTCGGCCCGGCACTCAGACGTACAGCGAGGTGAACGGGGCGAAGGGCAGGTTACGGATGACGAACCAGACGACGAACACGACGCCGAACGCGAGCGGCGTCCAGCGCCAGTGCAGCCAGCTGTCCACCGAACGGCCGCGGAGCCTGCCGACAGCCCAGGCGACGGTGCTCCAGACGAGCAGCAGAAGGACCACAAAGGACACCGCGTTGTAGTGCAGCGCGGCGGGGATATCGCCGTGCAGCGCGCTGTAGACCATGCGCATGCCACCGCAGCCGGGGCACGCGATGCCCAGCAGGGCTTTGGTGGGACAGACCGGAAGCGGCCCGCCCGGGGTGGTGGGATCGCCCAGCCAGAGGACGACGCAGCCCGCCGCGGCGCCGGCGGCGATGGCCAGGGGTGGTCCCAGCGCGCGGGTCCGTGCTTTGAACCCGCGCGCCGGGAATCCCGTGTAGACGGACGTCGTCACGGCGTGAAGCTTCCCGCCGACGCGCCGATGATGACCATCACGACGATGAAGATGATGTACAGCAGGAAAAGACCGCCGGTGGCGATCGCTCCCCACATGGACCACTTCTTCGCGTCGTCGGCGGCCTTCTGCGCTTCGGCGTGGAAACCCTGCGCCCACAACGTCTGCACCTGGCTCGACTTCACGATCGCCACGATACCCAGCGGCAAGCAGCACAACACCGTGCAGAGAATGGCCCACACCAGGTTGTTGTCCGGCGGCGGACCGTAGTTCGGCATGCCGCCGTAGTACGGCTGCTGCGGCGGTGGCCCGCCCGGAGGCGGGTAGTTCGGGTACTGGTCGGTCATGAGGTCTCCCCCTCGATCACCGCTGTCAGCGGTAGTTGTTCACGTCCACCGAAGCCGCGAAGACGCCGAGGAAGACGACCAGGACAACGTACAGAACGATGAGGATGCCACCGACGATGGCCGCGATGATCGACCACTTCTTGGCGGCGTCGGCCGCTTCCTGCGCGGCCGCGGGCTGGCCCTGTGCCCAGAGGGTGTTCACCTGGTTCGACTTGACGATCGCGACGATGCCGAAGGGCAGGCAGCACAGGATCGTGGTGAGGATCGCCCACACCAGGTTGTTGTTGGGCGGCGGGCCGGGGTTGTTGAAGCCGCCACCGCCCTGAGGGTCGCCGGAGTAGTTGGGCAGGCCCTGGTTGTCGGTCATTTACCGCTTTCCCTTCACGAATGAGATGTGGAAATCGCCCCGCGCGCCGCCGCCCGATCAGCGATCACCGGAGTCGAGGAATGAGACTCTAAGGTCACCCGTCCGGTTCCACACCATCAACCGGTCTCCGCGACCGAATCGAGACATTCCGTTAAGTCAGAAGCCCAGCCGTCGCAACTGACGGGGGTCGCGCTGCCACTCTTTGGCTACCTTGATGTGGAGGTCGAGGTAGACCTTCGTGCCGAGAAGGCCCTCGATCTGCTGCCGGGCGCGGGCGCCGACGTCCTTCAAGCGCTCACCCTTGTGCCCGAGGATGATGCCCTTCTGACTCGGTCTTTCCACATAAAGGAACGCGTGCACGTCGATCATGTCGTCCCTGCCCTCGTGGGGCAGCATTTCCTCGACGGTGACGGCGATCGAGTGCGGGAGTTCGTCCCGGACACCTTCCAGGGCGGCCTCGCGGATCAGCTCGGCGACCAGCGTCTGCTCGGGCTCGTCGGTGAGTTCACCGCCCGGATACAGCTGGGGGCCTTCGGGAAGGTGTCGCACCAGCAGGTCCGCGAGCGCGCCGACCTGGAAACCGTCCACAGCGGACACCGGGATGAGCTCGGCGAACTCCATGACCTCCTGCAGGGCGAGCAGCTGCTCGGCGACCTGTTCGGGTTTCACGAGATCCGTCTTGGTGACGATGCCGATCACCGGGGTTCGCTTGGCGATCTTCTTGAGTTCGGCGGCGATGAACCGGTCACCGGGACCGACCTTTTCGTTGGCGGGCACGCAAAGCCCGACAACGTCCACTTCGGACCATGTCGAGTGGACGATGTCGTTGAGCCGCTCGCCGAGCAGTGTCCTCGGCCGGTGCAGGCCCGGTGTGTCGATGATCACCAGCTGGGCGTCGTCGCGGTGGACGATGCCGCGGATGGCGTGCCGGGTGGTCTGCGGTTTGCTGGAGGTGATCGCCACCTTGCTGCCGACGAGCGCGTTGGTCAGCGTCGATTTGCCCGCGTTGGGCCGCCCGACGAAGCAGGCGAAACCGGAACGGTGCGGCTCGGTCATCAGTTCAGCACCTTGCCACTGGGGTCGGCGAGATAAATGGGCGCCTCTTCGGCGATGTCGCGCACCGCGTGCACGGACGCCTCCTTGAGCAGGCCTTCGGCGCTGACCACGACGGCGGCTTCGATTCCTTCGGCTCCGCTCGAAACGGCGGCGGCGACGGCGGCCTGCAGCGCGGTGAGTTTGAACGACGGCTGGTCGACCGTGCTCGCCGCGTAGGTGCGGCCGTCGGTGTCGCGGAGCGCGGCGCCTTCCTCGGCCTGGGTGCGGGCTCGCGCGGACCTGGCCAGGGTCACCAGCTTCTCGTCCTCGGCGTCCAGCTCAGGCATGTTCGACACTCCTGTCACTTTCATCGGGCTGCGGGACCCGGGTGCGGCGCCTGCCCTGGGCTGCGTCGGTCACCGCGTCCGCGTCGGCGGGGTGGACGACCACCGTGGTGATCCGCATCCGCCCGCGCCGGTCCTTACCGCCTTCGGCGAACAGCCGAAGTCCGGCGACCTCGGCTTCGGCCCCCGGCAGCGGGACCCTACCCAGTCGCTCGGCGAGCAGCCCGCCCACGGTCTCCACGTCGTGGTCTTCGAGGTCGATCCCGAACAGTTCGCCCAGGTCGTCGATCGAGAGCCGGGACGAGACGCGGACCGCGCCGTTCTCGAGTTCCTCGACCTCGGGGCGCTCGTCGGTGTCGGATTCGTCGGTGATCTCGCCGACGATCTCCTCGAGGATGTCCTCGATGGTGAGCAGGCCCGCGGTGCCGCCGTACTCGTCGACGGCGATGGCCATGTGGTTGTGCGAGACCTGCATCTCCTTGAGCAGGTCGTCGAGCCGCTTCGAGTCCGGCACGAAGCTCGCCGGGTTCATCAGCTCCTCGACCAGCCGCTGCGAACCGCCCTCGGCCATATAGGCGGGCATGAGGTCCTTGATGTTGACGACGCCCACGACGTCGTCGACGGAGTCGCCGATCACCGGCAGCCGGGTGAACCCGGTGCGCAGGGCCAGCGCGAGCGCCTGGCGCACGGTCTTGTCGTGCTCGATCCAGACGATCTCCGTGCGCGGCACCATGACCTCGCGCGCGACGGTGTCGCCGAGTTCGAACACCGAGTGGATCATCTCGCGTTCGGATTCCTCGACGACGCCGCGTTCCTGGGCGAGGTCGACCAGTTCACGCAGCTCGACTTCGGAGGTGAACGGGCCTTCGCGGAAGCCTCGGCCGGGGGTGATGGCGTTACCGAGGACGATCAGCAGCCTGCTGAGCGGGCCGAGGATGGACCCGAGGACGCGGACAGGGCCCGCGACGACGAGGCCGATCCGGTACGGGTGCTGGCGGCCGAGGGTGCGCGGGCCGACGCCGATGAGCACGTAGCTCACCACGACCATCACCCCCGCGGCGACGACGATGGCGAGCCACAGCGGTCTGATCCAGCCGAGGATGTCGACGGTGACCAGCACGGTGGCGGTCAGTTCGCAGGTCATCCGCAGCAGCAGGATCAGGTTGATGTGGCGGCGGCGTTCGGCGATGACCAGCGCGAGCTGGCGCGCGCCGGGGCGCCCGAGCCGGACGAGACCGTCGGCCCGGGCCTTGGAGACCGTGCTGACCGCCGCGTCGGCGGCGGCGAACACCCCGGCGAGCAGGATCAACGCGATCGCGATGAGCAGCAGGGCCGTGGGACTACCCATGTCCGCGGCCCGCCTAGGCGGGGGGTTCTTCGGCGGGCGCGGTGTCCAGACCGGCGGTGCCGAGGAGCCTGTCGTCCGCGGTGCGCTGCGCGTCACGGCGGTTGTGCGCGGTGACGGCCGCCTGGAACTCGCCGAGGATCCGCTTCTGCAGACCGAACATCTCACGTTCTTCGGCGGGTTCGGCGTGGTCGTAGCCGAGCAGGTGCAGCACACCGTGCGTGGTGAGCAGGTGCAGCTCGTCGATCAGCCCGTGCCCGGCCGTCTTGGCCTGGTCCTTCGCGAACGCCGGGCAGAGCACGATGTCGCCGAGCAGCGCGGGTGAGGCGTCGGGCGCGTCGGGGCGGCGCGACGAGTCGAGCTCGTCCATCGGGAAGGCCATCACGTCGGTGGGACCGGGCAGGTCCATCCACCGTTCGTGCAGGTCTTCCATCACCTCGAGGGTGACGAGCAGGATGGACAGCTCGGCGAGCGGGCTGACCTCCATCTTGTCGAGCGCGAACCGCGCGGCCGACACGATGGAGGTCTCGTCGACGTTCACGCCCGATTCATTGGCGATCTCGATGCTCATTTTTCATCCCCGATGCTGCGCGCGACCGCTAATCCGTAGACAGACCTTCGGCCTGCCTCCGCATTAGCGGGGCCTTCGGCCGGAAACGCGCGCGCCTTGGTCAACTCGGGCAACGGGCGCTCAGTCCTCATCTCCGCTGCCCTTTCCAGCCACTGCCCTGGTTCTGACGGCCCTGGTCCTTGCTGTCCTGCACGGCCTGCCACTTCTCGTACGCGTCGACGATGTCGCCGACGAGCTTGTGGCGCACCACGTCTTGGCTGGTGAGCTGGGCGAAGTGCAGGTCCTCGACACCTTCGAGGATGTCCCGGACCACCCGCAGGCCGCTCTTCTGGCCGTTGGGGAGGTCGACCTGGGTGACGTCGCCGGTGACGACGATCTTGGCGCCGAACCCGAGCCGGGTGAGGAACATCTTCATCTGTTCCGGCGTGGTGTTCTGCGCTTCGTCGAGGATGATGAAGGCGTCGTTGAGGGTGCGGCCGCGCATGTACGCGAGCGGCGCGATCTCGATGGTGCCCGCCTGCATCAGCCTGGGGATCGACTCGGGCTCGACCATGTCGTGCAGCGCGTCGTAGAGCGGGCGCAGGTACGGGTCGATCTTCTCGTTGAGCGTGCCCGGCAGGTAGCCGAGGCGCTCACCGGCTTCGACCGCGGGCCGGGTCAGCACGATGCGGCTGACCTGCTTGGCCTGCAGCGCCTGGACGGCCTTGGCCATGGCGAGGTACGTCTTGCCGGTACCGGCGGGGCCGATGCCGAACACGATCGTGTGCTTGTCGATGGCGTCGACGTAGCGCTTCTGGTTGAGTGTCTTGGGCCGGATGGTCTTGCCGCGCCGGGAGATGATGTTCATGCTCAGCACTTCGGCCGGTGACTCGGAGTCACCGGTGGTGAGCATGCCGACGGTGCGGCGGACGGTGGCCGGGTCGACCTGCTGGCCGCGGCCGGCGAGCGTCACGAGTTCGGCGAAGACACGTTCGGCGAAGGCGACGTCGGCGGGGGCGCCGGTCAGGGTGACCTCGTTGCCGCGGACGTGGACGTCGGCGGCGAGGAGTTCTTCGGCGACGCGGAGATTTTCGTCCCTCGAGCCGAGCAGGCTGAGCGCGGCGGCGTCGGGGATGGGGAATCGGGACTGGGCCGCTTCGGTGACGGCGGCCTCGTCGGCCTTCGTCGGGGTGACGTCCGCGGGAACGTCGGGTCGGGCGGCTTCACCCGGTACGGTTCCGGCCACGTGGCCTCTGGCCTACTTCCTGCGCTTACGCTGCGATTTTCAACGACACTGACAAGGTCGATGTTACTGGTTGCGGGTGGCGGCACGCAGTCCGGTTTCTCCGGCTCGTGACCTTCATCGGCCGAAATGCCCCAGCTGCTCGCCACCGAGCACATGCGCGTGCACGTGAAACACCGTCTGCCCGGCGTCACCGTCGGTGTTGAACACCACCCGATAACCCGACTCCGCGATCCCCTCAAGCTCCGCGACCTTACGCGCCGCGAGCGCTATATCCGCCAGCAACTGCGGCTCCGCCGCCGCCAACTCACCGACATTCCGGTACCGCTTCTTCGGCACCACGAGCACATGGACCCGCGCCTGCGGCGCTATGTCCCGAAACGCATACGTCGTCGCGTCCTCATAAACCTTGTCGGACGGAATCTCGCCCGCCACAATCCGCTCGAACAACGTCTCCGCGTCACTCATCCCCTAACCCTATCCCCCAGATCTCACGTGATCAGACCCGGATCTCGCGTGACTGGAGCCGGATCTCGCGTGCTCAAAGACGGATCTCACGTGCTTGGAGCCGGATCTCACCAGGCGAGGGCCGCCAGGCCCTACGCCGGTCACCACCCCACCTACGCACGCTTCGCTTTGCTTCGTCTCCCGGCCGCCAACCGCCGCCGACCGCACCGTGGGGGGTCCGGGGGGTCGGCCCCCCGGACAGGCACGCGGAACCGCGCCGCGGCGTCGAATTTCGGGCGCAGCAATGAGCGAAGCGATTTGCGAAGCCCCCGAAATGAAGACGCCGCGGCGCGGTGGAGCCTGGGGGTCGCTCCACCGCCGCCGCGGCTCCGCCGGACCGAGGGGGGAGGTGCCCGGCGGGGATTCACGCGCGCGACTGGGCTTGACCCCAGTGGCGCGCCGAAACCGTGTGTTGCGCGTCAGTTAACGAGAGTAACGGCTGTTTGCGTGATCGCGCCATAACCGGCCGCAAATTAGTGGGGTGTTTTTTTACTTCCAGCGGTCGGTGAGAACTCCGAGTGCGCCGAGGGCGACGGCGGCGGCGGTGGAGGTGCGCAAAACGGTGGGGCCCAACCGGATGGCGGTCGCGCCGGCGTCGGTGAGGGTGGTGAGTTCCTCGTCGGTGATGCCGCCTTCGGGGCCGACGATGAGGAGGATGTCGCCTTGTGCGGGGAGTTCGATCTCGGTGAGGCGGGTGGTGATGCCGGATTCGAGGACCAGTGCGCGGGAAACGGTCTGGGCGAGTTCGGCGAGTTCGCGGGTGGTGGCGGGTTCGGTGACTTCGGGGAGGTGGGCGCGGCGGGCTTGTTTGGCGGCGGCGCGGGCGGTGGTGCGCCAGCGGGTGAGGGCTTTGTCGCCGCGGGTTCCTTCTTCCCAGCGGGCGACGCTGCGGGCGGCGCGCCAGGGGATGATCGCGTCGGCGCCTGCTTCGGTGGCGAGTTCGACGGCGAGTTCGCCGCGGTCGCCTTTGGCGAGCGCCTGGGCGACGAGGACGCGGAGTGCGGGTGGTTCCTCGGTCCAGTGTTCTTCGATGGCGAGGGTGAGTGCCGCGTCTCGGCCCGCCTGCACGGCTTCGATGACGCAGCGCGCCATGCCGCCTTCGCCGTCGGAAAGCACGAGACGTTCACCGACGCGCAGCCGCCGGACGGTGGCGGCGTGCCGGGCTTCCTCACCGTCGAGCGTGGTGCGCCCGGATCCGGGCAGCGCGTCGGTGAGGAAGACCGGCAGTGTCGTCTCGGGCACGGGTTACCGGTGGTTCTTGGTGCGCAGCTTGGAGAACAGCCCGCCGGGCTTGGAGCCGTTCGAAGAAAGTGAAGGGACGTCTTCGCCGCGCTGCTGGGCCAGTTCGACGAGGAGGTCGCGCTGGGCGTCGTCGAGTTTGGTCGGCACGACGACGTCGATGTGGACGTGCAGGTCGCCGCGGCCGTCGACGCGGCCGGAGGACCGCAGTCGCGGCATGCCCTTGGCGGTGAGCACGAGTTCGGTGGCGGGCTGGGTGCCCGGCTCGATGTCGAGTTCGTAGTCGCCGTCGATGAGCGTCTCGATGGGCACCGTGGCGCCGAGGGCGGCGGTGGTCATCGGGATGCGGAAGTTGCAGTGCAGGTCGTTGCCCTGCCGGACGAACACCTCGTGCGGTGCCTCGTCGATCTCGACGTACAGGTCGCCGGCCGGGCCGCCGCCGGGGCCGACCTCGCCCTGGCCGGATAGCCGGATGCGCATGCCGTCGCCGACGCCGGGCGGGATCTTGGCGGTGACGTTGCGGCGGGAGCGGACACGGCCGTCGCCGCCGCACTGGCGGCAGGGGTCGGTGATGACCTCGCCGAAGCCGCGGCAGACCGGGCAGGGGCGGGCGGTGACGACCTGGCCGAGGAAGGACCGCTGCACGGACTGGACCTCGCCGGAGCCGCCGCAGGTGTCGCAGGTCTTGGTGCCGGTGCCTTCGGCCGCGCCGGCGCCGCGGCACAGGTCGCAGACGATGGCGGTGTCGACGGTGATCTCGCGGTCGACGCCGGTGGCGCAGTCCTCCAGCGTCAGGCCGAGGCGGATGAGCGCGTCGGAGCCGGGCTGCACGCGGCTGCGCGGGCCACGACCGCGGCCGCCGCCACCTCCGGCCGCGCCGAAGAAGGCGTCCATGATGTCGCCAAGGCCGCCGAAGCCCGAGAACGGGTCTCCGCCGCCGCCACCGCGCGCGCCGCCGTCCATCGGGTCTCCGCCGAGGTCGACGACCTTGCGCTTCTGCGGGTCCGACAGCACCTCGTAGGCGGTGGTCACCTCGCCGAAGCGGTGCTGGGCGTCTTCCGACGGGTTGACGTCGGGGTGCAGTTCCCGGGCCATCTTGCGGTACGCGCGCTTGATCTCCTGATCCGTCGCGTTCTTCGCAACCCCGAGAATGCCGTAATAGTCCCTCGCCACCGTCTTCGCCTTCTCCTTCTGCTTTGGCCCTCACCACCGCGTTCAGCGGCCGGAGAGGATCTGCCCCACGTAGTTCGCCACCGCACGCACCGCGGCGATGGTGTTCGGGTAGTCCATCCTGGTGGGCCCGACGACGCCCATCCCGCCCAGCAACAGGTCGTCCATGCCGTAGCCGATGGACACCACCGAGGTGCTGCGCATCTGCTCGTCTTCATTTTCCTCACCGATGCGCACGGTGATCGCACCGGGGTTGCGCGCGGCCGCGAGAAGCTTGAGGACGATGACCTGCTCCTCGAGCGCCTCCAGCACCTGCCGCAGTGATCCGGGGAAGTCCGAGACGTTGCGGGTGAGGTTCGCCGTGCCGCCGAGCACCAGCCGCTCCTCGGGGTGCTCAACCAGCGATTCCACCAGCACCGTGCAGACGCGGGTGAGGTTGTCGCGCAGCTCGCCCGGCGACTTCTCGGGCAGTTCGGCGACGGCCGCCGCGGCCTCGGAGAGGCGACGGCCCGCCAGTGCCCCGTTGAGCACCGTGCGCAACCTGCCGACGTTCTCCTCGGTGATGACGTCCCCGAGGTCGACCGTGCGCTGGTCGACGCGGCCGGAGTCGGTGATCAGCACCAGCATCAGCCGGGCGGGGGTGAGCGGCACCACTTCCAGGTGACGGACAGCGGAATTGGTCATCATCGGGTACTGGATGACCGCGACCTGCCTGGTCAGCTGGGCGAGCAGCCGGACGGACCGGCGCAGGACGTCGTCGACGTCGGTGCCGCTGTCGAGGAAGGCCGTGATGGCCCGGCGTTCGGCCGAGCTGAGCGGTTTGACCTCGGCGATCCTGTCGACGAAGAGCCGGTACCCCTTGTCGGTGGGGATGCGGCCGGCGCTGGTGTGGGGCTGTGTGATGTAGCCCTCTTCTTCGAGCGCGGCCATGTCGTTGCGCACGGTGGCGCTGGACACCCCGAGGTTGTGCCGGTCGACGATCGCCTTGGATCCGACGGGCTCCTGGTTGGACACGTAGTCGGCGACGATCGCGCGCAGCACTTCGAAACGGCGCTCTTCCGCGTTGGCCATCCGCACCTCCCTCGGCTCGTCCTCACAACGAGTTTACGGAAGGCATAATGCCCGGGGAGCTGAAGGACGCTTTCCCCGCATGGATCGCGAGGAAAGCGCCCGGTCCCCTCAGCTCGCGGCGGCGGAAAGCGCGTCGTATTCGGCGTCGGTCAGCTCGATCTCCGCGGCGGCGACGTTGTCCTCCAGATGCGCGACCGACGAGGTCCCCGGGATGGGCAGCATGACCGGTGACCGCTTGAGCAGCCACGCCAGCGCGAGCTGCGACGGCGAGCGTCCGTGTTCCTTCGCCAGCGCGACGAGCGGGCTCTTCTCCCCCGCGAGTTCGCCGGTGGCCAGCGGATGCCAGGGGATGAAGCCGATGCCGTGTTCGGTGGCGTGGTCGAGCAGGGTTTCGGCGCGGCGGTTGCCGAGGTTGAACAGGTTCTGCACCGACACGATCGGTGCCGTCTTCTGTGCCTCGATCACGTCGGACACGCCGACCTCGGAGAGCCCGAGGTGCCGGATCTTGCCTTCTTCCCGCAGCTCGGCGAGCACGCCGATCTGGTCGGCCACCGGTACCTGGGGGTCGATGCGGTGCAGCTGCAGCAGGTCGATCCGTTCGACGCCGAGGTGACGGAGGTTCAGCTCGACCTGCTGGCGCAGGTACTCCGGCCTGCCGACGACGGTCCACTGGCCGGGTCCCTGCCTGGTGAAGCCGACCTTGGTCGCGATGACGAGGTCGTCGGCGTACGGGTGGAGGGCGGCTTTGATGAGGTGGTCGGAGACGAACGGACCGTAGGAGTCGGCGGTGTCGATGAGCGTGACCCCGAGTTCGACGGCGCGGCGAAGCACGCGTACGGCTTCGTCGGGGTCCTTCGGGTCGCCCCACACCCCGGGGCCGGTCAGCTGCATCGCTCCGTACCCGAGGCGGACGACGGGCAGATCACCGCCGAGGGCGAACGTTCCGGAGTGACGGGCGGGCTGTGCGGACATGGAGCCTCCTGAAGCTTCCTCGGCTGACTCGTCCACCCTGCGCTCTCTCGGGCGGTGAAGGCCAGCCCGCCAGATGCCAGGAATGGCCCGTTACTGGCAAATTTTGCCGGTAACGGGCCATTCCTGGCGGATGTGAGGCAAAGGGGGCGGGTCGCTCGCCTTTCGGCTCCGGGTGTCGCGAAAGCCACTTTCGGGACGTCTGATGTCGCGAAAGTGGCTTTCGCGACATCAGAGTGGCGGTGAGGTGCTGCCCAGGGGAGGCGTCAGCTGTTGCGCGGGAACCCGAGGTTGACACCGCCCTGCGAAGGATCCGGCCACCGCGAAGTGACCACCTTCGTCCGCGTGAAGAAGTGGAACCCCTCCGGCCCGTAGGCGTGGCTGTCCCCGAACAGCGAGTCCTTCCAGCCGCCGAACGAGTAGTAGCCGACCGGCACCGGGATCGGCACGTTCACGCCGACCATCCCGACCTCGACCTCGTTCTGGAACCGCCGCGCGGCCCGCCCATCGTTGGTGAAGATCGCGGTGCCGTTGCCGTAGGCGTTGGCGTTGATCAGCTCCAGCGCAGCGTCGTAACCCTCGGCCCGCGCGACAGCCAGCACCGGCCCGAAGATCTCGTCGGTGTAGATCGACATCTCCGGGTCGACGTGGTCGAACAGGGTCGGGCCGAGCCAGAACCCGCCGTCCTCGCCGTCGACCTCGATGCCGCGGCCGTCGACGACGAGCCGGGCACCCGCTTCGACCCCCGCTTCCACATAGGACTCGACGCGTTCGTGGTGCGCCGCGGTGACGAGCGGCCCCATCTCCGAGGTGGGCCGCCTGCCGTCGCCGACGCGCAGCCGAGTGATCCGCTCGGCGATCTTCGCGACCAGTTCGTCGCCGACCGGGTCGACCGCGACGACGACCGAAACCGCCATGCACCGCTCCCCCGCCGAGCCGAAGCCCGCCGAGACGGCCGCGTCGGCGGCGAGGTCGAGGTCGGCGTCCGGGAGGACGACCATGTGGTTCTTCGCGCCGCCGAGCGCCTGCACGCGTTTCCCGTGCCCGGTCCCGGTTTCGTAGACGTACTTCGCGATCGGCGTCGACCCGACGAACGAGATCGCCTTGACGTCGCGGTGTTCCAGCAACCCATCGACGGCGGCCTTGTCCCCGTGCAGGACGTTGAGGACGCCGTCGGGCAGGCCCGCCTCGGCGAACAGTTCCGCGATGAACATCGCCGCGGACGGGTCCTTCTCGCTCGGCTTGAGCACGACGGTGTTGCCGCAGGCGAGCGCGTTCGGCACGAACCACAGCGGCACCATCGCCGGGAAGTTGAACGGCGAGATCACGCCGACCACACCCAGCGGCTGCGAGATCGAGTAGACGTCGACACCGGTGGAGGCGTTCTCGCTGAACCCGCCCTTGAGCATCTGCGCGGCACCGCAGGCGAACTCGACGTTCTCGATGGCCCGCGCGACTTCGCCCGCCGCGTCGGATTCGACCTTGCCGTGCTCGCTGGTGACGATCTTCGCCAGCTCGTGACGCCGCGCCGAAAGCAGCTCGCGGAAGGCGAACAGCACCCGCGTCCGCCCGGCCAGCGACGTCCCGCGCCAGCCCGGCAGCGCCCGGGACGCGGCCGCGACGGCGGCGTCGACGTCGTCTTGCGCCGCGAAGGGGACCTTCGCCCGCACTTGACCGGTGGCCGGATCGAACACGTCACCGGATCGTTCGCTCACGCCTTCGCACGGTTTGCCGTCTATCCAGTGGTTGATCCGGTCGGTCACGGTTCCGCCTTCCCGCTCGGGTGCCTGCTCCCGGTCGAGTCTGGGTGCGCGCGCCACACCGACGCCATCGGCAACGTGTACGGACTCCCGGTCCCGGCCGTACAGTCTGTCTCCTGCGTTCCGACCAGGTGGGAGGCCGATGTACCCGACCGTCGCCGAGGTGCTCGCGCTGCCGGTGCTGCGTCAGGGCAGGCCCCATGTGGTGGCGGGGGCGGCGGGGCTGGACGCGCCGGTCCGCTGGGCGCACGTCGCCGAGGTCGCGGACATCGCCCCGCTGCTGCGCGGCGGGGAACTCGTGCTCACCACCGGGGTCGCGCTGCCCGACGACGGCGCCGCGCTCGCCCGGTACGTCGCCGACCTGGCGGGCGTCGGGGTGGCCGGGGTCGTCGTCGAACTGGTCCGTCACTGGAGCGAGAAGCTGCCGCCCTCGCTGGTCGAGGCCGCGGACAGGCACGGCGTCCCGCTGATCACCCTCTCGCGGGAGACGCGTTTCGTGTCGGTCACCGAGGCGGTGAACGGGCTGATCGTCGACGCCCAGGTCGCCGAACTCCGCGCGGCGGAACGGGTCCACGAGACCTTCACCGCGCTGACGGTCGCCGGCGCCGAACCGGGCGACATCCTGCGCGAGGTCGCGAGGCTCACCGAACATCCCGTCGTGCTGGAGACGCTGTCGCACGAGGTCCTCGCCTACGACTCGGCGGGGACCGACCCCGGTGAGCTGCTGCCCGGCTGGCCGTCGCGGTCGCGGCCGGTGCAGGTCGGCGAGCGCACCGGCTTCCATCCGGGCGCGGGCTGGCTGATCACCGTGGTCGGCGCGCGCGGGCACGACTGGGGACGGCTGGTCGTCGTCTGCGGGGATCCGCCGCCGCACCGGCACGTCGTGGTCGCCGAACGCGCCGCGTCCGCGCTCGCGGTCCACCGGCTGGTCGCCAAGGACACCGACAGCCTCGAACGTCAGGCGCACCGCGCGATCCTGACCGAACTGCTGGCGAATCCGGTGCCGCCCGCCGAACTGGCCGCGCGGGCCTCCGCGCTGGGTGTCCCGCTGACGGGACGGTTGCTGGTCGGGGTCGCCGTGCGGCCCCGGATCACCGCGACCACCAAGACCGCGCAGTCGACACCGGTGCTGCTGCGGGAACTCGCCGAGGCGACCGCGCTCGCCGCCCGGCGCGCCAAGGTGTCCGCGCTGGTGGCCACCGACGACACGCAGGTGCGCGCGCTGATCGCGCTCTCGCCGGAGGCGGGGGTCGACGCGGTCCTGCGACGGCTGGCGACCGACGTCCACGAAGCTCGCTCCGGTGCTCCCGCCGTGGTCGCGGTCGGGACCACGGGCAGCGGGCCCGCCGAGGCGCGCCGCACCCTCGTCGAAGCGGCCCAGGTCGCCGCCGCGGCACTCGCCGAGAACGCCGACAGGGTGGTCCACCGCCTCGACGACGTCCGGTTGCGCGGGCTGCTGCACCTGCTGGCGGGCGACGAACGGATCACCGCGTTCGCCGCGCGGGAGCTCGGCCCGCTGCTGAGCCGGGACGCCGCACAGGGCAGCAGACTCGTTCAGGCGTTGAGGCATTACTGCGAGCACGGGGGCAACAAGTCGGCGGCGGCCGCGGCCGCGCACACCTCCCGCACCGCCTACTACCAGCAGCTGGCCCGGATAGAGCAGGTCCTCGGGGTGCGGCTGGAAGATCCGGAGTCGATGCTCTCCCTTTATGTCGCCTTGCTGGCGCACGACCTCCGAGAAGCGGACGACCACACGACCGGGTGAGTAAATCTCACCCAAGCGTGGAACACAGTGATCGGGTCACGTCAGCCGATAGGGTAGATATGGCTTTCTTCGAACCGATCGGCGCCTGCGTACTCGCGCTGGCCTGCATGGCCCCGGCGCAACCCGCCGAATCCACGTTCCAGCTGACCAGCCACGACGCACGAGGCCGGGTCGGTACCGTCTCGCTCACCTGCGAGCCCACCGGGGGTTCCCACCCGGCACGCGGTGGCGCCTGCGCCAAACTGTCCGAAGTGGACGGAAAGTTCGACAGGCTACGCGCGGAACCGCGGGCCTGCACCTTGGAGTACAACCCGGTGGACGTGTCCGCGGTCGGCAAGTGGCGCGGTGAACCGGTCACCTATCGCACCTCGTACGCCAACCGCTGCGTCGCCGACACCGAGTCCGCGGGCGTCTTCACCTTCTGACCTGGTTCACCACCACCTTGATCGCCCTCACCCCCACGAGGGCGATCAAGGCCGTGGTGTCGCGGCTCAAGGACGGGTCAGGTAGCGACATCCCGGCCTGTCCTGCGCGGCAACGGGGGTCTGACGCGCGAGGGACCGGCTCAGGTTCCATTCGCGCCAATCATCTTCCGAGATTCCTCTCACGACCGGTCCGAGCACGCAGGACCGCAGCGGCTCCGGCAGCCGGGACGCCGCCGGCACGACGTCGGCGGAAAACGTGGCCAGGTAACCGGTGTCGAGGGTCTTGCCGTGCGCGAGCCGGTCGATGTTGCGGTCGGCGATGAACCGCTCCGGGTCCAGGACGGCCAGCCCCAGCAGCGCGGCGATCGCGGCACCGATGGCCGCGCGCGGCAGCCAGGCCGAACGCAGCGGGGTCAGGGATGCCAGTACCAGCAGGAAGATCAGGCCGATCCAGAGTTCGCAGACCTCCACCAGCAGCCGCAGCGTGGTGAACCCGTACGCCTGCTGGTATGTCCACATGCGACTCAACGCCGACGCGACCAGCACCAGACTGAGCACGCTCAGCGCCCCGAGCAGCCCGCGCTGCCAGGCACGATCGGCCATTGAGGACTTCGGCGCCCATCGCAGTGCGGCGGCGACCAGCAGCAGGGTCAGCACGGTGATGGCGGAGAGCTGCCAGAACCCGCTCCTGGCGTATTCGGCCGCCGTCAGGCCACTCGTGACCAGGACGTATTCGCTGCCGCCGAACAACACGACCAGCCGGACCACGACGAAGCTCGTGAAGAGCAGCACCAGCACGCCCAGCGGCAACGTCCATTCGAGCCGGTGCGCCAGCCGTTTGCGCGGGGCGTCGTCGTCGGCGGGCAGCGGCGGCGCGGCCAGCAGGTAGCACGCCCCGGTGACGGCGAACGCGGCCACGACGAACAGGAAACCCCAGCGTACGAAGGTTCCCGGGTTCAACTCGGGGATCACCGCGTCGACGACGCTCGCGAAAGCGGCGTCCGCGCCCCGCAGCAGCGGGACGAACACGAGCAGCAGCAAGGCGCTCACCAGGACGGGCACCAGGAACCTCGGCCTCGTACGGCCTTCCTGCTTCTTGCCGATTTTCCCGAGCCCGCGCCCGATCCACGGGACCGAGAGCAGCGCCTCGATCGGGACCGAAAAGACGTCGTAGATGATCGTGTTCACGGTGCGCTTCCCGACCACCGCGAGGGAGCCCGCGACAAAGGCGGCCAGCACGCACAACACGTTCAGCCAGATCGACGCGCGGAACATGCCGACGGCGAGCAGTCCGAGCGCGGCCACCGCCCACAACGCGCTGCTCAGGCGGAAGTGCGGTTCTGCGTCGCCGCGGGCGCGCTTGTCGGCGTAGTAGACGGACACCGCGAAGGCGAGCCCTGCCACGAACCAGCCGACTCCGGGGTCGTCCGGCATGACCACGGCGGCGATCAGGCCGGCCGCGACCGCCGCGGGCAGGACCGAACCGGGCAGCGGGACGATCGAGGACTTCGGCACCACCCGTGGCCGCATCAGCACCGGGACCTGCGGCGCGGGCGGCAGGGTGGCCGTCACCCACGGGGGCGACGCATGCGCTTGCGTCTCCTCTTGTTCTTCACTCATCGAACCCTCCAGTTTGCGAAAGCACATATTGTTGAAGATGAGGAGCCGCCGAAGGAAGCGCGGCAAGAAGTCAGGGAACGGGGATCACGACGCGGATGACGCAGCCCGGCCGCTGCTCGGGCGTGACGACGGCGATGCTGCCGTCGTGGAGGTCGACCACCCAGCGGGCGATCGCGAGCCCGAGGCCGGTGCCCCCGCCGCCCGCCCGCTCGCCGCGGGTGAACCGTTCGAACACGCTGTCCCGCTCCCCCGGCGGGATCCCGGGTCCTTCGTCTTCGACCTCGATGACGACGTCGGCCCCGCGAGCCACCGCCCGCACGCGGACCTCTCCCCCGGCCGGTCCGTGCCGGACGGCGTTGTCGAGCAGGTTGACCACGACCTGGTAGAGCCGGCCGCGGTCGGCGACGGCCGTCGCGCCGGGCGGCTGGACGTCGACGGCGAACCGCACGCCACGGCCGGTCGCGGCGGCGGTCACCCCCGCTTCGGCGGCGACCTCCTCCAGCAGCAGTTCGAGGTCGAACTCCTCCAGCTGCAACGGGAAAGCGCCGGCGTCGATCCGCGACAGATCGAGGAGTTCCGACACCAGCCTGCCGAGCCGTTCGGTCTGCTGCAGCGCGGTCTTCAGTGTCGCCGGATCGGGTTTCGCGACCCCGTCGACCAGGTTCTCCAGCACTCCGTTCAGCGCGGTGATCGGGGTGCGGAGTTCGTGGGAGACGTTCGCGATCAGCTCACGGCGGCGCTGATCCGAGGCGTCGAGGTCGGCGGCCATCTGGTTGAAGGCGTGCGACAGCTCCCCGACCTCGTCGCGGGCGGTCGCCCGGACCCGCCGCGTGTAGTCGCCCTTGGCCATCGCGCGGGCGGCGGCGGTCATCTCGCGCAGCGGCCGGGTCATCCCGTGCGCCAGGATCTGCGAGGTGACCACGGCGAGCACCATGGCGGCGATCGTGGTCCGCGGCGGCAGCCAGCCGATCTGCCAGTTGAAGAAGGCGAACGCGATACCGCCCGAGGACACCAGCAGGATCGCGAGCTTGAGTTTGATGGAGCGGACCGGGTCGAGCGGTCTCGGGAGCGCGTCGACGATCCGGCCGAACAGCGGGCGGAGCTTCACGATCCCACCTCCAGGGCGTAGCCGACGCCGTGCACGGTGCGGATGAGGTCCGCGCCCAGTTTGCGGCGCAACGCCTTGATGTGGCTGTCGACAGCGCGGGTGCCCGAACCGGTGCCCGCGACGTCCCAGTCCCAGACCTCGCTCAGCAGGCGTTCCCTCGGCTGCACAGCCCTCGGGCGCTTCGCGAAGTGGACGAGGAGGTCGAACTCGATCGGCGTCAGCTGGGCCGGGGTGCCCGCCCGCGTGACCCGCCGCTGTTCGACGTCGATTTCGAGGTCGCCGAGCACGATCTTCGTACCCGCTTCGCTCACGTCGGCCCTGGCCGATCGTTCGACGCGGCGCAGCAGCGCGTGCACCCTGGCCGAGAGCACCCGCATGGAGAACGGTTTGGTGAGGTAGTCGTCCGCGCCGACACCGAGGCCGATCAGCATGTCCGTCTCGTCCGAACGGGCGGTCAACATCAGCACCGGGACCGGGCGGCGGGCCTGGATCCTTCGGCAGACCTCGAGTCCGTCGAACCCCGGCAGCATCACGTCGAGCACGACCAGGTCCGGCTCCCGCTCGGCGTCCGTCTCGACGCCGGAAGGGCCGTCGTGTGCCAGATCCACGGTGAAACCCTCGGCCCGCAGCCGCGCGGCGATGGCTTCGGCGATGGTCACGTCGTCCTCGACGACCAGCACCCGGCGTCCTCCCAGTTCCATGGGGATGACTGTAAGCACCGGCCGTGGAGACCATCCGGGTGAGCTGTGGAGATCCTGTGGAGATGTTTCAGCCGGTTTGCCGGATTGCTACGCGCCGATGTGTGACGCAGGTCATGCACCGTGATCCTTCGAAAGCAATCGACAGTCTGCGCTCCGACGCCATCAACAGTGAACAGTCTGCCAGTCCCACCCGCGCGGGGCGGGCGAGCACGATTCCGCAATGGAGCCGACGGCACGCGGAACGCAGCACGTGCACCCTGATGGCCGGGTAGAACTCGGCGAGGTCGAGTCCTTGAAGGACAGCCGCTTCTACAACGACGAACTCGCCCCGGTACCGGTCGAAAAGCGGACCTGGACCACCTACACCTATTTCGCGCTGTGGATGGGCATGGCGCACAACATCCCGTCCTACGCGCTCGCGGCGTCGCTGATCGCGCTCGGGATGAACTGGGTCCAGGCGCTGCTCACGATCACCATCGGCAACCTGATCGTGCTGGGCCCGATGTTGCTCAACAGCCACGCCGGGACGAAGTACGGCATCCCGTTCCCGGTGTTCGCCCGCGCCTTCTTCGGCATGCGCGGCGCGAACCTGGCGGCGTTGCTGCGGGCGTTCATCGCGTGCGGCTGGTTCGGCATCCAGACCTGGGTCGGCGGCGAGGCGATCTACATCATCGTCGGGCGGCTGGCGGGCCCCGCCTGGAAGGACTCCGCGGTCGTCCTCGGCCAGCACTGGACGCTCTGGCTCTCCTTCGGACTGTTCTGGCTGCTTCAGATGCTCATCATCTGGCGCGGCATGGAGGCGGTCCGCCGGTTCGAGAACTGGACGGCGCCGCTGGTCTCGGTCGGCTTCCTGATCCTGCTGGGCTACGTGCTGGTCAAGGCGGGCGGGCTCGGCCCGATCCTGTCCCAGCCGGGAGAACTCGGCTGGGGGCCGGACTTCTGGAAGGTGTTCGCGCCGTCGCTGATGGCGATGATCGCGTTCTGGTCGACGCTTTCGCTCAACATGCCGGACTTCACCCGCTTCGGCGGCAGCCAGGGCAAGCAGGTCCGCGGCCAGATCCTCGGCCTGCCGACCACGATGACGTTCATCGCGGTCGTGGCGATCCTGACCACGTCGGGCGGCAGCGTCCTCTACGGCGAACAGATCTGGGATCCGGCGAAACTGGCCGACCGGTTCGACTCCCCCGTCGTCGTGGTCGTCGCGCTGATCGCGCTGGTGCTGGCGACCGTGTCGGCGAACCTCGCGGCCAACGTGGTCAGCCCGTCCTACGACTTCTCCAACGCGTTCCCGAAGAAGATCACCTTCGCCGTCGGCGGGCTCATCACCGGGATCATCGGCATCCTCATCCAGCCGTGGCGGCTCTACTCCGACCCGAACATCTACATCTTCGCGTGGCTCGGCTTCTACGGCGGCCTGCTCGGTGCTGTCGCCGGGGTGCTCGTCGCCGGCTACTGGGTGGTGAACCGCACCAAGCTGAACCTGCGCGACCTCTACTCCGAACGCGGGATCTATTGGTTCAACGGCGGCTGGAACTGGCGCGCGCTGGTCGCGACACTGGTCGGTGCCGTGCTTTCCGTCGGCGGCGCGTACGGCGGGCCGTTCCCCGCCGACGGGCTGATCCCGTTCTTGAAACCGCTCTACGACTACAACTGGGCCGTCGGCCTGGCAGGCGCCTTCATCGTCTTCCTGCTGCTGTCCCGGCCCCAACGCAACCGCACCACCGATGTCAGTGCCGTCGAGTCAGAGGAGGAAGCAAGTGAGCGACGTGGTCCGAGCCGGATTGATCCAGCAGCGGTGGACCGGTGACAAGGAGTCGATGATCGCAGGAGCGGTCGAAGCCATCGGCAAGGCCGCTTCGCAGGGCGCACAGGTCATCTGCCTGCAGGAACTGTTCTACGGCCCGTACTTCTGCCAGGTGCAGGACACCGACTACTACTCCTACACCGAAGGCATCCCCGACGGGCCGACGACGAAGCTCATGCAGGAGGTCGCCGAACGCCACGGCGTCGTGCTGGTCGTCCCGATGTACGAGGTCGAGCAGCCGGGCGTGTACTACAACACCGCCGCGGTGATCGACGCCGACGGCACCTACCTCGGCAAGCACCGCAAGAACCACATCCCGCAGGTCAAGGGCTTCTGGGAGAAGTTCTACTTCCGGCCCGGGAACATGGGCTACCCGGTGTTCGACACCGCCGTCGGCCGCATCGGCGTCTACATCTGTTACGAGCGGCATTTCCCGGAGGGCTGGCGCGCGCTGGGCCTCGCCGGGGCGAAGATCGTGTTCAACCCGTCGGCGACCAGCCGGGGCCTGTCGGAGTACCTGTGGCGGCTGGAGCAGCCCGCGGCCGCCGTCGCGAACGAGTACTTCGTCGGCACGATCAACCGTGTCGGCGTGGAGCCCTTGGGCGACAACGACTTCTACGGTCAGTCGTACTTCGCGGATCCGCGTGGCCAGCTGATCGGCGAAGCCGCGTCCGACACCGAAGAGGAGATCGTCATCCGCGATCTCGACATGGGCAAGCTCGCCGAGGTGCGGGACCTGTGGGCGTTCTACCGAGACCGCCGTCCGGACAGCTACGGACCCCTCGCGGAGGCGTGATGACCACCCTCATCAGAGGCGGGCAGGTGCTGTCCACGGCGGGCGCTTCGACCGCCGACGTCCTCGTCGACGGCGAGACGATCTTGGCGGTCGGCCGGCCGGGCACGCTCGGGCCGGCCGACACGATCATCGACGCCACCGGGAAGTACGTGCTGCCCGGCGGGATCGACGCGCACACCCATATGGAGATGCCTTTCGGCGGGACACATTCCGTCGACTCCTTCGCCACCGGGACGACGGCGGCGGCGTGGGGCGGCACGACCACGATCATCGACTTCGCCGTCCAGACCAAAGGCACTTCACTACTGTCCACTATGGACAAGTGGCACGAGAAGGCCGACGGCAACTGCGCCATCGACTACGGCTTCCACATGATCGTCTCCGACGTCAACGCCTCGTCGTTGAAGGAGATGCAGGCCTGCGTCGACGGCGGGGTCGGCAGCTTCAAGATGTTCATGGCGTATCCGGGGGTCTTCTACTCCACGGACGGCGAGATCCTGCTGGCCATGCAGAAGGCGCGCGAAATCGGCGCGACGATCATGATGCACGCGGAAAACGGCATCGCGATCGACCAGCTGGCCGCGCAGGCTTTCGCCGCCGGGAAGGTCGACCCGGTGCAGCACGGGCTCACCCGGCCGCCGGAGCTGGAGGGCGAGGCGACGTCGCGCGCGATCCAGCTGGCCAAGGTGACCGGGGCGCCGCTGTACATCGTGCACCTCTCGGCGTCGCAGGCGCTGGCGGCGGTCGCGGAGGCGCGCAACGACGGGCAGAACGTCTTCGCGGAGACGTGTCCTCAGTATCTCTATCTGTCCATTGAGGACTTGGCGAAACCGGATTTCGAGGGTTCCAAGTACGTCGCTTCTCCCCCGCTGCGCGAGAAGTCGCATCAGGCGGACCTGTGGCGAGGGCTGCGGACCAACGACCTCTCGGTGGTGTCGACGGATCACTGTCCCTTCTGTTTCAAGGACCAGAAGGAACTCGGCCGCGGCGACTTCCGCGCGATCCCCAACGGGATCCCCGGCGTCGAGCACCGGATGGACCTGCTGCACCAAGGGGTCGTTGCGGGCGAGCTCACCCTCGGGCGCTGGGTCGAGACCTGTTCGACCACCCCGGCGCGGATGTTCGGGCTGTACCCGCGCAAGGGTGTCATCGCGGCGGGTTCGGACGCGGACATCGTCATCTACGACCCCGCGGCGAAGCAGACCCTCTCGGTCGAGACACACCACATGAACGTGGACTACTCGGCCTACGAAGGGATGGAGATCACCGGCAAGGTCGAGACGGTGCTCTCGCGTGGCCGCGTGGTGGTGTCGCCGTCCGGGTTCTCGGGCAGTACGACGCACGGGAAATTCCTCTCGCGCGACCTGAACCAGTACCTGAACTGAGGCGGTGACCGTGGATTTCGGGATTGTCCTCCAGACCGACCCACCCGCGCGCGACCTCGTACGACTGATGAAGGCCGCCGAGGACCAGGGTTTCCGCTACGGCTGGACGTTCGACTCGTGCGTGCTGTGGCAGGAACCGTTCGTCATCTACTCGCAGATCCTCGCGGCGACGTCGTCGATGATCGTGGGCCCGATGGTGACCAGCCCGGCCACCCGCGACTGGTCGGTGATGGCGTCGACGTTCGCCACGCTCAACGACATGTACGGCAACCGGACGGTGTGCGGGATCGGCCGCGGCGACTCGGCGCACCGGGTGGTCGGCATGCCACCGTCCACTTTGGCCACCGTGCGCGACTGCATGCACGTGGTCAAGGAACTCGCGGAAGGTCGCGAAGTCCTGTTGCGGGACAAGCCTGTCCAGATCCCCTGGATCCGCAACGGGCGGCTCGAAATGTGGATGGCGGGCTACGGGCCGAAGGCGCTGAAGACGGTCGGCGAACACGCCGACGGCTTCATCCTCCAGTGCGCCGATCCCGCGATCGCCCGGTGGACCATCGGTTCCGTCCGCGAGGCGGCCCGTGCGGCGGGGCGGGATCCGGGCGGGATCACGATCTGCCTCGCGGCCCCGGCCTACGTCGGGGACGATCTGGCGCACCAGCGGGAACAGCTGCGCTGGTTCGGCGGGATGGTCGGCAACCACGTCGCGGATCTCGTGGCACGCTACGGCGATTCCGGGCCGGTGCCGCACGAGCTGACCGACTACATCCGTGAGCGTCAGGGTTACGACTACTCGCACCACGGGCGGGCGGGGAACCCCTCGACCGACTTCGTGCCGGACGAGATCGTCGACCGGTTCTGCCTGATGGGTCCGTCTTCGGCGCATGTCGACCGGTTGGAGGAGCTGGCTTCGCTGGGCGTGGACCAGTTCGCGCTGTACCTCATGCACGATCAGCGCGAAGAGACACTGAAGCGGTACGGGTCGGACGTCATCAACCGCTGAAGCTCGTGAGCGGTTGATGACGGTTCCCTTACTAGAACGCGACTTACCACTCACGACCATGGCTAGGGGGCGCTGTCTGGAGGCGGCCCGTCCGTGAAGGCCTCCTTCCCTACCCTGACGGTAGTAAAGGAGGCCTTCACGGCGTCCCGGCATCGCCACTTCTGGCGCTGGTCACCGCGGAGGTACAGCGAGCAGGTCTTGGGCCGGGGTGGTCGTGAGTGGCAAGTGCCGCCCTAACGACACTTACCACTCACGAGGCCTTGAACCAGGCCGCCAGCGCCTCGCGAAGGCCGTCGCCGTCGCCCGCCCAAGCGACGTAGCCGTCCGGCCGGATCAGCAGGACGTCGGCGGGCCTGTCCTCGGCCTTCGCGACGTGGACGTCGACGCCCGCCGCTTCAGCGAGTTCGCGGAGTTCCGGACGCCCCGCGAGGTCGAGCAGGACCGGCCGCGCCGGACGCAGCAACTCCCCGACGCTGGTCGTGCCCTCGTCGGTCTCCAGCGCGAGATCCGGGACGAACGTGCCGGCGAGCGCGTGCCCGGAGCCGGGCATCGGGTAGCGCAGGTCGGTCCCGGCGACGTGGGCGGACAGTCGTCGCGCGGCCTGTTCGTCGTCCAGCAGTTCTTGGAAGACCGTCCGGAGCGCCTCGGCGGCTTCGTCGTGCCCACGCCGCAGCGCGACCTGGGCCTGGGACTGCAGCAGCGCGCGGGCACCGGCGGCGTGCCGTTCCGCGTGATAGGTGTCCAGCAGTCCTTCCGGGGCCCGGCCCTGGATCTCCGCGGCCAGCTTCCAGGCGAGGTTGACCGAGTCGGACATGCCGACGTTGATCGCCGTGCCGGTCGACGGCAGCAGGTGGGCCGCGTCGCCCGCCAGGAAGACCCGGCCCTCGCGGTAGCGCTCGGCCTGGCGGGCGGAGAACTGGTAGCGCGAGAGCCGGACAGGGTCGCCCAGCGGGACGTCCTTGCCGAGGACGCGGCGGATGCTCTCCCCGAATTCGGTCAGGGTCATCGGGACGTCGTCGTCGACCTCACCGGGATCGTCCTCCGTGGTCTGGATGAACACGATCCCGGGCGTCAGCGAGCCGAGCGCGAACACGCCGGTGTCGGTGCGGGTGAAGCCCGCCTCGACCCGGCCCAGTTCCGGCGTCTCGATGTCACCGTTGTCGTGCACGGTCAGCCCCTCGGGGATGGTGACCTGCCCGATCCGGTTGACCTCGGGATAGGTAGTGCCGGGGAACCCGATCCCGGCCATCGACCGGACCGGGCTGCGCCCGCCGTCGCACCCCGCCAGGTGCGACGCGGTCACCTCGTACTCCCCCTCCGGCCCGTGGACCCAAGCGGTCACGGAGGTGTCGTCCTGGCGCACCCCGATGACCTCGTGCCCGCGCCGGACTTCCGCGCCGAGTTCGAGGGCGTGTTCCTCCAGCAGCCCCTCCAGCAGCGGCTGGCGCACCGACAGCGCCTTCAGCGGGGGTTCCTCGAACCGGGTGAGGTCGACGTGCACCCCGCCGAACGGGAACCTGTGGGCCGGGACGGGGTCCGTGACGAGTCCCCGCACCCGGTCCAGCAGGCCGCGATAGTGCAGCAGGTCCAGGATCTGCCCGCTGAGGCCGTGGGCCTTCGGTGTCTTCCCCTGTTCCGGCCGCCGTTCCAGGACCAGCGGGCGCGCACCGGCGAGCCGCAGTTCGGCGGCCAGCATCAGACCGGTCGGCCCGGCCCCCACGATGATCACGTCGACGTCGGTCAAATCTTCACTCCTGTTCGGCCTGTTTCAGCTACGGCCGAGGATTCTGCGGCACCACCGGGGTCTTGCCGCAAGCCCCCCGGTGCGCTATATGTTGAACATGGAGGGGCGCACCCCACCATGTTTCCGGGTACACGCACCAGGGATCGCGCGCCCGCGAGGCGGGACGCTGAGCCGGTGACCATCATCGGAGTCCGCACCGCAACTTTGCTCACTCTCACCGCACTCGCCGCCGTCACGATCGCGCCCGCGGCCTCGGCCGCGCCGAAAAGCATCGACTGGGGTCCCTGTCCGGCCGGCTCGCCACCGGGTTACGACTGCGCCGAGGTCGAGGTCCCGCTGTCCTATCAGGACCCGGGCGGCCCTCGGATCACGGTCGCGCTCGGCCGTCTTCCGGCCACGGACCAGAAGCACAAACGCGGCACGCTCTTCACCAACCCCGGCGGCCCCGGGAACCCGGGCCGCTTCAGCAAGTTCAAGACCGCGTCGCTGCACCGGCAGTTCGACATCGTCGGTTTCGACCCGCGCGGCGTCGGCGCCAGCACGCCGGTGCGCTGTTTCGCGAACGACGCGGAAACCGAGCCGCTCAAACGGGTTCTGGGCACCTTCCCGATCACCGCCGAGCAGGAGACCCGGCACACCGCCGACGTCCGCGAGGTCGCCGCCTCGTGCGGGCGCAACGCCGGACCGCTGCTGGAGCATCTGTCGACCGCGAACATCGCCCGGGACCTCGACAAGCTGCGCGAAGCCGTCGGCGAGCCCCGCCTGCGGTACTACGGCCTCTCGTACGGCACGTATCTCGGCGAGGTGTACGCCAACCTGTTCCCGCACCGCGTCGGTGCCCTCGCCCTGGACGCCGTCGACGATCCGATCGCCTGGTCCACCGGGCACCGGCCGGAGGACGCGAACATCCCGTTCAGCACCAGGCTCGGCGGCTTCCGTGACGCGGACCGCGCGCTTCAGGCGTTCCTCGACACGTGCGCGGCCGACGTCCGGTGCGCGTTCCGCGAACCAGGGACGGATCTGCGGGCCAAGTACGACGGCATCCTCGACCGGCTCGAAGCCACGCCGGGCGCGATCACCTACCAGGAGGTCATCCGGCGCACCCACAACGCGCTGACCGACGAGGCCAACTCTCCCGCGCTGGCGGAATTCCTTCAGTCCGCGACGAAGTCAGTGTCGGCGAAGGCCATCGCGACGCCGTTCGACTCCGCGCTGGGTGGCGGAGGGACGATGTGCGTGGACGCCACGAATCCGCGTGACCCGGCCGCGTGGGCGAAAGCGGCCCGCGATGCAGACCGCGAGAGCCGTGGTTTCGGTTCCTACGACGCGTATCTCTCGATGCCCTGCGGCTTCTGGCCCGCCTCCGACCAGGCGCGCTACACCGGACCGTGGAACCGCCCGACCGCGCCGATCCTGTTGCTGGCCAACGGCAAGGGCGACCCGGAAACACCGTACGCCGGGGCGAAGCGGACCGAACGCATCCTCGGGAACGCCCGGCTCCTGACGCTGGACGCCTGGGGGCACGGCGCCGCGAACCGCAGCGAATGTGTCGACGCGGCCCTCGACGCCTACCTGACCTACGGGCGTCTCCCGGCTCGCGGCACCGTCTGCGCTCCGGATCACGCGCCGTTCGACGCCAGGTAAGCCCGGGCGACCCCCTCGTCGGTGAGCCAACCGGCGTAGTCGGCGGGGTCGGAGAAGATGTTCGCGAACCGGCGCGCCACCTCGGGCGCCGTCCGCGCGGCTTCCAAAGTGGCCAGCACGTGATCCGGCGGCGGAGCGAGCAGATCGTTGCTCAGCCGGGTCGCGTGCTGCGCCTTTTCCCAGTATTCGGCGAAAGTACCGCGCAGGAACGCCTCGTCGAACGGGCGGTCACCGTGCTCGAGGATGCGCCGTTCGTAGACCGCGGCCGCGTGCGCCGCCATGTTCGCGCCCTGACCGGCGATCGGGTCGTTCGTCACCGCGGTGTCGCCCATCGCGAGCACCTTCGCCCCCGACGGCAGCGTCCCGACCGCGTCGCGCACGATCGGCAGGACCCGGCCGCGCAGGGCGTCCAGCGGCCCGCTCGGGCGGGCATCGGCGAGTGACTCCTCGACCCACGGGAATCGCTTGTGCAGCAGCGTCATCGCGAGTTCGAAGTGCTCGTCGGAATCGGTGACGTCGTCCCAGACGTCCATCGGCCCTCCGGGCACCCCGAAGAACCCGAGACCGAAGACGGGCCCGCGCAGCGACTGGATCGGCAGCCCGAACAGTTCACCGGCCGGGGAGAGCCCGAAAGTCAGGCCCGGATACACCGGGAGCGGCTCGTCGCTTCCGGAGACGAGGTACAGGATCCCGATGGTCCGCTGCGGTTCGCGGTACGGGGAGCGGGCGTCGTCACGCGGGAAGAGCGCGTCGAACTGCGGCCCGCGTCCGGCCGCGACCAGGACGAGGTCGAACTCGCGGGCGTACTCGTCCAGCCCGTCCGGCGTCACCTTGCCGATCCGCACCTCGCCGCCGCGTTCGGTGAAGGCGGTCAGCCAGGCGGACACCTTGACCCGCTGGTCGACCGACTGCGCGGGCTGGTCGAACCGGGCCTGCCACGCGACGGCCGGTTCCGCGGAGTCCCCGGCGAGCCCGAACGACGCGCCGAGCATCTCCGGGGCCGTCCCGTCCCAGAAGTTGATGCCCAGCGCGCGTTCCCGGGTCAGGGCGGGGTGGAACACGCACTGGTTCGAGATGAGCCTGCCCGCGCGGATCGTTTCGGCGTCGCGGTCGGTGACCACGGTGACGGCGTATCCGTGCTTCTGCAGGCCCAAGGCCAGGACCAGCCCGGCTTGACCGGCCCCGACCACCACGATCCGGCGCATGAAGACCCCTCCCTCTCGGCTGAGTCCCAGTGTGGCCGGGTTTCCGTCAGCCGACCAGGGCCTGATACACCAGGTTGCGCAGTTCGACGCGGATCGGATGGGTCGTGGACGGCAGCAGCTGGGTGAAGAACAGCACCGTGACGTCTTCGTCCGGATCGACCCAGAACGCGGTGCTCGCCGCGCCGCCCCAGGCGAACTCCCCGGCGCTGGAGAGGGTCTTCGCCTTCACCGGGTCTTCGAGTACGGAAAAGCCCAGTCCGAAGCCGAAACCGTCGTACGGTGCCTCGGAGAACGCGCCGCGGCCGTAGGTCTCCAAATCCACGCCGCCCGGCAGGTGGTTGCTCGCCATGAGCTGCACCGTGCGCGGGCCGAGCAGCCGGACGCCGTCGAGTTCGCCGCCGCGCAGCAGCATCTGCGTGAAGCGGTGGTAGTCGCCCGCCGTCGCGACCAGGCCACCGCCGCCCGAGAGACACGAAGGCGCGACGCGGCCGACGTTGCCCATCTCGTCGTGGCGGAACGGCGCCTTCGTCGCAGGGTGGGGCACGTAGAGCGCGGCCAGCCTGTCGAGGGCGCCGGGGTCGGCCTGGAATCCCGTCTCGGTCATGCCGAGCGGCGTGAAGATCCGCTCGCTGAAGAAGGCGTCGAGGGATTGACCGGAGACGACCTCGACGAGCCTGCCGAGGATGTCCGTCGCGACCGAATAGTTCCATTCCGACCCGGGCTGGAACAGCAACGGCTGCCGCGCGATCGCCTCGGAGAAACCGGCCAGGTCGAGCCCCGGCGGGGTGCCCCAGTCGAATCCGGCGTCGCGGTAGGCCGAGTCGACCGGATGCGTGCGGTGGAACCCGTAGGTCAGTCCCGCGGTGTGGGTGAGCAGATGCCAGAGGCGGATCTGCTCCGTCGCGGGCTCCGTCACCATCTTGACCGACGAGCCCACCGTGAAGACCTTCGGTTCCGCGAACTCCGGGAGCCACCGGGAGATCGGGTCCTTGAGATCGATGAGTCCCGCTTCGACGAGCATCATCGCGGCGACCGAGGTGACCGGCTTCGTCATCGAGAAGACACGCCAGATCGTGTCGGTCTCGACCGGAAGCGCGGCCTCGATGTCGCGCATCCCGTTCGACGCGAGATGCGCGACCTTCCCGTTCCTGGTCACCACGGCCAGATACCCGGGAAGCAGATTCCGCTCCAGGTAGCCGTCGAAGTGCTTGTCGATCCGTCGCAGCCGCTCCGCGTCGAAACCTACCTCGGCCGGGTCGACGTCCACCTTCAGCTCGATCATGGGATCGAGGCTACGCGTTCCGTTCGGCCTGTTTCTCCAGTCGCCACGCCTCGTCGGTCTTCCCGACGCGCCAGTATCCGGAGATGGACAGCAGGTCACGCCGCATCCCCCGGTCGTCCAGCAGGTGACGGCGCAGATCCTTGACGAACGCGGCTTCGCCGTGGACGAAGGCCTGCACGACGCCTTCGCGCCACTCGATCGCGCGGACGGCGGCCGCGAGGTCGTCGCCCCGGCTCCGGTGCAGCCAGGTGATCTGAGCATCGCCCTTGGTGGTCAGCGACTGCTCCTCGGCCGCGTCCTCCACGAGGATGACGGCGTGCACGGGAACGCCCGCCGACATCGCCTCGAGGGACGCGGCGATCGCCGGCAGGGCGCTCTCGTCCCCGGCGAGCAGATGCCAGTCGGCCTCCTCGCCCGGCGCGTACGCCCCGCCGGGCCCGGAGATCAGCAGCTCGTCGCCGGGTTTCGCGGCGGCGGCCCACGGCCCGGCGACACCCTCGTCACCGTGGTGGACGAAGTCGAGCACCAGTTCGCCGAGATCCCGGTCGAAGGCCCGGACGGTGTAGGAGCGCATCCGCGGCCACTGCTCACGCGGCAGTTCTTCGCGGACACGCGCCAGGTCGAACGGTTCGGGATAGTCGACGCCGGGCACCCGGAAGTGCACCTTGACGTAGGCGTCGGTGAATTCGTTGGGCTGGAACGAGGCGAGCCCTTCGCCCCCGGCGACGATCCGGACCATGTGCGGGGTGATCCGCTCGGTGCGCAGCACTCGCAACCGGGTCGACGACACCCCTCTCCGCGCCTCGGCCATCCACGATTCCTTTCCTGGGTTAGGTGAACCTAACCGAGCGTACGCCTCTCCCCGCCTGACGGGGCGCCCGCGGCCGGATCACTCACCCGGGTGTTCTGGAAGGACGCGACGCGCCAGCCGTCGGACTCCTCCACGAGCACGTACGTCAGCGTCGATTCCCGGCCCGGCTCGGGTTTGCCTCCGCCCGACAGCGACGACCCGCCGCCGGACACGACGATCGCGACGTCCGGCCGGATGAACCGGACCTTGGACTCACCACTCATGGACACCAGCTTCGACCCCTTCAGCGGCCCTTCGAACAGGGACCTGTGCGCGCTTTCGATGATCGCGCGGCCCGGCATGTTCATCCCGAAGAAGGTCACGTAGTCGGCGTCTTCGGTGAAGTGCGATGCATAAGCGGCCGCGTCGCCGTCGTTCCAGGCGTCAACGATCCGGTCCAGCACGGCCAGGACTTCGGTCTGTCGTTCGGTCATGATGTCCTCCAGTGAGACGAACAGCGTTCGTGTTACGAACACTGTTCTACAGACGAACGGCGTTCGCGTCAAGTAGAGTTCCCGGCGGAACCCCGGATCAGGAGGCGAACGAAGTGAGCAGGCCCCGGCGTCGCGCCGAGAAACCCGTGCTGTCCCAGGAGCTCGTGGTGAAGACGGCACTGGACCTCCTCGCCGCGGAGGGGCTGGAGGCGGTGAGCATGCGGCGCGTGGCCCAGGCGCTGGAGACCGGTCCCGCGTCGCTCTACGCGCATGTCGCGAACAAGGAAGAGCTCCACGAGCTGATGGTCGACCACGTCCTCGCCTTCGGCCCGTTCCCCGAGCCCGACCCGGAGCGGTGGGTGGAGCAGGCGAAAGAGCTGCTGCGGGGGAACGTGCGCGCGCTGACGTCGGTCCCGGGGATCGCCAAGATCGCGTGGGCCATCCCCGTCCCGGTCGGCGCGAACGCCCTCCAGCAGGCCGAAGTCATGCTCGCGGTACTGCGCGCGGGCGGCCTCGACCTCAAGCGGGCGTTGTACGCGGCCGACGCGTTATGGCTCTACGCCAAGGCTTTCGCCTACGAAGGCGCCGGCTGGCAGCACGGCGACATCGACCTGGCCGAGCAGGAGGAACGCGGCAGGCGGATGGTCGAGTACATGACGTCGTTCCCGCCCGGCGCGTTCCCGAACCTGCTGGGCGCGGGCGAGCACTTCACCGCGGAGACCGCGCGGGAGCGGTTCGAGTTCGCCATCGACCTTTTCCTCGCCGGTCTGGCTTCCCGCGTCTGAGGTCCGGGAGCAGCGCGACGGCGGCCGCGTACTGCAGTGCCAGATGCGGTCGCAGCAACGCTTCGGCCGGGGTGGTCGTGAGTGGCAGGTCGTGTTCTAACCCCATCGTGTTCTAACCCCACTTGCCACTCACGACCACCTGGCCCCAGTGCGGCCTGGCGGAAGCGCACGGTGCGAAAGTGGCTTTCGCGACACCACCCGCGGCTTCACGCGGCGGTGAGGGGTCGGTCCAGCGGGTCGTGAGTGGTAAGTCGCGTTAGAACGACACTTGCCACTCACGACCACCCCGACCGACGCCTCACCGCCACGCCCGACGCCTCACCGCCACGTCCGATGTCGCGAAAGCCACTTTCGCGACACCAGACGTCCCGAAAGTGGCTTTCGCGACACCCGACCCGGCACCTCCGCCCCCGACAGAACCGCCCTCACCACTCACGAGGTCAGAGCAGCGCGACAGCGGCCGCATACTGCGGCACCAGATCCGCCCCCAGGGAAGCCTTCGTCTCGGACATCTTCTTCCCGAACATCACCTGAGGCCGCCCGGTCTCCAACGCCCAGCGCACCACTTCACCGTAAAAGTGGAAATACAGGTTGCTCCGTCCACCCAGCTCCGGCGGAAGCGCCGCGAAGTTGCGGACGATCGGCAGGGCCGGGTGATCGAAAAGGGTCGCGATGGCGACCACCCTGCCGGTGGCGGTCTCGCGGTAGGTGAGGACGTGCACGTCGGGTTGCCGCAGAAGCGCGCTCCAGTAGCCCACGAACGCCGGGAGCGGCACGATCGGCACGTCGTGGTGTTTGGATTCGTTGTGCCGCAACAGCTCTGCGATCTCGACCGGATCGGCGTCGATGCCGGGCACGACCCGCGCCTCGATCGAAGGATCGGCCTCGAAGGTGCGGAAGATCTTGCGCAGGTTGTATTTGCGTTTCTTGGCCAGCGAGTTCACCCAGCCGTCCCGGTTCGAGAACGGCGTGACGTCGAGGACAGCGACGTCCTCGGTCCGGCGCACCATCTTCAACCGGCCCCGCACACTGTCCACTCCGGACTCGCCGACTTGGCGCACCAGAAGTCCGCGCAGGCCGAAGCCGAGTTCCGCGCGCATGGCGGGGACGAAGGTGTCCAGCAGTCGGCCGACGCCGCCGTCACCGTCCTCGTCGTCGAACCACCAGCCCGGCATCGCGGCCGAGCCGGGTGAACGGACGTCGAGCCCGCCGAACCGGCCACGCCCCGCCGGGCGGGCGAACCGGTGCCGCCGCGTGAGTCCGGTGACCCACGCGGAACTGACCACGCCACGCGGTTCCCCGTCTTCGAGCAGCACGGTGACCGGCTGCTCGGTGCGCGCCGCCCACGCCTGCGCGGTGAGCACCTCCCAGCTCCAGTCCGCGCGCAGACCAGCCTTGGCCCGCAACGGGTTCCAGTAGGCGGGCTCCGGATCGCGCCGGGGGTCCAGCACCTCGATCACCATCGGGTCACCGGCTTCGGCACGATGACCCCGAGCAGCGGGACAGGCTGGAACCCGAGCGTCGCCTTCAGTTCGGTCATCCCCCGCCCCATCGACAGGGACTTCCGGTTGCCCTCGATCATGTACCGCACATTCCGGACGACAGCCTCGAAGTAAAGGTGCTTCGGCCGTCCCTCCTCCGGCCCCACCGCGGCCCAATGCTGGTGCATCGGCGCCACCGGGTGATCGAGCACGCCGGCGAACGCGAGCAGTCTGCCGTCGGCGTCGTGGTAGGTCGAGGTGATCACGTCCGGCCTGCGCACGAGTTCGGCGAGGTATTCGGCGGTGACCGGGCCACGCCGGTCGAACTTCACCGGCCCCATCCGTTCGCGGTGCTGCCGCAGCAGCGTGGCCAGTTCCAGCGCGTCGAGGTCGGTGCGGGCGGCTTCGGTGCGAACGATCAGGCCCGGGTCCGCGGCGACCTTCTTCACCTGTCCGCGCAGGCTCAGCCGCCTGCTGCGGCGCAGGGACGCCAGCCATCCTTCGACGTCGACGAAACTGTTCTGCAGCACCGATGTCGGCTTCGTGTCACGAACGGGCCTGCCCCGTCCGGACAGCATGTCGAGCATTTCCGGCTCAACGGTGCGGTAGACGACGCCGAGACAACCGGGCCCGGTGAAGCGGCAGACGGCCCGCTCGAACCGGCGCATGATCTCCCGCCTGTCGCCGGCGTCGACGCCGTCCGCGAACAACCACGGCGGATATCCGGAAAGCCACGCGTGCTGCACTTCGACCCAGCGCGGTCCCAGTCGCGCCACGCCGCGCACCGCGCCAGGCCCTTCCGGGGAGATCGGGGCGCACAGCATCGCCAGCACCGCGGCGACGATCTCGCCGCCGTCGCTGATCACGGTAAGGGCGTTGGGGCTGCGCGAAAAGCGTGACTCCACGCGGAGCAGGTGGTAGCCCCAGGGAACCGGCGCCTGCTGGGCGGCGAGGAACGCGGCCCAGCCCTCGGGTTCGGCATCGGTTCGCGGGTCGAGCACCCGCACTTCCCAGGTCATCTGCCCAGCACCGGTCTCGGCACGGCGACCGAGACCAGGGACCTGGTGCCGAAGCCGAGCGCGGTCTTGTTCTCCAGCATCGCCCGGCCGGCGGTCAGTTCGCGGCGCCCGTGCGTGATCATGTGCTCCACGCCCCTGGCGTAGAAGTCGACATAGAGTCCCTTCCGTCCACCGCCCGCACTCGGCAGCGCGGCCCACTGGTGCAGCACGCATGCGCCGAAAGTGTCGAACAGCGTGCCGAAGCCCAGCAGCCGTCCGGATCCGTCACGGTAGGTGCGGGTGATGACGTCCGGGCGCCGCACGAGCGCGTCCAGATAGGACGGTGCGATCGGGCTCCGGGTGTCCATGTGCAGCCCGCCGAACCGCGACCGCTGTCCCCCGGCCCAGG
This sequence comes from Amycolatopsis sp. NPDC102522, assembly GCF_055584485.1. Classification (NCBI taxonomy): domain Bacteria; kingdom Bacillati; phylum Actinomycetota; class Actinomycetes; order Pseudonocardiales; family Pseudonocardiaceae; genus Amycolatopsis; species Amycolatopsis sp. NPDC102522. The sequence continues at coordinate 82,589 of NZ_JBVJLY010000012.1, read as the reverse complement.
CCCGTTCGTCCTGCCTGGCGCGATGGGCGTTGAGCAGGACGGCGAGTTCGTGGCAGTCCAGGTCCTGGCGGGCGGGGGCCGCCTCGGTGCGCAGATCCCCATCCTCGCGCAGGTCGCGCAGCGTCTTCCGGGTCTCGTCGCCGAGTTCCCGTTCCCATTCGTCCATAGTGGAATAGCCGTTGGCCAGCACGGCGGCCGGGTCGATCTCGCGGGAGATCCGGCCCCGGCCGTCCAGCGCCGGGAGGAGTTCCGGGTTCATCGCACGGTAGATCACTCCGAGCAGTCCGGGGCCGAGGTGAGCGCACAGTGCCCGCTCGAACCGGCGGACCACTTCCCGCCGCTCGGCCTCGTCCAGCCGCTCGTCGAGCACCACAGCGGGATAGCCGCTGAGCTGCCAGAGATAGGCCTCGGCCCAGCGAGGACGGAACCGTCCACCAGGGACAGACAGCGACGCGAAGTCGCCGGCCTTCCAGCTCCGGCACACCATCACGGTGAACGCGCCGACGACCTGGCCGCCTCTGCGGAGCACAGCGAGGACCGCCGGATTCTTCGCCAGCCAGGCTTCCCGCCGCAGGACCTCGTACTCCCAGACCGGCGACAACCTCGCCCGGTGCAGGAATTCCCGCCATCCCTCGGGTTCAGGCGCCGTCCTCGGATCGACCACCTCGACCTCGAACGCGGTGCTCCGCGCCGCCACCTTCATCGTCACCATCCCAGTACCGGTCTCGGCACGGCGGCGGAATACACGGGACGCGCCCGGAATCCCAGCGTGGCCTTGAGTTCGGGCAGTCCGCGCCCGGCGGTGAGTTCCTTGACCCCGCGCCGCGTGGCGTAGCGCATGGCGTGGATGTAGGAGTCGAACAGCAGTCCCTGCCGCCCGCCCTCGTCCACCGGCAGGGTGCCCCAATGCTGTTTCGCCGGACTGTCCGGATGGTCGAGCAGGGTGTTCACCGCGAGCAGCCTGCCGTCGGCGCCGGTGTAGGTCAGCGTGTGCACGTCCGGCCGCCGGAGGAACCGGTGCAGGAACGCGGCGGACGGCATGGTCCTGGCGTCGAGCGCGAACTTGCCGTGCCGTTCGCGATGCGCCTGGATGAGCGCGGCGACCTCGGCGCTGTCCAGGTCGTCGCGGCCGGGGCCGCCCTTGACCACCAGACCGGGGTCGTCCGCGAACCGGCGCCGCTGCCGCCTGAGCCCGCCGCGGCGTGACTTCGCCAGCGACCCGATCCACTCGTCTTCCGAGTCGAAGCGATTGTCCAGCACCGCGACCGAATCCACGTGTTTCACCAGCCTGCCCCGCCCTTGGACATCCTTCGCGAAGTCCTCCCCGAGCGCCCGGTACAGCACGCCGAGCAACCCCGGTCCGAGCCGCGTGCGCAGGGCCCGTTCGAATACCCGGATCAGCGGACGGCGTTCGGCGGCCGGGACCCGTGGCGCGAACGCCAATCCGGGGTAGCCGCTCAGCCAGGGTTGGCACACCTCGGCCCAGAACGGGCGCAGCAACCGGTGTCCCGGCGTCGGCGCGAAGCGATACCGCAGCCGGGGACGGCAGACCAGCACGGAAAACGCCGCGACGATCCCGGCGCCGTCGGTGACAGCGGCCAGCACCGGCGGGTTCCGCGCGGTCCAGGCGTCGAGCCCCATCACCTCGTAGTCCCACACCGGATGCAGGCGCGCCGCGTCGAAGAACTCCGGCCAGCCCACGGGAATGGGGTCGGTGCGGGGATCGTGGAAACCGATCTTCACGTGAGCACGACCGGTGTGCCGTGTCGCGGGCACGACGCGATCTCACCGCGGACCCCGCCCGCCGGGAGCACGTCCACGAAACGCGGGGAATCCTGCCGCAGCAGGGTGAACGCGAGCCCGCCGGAAGTGGGGCGCGCGTAGACGCGGGGCCAATCGAGATGCCAGCGGCCGCACGCTTCGATCGCGCCCAGGTACCCCAGTGCCGGATCGTGGAGCACGCCGTACGGCCCAGTGTCCATTGTGTCCAGTTCGCGTCGTGGTACGGATTCGACCCGATATGCCCGGTTCTCGGGCAGTGCCGCGGCGAAGACGGCCAGTTGCTTGTCGTCACCGATCGCGACCACCCGACGGCCGCCGCGGAGCGCGGAGGACAGTTCCGCGAGCACACCCGGCGCCGGGACGTCGGGATCCACCACGCAGCACCGGACTCCGCGCGGCAGGTCCACCGGTGGTCGCGTCCCGTCGTCGCCGAGCACGACGACCAGCGCGTCGCCGGCCACCGAACGTGCCTTGCGCAGCACGGGACCCAGCCCGCGGTTCGGCTCGATCCGTTGCGTGCCACCGGCCAGCGGCACGAGATCGACGATCTTGTGCACCGCCTCGGCCAGCGGCGCCGCGCCGGAGTCCGTCCCGGTGCGACCCGGCACCAGCACGGGATCCGTTCTGCCGTCGAGTGCCCAGCGCTCGCGATAGAACGGCACCGTCGCGAAGGCCGACCGCACGGATCGCCGATAGGCGGCCCGCCAGGCAGCACTCACCCCCACTTTCCACATGGCGCGCAAGCTTGCGTCATCGACGTCGGTTTGAAAACACCCCATGTCTGGTTCATCCGGTTTATTGCGAACTTCCCACCTTTTCGACTGAGCTGAAAGGACCAACTTTCGGTATCCGCTGGCGGGAGCAAAGCGAACCTGCCTATAACACCGGAACCTTTCGAGCCGACACGATCTGCCGGCCGATCCCACGACGAGGGGACCTATGAGATATGAAATCAGCACAGGTCACGCTGCGAACACAGTAGCGTACTCACCGCAGGGATCCGGCAGATGAACTTTCCGATCCTCGGTCCTGTGCAAAGTGGACTCACCGTCGTCGTCCCGTGCTTCGACGAAGTCGACAACGTGGAACCCTCCTACCAGGAGATCATCTCCGAGCTGGGGAATCTCCCGCTCGAACTGCTCTATGTGGACGATGGGAGCACGGACGGGACGCTGGACGTCATCCGCGCGCTCGCGCGCGCCGACCCCCGGGTGCGCTACCTGTCCTTCACCCGGAACTTCGGTTTCGAAGCCGCTTTTTCCGCGGGCTACCGGTACGCGGGAAAACCGTGGATCTTGCATCTGGACGCCGACCAGCAGTTCCCCGCTTCCGAAGCGGGGAAATTGATCATCGCGGCCGAGGAAGGCAACGACGCCGTTTTCGGCGTCCGGGCCAATAGGCAAGATCCTTTACTGCGGCGCTGGGGTACCGCGACCTTTCACTTCCTCAGCCGCCGGGTGCTGCGCATCGAGATCCCGCCCGGCGCGACGGCCTTCCGGCTGGTGCGCGCCGAACTCGCACGCGAGATCGTCGACCTCCGGCTGGGCACCCCGTACTTCCTCGCCACCGTGCCGAGGCTGACCAGCCGCTACACCACGGTCCCGGTGGCGCATCGGGCCAGGGAACGCGGTGAGTCCAAAGTGGGCTTCGGTTTCCTGTCCTCGCACGCCATCGAACTGTTCGTCGGCTTCACCCGGCGGCTGACGACGGTGGCTTCGGCCACCGCGATGCTGACCGCCGGGATCTCGGTACTCGCCGGGATCGCGGCCGCCTCCGGGCTTCTGGGCCTGAACGCCGTGTCGGCGCTGGAATTCGTCATGTTCGCCGTGCTGCTGACCGTGCTCGCACTGACCGTCCGTTACCTGGTCGTGGTCGGCGCGGGACAGGCGCGTCCGCGGCAGTTCTACATCAGGGAAGCCAACTTCGCGGTCGACGAGGACGACCGGCTCTACGCCTCGGCCATGGCCGAGGTCCATCCTGGGGAAAGGCAAGCGGGAGTGAAGAACACCGAAGACACGGCGGCACCTCGAAGCCTGGTGATCCTGGGCGGGGCCGACGGTTCGGTCAGCACGTATCACCGGGCGCGGGAGCTCGGTTTCCGCACCGTCTGCGTGGACGTCCGCGCCGGCGCGCCGGCGGTGCCGCTGGCCGACGAGTTCGTACAGGTCAGTGTCCGCGCACCGGAACAGATCGCGGCCGCGCTGGACGGTCGGGACGACATCGCCGGGGTGCTCTGCCCGGCCAGCGACGTCGGGCTGCCCGCGCTCGCCTGGCTCACCCGGCACTGGAACCTGCCGGACCCGCTGCCCGAAGCCGCCGTCGCCGCTTCCGTCGACAAGTCCGTCTTCCGCGAACTCTGCGATCGGCTGCGCCTGCCGACCTATCGCAGTGTCGGCGGGAAACCCGGGCCGGACCTCGCCCTCGCCGCGCAGCAGCTGCGATTCCCCGCACTGGTGAAACCTGTCGACTCCTCCGGGAGCCGCGGCGTCGTCTCGTGCGCGAGCCCCGGCGGCCTGGACACCGCGTTCAGCGAGTCGCTCGCGTTCTCGCCGTCCGGACGGCTCGTCGTCGAAGAACACCTCGACGGCTCGCATTACACGATCGAAGCGCTCGTGCTCGACGGGCGGATCGTGTTCCACGCTGTCACCCGGCGCACGCTCACCCCGCCGCCGTTCTTCGTGACGTCGTCCCATCTCCTGCCCGCCGGGTTGCCGCCGGTGGTCGATCGCGCGTTACCGCTGATGCTGACCGCGTTGTGCGCCGAACTCGGCTACCGCACCGGTCCGCTCACGCTCGACGCCGTCCTCGGCCGCGACGGCAAGTTCTACCTGATCGAAATGGGCGCCCGGATGGGCGGGAACGGCCTGGCCGAGGCGATCGCGCTCAGCACCGGCGTCGACCTGATCGCCGCGGGGATCGCCGCCGCGACCGGCGGCGAGGTCGTGCTCTCGCCGCGCGACCCGCGACCGACGCTGGTGCACATCCTCGCCTCCGACCGCGGTGGCCGGATCGTCCGGATCGAAGGGGTCGACGAGGTCCGCGCGATGCCCGCGGTGAGCAGCCTGGAACTGTTCGCGGAACAGGATTCCTTCGTCAAGCCGTATGAGCAGGCCGGTTACAAGATGGGCTACGCCGTGCTTTCGGCGCCGACCGTCCCCGACGTGCTGGCGGTGGAGGACGAACTGCGCGGCACCCTGAAGTTCCTGCTCGACGAGCAGGGTCTGGCGGTACCGCTCCCTTGACCGGAACCTCGCTCGCCGACGGCACCGGCGCCGCGTCGATCGAAGCGCCGAAGACCTCGACGGTGCTCCGGCTGCTCGCGGGCCGGGGCGTCTTCCGGCTGGCGATCCAGGCCATGGGGCTGGTCCTGGTCACGGCCTGGGGAGCGCCCGACTACGGCCGATTCGCCACCGCGCTCGGGCTGATGACGTGGCTGAACTTCGTCCCGTCCGCGGCCGAGAAGTCGGCGCTGAAATGCCTGCCCCGGCTGAACCTGACCCGGAACGCCGTGGCGGCACTGGCGGTCCGGATGGCCGTGGCGCCGGTACTGGTGGTCCTGACGGCGATGGCCGTCACGCTCGTGCTCGCGCCGCATTCGGACGCGGCGTTGTACCTGACGGCCGCGGGGTGGTCGATCTCCGGCGGGCTGCTGATGACCGTCTCCGGGCTGCACCGCCTGCGCGGCAAGTCCACTTTGGACGCGCTGGCCTTCACCGCCGGGGCACTGGTGGTCGGCGCGGTGACCACGGGAACCTGGTTCGCGCACTGGTCTCCGTTGACCCACCTCGTGTCGCTGCTCGGCGGCATCCTGCTCATCCTGGCCTGCTCCGCGGCGTTGCTGCCGAAGGAGTGGCTGCGCGCGGAAAGGATCGACGGCCACCGGCTCTGGCCCGCGTTCGGCCGCAGCACCGTGTTGCTCGGGCTGACAGAAGTGCTGGACGTCCTGGCGACGTCGACGGTGTTCGGGATCCTCGCACTGGCGGGGCGGACCGTCGACAGTGGACCGTTCTACGTCGCTTTGCTGGCCAGCAGCGCGTTCTGTTCGCTGTTGTTCTATCAGCTGCGGGTGCACCAGCCCGCGATCTCGGCGCGGATGCGCGGCAGCGGGGCGGCAGCGGGCCGGGCCCGCGCGGCGGATCTGCTCAAGCTGGTCGAACGGGGCTCGCTGATCTTCCTGGCCCTGGCGGGTATCGCGCTCGCGATCCCGGCGACCCGCGCGGTGCTGACCGCCGAGGGCACCGTCGGCGCGTACGTGGTGCTCGGTGTCTTCGTCCTGGCCGAAACGGTGCTGTTCGCCGTCCGGCTCTACGCGGGCTTCCTGATCGAGAACACCAACAGCAAGGTCTTGACTTTGACCGCGTCGGCCTCGATCGCCGGGCTGGTCGCCACTCCGCTGGCCGCCGCCGCGCTCGTCCCGGCGATGGGGCCGGTCGGCGGGTTCGCCGCCCTCGTCTTCGCCATCGGCACCCGGGCGGCCGTGCTCCGGCGGCTGCTGCGCCGCCACCATCCCGAACTCTGAACGTCGCACTGGAGAAGGAACATGTACGTACTGGGTATCAGCAGGGTCCACGATTCGGCGGCGGCGCTCGTGCGCGACGGTGAGATCATCGCGTTCGCCGAAGAAGAACGCTTCACCCGCGTGAAGCACGACGGGGGCTTCCCCGCGGAGGCGATCAAGTTCTGCCTGGAGCGCGGCGGGATCACGCTCGCCGACGTCGACCACGTCGCCTACTACTGGCAGCGCTGGCGCGAGGGCATCCACGCGGCGAAGGTGTTCGCGAAGTACTTCCCGGCGACGCTGGAGGTGTTCCGCAACCAGAACGGCGACGAAGACGGCTCCTCGGCCGGCCTGGTGGAAACGCTCAAAACCGGTGGCGGCAAAGGGGTCGACGACTACCACGTCGGCGGCGCGGTGCTCGCGCACATCAAGCGGTCCTTCACCCTCGAACGCGACGTGAAGGAAGCCGTGGGCTGGACCGGGCCGACGAAGTTCAAGACGCATCTGGTCGACCACCACAAGGCGCACGCCGCCAGCGGGTACTTCATCTCGCCGTGGGAAGAGTCGGCGGTGCTCACCTTCGACGGCATCGGCAGCGACGGGACCGCGACCTATCTGGGGCACGGCAAGGGAAACCGGATCATCGACCTCCGGCGGATCAAGTTCCCGCACTCGCTCGGCGCGATGTACGCCGGCGTCACCGGCTACCTCGGCTTCTACCCGACCCGTGACGAAGGCAAGATCATGGGGCTGGCACCGCTGGGCAACGACACCTACGTCGACGCGTTCAAACAGTTGATCCATCTCGACGACGACGGCGGATACGAGCTCGACCTGGGGTTCTTCGGCCATCACCGCACCGGCAAGCACGTGATGTCGAAGAAGTTCACCGACCTGTTCGGCGCGGCGCGGCCCAAGACCCGGGTCACCGCGGAGAACCCGGTGCCGCAGCACTACTGCGACATCGCGTACGCCTTGCAGGTCACTCTGGAGGAAGCCGGGTTGCATCTGGCGCGATGGCTGCAGCGGGAGACCGGGTCGCGGCGGCTGTGCGTCGCGGGCGGTGTCGCGCTGAACAGCGTGATGAACGGACGGATCCTGCTGGAAACCCCGTTCGAGGACTTCTTCGCCCAGCCCGCCGCCGCCGACGACGGCTGCGCGGTCGGTGCGGCGCTGGAGGTGTCGGTCGGCAAGTACGGCAAGCCGCGGCCCCGCGACGGCTACACCTACACCGGCCCGGACTACACCGAGGCCGAGATGGAACTGGCCCTGCAGGACGCCGGGGTCAACTACACGAAGGTCGACGACATCGCCGCGCACACGGCGAAGAAGATCGCCGAAGGCAAGATCATCGGCTGGGTGCAGGGCCGGATGGAATGCGGGCCGCGCGCGCTCGGCAACCGCTCGCTCGTGGCCGACCCGCGCGACCCGGACTCGAAGACGCGGATGAACGAGAAGGTCAAGCACCGCGAGGCGTTCCGGCCGTTCGCGCCGTCGTGCCTGGCGGAACGCGCGGGCGACTGGTTCGTGAGCGACTACCCGTCGCCCGTCATGCTGCTGGTGTTCGACGTCCTGCCGGACAAACGCGACGAGGTCCCGGCCATCACCCACGTCGACGGGACGGCCCGCGTGCAGACGGTGAGCGAGCCGGACAATCCGCTGTACTACCGGATGATCAACGAGTTCGAGAAGCTGACCGGGGTGCCGATGGTGGTCAACACCTCGTTCAACGACAACAACGAACCGATCGTCGCGAGTCCGGCCGACGCCGTGGCCTGCTACCTGAAGACCGATGTCGACGCGCTCGCCCTCGGGCCGTTCTGGGCCGAGAAGGACACCCTGTGACGGCCACCTTGCCGGAGACCGGGTGGGTGCCCGCGCTCTACCGGCGGCGCAAATGGCTGTGGCTGGTGGCCGCCGTCCCGGCGGTGGTGACCGCGCTGCTGATCATGGTGATCCTGCCGCCGGACCAGAAGCTGGACAGCGTCATGGACTGGGCGTTCAAGCTGTGCCCGTTCGTGTTCGCTGTCGCGACCGTGGCACTCTTTCCGCGTACCAAGTGGGGTCCCGCGCTGATCGTGCTCGCGGTGTTCGTCTACATGTCCTATTTGGACACCGAACTGGTCATGCGCATCCAGGCGTTCGCGCGGAACGCCGCCACCGACGAGGACGCGTTCCAGCCGGTGTACCAGTTCGAACTGTTCGTCGTGACGTTCATCGTCCTGTTCGGGCTGATGGCGTACCGGCTGGGCGGCGGCCGGACTGCGAACGTGCTCAAGGCCGGGATCGCGTCGATCCTGGTGGTGATCTCGGGCGCGAACGACTTGACGTTCTGGGCACTCAACGACGTCTGGTCGGCCGGGACGAAACCGACTGAGCTGAAGTGGGCTTCGCACATGATCGTGTTCCTCGGCGGGCCGCCGAGTGTCCCGGTCGCGGTGGTGTTCATGCTGGCGCACCTGGTTCTGGCCGCGATCGTGGTGGCGCTGCCGGTGGGGCGCTGGGTCGATCGAGCGTTGGGGCTCAGGTGAGCTGACGCTGTCGTGAGTGACGATTCGTGTGCTAACCCGAATCGCCACTCACGACCACCCAGACCCACCGCTGACCGCCTCGGTTCCGGGTCCCTTATACCCCGCTTGCAGTACGTGAAGGCCTCCTTGAGGGACCCAGAGTCTCTGAAGGAGGCCTTCATGGACACCCGGCAGCACTCAGTCGCGAGTCCCACCGCTCAGGTAAGCCGCCGCACCAGACCGTCCGCCAGCAACCGCCCGCGATCGGTCAGCACCGCCCGCCCCTGACCGTCCAAAGCGGACTGATCGAGCAACCCCTCCACCGCGGCGACACGAGCCTCGGCACGACCGTCGTCGTCAAGCGCGTCGAGCGGAAGTCCTTCGGACAGCCGGAGTTCCAGCATCACGCGTTCCAGATGCCGGTCTTCCTCGGTCAGCAGTTCGCGGCCCGCGGCCGGTGACTCACCGGCGGCGAGCGAAGCCGCGTACCGGGCCGGATGCTTGACGTTCCACCAGCGGACGCCGCCGACGTGGCTGTGCGCGCCGGGTCCGGCGCCCCACCAGTCGCCACCGCGCCAGTAACCGACGTTGTGCCGGCAGCGGGCTTCCTCCGAGGTCGCCCAGTTGGACACCTCGTACCAGCGCAGGCCCGCCGACGCGAGGACGCGGTCGATCATCTCGTAGTCGGCGGCCAGCACGTCGTCGTCCGGCGCGGGCAGTTCGCCGCGGCGGATGCGGCGGGCGAGCGCGGTGCCCTCTTCGACGATCAGCGCGTACGCCGAGACGTGGTCGACGCCGGCGGCGAGCACCGCGTCCAGCGAAGCCTGGAGGTCTTCGATCCGCTCCCCCGGCGTGCCGTAAATGACGTCGAGGTTGACGTGCTCGAACCCGGCGGCTCGCGCTTCCTCGGCGGCCGCGACCGGACGGCCGACCGTGTGCACGCGGTCGAGGATCCGCAGGACGTGCTGCGCGGCCGACTGCATCCCGAGCGAGATCCGGTTGTACCCGGCGTCGCGGATACCCGCGAAGAACTCGGGCGAGGTGGACTCCGGATTGGACTCCGTGGTCACTTCCGCGGCCGGCGCGAGGCCGAAGGTGTCACGAACGGCGTCGAGGACGCTTCGGAGCCCTTCGGCGCCGAGCAACGACGGCGTACCTCCGCCGACGAAGACGGTGTCGACCGCGGGCGGCTTTCCCAGCACACGCGCGGCGAGGTCGAACTCGCGCTTGAGTCCTTCGAGCCAGGACTGCGGCGACGAAGCGCTGTCGAGCTCTCCGGCGGTGTAGGTGTTGAAGTCGCAGTAGCCGCAGCGAGTCGCGCAGAAGGGGACGTGCACGTAGACGCCGAACGGCCGGGTGCCGAGCCCTTCCAGCGCGCTCTCGGGGAGCGCCGACTCGACGGGCGTGGTGGTTTCGGGCAGCAGAGCGGGCACACCCCAGTGTCCCTCACGCCGTGAAGGCCTCCTTCCCCGGGGAAAGAGGCCTTCACGGATCACGCTATCTGTCGGCGATGCGCACCTTGACCGAGGTGGAGCGGGTGCCGTCCTCGAACCGCACCCAGACGAGGGTCTCCATGTTCAGCGAGTAGTCGTTGACCACGTAGTCGATCGACCAGTCCCCGTAGTCGTCTGTGGCGGCGTCGCGGCTCATGGCCACTTCGACCAGCACCGTCTGGGACAGATGCCCTCGGACGTTCGGCGAGCAGCCGACCGCCTCGAACCGGTACGAGCTGCCCTTGTGCAGCACCGCCCCCTCGTCGGGCGAAACCAGCCTGCAGCCCTGCTGAGCCCCGGATGCCGTACCCGGGATCAGCAGGGACGCCAGCACCATCGCGGCGACCACCCATCGGCGCATGCGCAACTCCTCCGTCCTCTGTGGATCGGAGACCGAAGCTAGCGGCGACGGCGGCCCCGCGCGGCCTCACTCACCCGAAGCGGTACTAGGCCAACCCGTTAGCGGCCAGCCACTCCGGGGTCGGCGGGATGATCTCGATGATGTCGACGAGGAAGCCGTTGAGGTCCTCGATGTAGAAGTGCCGCTGGCCGAATTCCTCGTCCACGAGTTCCGTGACGATCTTGACCCCCTCTTCGCGCAGCCGCGCGTACTCGGCCGCCGCGTCGGCGACCATGAACCCGACCATCGATCCGGCCGCCTCCTGCGCGCGCCATGGCTCCGGCGTGGCCTTGTGGCCGCGCTTCGCGAAGCTCATCTCGTAGCCCGGCACACCGGCGTTGAGGCTGGAGAACCAGTCGAGCTCGATCGTCACCGTCAACTGCAGGTGCCGCTTCCACCAGGCGGTGGTCTCGGCGATGTCGTCGACGAGCACACAGGCACCGAAACCGCTGAGTTGCATCTGGTGTTTCCTCCCAGTTCGAATCACTTGATGTGTAGTACTATAAGCATAGTGGTTTGACTGAGGCAAGGAGAATGTCCCGATGCGACAGAACCCGGAGCGCCGGACCGCGCTCACCGACGCCGCCATCACCGTCCTCGCCCGCGAGGGCGCCCGCGGGCTCACCTACCGCGCGGTGGACGTCGAGGCGGACGTCCCGCCGGGGACGACGTCCAACTACTTCCGCAACCGGGACCAGCTGCTCGGCGAGGTCGGCGTCCGCGTGCACGAAAGGCTGTCCGCCCCGGCCGACGTCATGGCGAATCCGCAGGTGGAGACGCCGTCCCACGACCGGGTCGGCGTCCTGCTCGGCGAACTCATGGGACGGCTGACCGGCCATCGTGAGCCGTATCTCGCCCTGCTCGAACTCCGGCTCGAGGCCACCCGGCGCCCGGATCTTTCGGCCGAGCTGACCAAGACGATCCGCGAGGGCATCGACATGAGCGTCGACTGGCACGTCGCGGCGGGGATGCCGGGCGGGCGGCCCGAGGTGCTCCTGATGTACCTCGCGCTGACCGGCCTCACCGTCGAACGGCTCACCCTGCCGGAGGTGCTCGCGGACGTCGCCGACGAGGACGTCATCCGCATCATCGTGGACCGTGTCCTGCCGTCTTGAGCCGTGCGCGTTCTGCGTCACAGTGGCGGCGGTGAACCCGGACTTGACCTTCGAATCAGGCCGCTGAACAGCGAAAACGTCCGCAACCGAACCCTGTTCCCAGCATTCGGACCGGCCTGGACCACATAGTGGGCGCGTGGCACGCTGAACGAATGACCCGCGCCGGAATCACCCTCGTGGCACGCCGCCACGTGGATCTCCGTCGCGTGGCGAGCGCGCTCTGTGCGACGAACCGCTGACTCCCCGCCACCACCACGATCTGCCGGAGGATTCCCATGTCGTCGCCCACGCGCGAGACCCCTGCCCGTACGCCCCGGGTCAAACAGAAACGCGGCGAAGGACAGTGGGCACTGGGGTACCGCGAGCCGCTGAACCCCAACGAGCGGTCCAAGAAGGACGACAACCCGCTCAACGTCCGGGCGCGGATCGAGAACATCTACGCCCGCGGCGGGTTCGATTCGATCGACCCTGGTGACCTGCGCGGCCGGTTCCGCTGGTTCGGCCTCTACACCCAGCGCAAGCCGGGGATCGACGGCGGCCGCACCGCGACGCTGGAGCCCGAAGAGCTCGACGACCGCTACTTCATGCTGCGGGTCCGGCTCGACGGCGGCGCGCTGACCACCGATCAGCTGGCCGTGCTCGCCGAGATCTCGCAGACCCACGCGCGCGACACCGCCGACATCACCGACCGGCAGAACATCCAGTACCACTGGATCCAGATCGAAGACGTCCCGACGATCTGGGCGAAGCTGGAGAAGGCCGGGATGACCACGATGGAGGCCTGCGGCGACAGCCCGCGCGTCATCCTCGGCTCCCCCGTCGCCGGTATCGCCGCCGACGAGATCATCGACGGCACGCCCGCGATCGACGAGATCAAGCGCCGCTACATCGGCGACCCGCGCTACTCGAACCTGCCGCGCAAGTTCAAGACCGCGGTCTCCGGGCAGCAGGACGTCGTGCACGAGATCAACGACATCGCCTTCGTCGGCGTGAACCACCCCGAACACGGCCCCGGCTTCGACGTCTGGGTCGGCGGCGGGCTGTCCACCAACCCGATGATCGGGCAGCGCCTGGGCGCCTGGGTCTCGCGCGACGAGGTGCCCGATGTCTGGGAAGGCGTCATCAGCGTCTTCCGTGACTACGGCTACCGGCGCCTGCGCGCCCGCGCCCGGATCAAGTTCCTGGTGAAGGACTGGGGTGTCGCGAAGTTCCGCCAGGTCCTGGAAGACGAGTACCTGAAGCGCAAGCTGACCGACGGCCCCGCGCCCGAGGTGCCCGCGACCCAGATCGACCACGTCGGCGTGCACCGGCAGACCGACGGAAAGTTCTACGTCGGCGCCGCGCCTGTCGCGGGCCGGGTCTCCGGGGCGACCCTGCTGGCGGTCGCCAAGGCCGCCGAGCGGGCCGGGTCGAACCGCGTCCGCCTCACCCCGCACCAGAAACTCGTGGTCCTCGACGTCCCCGAAGCCGAGGTGGACGGGCTGAAGACCGAACTGGCCGACCTCGGCCTGCAGGCCGAACCGTCGCCGTGGCGGCGCGGGATCATGGCCTGCACCGGCCTGGAGTTCTGCAAGCTCGCGATCGTCGAGACGAAGGTCCGCGCGATCGAACTGGTCACCGAACTGGAGAAGCGCCTCGCCGACATCCAGGCCGAGATCGAGAACCCGGTGACCGTGCACCTCAACGGCTGCCCGAACTCCTGCGCCCGCGTCCAGACCGCCGACATCGGCCTCAAGGGCCAGATCGTCACCGACGCCGACGGCAACCAGGTCGAAGGCTTCCAGGTGCACCTCGGCGGCGGGCTCGGCCTGGACGCCGGGTTCGGCCGGAAACTGCGCGGGCACAAGGTGACCGCGTCGGAGCTGACCGCGTACGTCGAACGGGTCGTGCGGGCGTACGTCGCCGGCCGCGAACCCGGCGAGCGATTCCCCCAGTGGGTCCTGCGGGCCGACGAAGGCCTTTTGCAATGACCGAGCGGGCCACGCCGTACTACTGCCCTTTCTGTGGCGATGAAGACCTGCGGCCGGAAGAGGGCGGCTCCTGGCTGTGCTCGGGCTGCCGCCGGGTCTTCACCGTGAAGTTCCTCGGACTTTCCTTTCCGGAGGTGTCGCAAGGATGACCGCCACTGCCGACTACAAGATTCTCGCCGAACGAGCCTCGAAGGAGCTCGCGGAGGCGACCGCGACCGAGGCCCTGCGCTGGACCGCGGAGACGTTCGGCGACGACTTCATCATCGCGTCGAACATGCAGGACGCCGTCCTCATCGACCTGGCCACCCAGGTCAAACCCGACGTCGACGTGCTGTTCCTGCAGACCGGCTACCACTTCCCGGAGACCATCGGCACCCGCGACGCGGTGCGGGCGGTCTACCCCGGCGTGCGGATCGTCAACGCCCAGGCCGCGCAGAGCGTCGCCGAACAGGACGCGGAGTACGGCCCGAAACTGCACGAACGCGACCCGAACCAGTGCTGCCAGTTGCGCAAGGTCGTACCGCTGCGGAACACGCTCGCGAAGTACTCGGCGTGGGTGACCGGCGTCCGCCGCGTCGACGCGCCGACCCGCGCGAACACCCCGATCGTCACCTGGGACGACCGCAACGGGCTGGTGAAGATCAACCCGATCGCGCCCTGGTCCGACGACGAGTTCAACGGCTACATCAGCGAACACGGGATCCTCGAGAACCCGTTGGTGTCCATTGGTTATCTGTCGATCGGCTGCGCGCCGTGCACCGCGAAGGTCGCTCCGGGGCAAGACCCGCGCAGCGGCCGCTGGGCCGGGCAGGGCAAGACCGAGTGCGGCCTGCACGGGTGAGAAGGGACGAAATGACCACGCTCGAACCGGCCACTGCCGCTGCCCAGGACAACCTGGCGGCGCTGGAATCCGAGGCCATCCACATCTTCCGCGAGGTGGCGGGTGAGTTCGACCGGCCGGTGATCCTGTTCTCCGGCGGCAAGGACTCGACACTCCTGCTGCACCTGGCGATCAAGGCGTTCTGGCCCGCGCCGGTGCCGTTCCCGTTGCTGCACGTGGACACCGGGCACAACCTCGACGAGGTCATCGACTTCCGCGACCGGGTGGTCGAGCAGCACGGGCTGCGGCTGCTCGTGGCGAAGGTGCAGGACTGGATCGACGACGGCAGGCTCGAGGAGCGCGCCGACGGGATGCGCAACCCGCTTCAGACCACGCCGCTGCTCGACACGATCGCCGAGAACAAGTTCGACGCGGTCTTCGGCGGCGGGCGCCGCGACGAGGAACGCGCCCGCGCCAAGGAACGGATTTTCAGTCTCCGCAACGCTTTCGGCCAATGGGAGCCGCGTCGTCAGCGCCCCGAGCTGTGGAACCTCTACAACGGCCGTCACCGCCCCGGCGAGCAGGTCCGCGTCTTCCCCCTGTCCAACTGGACCGAGGCGGACGTCTGGAACTACATCGCGCGGGAGAAGGTCGAACTGCCGTCGATCTACTACGCGCACCGGCGCGAGGTCTACCAGCGCGACGGCATGTGGCTGACCGAAGGCCCGTGGGGCGGGCCGCGGCCAGGCGAGGCCGTCCAGGAACTGACGGTGCGTTACCGGACCGTCGGCGACGGTTCGTGCACCGGCGCCATCGAATCGACCGCCGCCACGGTGGACGAGGTCATCGCCGAGGTCTCGGCCTCCCGGCTCACCGAACGCGGCGCCACGCGCGCCGACGACCGGATGTCGGAGGCGGCGATGGAAGACCGCAAGCGGGAAGGGTACTTCTGATGTCCAGCCTCCTCAGGCTCGCGACCGCGGGCAGTGTGGACGACGGGAAGTCGACCCTGGTCGGGCGGCTCCTGTACGACACCAAATCCGTTCTCGCCGACCAGCTGGACGCGGTCACCCGCGCCAGTGTCGACAAAGGACTGTCCACTCCGGATCTTTCGCTGCTCGTGGACGGCCTGCGCTCGGAACGCGAGCAGGGCATCACGATCGACGTGGCGTACCGGTATTTCGCGACCCCGAAGCGCAGTTTCGTGCTCGCGGACACCCCGGGCCACGTGCAGTACACGCGGAACACGGTGACCGGGGCGTCCACCGCGCAACTGGCCGTCCTGCTGGTCGACGCGCGCAAGGGCGTCATCGAGCAGACCCGTCGTCACGCCGCGGTGCTCGCGCTGCTGGGCGTGCCGAACCTGGTGCTGGCGGTGAACAAGATCGACCTCGTCGGCTACGACGAAGCGACCTTCACCGTGATCGCCGAGGAGTTCGCCGAGCACGCGGCGTCCCTGGGCTACGAACGGGGTTCCGTGCTCGCGGTGCCGGTTTCGGCGCTGGAGGGCGACAACGTGGCGGTGAAGTCGGACAAGACCCCGTGGTACTCCGGCCCCACCCTGCTGGAGCATCTGGAAACCGTGCCCGTGGCACCGGATCCGCACGATTCGGCGTTCCGCTTCCCGGTGCAGTACGTGATCCGGCCGCGCACGGCCGACCACCCCGACTACCGCGGATACGCGGGGCAGATCGCGGCGGGCACCGTCCGGCCGGGTGACGAGATCGTCGTTCTCCCGCAAGGCATCCGCAGTCGAGTCGAAGGCATCGACACCGCCGACGGACCGCTCGCCGAAGCCGGCGCGGGCACCTCGGTGACCCTGTTGCTCGCCGACGACCTCGACATCTCGCGGGGTGACCTGATCGCCGCCGCCGACCGGCAGCCGACGGTGACCGACGAGATCACCGCGACCCTGTGCTGGCTCTCGACGAAGGCGCTCAAACCGGGCGCACGGGTGCTGGTGAAGCACGGCACGCGGACGGTGCAGGCCCTCGTCGGCGAACTCCACGCTCGCTTCGACGAGCAGACCTTGTCCAGTGTGGACGATCCGGGCGTCCTGGAACTCAACGACATCGGCCGGGTCACGCTGAGGCTGGCCGAGGAGATCGGCGTGGACGACTACGGCGTCAGCCCGCGGACGGGCGCGTTCCTGGTCATCGACCCGAAGGACGGCGACACCCTCGCCGCCGGACTCGTCGGCGAAAGGTTCGCATGACCCCCAGCCGCACTCCTCCACTGGTCGCCGTCGCCCACGGCAGCCGCGATCCGCGGTCCGCCGCGACCATCCGCGCGCTGCTCGACGTCTCCCGGGGGCTGGCGCCGGGCCTCGACATCCGCGAGTCCTTTTTGGACCTCTCGGAGCCGTTGCTCACCGACACCCTGCGTGGCCTCTACGCCGAAGGGCACCGCGAGGCCGTCGTGGTGCCGCTGCTGCTCGGCGTGGCCTACCACGCCCGGGTCGACCTGCCCGCGCTCGTCACCGAGGTGACCGCGGACTGCCCAGGCCTCGACGTGCGGGTTTCCCCGGTGCTGGGCATCGACCCGCTCATCGAGACGGTCGCGCTGGACCGGCTCACCGAGGCGGGCGCGGACCTCGATGACCCCGGCTTGGGTGTCCTGCTGGCCGGCGTCGGCTCGTCGAACGTCGCGGCGAACGACGCGGTCGCCGGGATCACCACCCGCTGGCACCTGCGTCGCGGGCTGCTCGCGACACCGGCCTTCGCCAGCGCCGCGCAGCCGGACGTGCCCGCCGCCATCGCGCGGTTGCGGCTCAACGGCGCCCGGCGGCTCGCGGTCGCGGGCTGGTTCCTCGCGCCGGGGCTGCTGCCGGACCGGATCGCCCGCCTGGCCCGCGAAGCCGACCCGTCGGTGATCGTCGCCGGACCGCTGGGACCTGATCCGCGGATCGCCGGGCTCGTCCTGGAACGCTACGACCTCGCGGCCTCCCGGCTCGCCGCCTGAGTAGCAGGGCTTGTCCCGTTCGGGCGCTTGATGCCGATCTTCGGAGGGTCTTGTTCCCAGTTCCGTGACGCCTCGCGTATGGGAACGGAGATTTCTTGACGAGTTACTTAACTTGCCGGTAACTCTCTAAACGCTGCGCAGCTCCCTTTCTCCCCATCGAACCCCCTGGTAGGTGGAACATGAAGGCTGCCATCCGTGCCCTCTTCTGCGCTTCGGCCGTGCTCGTCCCGTTCGTCGGTATCGCCGCCCCGGCTTCGGCGGCGACCACCGTCGTCTTCGACTGTGAGGCGAAGCCGCCGCTCGTCGGCAACAAGTACCTCAAGCTGAACCAGGACGCCGACGTCACCGCGCCGGCCACGGTCGCGCCCGGCGCCGCGCTCGACGTCGTCATCGACCCGGCGGCCAACACCGTCCCGGCCGAGGTCAGCGGGTACAAGGTCAAGAACATCAAGGACTTCTCCCTGAAGATCCCGATCCCGGCGAACTCGACCTGGGTCGGCGCCGAACTCGCCGGGGGCTCCGGGATCGGCTCGACCCCGCCGAAGCTCACCGTCTCGGGCAGCGTCGCGACGCTGAGCTTCCCCGGCCCGATCGCGGGCGGCTCGACGTTCGAACTGCCGACCGTGACCGCGCACCTCACCGCGGGCTCGTCCGGCACCATCGAGACGAAACTGGGCGGCGCCAGCTACGCCGACCCGGGCCTGACGTTCACCGCGGTGGTCAGCGCGGGCTTCGACGTCTCGGCGCCGACGGCCTGTTTCCCCAACCCGAGCCCGACCTTCACCACGACGACGATCGGCTGAGCAGCGCCTGCGCCACCATCCCCCATGGTGGCGCAGGCCACTGCCCGGCCCGACTTCGCCCGTGCGAAGGTGAGGCATGGCTGACGAACTGGTGCACTACGACGTGGTGGGCGGCACCGCCACGATCACCTTGGACTCCCCGCACAACCGCAACGCGCTCTCCGCCCAGCTGCGGCGTGAACTGAGCGAGTCGCTGGACAAGGCGCGAGCCGACGACGCGGTACGGGTCATCGTGCTCACCCACACCGGCCCGGTGTTCTGTGCCGGCATGGACCTCAAGGAGGCCCGCGGGGCCGGTGCGGGCGCCCAGGGCGTCAACGAGTTCCCGAAGATCCTCGAGCAGCTGTGGACCAGCCCCAAGCCTGTCGTGGCGAAGCTGGCGGGCCCCGCGCGGGCGGGCGGCATCGGCATGGTGGCCGCGACCGACATCGCCGTCGCCGTGCACGAAGCGACCTTCGCCTTCTCCGAGGTGCGGATCGGTGTCGTACCCGCCGTCATCTCGCTCACCGTGCTGCCGCGGCTCAACGCCCGCGCCGCGCACGAACTCTTCCTGACCGGCGACACCTTCGACGCCAAGCGCGCCGTCGAGATCGGCCTGCTGAACTCGGCCGTCACCGCCGACGAACTCGACGGCGAGGTCGCCCGCTACGTCAAGGCACTCGCCCTCGGCGGGCCGAGGGCGCTCGCGGCGACGAAGGAACTGCTCAGCAAGCCTCGCCCGGCGACACCGGGCGAAGGGTTCGAGGCCATGAACAAGTTGTCCGCCGGGTTCTTCGCGAGCGAAGAAGGCCAGGAGGGCATCACGGCTTTCGCGCAGAAGCGCAAGCCGAACTGGGTCCCCGAGGCTTAATCGGGCAGGACGACGGTGAGGCGCCGGGAATCCGATCGGTCCCCGGTCGGCCCCAGCGCCCGCTGTGCGTCCGAGAGCACACTGCGGACAGCCAGGTACGCCTTCGGGTCGTGGTCCTTGAGCGCCGAGGAACCGGCCCAGATCAGCACGTGCTCCCCCGGCGGAAGCCAGGACAGGTCGGTGAGGCAGTCGTAGAGCGCGTCGAGGTTCTTCCCGAAGTAGTCGGGGAAGGACAGCGCCTCCGCGATCGCGTCGAGCGTGGAGGCCTTGTCGACCGTCCGCGCGCCGTCGATCAGGTGCGGATACGCCCCGCGGGTGAACGCCTTGTCCGCCGCGTCCTCGCTCGCGCTCATCGGGCGGGGTCCACTACGACGAAGGACTTGTAGTGGTCCTCGGTGTAGTACAGCTCCTTGCCGGTGCCGGTCACCAGCCGCTTCGCCCCGCGATCCGGGCTGCCGGGCGTCTTGACCGTGTATTCCCGGTAGTAGCCGGAATCCTTGGCGGGCAAGACCTTCTCCCGGTTCTGGAAGGTGACGTCGTCGTTGCGCGGATACGGGTACGGCCCGCCCGCCTTGATGAGCCGCCAGGTGTCGGACGCCTGCGAGGGCAGGCCCGTGAGCGGTTTGACCGGAAGACCGGAATCCTCGCCCGCGACCTTGCCCTTGGCCGCACCCGACGGTTTGGCCTGAGCCGACGAACTCGCCGGACCCGAAGCGCTCTTCGTGTCGTCACCGCTGATGCCGTCTTTGACGAACCAGCCGGCGAGCACCAGCACGATCAGGCCGATCAGGGCGGCGGTGATCCGCCTACGGTTGAACATGGTGTGCCAGCTTAGGAGGACCGGTCGGGGTCGTTCGCATCGCGGGCCGTGCCGAAGACCCGGGCGACCTTCCCGAAGACCGTGTCGAGCAGCCAGGCCGCGACCACGCACAGTGGCACGACGACCACCATGACCAGCACGAACTGCACGGGAAACGGGGCCTGCGCGAGCCACAGCTCGACGCCGTCCCACCAGTCAGCAAGCCCGTTGAACACGGCGTAAGCCTACGCTCACGCCCCCTGCCGCCGCCGGTCAGGCCATGTAGGTTGCTGACATGTTCGCCGTTTACGCTTCCGAACCCAACGCCGAAAAGCCGCTGGACTCGCTCGTGATCGGCGAGCGGCCCGAGCCCGAGGTGCCCGAAGGCTGGGTTCGGGTCAACGTCAAGGCCGCCAGCCTCAACATGCACGACCTGTGGACACTGCGCGGCGTCGGCATCAAGCCCGAGCGGTTCCCGATGATCCTGGGCTGCGACGGGGCGGGCACCCTCGACGACGGCACCGAGGTCGTCCTCCACTCGGTGATCAACGCCCCGGGCTGGCAGGGCGACGACACGCTCGACCCGAAGCGAACCCTGCTCACCGAGAAGCACCAGGGCAGCTTCGCCGAGCAGGTCGTGGTCCCCGCACGCAATGTCGTGCCGAAGCCGGCGAGCCTGAGCTTCGCGGAAGCCTCGACCATGGGCACGGCTTGGCTGACCGCCTACCGGATGCTGTTCGTGAAGTCCGGGTTGCGGCCGGGACAGACGATGCTCGTCCAGGGCGCCTCCGGCGGGGTCTCGACCGCCCTCGTGCAGCTCGGGCGTGCGGCCGGATTCCGGGTTTGGGTGACTGGGCGTAGCGAAGAGAAACGCGCGCTGGCCGAAAATCTGGGCGCACATCAGACCTTTGAGTCCGGCGCACGACTGCCGGAGCGGGTCGACGCGGTCTTCGAAACAGTCGGGAAGGCGACCTGGTCCCACTCGGTGAAGTCGCTCAAACCGGGCGGGATCATCGTCGTTTCGGGCTCGACCAGCGGTCCGGACGCTCACGCGGAGTTGCAGCGCGTGTTCTTTCTGCAACTGCGCATCGCGGGTTCGACGATGGGGACCAGGGACGAACTGACCGATCTCCTCGCCTATCTGGAGCTCACGGGGGTCCGTCCGCAGATCGGCGCCGAACTGCCGTTTTCGGAAGCCGAAACCGGGTTTAAGAACATGCTCGACGGGGAAACTTCGGGAAAGGTCGTATTCGCGCATTGATCGGAGGGGTGACTTCGCCCCCTCCCCGGGGATCAAGCGCGCACGCAGGCGCACGTCCGCGCGTCCCACGCAGGTCAACCAGTGATTTTGCGGTCCTGTCAAGTGTCAAGAACGTTATGACTCAGCAAGATTCTCACGACCAAAGTTCGACCAAAATCCGACGTCTCGTGGTTAACCTGGAACCATGACCGCATCGCAGCGGCCCGAACCGGCGGACCCGGGGGGCCGGACCACCACCGACACCGACCCGATCCGCGTCTCTTTCCGGCGCTACGCCGGTGTCCGCACCAGAGTGCTCGAAGTCGGGCCGCAACCGGCGGAGTCCGCCGACCGTGCGCCCCGGCGGGTTCTCGGCAAGCGGGCCACCGCGCGCGGGCAAGCCAAGCCGACGGCACCGAGGCTGGTGCTGCTGCACGGCTACTGCGACAGCGCCGACACCTGGCGCCCGGTTCTGGAACTGCTCGCGGCCGCCGGTGTTCCGGCGGTCGCGGTCGACCTGCCCGGCTTCGGTGACGCTCAGCCACTTCGGCCGGGCCCCATGCTCCCGCAACTGGACGCCTTCACCGCGGCCGTGATCAAGGAACAGGCCGTGCTCGGCACGGTGGTGCTCGCCGGCAACTCGCTCGGCGGCACGATGAGCCTGCGTGCCGCCGAAAACCACCGGCTGCCGGTAGCGGGCGTGGTGTCGATCGCCGCGCCCGGTTTCGTGGACAGCTGGCTGATCCGCACCGTGGCCCGCTACCCGCTGCCGTTGCGGATGTACTCGGCCCTGCCGCTGCCGATCCCCGGCTTCCTCGTGCGCGCCGTCGCCGAGCAGGTCGTCCCCCGGCTGTTGTACGCCAACGCCACCGCCGCGGACGCCGACCAGGTGCGCCGGTTCACGTCGCTGTTCCCGGACTACCGCTCCACCACCACCCGGCTCGAACAGGCGAGGCAGCTCGTCGAAGAGCTGGCGGGCGCGTACCGGCTCGAAGAGATCCGCATCCCGCTCCTGGTGGTCGTCTGCGGCAAGGACAAGCTGGTCAGCGCCGCCTCCGGGCGGCAGCTGCACGCGCTGGTCCCGCACAGCAGGCTGATGGTGCGCGAGGACTGGGGCCACTGCCCGCAGCTCGACGATCCCATCGAGATCTCGGAACTGCTGACCTACTTCTCCGCCAGCGCGTCCAGGCCGTCGAAGATCGCCGCCGCCCGCGTGGCCGCCGAAGTGAGCGAGGACACCGTCGCCGGATAGGTGCGGTGTCCCGACTCCCGCTACCGTGCCCTTCGGACTGTGACCCAGTTCGAAAGTCACAACCTGTTGGGAGACGACGATGTCCGCACCGCGCAGCCTGGGCTCGGGATCCGGGGTATTCCGCCGCAAACCGATCGAGCAGATCGAGGAACTCAGTGGGGGCGGCGGGCTTCAACGCACGCTCGGCCTGCGACAACTGACCGCGATCGGGGTCGGCGGCATCATCGGCGCGGGGATCTTCTCCCTGGCCGGCGCGGTCGCGAACAAGACGGCGGGCCCCGCCGTGCTGATCTCGTTCCTCATCGCGGGCATCGCCAGCGCGGCCGCCGCGTTCTCCTACGCCGAGTTCGCCGGGCTGATCCCCCGTGCCGGATCCGCCTACACCTACGGCTACACCGTGCTGGGCGAGATCGTCGGCTGGTTCATCGGCTGGGACCTGCTGCTGGAGTACACGGCGATCGTGGCGGTGGTCGCGATCGGCATCTCCGGCTACTTCAACGAGTTGCTGGGCTATCTCAACATCGACCTCCCCACCTGGATGCTGGGCGCCCCAGGCACCGAGAAGGCCGGTGTCGACCCAGGGTCCTACAAGATCAACCTGTTCGCCGTGCTGCTGTGCCTGCTGATCGCCTTCATCCTCAACCAGGGCATGAAGAACGCGGCCCGGTTCGAGACGCTGCTGGTCTACTTGAAGGTCGGCCTGGTCCTGCTGGTGGTCGTCGTCGGTGTCTTCCACATCAACACCGACAACTACTCGAACTTCTTCCCGTTCGGCCTCAGCGGCGCGTTCACCGGAGCCGCGACGGTGTTCTTCGCCGTTTTCGGTTATGACGCCATGTCGACCGCGGCCGAGGAATCGACCGACTCCCAGAAGCACATGCCGAAGGCGATCCTCTACTCGCTCGCCATCTCGATGGTGCTCTACGTGCTGGCCTGCCTGGTCCTGACCGGGATGGTCAACTACAAGGACATCGACAGCGAAGCCGCCTTCTCCAGCGCCTTCGCCGGTCTCGGGATGAAGTGGCTCGGCCTGATCATCGCGGTCGGCGCGATCATCGGTATCACCACGGTGCTGTTCACCTTCCTCATGGGCGCGAGCCGGGTCGGCTACTCGATGAGCCGCGACGGCCTGCTGCCCAAGTGGTTCGGCAAGACCCATCCGGTGCGCAAGGTGCCGAACCGGATGACCTGGGTGCTCGGCGGCGCGTCGGCGCTCATCGCCGGGCTGCTGCCCATCGGCGAGGCCGCCGAGCTGACGAACATCGGCATCCTGCTCGCCTTCGTCGTCGTCTGCGTCGCGGTGATCGTGCTGCGCTACAAGCAGCCGGATCTGCCGCGGACCTTCAAGACGCCCGGCATGCCGATCGTGCCGATCATCGGGATCGTCTTCTCGATCTGGCTGATCACGTTCCTGAATCCGGAGACCTGGCTGCGGTTCGCGGTCTGGTTCGCCATCGGCCTGATCATCTACTTCGCCTACAGCCGCCGTCACTCCGCGATGAACGCGAACAACGGCGACGCGAAGCAGGTCAGCGGAGACGACTCAAACGCGTAGCGGCTTCGCGGGCTTCGGTCTGGAGGCGTTCGACGATCGACGCCGCCGGGCCGGAGCCCGCGAGTTCGTAGGTCTGCCCCGCGTAGAGGGACATCACTTCCGGGTCCCCCGCCTTTCCCGCCGCCGCGCGGATCGGTTTGGTCAGATTGTTGACCTGCGGATACGCCGACGGCGCGGTGGCCGAGAAGTCCGTGACCACGCGGTTGACCAACGAACGGGCCGGGCGTCCGCTGAACGCCCTGGTGAACGCCGTCGTCCTGCCGCCGTCCGCGAGTGCCTGACGGTGCGCGGGCTGCGTCCCGGCTTCGTCCGCACGAAGGAACGCGGTCCCCAGCTGGGCCGCGACGGCACCCGCCGCCAGTACCGCCGCGATGTCGGCACCGTGCACGAGCCCGCCGGTCGCGACGAGCGGCAAATCCGTCCTTGCCGAGACCAGGCGGAGCAGGCTGAGCGCGCCGTACTGCGCTCCCCCGCCTTCGGCTCCGGCCTCGTCGGCGAAGAGCCCTCGATGCGCCCCTGCCTCGAATCCCTGGACCACGAGAGCGTCCGCGCCGACCGCCACGGCCTGATCGGCCTCCGCCGGGCTGGTGACGGTGACAGCCACCTTGTTCCCGTTGGCGTGCAGGCGTTCGACATCCTCGGGGGAGGGCGTGCCGAAGGTGAAGGAAACGACCGGCACCTTGTGCTCCAGCACGACCTCTAGCTTCGCGGCGTAGGCGTCGTCATCCCAGCGCGGCTCGCCCGGCTCGACACCGTAGCGCTCGGCCTCCGCGCGCCAGCGCTCGCTGTGACCGCCGAGATCCGCCTCGGCCTCGCCACCCGGGACGAAGAGATTCACACCGAACGGCTCGCCGGTGAGTTCGGCCGTCTTCGCGATCCGGTCGGCCAGAGCATCGGCGCTCAGATAGCCGCCCGCCAGGAAGCCGAATCCGCCCGCCGCGGTCACAGCGGCCACGAGCTCGGGAGTGGTCGGCCCGCCCGCCATCGGGGCCGCGATCACGGGAAAACGCAGATCTTCGAACACGATTCCGACGATAGTCCTCTCGTGACGACACGGAATGTGACGTTGGAGTCACGCCAAGGTTCCCTCTTAGTGGTCTAGACCTTTAGGGCGGGAAATGCGACTATCTGACCAGTCGTGACGCGGGTCACGTCTCCCCGTCCCCTGGAGGCCCCGGTGAAGACCTTGAGAGCGCGGCTGGGCCGCGCCTTCGTCGGGGTGACGCTGCTCGCCGGCGTCACCACCGCAGCCGCCCCCGTCGCCGACGCGGCCACCCCGCCGCTGCAGGCGATCGTCCCGGTACCGGTCTCGGCCCAAGCGGTCACCGGCGCCGACCACTCCCTGACCGCGAACACCAAGATCTACACGCAGGCCGGCTCGGCACCGGCCAAGGCCGTCGGCGACTACCTCGCCGGGGTCTTCCGCACGTCCACCGGCTTCGCCCTGCCCGTCTCCGACGCGCCCTCGGGCACGCCCACCGATGGCATCTCGCTCCTGCTGTCCGGCGCCGACGCGCGCGTCGGCGACCAGGGCTACCAGCTGAAATCGACGTCCTCTTCGGTCGTCCTGCGCGCGACGACGGCCCAGGGCCTCTTCGGCGGCGTACAGACACTGCGCCAGTTGCTGCCCGGAAAGATCGAGAGCTCCACGGTCCAGGAAGGCCCCTGGACGATCCCGGGCGCCGACATCCTGGACTACCCGCGCTTCGGCTACCGGGGCGCGATGCTCGACGTCGCCCGGCACTTCCACCCGGTCGCGAGCGTCAAGCGGTACATCGACCAGCTCGCGCAGTACAAGATCAACAACCTGCACCTGCATCTGGCCGACGACCAGGGCTGGCGCATCCAGATCGACAGCTGGCCGAAGCTGGCCACCTACGGCGGCAGCACCCAGGTCGGTGGCGGCGCCGGTGGTTACTACACCAAGGCCCAGTACACGGAGATCGTGAACTACGCGGCTTCGCGGTTCATCACGGTCATCCCGGAGATCGACATGCCAGGGCACACCAACGCCGCCCAGGCGTCGTACGCCGAGCTGAACTGCAACAACACCGCTCCCCCGCTGCGCACCGACACCGCTGTCGGCTACAGCTCGCTCTGCATCTCGAAGGAGAACACCTACACCTTCGTCAACGACGTCATCCGGGAGATCGCCGCGCTGACCCCCGGGCCGTACTTCCACCTCGGCGGTGACGAGGCCCAGGCCACCAGCGACACCGACTACCGCACCTTCATGAACCGCGTGCTGCCGATGGTCGCCGCCGCGGGCAAGCAGGTCGTCGGCTGGCACGAGATCGGCAAGGCCACCCTGCCCGCCACGGCGACCCCGCAGTTCTGGGGCACGACGACGTCCAGCACGGAGGTCTCGAACGCCGTCGCCAGGGGCAGCAAGGTGATCATGTCGCCGGCCAACAAGGCGTACCTGGACATGAAGTACAACTCCAGCACGCCGATCGGGCTCTCGTGGGCGGGCTACATCGAGGTCCAGGACGCCTACAACTGGAATCCGGGCGCCTACCTCTCCGGCGTGCCCGAATCCGCCGTCCGCGGCGTCGAATCCCCGCTGTGGACCGAAACCGTGGTGACCCCGGCGAACATCGACTACCTCGCCTTCCCGCGGCTCCCGGCGCACGCCGAACTCGGCTGGTCGCCGTGGGCGACGCACGACTGGAACGCCTTCCGGGTGCGCCTCGGCGCGCAAGCCCCGCGCTGGCAGGCGCAGGGCCTCGGCTACTACAAGTCGAGCCAGGTGCCCTGGGAAACCGGATCCGGCAACCCGGGTACCTGCGCACTCCCGGCATGGGACCGCGCTGCCGCCTACACGGGTGGCACGAGCGTCTCCCACAACGGGCACAAGTGGTACGCGAAGTGGTGGACGCGGGCCGAAGAGCCCGGAACCACCGGCGAATGGGGTGTCTGGCGCGACGACGGCACCTGCTGATCCCCTCCCCTCGCCCGCTCGGCCCCCAGTACCGGCCGGGCGGGCTACGGTGGTTCCATGGCCGCAGACCTCGAACTCGTCCGCACCCTTTCCTTGCGCGAAAACGGACTCGCGACCGTCTCGACGGTCCGCGCGGACGGCACCGTCCACTCCTCGGTGGTCAACGCCGGGGTCTTCGAAGACCCGGTCACGAAGGCGCCGGGAGTCGCCTTCGTCGCGATGGGCGGGGTGAAGAAACTCGACCTGTTCCGCCGGGCGGGCCACGCCACGATCACCTTCCGGCGTGGCTGGGAATGGGCGGCGGTCCAGGGCGAAACCCACCTCATCGGCCCTGACGACCCGGATCCGGGCTTCGACCCTGCCGGGCTCCCCCGGCTGCTGCGCGAGGTCTTCGTCGCGGCGACCGGGACCCACGACGACTGGGACGAGTACGACCGCGCGATGGCCGCCGAACGCCGCGTCGCCGTCATCGTCACGGCGAACCGCGTCAGCGGGAATCGCTGAACCGGAAAAGGCCGCCCGAAGCGTTGCCGGGCGGCCTTTTCCGTGAGTAGCGCCTACTTCTTCTTGGTACCCGAATCCTCTGTGGACAGTGCGGCGACGAAGGCCTCCTGCGGGACCTCGACCCGGCCGACGGTCTTCATCCGCTTCTTGCCTTCCTTCTGCTTTTCCAGCAGCTTGCGCTTACGCGAGATGTCACCGCCGTAGCACTTCGCGAGCACGTCCTTGCGGATCGCGCGAATGGTCTCGCGGGCGATGATGCGAGCCCCGATGGCGGCCTGGATCGGCACCTCGAAGTTCTGCCGCGGGATCAGCTCGCGAAGCCGGTTCACCATGCGGTTGCCGTAGTTGTACGCGTCGTCCTTGTGCACGATCGCGGAGAACGCGTCGACGCCCTCGCCCTGCAGCAGGATGTCCACCTTGACCAGATCCGCCGCCTGCGAGCCTGCCTCTTCGTAGTCCAGCGACGCGTAACCGCGTGTCCGCGACTTCAGCGTGTCGAAGAAGTCAAAGATGATCTCACCCAGCGGCATGTTGTACCGCAGCTCGACGCGATCCTCGGACAGGTAGTCCATGCCGAGCAGTTGGCCGCGCTTGTTCTGGCACAGCTCCATGATCGTGCCGATGAACTCGGAGGGTGCCAGGATGCTCACCTTGCTGACCGGCTCGAGCACCTTGTCGATCTTGTCCCCGGTCGGCCAGTCCGAGGGATTGGTCACGTGGATTTCCTTGCCGTCGTCCAGCACGACGTCGTAGACCACGTTCGGCGCGGTGGAGATCAGGTCGAGGCCGAACTCGCGCTCCAGCCGGTCACGGGTGATCTCCAGGTGCAGCAGGCCGAGGAAGCCGCAACGGAAGCCGAAGCCGAGCGCCACCGACGTCTCGGGCTCGTAGTCCAGCGCGGCGTCGTTGAGCTGGAGCTTGTCCAGGGCCTCACGCAGCTCGGGGTAGTCCGAACCGTCCACCGGGTACAGCCCGGAGTAGACCATCGGCTTCGGTTCGCGGTACCCCGCGAGGGCCTCCTTCGCGCCGTTGCGCTCGGAGGTCACCGTGTCACCGACCTTGGACTGGCGGACGTCCTTCACACCGGTGATCAGGTAGCCGACCTCGCCGACGCCCAGCCCCTTGCTGGCCTTGGGCTCAGGCGAGATGATCCCGACTTCCAGCAGCTCGTGCGTGGCGCCGGTGGACATCATCTTGATCCGCTCGCGCGGGGTGATCTTGCCGTCGACGACCCTGATGTAGGTCACGACGCCCCGGTAGGTGTCGTACACCGAGTCGAAGATCATCGCGCGTGCCGGGGCGTCCGCGTCACCCTGCGGTGCGGGCACCTGCTGCACGACCGCGTCGAGGAGCTCGCCGACCCCGACACCGGTCTTCGCGGACACACGCAGCACGTCCGACGGCTCACAGCCGATGATGTGCGCGATCTCGGCGGCGTACTTGTCCGGGTCGGCCGACGGCAGGTCGATCTTGTTGAGCACCGGGATGATCTGGAGGTTGTTCTCCAGCGCGAGGTACAGGTTCGCGAGCGTCTGCGCCTCGATCCCCTGCGCGGCGTCGACCAGCAGAACCGCCCCTTCACACGCTTCGAGCGCGCGAGAGACCTCGTAGGTGAAGTCGACGTGCCCGGGGGTGTCGATCATGTGCAGGACGTGGTCCTGACCGTCGACTTTCCAGGGCAGGCGCACGTTCTGCGCCTTGATGGTGATCCCGCGTTCCCGCTCGATGTCCATGCGGTCGAGGTACTGCGCGCGCATGGCCCGTTCCTCGACCACACCGGTGAGCTGCAGCATCCGGTCGGCCAGGGTCGACTTGCCGTGGTCGATGTGCGCGATGATGCAGAAGTTCCGGATGAGTTCCGGGGGCGTGAAGGTCGTGTCGGCGAACGTCGTCAACGGGTTTCCTCGCGAAGGTCGGGGTGTGCCACCCCTATGGTGGCATGCCGCTCCGGGTGCGAGTGGGGGTCATCCCCGATGCGGCCCGTGGTGCGCTGTGGTGCCCTCGAAGTATGAGTACTTCACTGTCCCAAATGCTCGATCGCACGTTCGGCCATCCCAGGGGACTGCTCGGCCGGTTCGGTGGCCTGGCGATGGCGCACGGCAACGCTGCCACCGAACTTCGCGTCGTGGAACTGGCGTCGATCGAATCCGATGAAACCGCCCTCGTCGTGGGCCCCGGCCCGGGGATCGGCCTGGAAGCGGCCGCCGAGCGCGCCGGCCGCGCGATCGGCGTCGACCCGTCCCCGGAGATGCTCTCCCGCGCCCGGCGCCGGTGCGGCGACAAGGTGGAGCTGAAGGCCGGTACCGCGGACTCCACGGGCGAGCCGGACGAGAGTGTCGACGTGGTCCTGACCGTCAACAACGTGCAGCTGTGGGAAGACCGGGCGGCCGGGTTCGCCGAGCTGGTCCGCGTGCTACGGCCCGGTGGCAGGCTGCTGCTGTCGGCGCACGAGAAGTGGCTGCCGGTCTCCCGGCACGAGCTGGCCGACGAGGCTGCGGCAGCCGGCTTCACCGACCTGCAGACCTGGACCTGGGACCCGCCGGGCATCGGCGCTTCCCTCGCCGCTCAGCTGCGCGCTGTCAAACCCTGCGCGGTCAAATCCTTCGCGGTCGAACCCACGGCCTAACGCGGGTCGGTGCGCAACGGATGCTCACGCGGGACCTCGACCAGCACGATCCTGGTGCCGTCCGGATCGGCGATCCACGCTTCGTCCAGGCCCCAGGGCTCACGGCGCGCTCCGCGGACCGGATCCAGGCCCTTCGCGGCGAGCTCCTGGAGCGCCGCGGGCAGGTCCCGGACCTGGAGCCACAAGGCGACGTCGGGAGTCGGGCCGGTCTTCCCGGTGCCGACGATCTCGATCGACCCGTTCCCGGCGAAGAACACCGTCCCGCCGGGGAATTCCTTGTCGATGGCCAGGCCCAGGGTGTCCCGATAGAACGCCGTCGACACGTCGAGGTCCTTCGGGTGGATCAGCACCCTGCTGCTCAGCACGTCCATGGCTCAATCCCTACCCGATGGGTTCAGGCCATCGCAATCGCGGTGATCCCCGCCAGCACGACCGCCGACCCTGCCAGCCGCCGGACGGCGTTCGCCTCCCCCAGGACCAGCCACGCGGCCAGGCCGCCCAGGACGATGCTCAGCTCCCGCGCGGGAGCGACGAGGCTCACTGGGGCGATCTGGAGGGCGTAGAGGACCAGCAGGTAGGCGATCGGTGAGAGCAGTCCGACGATGAGGACTTCACGCTTGTGCTCACGCCAGAGCCACGAGACCTCTTCGCGGTCCTTCAGGGCGTACGGCGCCATGAGCAGGCTCTGCACGATCGCGCCGGTCCCGAAGTAGACGATCGGCGGGACACCGAGACCGGTGACCGAATGCGCGTCCCACAGCGTGTAGGCGGCGATCGTGAGCCCGGTCAGCAGCCCGTACGCCACACCTTTGCGGCGAGCGGCGTGATCAGCGGCGTCGGCGTGGGCCGGTGCTCGCCCGGTGCCGATGACCAGCACCCCGGCGACCACGAGGAACGCGCCCACCAGGCCGAGCACCCCCGGCCGCTCGCCGAGCAGCACGACCGCCGCGAGTACCGAGATCAGCGGTCCGGTCCCGCGGGCGACGGGATAGACGACGGACAGGTCACCGACGGCGTAACCCCGCTGGAGGACGACTCCGTAGGTGACGTGGAACACCGCGGTGACCGCGGCGGCGAGCAGCCATGTCCATTGTGGACGTTGCGGCTCCACGGCGAGCGAGACCGCCATGACGGGGATGAGCAGGATCGCGGAGACGCTGTAGTAAGCCCAGACGAACCTGGCGCCGCCCCGGCGGATCCGCTTGGCGGCCAGGTTCCAGCCCGCGTGGATGACGGCGGCGACGATGACAAGGGACAGAGCGGTGGCGTTCACGACGGACCTTTCACGTTTTCCGCGCATGCGGAAAACCCGGTCCTCCAGGCTTTTGTCCCGTCAGATGAACGACGACGCTTCCGGCCCCGCCGATGGTGCCGCTCGGACCTGTCCCGCCTGTCCTGATTGTGTGTTTCGCTGAGCGGACAGGCGGCGGAACCCTAGGCACTACGATCTTCACCGTACCGCACCAGCACGTGCGGAGGCGGCCACGATCCGCCCCGGGACGGCTGTTAAGCTGGCCCTTCACCGCTGTGTGGCATTCCGTCATGGAGGAAACCCGCGCCGCTTTCACAAGCGCGCAGGGCCGTCACAGCGCGGCGGTGAAACCACCGAGAGATTCAAGAGGAGCGCCCCCGTGGCCAACATCAAGTCGCAGATCAAGCGCATCACCACCAACGAGAAGGCGCGTCAGCGCAACCAGGCGATCCGGTCCTCGGTGAAGACCGCGATCCGCAAGTTCCGCGAGGCGGCCGACGCCGGCGACAAGGCCAAGGCCCTGGAGCTGCAGAAGGACGCGGCCAAGAAGATGGACAAGGCCGTCACCAAGGGCGTTCTCCACGCCAACCAGGCCGCCAACAAGAAGTCCGCGCTCGCGAAGCGCGCGAACTCTCTCTGATCGGCTTTCGAAGGGCCCTTGCGACGCGAGTCGCAAGGGCCCTTCGCCATGTTCAGCGTCCTGTGCCGTGGGCGTCGACGACCTGCAGGACGGCACGTTCCAGCGCGTACTCGGGGTTGGCCGCCGCCCCCTTGACCTCGGCGTTGAGCCGGGCGACGACCCGCATCGCGGTGGCGAGACCGTCCTGACCCCAGCCACGGGCCTGCCCCTGCGCCTTGCGCACCTTCCACGGCGGCATCCCCAGCTCGCCCGCCATCTGGTTCGGGTTCCCGCGGCCGGCACCGGACACCCGCGCGATCGTCCGCACGGCGTCGGCGAGGGCGTCCGCGACCAGCACGTGCGGAACACCCAGCTGCATCGCCCAGCGCAGCGATTCCAGGGCCGCCGCCATGTCGCCCGCGACGGCCTTCTCGGCGACGGCGAACCCGTTCACGTCCGCACGGCCCCGGTGGTAGCGGCGGACCGCCTGCTCGTCGACCGTTCCACCGGCGTCCGCGACGAGCTGGGTCGCGGCCGACGACAACTCGCGCAGGTCCGAGCCGACGGCGTCGATCAGCGCGAGCACGGCCGCACCGTCGATCTTCCCGCCGACCCGGCGGACCTCGTTGCGGACAAAGGATTCCCGCTCGGCGGCCTTGGTCAGTTTCGGGCATTCGACGACCTCCGCCCCGGCCTTCTTCAAGGCCGCCGGAAGCGCCTTCGCGGCCTTGCTCCGGCCGCCTCCGCTGTGCACCACGACGAGCACGATGCCGTCGGCGGGCGCCTTGACGTAGGCCATCACCCCGTCGGAGAGCTCCTGCGAGATGTCGTGCGCGGATTCGAGGACGATCACCCTGCCCTCGGCGAACAGCGAGGGGCTGACCATCTCCGCGAGGGCGGGGACTGTGAGGTCCGACACCCGGATCCGGGTGAGATCCGCCGTCGGATCGGCCGCTTTGGCCGCGTCCGAAGAGGCGCGGATCGCGCGTTCGATCAGCAGCTCTTCCTCACCGAGAACCAGGACCAGCGGCGATGGGGCGGAAGCTTGCGTCGTCACGGTGACGATCCTGCCACTCCTCCTCTCGTGTGCTTTGTCCGGTGATGTGTTCCGGGCACGGTGGCCCCACCTGAGGCTCATGTCGTACGGTGTTGGCGAGGCGACGCGATCATGTGCGTGCCGACAATCGGATACCGCTCATCCAGAGGGGCAGAGGGAACGGCCCGATGAAGCCCCGGCAACCGGCGTCAGCCTGTCATCCCGCGATCGCGGGATAGCTGACGAACACGGTGCCAATTCCGGCCCGCCACGGCGGGGCAGATGAGGAAGGACCTCGCGATGACCGCAACCCTCGGCACGACCTCCACCACCAAGACCCCGGATCTCGGACCGGCTGTCGAACTGGTGTCGAAGGAAGAGGGACACCGGCAGCCGCTCGCCCCCGAATTCGTTTCCGCCGAGGACTTCTCGCCGCTCGAAGTCGCCTACGACTTCGGCCGCGTGCGCCGCGAGGACATCGAAGCCGGGCCGAAGAACATCTGGCGCTACAAGAAACTCCTTCCCGTTCCCTCGAACGTCGAAGAAATCCCCAACACCGAGCCCGGCGCCACCCGGCTCGTCCAGGCCGACAGGCTCGCGAAAGCGTTGGGCGTCAAGAAGGTCTGGGTCAAGGACGACACCGGCAACCCCACCCACTCGTTCAAGGACCGCGTGGTCGCCGTCGCGCTGGCGGCCGCGCGCGAGTTCGGGTTCGACGTGCTCGCCTGTCCGTCGACCGGCAACCTGGCCAACGCGGTCGCCGCCGCGGCCGCCCGCGCCGGCTGGCGGTCGGTCGTGCTGATCCCGAAGACCCTCGAGCGCGCCAAGATCCTCACCACCGCCGTGTACGACGGCGACCTGATCGCGGTCGACGGCAACTACGACGACGTGAACCGGCTCGCCACCCAGCTCGCGGCCGAGCAGGAGAGCTGGGCGTTCGTCAATGTGAACGTCCGGCCCTACTACTCCGAGGGCTCCAAGACCCTGGCCTTCGAGGTCGCCGAGCAGCTCGGCTGGCGGATTCCCCCGCAGATCGTGGTTCCGATCGCCTCCGGTTCCCAGCTCACCAAGGTGGACAAGGGTTTCCGCGAGTTCGGGCAGCTCGGCCTCGTCGACGAAACGCCGTACAAGGTGTTCGGCGCGCAGGCCACCGGCTGCTCCCCCGTCTCGGCTGCCTTCCGCGCGGGTCACGACGTCGTCCAGCCGGTCAAGCCGGACACGATCGCCCGGTCGCTGGCGATCGGCAACCCGGCCGACGGCCCCTACGTCCTCGACGTGGTCAACCGCACCGGCGGCGCGATCGAAGACGTCACCGACGAAGAGGTCGTCGAGGGTATCCGGCTGCTCGCCCGCACCGAGGGCATCTTCACCGAGACCGCAGGCGGGGTCACCGTCGCGACGGCCAAGAAGCTCATCGAGACCGGCAAGCTCAACCCGGACGAGGAGATCGTGCTCCTCATCACCGGTGACGGCCTCAAGACCCTCGACGCCATCGAGGACAAGGTCGGCCCGAAGGCCACGGTCGGCGCCTCGGCCGACGCGGTCCGCGAGGCTCTCGGCATCTGAGTTCCCGCCGGCCCGCCTCAAGAACGAGGCGGGCCGCGGGGCTCACCCCGGCGCACCAGGGCAAGACCCCGCGCGTCGGCGACGACAGCGGTGTCGCCGTCCGTGTCCGTCCTGGCGACGGAAGCACCGACGGCAGTCAAACTGTCCAAAGTGGACTTGTTCGGATGACCGTAAGGGTTTCCGGCACCGACGCTCACCAATGCGACCTGTGGCGCGACGGCGTTGAGGAAATCCGGTGCGGTGTAGCGGCTTCCGTGGTGCGGGACCTTCAAGATGTCGGCACGCAGATCGGCACCCTCGGCCATCAGATCGGCCTGCGCGGCGAGTTCGACGTCGCCGGTCAGCAGCAACCGGCCCGCCGGGGTCACGGCGCGCAGGACGACCGAACCGTTGTTGATCACCGTGCCGTCCTGTTCGCGAACCGAGCGGCGGGTGACATAACGCGGCCCCAGTACGTCCAGTGACAGCCCCGGCCAGTCCAGCCGCTGCCCGATCCCCAGCTCCAGCAAGGGAATCCCGCGGCGCGCGGTCTCGTCCGCGACCTGCTGCCACGCCCACGCGGGTGCCCGGCCCGGGCCGACGGCGACCGCCCCGACCGACCGGCCCTCGAAGACGGATTCGAGACCGCCGATGTGGTCGGCGTGCAGATGGCTCAGCACGATCAGCGGAACCCGGTCCACACCGAGCCTGCTCAGGCATTCGTCGACCGGCCCCGGTTCCGGGCCGGTGTCGACCAGGATCGCCCTCCCCGGCTCACCCGTGGCCAGGACGACGGCATCGCCCTGCCCGACGTCGCAGGCGACCGCGCTCCACGACGCCGGTGGCCAAGCCGGGGCCAGCACCCGCACCGGCACGAAGACGAGCAGTCCGCCCGCCAGCGCGACCGCCAGCAGGATCCTGGCGTGACGGAGCCGGAAGGCGACGAGCACCACGACGAGCAGCCCGGCCACCAAGAGGCCACCCCACCAGCCGTCCGGCCAGTCCACGACCGCTCCCGGCGCCCGGGCACCGTGGCGGGCCACGGTGATGAGCCAGCTCGCCTCGGGTTCGGTCAACCGGACCAGCAGCCTGCCCGCCGAAGGCCACCACGGGCCGACGACGGTGGCGAGCACGCCGAACACGGTGGCCGGGGCGACCACCGGCGCGGCGAGCACGTTGGTCACCACCGAAACGAGGCTGACCGATCCCGCCATGCCCGCGATGACCGGCGCCGTCATCACGAACGCGGCCAGCGGGATGGCCAGCCCCTCGGCATAGCCGGCCGGGACACCGCGTCCGACCAGCCACTCGGCCCACCGCGGGGCCAGCAGCACGAGCCCCGCCGTCGCCAGCACCGAAAGGGCGAACCCGAAATCGGCGGCCATCGCGGGATCGGCCACGACGAGCCCCGACACCGCGAACGCCAGCGCGGGCAGCGCCGAACCCCGGCGTCCCAGGGCCAGCGCCAGCAACCCGACCGCCCCCATCACCCCGGCGCGGAGCACGCTGGGCGCGGGTCCGGCGAGGACCACGAACCCGGCGAGCCCCGCGGCGGCCGCGGCGGCGGACGTCCGCGGCCCGACCCGGAGCACTTTCAACAGGAGCAGGATCGAGCCGCAGACGATCGCCACGTTCCCACCGCTCACGGCCATCAGGTGGGACATGCCGGAGTCCGTGAACTCGCGCTCGACCCTCGGGGACAGCGTGCTCGTGTCCCCCACGACCAGTCCGGGCACAAGACCGGCCTGCTCCTCCGGGAGGACCGCGCACAAGCCCCGGAGCCCGGTGCGCAGCGATTCCGCGGCCCGCTGCCACCAGGGCGCCGGCGAAAGGGCCGACGGCGGGCCTCGCACCGAGAGGACCGCGACCGTCAGTTCGGCCCCCTTCGCCGGTGCGAGCCGCCCGGAGGCGTTGACCTGCTGCCCGGGCAGCAGGTCCACCCACCCCTCGGCGGGAGCGAGCAGGAGGATCCGGCCGACCGAATCCACCACCCGCTCCGCCGCCACCACGGTGTCCACCGTCGCGGCGATGACCACCAGGCGGGTGCCTGCCCGGCGATCGGCGTATCCGGCACCGCGGACCGGACGTGGCCGCTCGGTGACCACCACCCTCGCGGTGGCGTCGCTCCCCCGTGCGGCGGCGGCACGGAGGTCGTCGTGCTCGGCGGCCCGGATCCGCAACGCCACCGGACCGGCGGTGAGCACACCGAGGACCGCGAGCGCGCCCAGGCCCGCCACCCACCGGGGCGCCGTCCGGCGGGCACGGACACCGGCGATGATCGCGAGCACCACGGCGGCCGCACCGCAGAGCATCGTGATCCACCAGCCGCCGAGCAGCCCGGAAAGAGTGCCGAGCCAGGCCGTCGCCGCGGCCGGTAACAACCGCAGGTCCTGACCTCGCCACGACGTGGTGTCCACTTCGGACGGATCGGCGGACGGGTTCATCCGACGGACACCAATTCCCGGACTTTCTTGAATTTGGATTCGCCGATCCCTTCTACGTCACGGAGTTGCTCGACCGTGGTGAACCCGCCGTGCTCGGACCGCCAGCCGGCGATGCGTTTGGCCATCACCTCGCCGACCCCGGGCAGGGTGTCGAGTTGTTCGGCCGTGGCCGTGTTCAGGTCGAGCTTCCCCACTGGTGTCCCCGGTCCGGCCGCGGCCGGACCGGGGACACCGACGGCCACCTGCTCGCCGTCGGTGAGCCGCCGGGCCAGGTTCAGCCCGGTCAGATCCGTTCCGGGCGGTGCCCCACCGGCCGCCGTAAGGGCATCGGCGACCCGTGCGCCCGGAGGGACGGTGACCAGGCCGGGTTTGAGCACCCGGCCGACGACGCTGATCACCAGAGGCGCCTTGACCGCCGCGGCGGGGGCGTCTCCGGCGGCCTTCGCCGACGGCAGGGGCGGTGGGGTCTCCGCCCCTGGCCGGTGTCCGAACAAAGCGACCGCGCCGGTCACGATCACGGCCACCGCGACCAGCACGGCCACCACGGCGAGCCACCGCCGGTTCACCGGAATCCCGTCCGCCGTGAACCGGGCGGGCACCCAGCGGCGCACGAGCCTGCTCACGGGCGGGCCCTGGGTGGGTGGCGACAGCTGCGCGGCCAGCCACGCCAGCCTGGCGTTGACGGAGGGACCCGATGACCGGGCGGTTTGGTCGAACACGTGAACGACGCTACGGAGCGGGGGCGGCGGGCGGCAGCGGTGATTCCCGAAGCTGTGGACAAGTGGGGTGTTGTGGACAACCCGGCCCCTGCCGAGACCGGATCGCCGGTTTCCGTCGGGGTCGTATGGGACGCTGGCCGGTTTCTAACCCGCCCGCTGGATCACGACGCCGAGCACGCCGGGACCGGTGTGGGCCCCGATGACGGCGCCGATCTCCGAGACCACGCATCCCTCCGGGCAGCTGATGGACTCTTCCAGCCGGTTGGCCAGTTCGACGGCGCGCTCCGGCGAGGCCAGGTGATGGACGGCGATGTGGGCGAGCCCGCCTTCGGCCGCCTTGACGGCGAGTTCGACCAGCCGCGCCACCGCGCGGTTCATCGTCCGCACCTTCTCCAGCGGCTGGATCCTGCCTTCGGACATGTGGAGCACCGGTTTCACCGCGAGTGCCGTGCCGAGCAGGGCGGCCGCCGGGCCGATCCGTCCACCGCGGCGCAGATATTCGAGGGTCTCGACGGCGAACAGGGTCTCCGAGCGGCTCACCGCGTCGACCGCCGCGGCCTCCACCTCGGCCGGATCGGCCCCGTCCGCGGCGGCACTCGCCGCTCGAAGGGCGGCGAAGCCGAGCCCCATCGCGGTGCTGCGGGAATCGACCACGCGCACCTTGTCCGGACCGACCTCCTGGGCCGCGAGCACCGCCGCTTCCCAGGTCCCGGACAACTCCCGGGACAGATGGACCGACACAACGGCGTCCGCGCCTTCGGCCAGCGCCGCCCGGAACTCCTTGACGAATTCGGCGGGTGTCGGCCGGGACGTCGTCACCAGGCTGCGTTTGCCGAGTGCTTCGGCCAAGGCCGCGGGGCCCATTTCGACGCCGTCGAGAAACACGACGCCGTCGACGAGGACGTGCAACGGGACCACCCGGATCCCGTTCCGTTCGGCGAAGCCTTCCGGCAGGTGGGCGGTGGAATCCGTGACAACGGCGACCGACACGGCAGTCAGCCTACGTTGCCGCGGGGCGCAGCACCGGGGCCATCAGGCGGGCCATTTCGGCGCCAACGGAGGCATGTCCTTCCCAGCCCCAGTGCATCCCGTCCGGATTGCCGCGGCCGCTCAGCACGTGGTCGCCGACGACGGCTCCGAGATCCAGCAGCGGGACGTCCACGCGCCGCCCCCATCCGGCGATGGCGGCGACGGCACCGGCCCGGGCGGTGTGGACGCGGCCGTAGGCGTCGGACCGGTGGACGGACGGCAGGATGCCGAAGATCGGCAGTTCCGGTCGCAGCACTCGTAAAGCGCCGACGGCGGTGTCGAGGTACTGGACGGTCAGCTTCGAAGGCAAGACCACCGGACGCCCTCGAAGAGCGATCGCGAGCCGCGGCTGAGCGGCGAGATACGCCTTGCGCGCCACCCGCCGCAGCGGGTCGGGACGCAGGTAACGCAGGCCGGTGCGCAGGTAGGTGGGCAGCGGCGATGGCAGTGTGTCCATGCTCCCGACGGCCAGCACGACGGCGTCGGCGTGGTGGAGATCGGCCCAGACACGCGGGTCACCGATCAACGACCACCAGGCGTCGCGAGCGTTCCAGCCGAACCCGGCGACGAGGTCCACACCGCCGCCACCGAGCGCTTCGGCGGCGATGTTGGGCCACAGGCGCGCGTCGTCGGCGGCGAGCGGTCCGTCCGGGCCGTGGAAACTGAGGGAATCGCCGAACACCAGCAGGCGCGGGGCCATGGATCAGCCGGTGATTCCCGCGTTGTAGGCGGCCAGGCGCCAATTCCCGTCCCGCCGGGTCAGCTCGACCCAATGGCAGTTGACGATCCCGCCCAGCGTCGGCCACGACGCGACCGGCAGGCCGAGCAGTTTCGCGGTCAGCGCGATGATCAGACCGCCGTGCGTCGCCAGCAGTACGGCATCGCCGGCGTCGGCATTGGGCTGGTCCAGGTCCGCGACGACCTCCATCGCGCGTTCGGCGACGTCCACCCGCGACTCGCCGCCGGGCGGCGCCCAGGTCGCGTCGACCCGCCAGCGCGCGCGTTCACCGGGGTAGGCCTCGTCGACCTGCTGACCGGTGAAGCCCTGCCATTCACCCAGATGGGTTTCCCGGAGGCGCTTGTCGATCCGCAGCGGGACGCCGAGGGCCTCCGTGAGCACGGTGGCCGTGTCGGTCGCCCGGCGCAGATCCGAGGCGATCACCAGATCCGGGGAGAACCTGGCGAGCGCGGGGACGGCGAACCTGGCCTGGTTCCAGCCGACCGGCGTCAACGCGGAGTCCAGATGCCCTTGCATCCGGCCCGCCGCGTTGTAGTCGGTCTCGCCGTGGCGCCAGAGCACCAGCCGCCGCGGACTCACGAGGCGCCTTGCGCGTCGGCGGGGTCCTCCTCGGCAGGTGTCTCCAAACCTTCGACCTCGATCCGCGGGCAGTCCTTCCAGAGCCGCTCGAGACCGTAGAAGGAGCGTTCCTCCTGGTGCTGGACGTGGATGACGACGTCGACGTAGTCCAGCAGGACCCAGCGGCCTTCACGGGCGCCTTCACGGCGGACGGGCTTGTGCCCGCCGATCCGCAGCTGCTCCTCGACGTTGTCGACGATGGCGCCGACCAGTCGCTCGTTGGGCGCGGACGCGATCACGAAGGCGTCGGTGATGACCAGCTGGTCGGACACGTCCAGCACGACCACGTCGCTCGCCTTCTTGTCCGCCGCCGCATGGGCGGCCGCTACGGCCAGCTCTCGTGCCTCGGACGTGGCTGTCACAGTTCTCCTCAAACAGATTGCTTTACTCGCGGGTGCGCCCGACGAGGGTACCCGGTCAGGCACCCGGGTCTTTGCGATAGAGGTCCTTTTTGGCGATGTAGCGCACCACACCGTCGGGGACGAGGTACCAGACGGGTTCCCCGCCTTCGACCCGCTCGCGGCAGGCGGTGGACGAGATCGCCATCGCGGTCACCTCGACCAGGCTCACCTTCCCACTCGGCAGATGCTGCGAATTGAGCCGGTAGCCGGGCCTGGTGACGCCGATGAAATGCGCCAGGTCGAACAGCTCGTCGGCGTTGCGCCAGGTGAGGATCTGTTCGAGCGCGTCCGCACCGGTGATGAAGAACAACTGATCGTCCGGGTACTCCGCGCGCAGGTCGCGCAGGGTGTCGACGGTGTAGGTCTGCCCGACGCGGTCGATGTCGACCCGGCTGACCGAGAACACGGGGTTGGACGCCGTCGCGATCACCGTCATCAGGTAGCGGTCCTCGGCGCGGGTGACCACCCTGTCCGACTTCTGCCACGGCTGGCCGGTGGGCACGAAGATGACCTCGTCGAGCGCGAACCGCGACTGGACCTCACTGGCCGCGACGAGGTGCCCGTGGTGAATGGGGTCGAACGTGCCGCCCATGACCCCGATCCTGCGTGGTGACATGGGTCGTGAGCCTATACACCGCAGGTGGCTTCACGCGCGGGTCGCCGAACCCACCGACCGGGGGTGATCTGGATCACATTACAGTCCGTTCCATGGATGAACGGTCCGTTCACGACATGCCGACCGCGACTTCGTCGGTGGCATGGGGTAGAGGTGGGGACGTGGACACATCGACTCTCCGGGACCGCGCCGAGACCCTCCT
Source organism: Amycolatopsis sp. NPDC102522 (assembly GCF_055584485.1). Classification (NCBI taxonomy): domain Bacteria; kingdom Bacillati; phylum Actinomycetota; class Actinomycetes; order Pseudonocardiales; family Pseudonocardiaceae; genus Amycolatopsis; species Amycolatopsis sp. NPDC102522. The sequence continues at coordinate 41,250 of NZ_JBVJLY010000012.1, read as the reverse complement.
CCAGTCTTTGGCGGGCGAGGGCGCCCGCCTGCGCGAGGACCAGTGGACGGCGATCGAGGCGCTGGTCGCGCACAGCCGTCGAGCGCTCGTCGTGCAGCGCACCGGCTGGGGCAAGTCGGCGGTGTACTTCCTGGCCACCGCGCTGCTGCGAGAGCGCGGCAACGGCCCGACGGTGATCATCTCGCCGCTGCTCGCGCTGATGCGCAACCAGATCTCCGCGGCGGCGCGAGCGGGTATCCGCGCGGTGACGATGAACTCCGCGAACCAGCAGGAGTGGGACCACGTGCAGGCCGCGATCGCGGCGGGCGAGGTCGACGTCCTCCTGGTCAGCCCGGAGCGGCTGAACAACCCGGACTTCCGTGACACCGTCCTGCCGAAGCTGACCGCGAGCGCCGGCCTGCTCGTGGTCGACGAGGCGCACTGCATCTCGGACTGGGGCCACGACTTCCGGCCGGACTACCGGCGGCTGCGGACCCTGCTGAAGGATCTGCCCGAAGGCGTTCCCGTGCTCGCCACCACCGCGACCGCGAACGACCGGGTGGCCACGGACGTCGCCGAGCAACTCGGCATCGGCAACGGGGGTGGCACCCTCGTCCTGCGCGGCACCCTCGACCGCGAAAGTCTCCATTTGTCGGTGGCCAAGCTGCCGACGTCGCAGGCCAGGCTCGCGTGGCTGGCCGAGCACCTGGAGGAACTGCCCGGATCCGGGATCATCTACACGCTCACCGTCGCGGCCGCGCACGACGTGGCGGGCCTGCTGACCGAGCGTGGCTATCCGGTCGCCGCGTACACCGGGAAGACCGACCCGGCGGACAGGCAAGCGGCCGAAGACGATCTGCTGAACAACAACGTCAAGGCGCTGGTGGCCACTTCGGCGCTGGGCATGGGGTTCGACAAGCCGGACCTGGGCTTCGTCGTCCACCTCGGCGCCCCGTCGTCCCCGATCGCGTACTACCAGCAGGTCGGCCGTGCCGGACGTGGCGTCGATCGCGCCGAAGTGATCTTGTTGCCGGGCCACGAGGACAAGGACATCTGGGCGTACTTCGGCTCGCTGGCGTTCCCGGACGAGCTGCGGGTGACCCAGGTGCTCAACGCGCTGGCGTACGCGGACCGTCCACTGTCGACACCCGCGCTCGAACCGTTCGTCGAGCTGTCCCGGTCCCGGCTGGAGATGGTCCTCAAGGTGCTGGACGTCGACGGCGCCGTCCGCCGGGTGAAGGGCGGCTGGGAAGGCACCGGCGAAGAGTGGCGCTACGACAAGGAACGCTATGCGCGCGTGAGCGCGGCGCGGACCAACGAACAGAACGCCATGCTCGCGTACCTCGAAACCACCGGCTGCCGGATGGAGTACCTGCGGAAGCAGCTGGACGATCCCGAAGCGACCCCCTGCGGACGGTGCGACAACTGCACCGGAAAGCAGTGGGACACCGCGATTTCCGACGACGTCGTCGATGCCACCCGGCAACGGCTGCGCCGTCCCGGGGTCGAGGTCGCGCCGCGCAAGATGTGGCCGACGGGGATGGCCGGCCTGGAAGTCCCGCTGTCCGGGCGGCTGCCCGCGGGCGAGCAGGCCGAAACCGGCCAGGTCGTCGGCCGGGTGACCGACGTCGGCTGGGGCACCCGGCTGCGTGAACTCGTCGGTCCGTCCGCGGCGGACACGGAGCTCCCCGATGCGGTCTTCCAAGCCTGTATCGAGGTGCTCAAGGGCTGGCAATGGACGGAGCGGCCGGTCGCGGTGGTGGAAGTGCCGTCCGCCACGAGGCCCCAGCTGGTCCACAGTCTGGCGACGAAGCTGGCCTCGATCGGACGTCTGGAGTATCTGGGTACCATCGCCTCCGCGGGGCCGCCTCCGCGTCAGGCGAACAGCGCGCAACGGCTGGCCGATCTGTGGAAGCGGCTCAGCCTTCCCGAGGACCTCGCCGCCAAGGTCGCCGCGGCCGAGGGCCCCATCCTGCTGGTCGACGATCTGATCGACACCGGGTGGACGGTGACGCTGGCCGCACGCCTGCTGCGCCAGGCCGGGGCTCGCGCCGTCTTGCCGTTCGCTCTGGCCAGCACCTCCTGAGTCACCTGGTCCCGGTATCCGACAGGTTCTTTCCCGCGTGCGGACTTTCTGGCAAGGTTCCGTCCACGTGCGAGTACGGAGGTGCCGATGGCGGACTCAACGACGGAGCGGCTCGGGCATCGGCTCCCGGTGAAGAAACTGTTCGCCGCCAGTGTCGGGAACGCTCTGGAGTGGTTCGACTGGACCATCTACGCGACCTTCAGCATCTACTTCGCCAGCGAGTTCTTCCCGAAGGGCAACGACGCGCTGGCGATGATCAACACCTTCGCCACGTACGCGCTGGCGTTCTTCTTCCGGCCGCTCGGCGGGATGCTGCTCGGCCGCTTCGCCGACGTCAGGGGCCGGAAGCCGGCGATGATCCTGACCATCGTGCTGATGGCGGGCGGTTCGGTGGCCATCGGTCTCCTGCCGACGTTCGACCAGGTCGGCTGGCTGGCCCCGATCCTGTTGCTGTTGGCGAGGGTGGCACAGGGGCTGTCGCTCGGCGGCGAGGTCTCCAACGCTTCGGCGTACTTGGGTGAGATCGCGCCACCCTCCCGTCGCGGGCGGTACTCCGCTTTCTTCTACATCTCGACCGGTTCCGCCGTCCTCATCGCCTCGGTCCTCGGGTTCGTGCTCGCGCGGACGATGTCCAAAGCGGACTTGACGGCGTACGGCTGGCGGATCCCGTTCCTGCTCGGCGGTGTTCTCGGCATCATCGGCCTGTGGCTGAGGCGCAGTCTCGCCGAGACCGAGATCTTCGAGGAGAAGAAGTCGACCGCAAGCCGGGTCGAGCGGCCGCTGCGAACCACTCTTCGCGAGCACCCGCGCGCTGTCGTACAGCTCGTCGGCTTCTCGATGCTGTCGACCCTCTGCTACTACACGTTCTTCAGCGCCCTGACCTCGTTCGCGGTCAAGACCCGCAAGGCCGACGACGTCGACGTGTTCCTCGCGTTGTCGATCGCGACGGCGTTGTTCGTCGCGCTTCAATACCCGATGGGTGCCTTGTCGGACCGCTTCGGCCGTAAGCCACAGCTGCTCGTCTGGTCGGCGGCGACCGCGATCCTCATCGTCCCGCTGTCCACTTTGGTCCGCCCGGGGCTGCCGGGGCTGCTGGTCGTGTTCTGTGTCGGGCTCTGCCTGTACACGGCGATGACGTCGATCGCGCCCGCGATCATGAGCGAGCTGTTCCCCACCGAACTGCGCGGTCTGGGCATCGGCGCCTGGTACAACCTGACCGTCGCGCTGTTCGGCGGTACCGCTCCCCTGGTGCTCACCGCGTTGTCCGACGCCGGCTTGTCGACGTTGTTCTTCTGGTATGTGGCCGTCGGAGCGGCGATCGCGTTCTTCGTCATCCGGACCCTGCCGGAGACCAAGGGCAGCGACCTGCGCTGAAAACTCCGTCGCCGACGACGGACGAGGTGGCTACCCTCGCGCTCCTACGACGAGCGCGAAGGAGGGACACCGTGTTGTTCGGCGATGTGAGCGAGGAATTGGCGCGACGCGTGGTGGAAGCCCTTCGTCATGTCAGCGACATCGAGCCGCCGTCCGCCCTGGTACGGATCTCCTCGCAGAGCGGGGTCGACTATCAGTGCGATCTCGCGATGAGCCTGGGTAAACGGCTCGGCAAGCCGCCGAGGGAGATCGCCGCCGGGCTCGTGGCACACCTCGACGTCGCCGATCTCGCCGAGCCTCCCCAAGTCGCGGGGCCGGGCTTCCTCAACTTCACGCTGCGCTCGTCCTGGCTGGCGGACCGGACAACCGCGCTCGCCGGAGACCCACGGCTGGGCGTGACGACGACGTCGCGGCCGCGGCGGATCGCCATCGACTACAGCAGCCCGAACGTGGCGAAGGAAATGCACGCCGGGCATCTCCGGTCCACCGTCATCGGTGACGCGATCACGCGGCTGCTGCGGTTCGCCGGGCACGACGTCCTCCCCCACAACCATCTCGGCGACTGGGGTACTCCGTTCGGCATGCTGATCGAGCATCTGCTCGACGAACGCCCGTCGGGTCCTTACACGATCGGGGATCTCAACGGCTTCTATCAGGCCGCCCGGTCGAAGTTCGAAACCGGCGGGGACTTCGCGACCCGGTCGCGGGAACGTGTTGTGCTCCTTCAAAGCGGCGACGCGGAGACGTTGTCGTTGTGGCGGCGTCTGGTGAACGAGTCGACACGGCATTTCACTCAGGTCTACGAGCTTCTCGGGATCGGCCTGTCGGGTGAGGACGTCTACGGCGAGAGCTTCTACGACCCGTTCCTCGCCGCGGTCGTGGACGATCTGACCGCCGCCGGGCTGACCGAGATCAGCGACGGCGCGGTCTGCGTCTTCCCTGACGGTTTCCGTAACCGGGAAGGCGAACCGCTGCCGCTCATCGTGCGGAAACGGGACGGCGGTTACGGCTACGCGGCCACCGACCTCGCGACTCTGCGGTACTGGACGGGACAACGCGGGGTCACCGATCTGCTCTACGTCGTCGGAGCGCCGCAAGCGCAGCACTTCGCGATGGTGTTCGCGGTCTGCCGGGCCGCCGGCTGGCTACGCGAGGAACATCGGGCCGAGCACATCGGGTTCGGCTCTGTGCTCGGCGAAGACGGCCGTGCCATGAAGACCCGGGCGGGTGAGTCGATCCGTCTTTCCGATCTGCTCACCGAGGCGGTTTCCCATGCCGCCGAAGTGATCGACGGCCGGGGCGGCCTCTCCCCCGAGATCAGGGAAGAGGTCGCCAAGGCGATCGGGATCGGGGCGATCAAGTACGCCGACCTTTCCGGCGATCGCGAGCGTGATTACGTCTTCTCCTGGGAGCGGATGCTCTCCAAGAACGGGAACACGTCGGTCTACCTGCAGTACGCCAACGCGCGGATCCGCTCCGTGCTGGCGAAGGCGGATCAAGACCTCACCGGTGCGCGGGTGCTGCTCGGCCATCCCGCCGAACGGGCGCTGGCGCTCGCTCTGGCGCGCTTCCCCGAGGCTGTCGGCGCGGCGACCGCCGGACATCTCCCCCACAAGCTGTGCACTTATCTCTACGAGACCGCGGTCGTGTTCTCACGGTTCTACGAACAGTGCCCGGTACTGGACGCGGAAGGATCCGGCGTCCGCGCCTCACGTCTGCTGCTGGCCGAGCTCACCGCGAAAACACTGACGCTGGGGTTGTCCCTGCTGGGTATTTCCACTCCTGCCCGGCTATGAGTCGCCGTGGTCGCTGAAGACCTTGCGCTTCAATGGTGGAACGGCCTGGAAGAAGCGGAACATCCCCCGCGCCATCGTGCGGCCCGCGCGGTTCTCCGACACGAACTGGCGGGCGCTGCGCTCCGAGTCGCGCACCGCCGCGAAACCGTACTCCCGCATCTGCTGCTCGTAGTCGGCGATCGCGGTGTGCGTCGCGCCGGTCTCGCGTGCCGCGACGAGGTTGCGGCACAACAGTCGCGCGTCCCGGAGCGCGGTGTTCGCGCCGATGCCGCGGAACGGTGTCATGCTGTGGATCGCGTCACCGAGCAGGGTGATGTTGCTCGTCGGCCACGGCTCGACGGGCTTCGAGGTGAAGATCGGCAGCCGGGACACCGACCCCGCGGGCGAGCCGGCGACCAGTTCCTTGAACGCGGGATCCCAGCCGTCGATCAGGTCCAGCACGAGAGTCCGCAGGGCTTCACCGTCCAATGAGGACACGTTGTCCGGGTAGCGTCGGTTGTCCGCGGCGAAAGCCCACATGAGGTAACTCGAGGTGTTGTCGAACAGGACGGGGTCGTGGCTCGCGGTCTCGTCGTTGACCGACGAGGCGCCGTTCAGCTCATGCGGCGCGCTGAACAGTCCCGCCCCGGTACGCGGCATCACCATGCTCGGACCGTCGGTGAGCTTGGCGGGCAAGCGTTTGCGGGTCTCTTCGGCCAGCGGGTGCTTGCCCGCTATCGCGATGATCCCGGTGTCCACCCGCTCGGCCGTGGGAAGGAACTGTTTGCGTACCCGGGAGTTGGCCCCGTCGGCGCCGATGACCAGGTCGGCCTCGACGGTGCCGCCGTCGGCGAACTCGCAGACGACCACCTCGCCCTCGCGGCGGTAGCCGACGAACTCCTTGCCGTGGTGCAGAACTCCGTCGAGCCCGTCGGACAGCACCTGATGCAGGCTGATCCGGCTGACCGAGTGGTGACTCGACGCGGGATCGGGGCTCGACGTGAGTTCACTGTCGATCACCATCAGGTCCTTCAACCGCTCGGTCACGAAGCTGAACGGACCGCTCGTGGTGCCGGTGGTGGCGAGGAACCGTTCCCAGCGTTCGGGTGGCAGGCATTCGTGCAGCGCGGCCGAACCGTGCGGGTTGATGTGCACGCGATAGCCCTGCAGCCGCTCGGTCCGGGTACGGCTGCGTTCGTGGACGGATACGTCGATCCCCGCCTTGCGCAGCCCTTGCGCCAAGCAGAGCCCACCCGTTCCGCCGCCGATGATCGCGATTCTCGTGGTCATGAGATCTCCTCTCTCCGCCGCAACTATCAACCAGACAGATAATAAAGTCAACCAAACGTTTGAAAGAGTCAGCGACTAAGGTGACCCCATGTCCGAAGCCGCCCCGCGCAGCCCTCGCCGCGCCCCCGTCGAACGCCAGCGCGATCCCGAGCGCACCAAGACACAGCTCTTGGAGGCGGCGAAGGCCGAGTTCGGTGCGAAGGGCTATGCCGCGGCACGCGTCAGCGAGATCGCCGCGAGGGCGGGCGTGAACAAGCAGCTGATCTCGTACTACTTCGGCGGCAAGGAAGGGCTCTACAACGCGCTGACCGCGACGATGTACGACGACTACGTCGCGGCCTCCGACGACTCGACACCGTTCGCGGAGGTGGTCCGGTTCTTCGTCCAGTCGGGGATCCGGGACCACGATCTCGCCAAACTGTTCCTCTGGGAGAACCTGACCGACGGCGCGCCCGACGCGATCGGCGTCGATGGCCAGCGCGGATTCCTCCAGCGGCAGGTGGAGTACGTCCGAGCCCGCCAGGCCGCGGGCGACTTCCCCGCAGACCTCGATCCGGCGTTCCTGCTGGTGATCTTCATGGCCGCGTCCAGTGCCGCGCTGGCATTCCCCCGCGTCGTCCGGGCCGTCTCGGGCCAGGACCCGAACTCGGCCGAATTCGCCGAGGCCTATGGCGAACAGCTGGCGCGGCTCGTCGGCCACCTCGCCGATCCCGGGAAGCGGTGACCAAGGTCCCGTCTCGCAAAATTCGGGAATCGCTTGAACCTTTGGCGCCTCTCACGCCCTAGTCAGGGGCAAGACCCCAGGGGAGGCACCGAGTGGGCACACCAAGAGACATCGATTTCAGCGAGTACTTCGCCGCGCGCGTGCAGCGCTTCCGGAGGCTCGCCTTCGCGATGTGCGGAGACTGGCACAGCGCCGAAGACCTGGTGCAAGGCATGTTCGTCCAGCTGTATCGGCACTGGCGGCGCGTCCGCCCGGACACGGTCGACGCCTACGCGCGCCGAATCCTGGTGAACGCCTTTCTCACCGGGCGGCGGAAACGCGGCCGTGAGCGAGTGACCGCGGAGCCGCCGGAACGTCCCGTGCGGCCGGGCCACGACAGCGACGACCGGATCGACCTCGAGCGGGTTCTCGGCGACCTGACCCCACGCCAGCGCGCGATGGTCGTGCTCCGTTTCCTCGAAGACCTTCCAGTCACCGAGGTGGCCAAGTTGCTCGGCGTCGCCGAAGGCACCGTCAAAAGCCAGACGGCTCGTGGGATCGCAGCCCTGCGCGCCGTCCTGCCCTCCCCTACGACCAAGGAGTGACCATGGATCATCTCGATGTCCGCTCCGCACTGAACACCTATGTGCTCGAAGCCGAACCTCCGATCGGACTCACCGGAGAAGCGGTACTCGCCGCCGGCCGGCGGTCACGACGGCGACGCCTCGCGACGGCCGTCGCGGGGGTGGCGCTGGCCGTAGTGGCGGCGATCGGAGCGACCTACGCGATCGCCACTCCTGTGCCGGTCAGTGAAGTCGTGGGGTCCACGTGTAAGCCGAAGTCCACCGTCGAGACTCCGGAGCAGACGAAACTCCGCTTGAGCTGTGTGGTCAGCGCGGCTGTGCGGTCACGGATCGCCCCCGGCACACGAATCGAGAGGCTCACGATTCCCGGCGAGACCCCGCCCGCGGACCCCTTCCTGCTGATCGCCGATCCGGTCGAAGACCAGGGCAGCGGTCGATTCATCTACCACATGGGCGTGCGCGTGAGCGACGAGCACGGCGCGGGGTCGGTGTACGTGAAGCTGTTGCCGTTCCCCGGAACCATGGCGTATGACTGCAAAGACGAGAGCACACCCAAACCGGAGAAGTGCTCGGCTCACCAGTACCCCCGAGGGCTGCTGACGGAGCTCACCTATCGCAACGACAAAGGCCTGATCCTCCACGCGGCGACTCTCACCACACCGAAGTACATCCTCATCGTCGCCGCGAACAACAGCGGCGTCCTGACCAAGGGCGACGGGCTCAACGACCCCGTGGACAGTCCGGCACCCCCGGTGACCGAGGCCGAGGTCCGCGACATGGCGCTGACCGACGGCCTGACCCCGTGACCAGTACACCCGAAACCGCGTGACCGGGCACGTCATGCGTCAACCCAGGTTGATTTCGCCACCACATCTGGCCCTGCCGTCGCCACCGACCCACCAGATGCTGTGAACGGCGATAGCAAAGGTCCCCCGCTCCCCCGAGGGAAAAGCTTGACATTCAGCGGCGAAGGGGGACGAGGTCGTCCGCGTGGACGACCTCGCGCCGCTGTTCCGCGGGGAGGTCGTGGCTGGATCGGCCGACGAGGTCGGGCAGTTCTCCCGAGTCGAAGGCCACGACCCCCCGCGCCACGGTCCGCTGCCGGAGGTCGACCAGGTCGACGACGTCGCCGGCCTGGAAGTCGCCGTCGACACCGGTGATCCCGGCTGCGAGCAGGGAGCGGCGACGGCGGACGACGGCCGCGACCGCGCCGTCGTCGAGGTGCAGTTTTCCGGACGCGCCCGCGGCGTAGCCCAGCCAGAACCGGCGGGCCGAAAGCCGGGAGTCGGCGGCGGCGAACGCGGTGCCGACCTCGGCGGTGGTGAGAGCGCGTGCGGCCTCGGAGGCGGCGGCGAGCAGGACCGGGATCCCGGCGCCGGCGGCGGTGCGGGCCGCGGCGAGCTTCGAGACCATGCCACCGGTTCCGAGCCCGGAGCTCGACATGCCGACGGTGATCCCGTCCACATCGGACTCCCCGGCGACCTCGGCGATCTTGCGAGTCGCGCCGTCACGGGGATCCCCGTCGTACAGACCGTCCACATCGGACAGCAGGACGAGCGCGTCGGCGCCGATCAGGTGGGCCACCAAGGCGGCCAACCTGTCGTTGTCGCCGAAGCGGATCTCTTCGGTGGCCACGGTGTCGTTCTCGTTGACCACGGGAACCGCGCCGAGGGCCAGCAGCCGGGTGAACGTGTTCTGCGCATTGCGGTAGTGCGCGCGGCGCACGACGTCGTCCGACGTCAGCAGAACCTGGCCCACCGTCAGGGAAAACCGGCCGAACGACTCAGCGTAGGCGTGGGCCAGCGCGAGCTGCCCGACACTGGCCGCGGCCTGCTGGGTGGCGAGGTCACGCGGCCTCTTGCCGAGCGAGAGCGGCGCGAGTCCCGCGCCGATCGCGCCCGAGGACACCAGCACGATCTGCGCGCCGCGGGAGACCCGGTCGGCGATCGCGTCCACCAGCGCGTCCAGCCTGGCCACGTCGAGACCGTCGCCGGCGGTGGTCAGCGCTGAGGAACCGACCTTGACGACCACGCGTTTCGCGTCGGCGATCGCCGCCCGGGTCGGGCTCACTCGTCGTCCGTCTCGTCTTCGACGCCGTCCGGGCCGTCACGGCGGATCCGGCGGGCTTCCTTGCGCTCGGTGGCACCGATCCGGCTGTTGTTCTCCAGCCGCAGGTCCGTGCCACGGCCCGACATATGCACCGCGACCCCGGCCGGGGTCGACGGCTCCCATTCGAACTGGACGTCGCCGATGGTGACCGGGCTCCCCGGTACGGCGCCCTTGCGGGCCAGCGCCTCTTCGACGCCGAGCCGCTGCAACCGGTCCGCGAGGTAGCCGACGGCCTCGTCGTTGCCGAAGGTCGTCTGGCGGATCCACCGCTCGGGGCGGACGCCGCGCACGATGAAGGCGCCTTCCTCCTCCGGGTCGATCTCGACGGTGAAGCCCGCGTCGTTGACGGCCATCGGCCGCAGCACGACCTTCTCCGGCTCCGGTTCCGGCTGCTCGGCGCGGTACTTCTCGACCACGGCGGCGAGCGCGTAGGTCAGTTCCTTCAGCCCCTGGCGGGACGCCGTGGAGATCTCGAACACACTGAGCCCGCGGGCTTCCAGTTCCGGGCGGACGAACTCGGCGAGTTCGGCGGCGTCCGGGACGTCGATCTTGTTGAGCACCACCACTCGCGGCCGGTCGGCGAGGTCCCCGCCGAGGCTCGGGGTGTAGCGGGCCAGTTCGTCTTCGAGAGCGTCCATATCGGACAGCGGGTCACGCCCTGGCTCGAAGGTCGCGCAGTCGATGACGTGCACCAGCACCGCGCACCGCTCGATGTGGCGCAGGAAGTCCAGGCCGAGGCCCTTGCCCTCGCTCGCCCCCGGGATCAAGCCCGGCACGTCGGCCATGGTGAACACGGTCGATCCGGCGGTGATCACGCCCAGGTTCGGCACCAGGGTGGTGAACGGGTAGTCGGCGATCTTCGGCTTGGCCGCGGACAGCACCGAGATCAGCGAAGACTTGCCCGCGGACGGGAAGCCGAGCAGGCCGACGTCGGCGACCGAACGCAGCTCCAGGACGAGGTTCCGGCTCTCCCCCGGCTCGCCCAGCAGCGCGAACCCAGGGGCCTTGCGCGTGCTGGAGGCCAGGGACGCGTTGCCGAGCCCCCCACGTCCGCCCTGCGCGGCGACGAAGGTGGCACCGGAGCCGACCAGGTCGGACAGGATCTCGCCGTCCTCGGTCATCACCACGGTGCCGGACGGGACACGCATCTCCAGCGTGTCGCCCGCCGCTCCGGCGCGGTTGCCGCCCTGGCCCATCTTGCCGCTGCCGGCACGGGCGTGCGGGCGGAAGTGGAAGTCGAGCAGGGTGTGCACGTTCGGGTCGACGATCAGCAGGACGTCGCCGCCGTTGCCACCGTTGCCGCCGTCCGGGCCGCCGAGCGGCTTGAACTTCTCGCGGTGCACCGAGGCGCAGCCGTTCCCACCGTCACCGGCGGTCAGATGGATCACCGCGCGGTCCACGAAACGGGACGCCATGACTTGCCTCTATTCACTCGCGAGAAGGGATATACAAAACAAACGAGGGGTGGGCCCGGATATTCCGGCCCACCCCTCGTCAGAGGTTCTAACTCGAAGCCGAAATTCAGGCTTCGGACGGCACGATGTTGACCGTCTTGCGGCCACGCTTCTCGCCGAACTGGACCGCACCGGCGGCCAGCGCGAACAGCGTGTCGTCGCCGCCGCGGCCGACGTTCACGCCGGGGTGGAACTTGGTGCCACGCTGGCGGATCAGGATCTCGCCCGCGTTGACTTCCTGGCCGCCGTAACGCTTGACGCCCAGTCGCTGCGCGTTCGAATCGCGACCGTTGCGGGAGCTGGACGCACCCTTCTTGTGAGCCATGGCTCAATCCTCTTTCTGACGAAGATCCGGAGAAAGTTCTACTTGGAGATGCCGGTGACCTCGACGCGGGTCAGCTTCTGCCGGTGACCCTGGCGCTTGTGGTAGCCGGTCTTGTTCTTGAACTTGTGGATCCGGATCTTCGGACCCTTGGTCTGCTCGACGACCTTGCCGGTGACCGAAACCTTCGCCAGCGCTTCGGCGTCCGTGGTGACGTCGCCACCGTCCACAAAAAGGACTGCGGGGAAGGTGTGCTCGGTACCAGGCTCGCCTTCGAGCTTCTCGACCTCGACGACGTCGCCGACGGCCACCTTGTACTGCTTGCCGCCAGTCTTGACGATCGCGTACGCCGACACGGAAGTCTCCTGCTTACTCGACAACGGGTGGGGGCTTGCGTGACCGGCCCACCGGGAATTCTCGGTGGTCCAGATTCTGCGCAAGGTGCCCGCCTCTAGGTGGCGGGCCGTTCTATAGGTTACGTGGGGTCCCCCGGTGCGATCACACCGGGGTGCCCCACGGTGTTCACTAGCTCTTTTCCGACGCCTCGACCGGCGGACCGGCCGGCCGCGAAGCCGTCCGTCGCGGACGACGGCGGGTGGTGGAGCGACCGGCCGGGGCCGGGACGTCCACCTCGGGTTCGGTCTCTTCCCGAGCCACCGGAACCTCGGGCTCGGAAACCTCTTCCGTCACCACAGCCTCAGGAGTCACCGGGACCTCGGGGGCTTCGGGCGCCGGGCTCGATTCCCGGACAGCGGCGACCTCTTCTTCGCGCGCGGCCGGAGCCTCGTCGTCCGGAGTCGTCACCGGTTCGCCGGCGACCTCGGTCGCGGGTGCCTCGGCGATCGGCTCGGAAACCGGCTCAGCGGCCGCCTCGGCCGCCTGCTCGACGGTCGCCTCGGCAATGGGCTCCGAAGACCCCTCAGCTTCCTTCGACGACTCAGCCGCCTGCGGGGCGTGGCCGTTGAGCGCGGCGCCTTCGACGTTCTCGGTGACCTCGTGCGGGTGCTCGCCCTTGGCTGCCTTGGCGGCGTTGGCGACGGCGTGGACCGCCGAAACCACGGCTTCACGCTGGCCGGAAGCCGGCGGAGCCTCGGTCTTGGCCGCCACGGGCTCGTTCTGCCCCTGGTCTTCGCCCTTGCCCCGGCCACGGGACCGGCGGGAGCCCTGCTCCTTTCCGCCCCCGCCACTGCCGCTGCCACCACCGTGGCTGTGGCCGTTGCCACCGCCACCGGTGCGCTGCGGCTCGGTCGAGATGACCACACCGCGGCCCTTGCAGTGCTCACACGGCGTCGAGAACGCCTCGATCAGCCCGGTGCCGATCTTCTTGCGGGTCATCTGCACCAGGCCGAGCGAGGTGACCTCGGCGACCTGGTGGCGGGTGCGGTCGCGGCCGAGGCATTCGGTCAGGCGGCGCAGCACCAGCTCACGGTTGGATTCGAGCACCATGTCGATGAAGTCGATGACGATGATGCCGCCGATGTCCCGGAGCCGGAGCTGGCGGACGATCTCCTCCGCCGACTCCAGGTTGTTCCTGGTCACCGTCTCTTCGAGGTTTCCACCCGATCCGGTGAACTTGCCGGTGTTGACGTCGATGACCGTCATCGCTTCGGTGCGGTCGATGACCAGGTAGCCGCCCGAGGGCAGCCAGACCTTGCGGTCCAGCGCCTTGGTGATCTGCTCGTCGATCCGGTGGTCGGAGAAGGCCGAACCGGTGCCCGTGTACCGCTTGACCCGGTCCGCCAGGTCCGGCGCCACGTGCTGCACGTAGTTGTAGATGGTGTCCCAGGCCTTGTCGCCCTGGATCTCCAGCTTGGCGAAGTCCTCGGTGAACAGGTCACGCACGACCTTGACCAGCAGGTCCGGCTCTTCGTAGAGCATGACCGGGGCGCTGTTCTTCTTGCCGCCGTTGCCGGCTTCGGCCTTCTCCTTGATGACGTCCCACTGCGCCGTGAGGCGGCGGACGTCGCGGTCCAGCTCTTCCTCGCTGATGCCCTCGGACGCGGTGCGGATGATCACACCGGCGTCTTCGGGGACGATGCGCTTGAGGATGTCCTTCAGGCGGCGGCGCTCGTTCTCCGGGAGCTTCCGGGAGATGCCGGTGGCACCGCCCGCGGGCACGTAGACCAGGAAGCGGCCCGGCAGCGAGATCTGCGTGGTCAGCCGGGCGCCCTTGTGGCCGACCGGGTCCTTGGTGACCTGGACCAGCACGGAGTCGCCGGTGGACAGCGCCTGCTCGATCTTGCGGGCCTTGCCCTCGAGACCGGCGGCGTCCCAGTCGACCTCACCGGCGTAGAGCACGGCGTTGCGGCCGCGGCCGATGTCGATGAAGGCGGCCTCCATCGACGGCAGCACGTTCTGCACGCGGCCGAGGTACACGTTGCCGACGATCGAACCGGTGCCCGACGAGGTCACGAAGTGCTCGCACAGGACGCCGTCCTCGAGCACGCCGATCTGCGTGGAGTCGCCCTTCTCGGCGACGACCATGGTGCGCTCGACCGACTCGCGGCGAGCGAGGAACTCGGCCTCGGACAGGATCGGCGCACGACGGCGGCCCGCCTCGCGGCCGTCCCGGCGGCGCTGGCGCTTGGCTTCGAGCCTGGTCGAGCCGCGCACGCTGCGGACCTCGTCGCGCGCGGGGCGCTCGTTCTCGGCGGCCTTGGCCTGCCGCACGTGGGTGACCGTGTTGGGCGGGTCGTCGCTGGTGGCCTCGGCGTTGTCGTCGTCCCCGCCCTTGCGGCGGCGACGGCGACGGCGGCGCTTGCTGCCGTTGTCGGAATCGCCGTCGTTGTCCGGATCGGACTCCGCTGAATCAGACGCGGCTGAATCAGACGCGGCGGACGCCTCTTCGGCGTTCTCGGCTCCGGCCTCTTCGACCTCGGCGTCCTTGTCCTTCGCACGCTGCTGACGGCCACGCGGGGCCCGCGGCTCTTCGGGCTGCTCGTCTTCGTTCTCGGAGTCGGCCGAGTTCTCGTCGCCGCCCTTGCCCCGGCCACGGCCACGGCGTCCGCGACGACGACGGCGACGGCTGTTGGCGTCGTCACCGTCCTCGTCGATGCCGTGGCCCTCGGCCTGCTCGTCCTGCGTCTCGTCCTCGTCGGAGCCGGTCTCTTCGACCGGGGCGAAGGCAGGCTCCGGCTTGCGGGTGGGCTTCGCCACGACGGGCTCCGGCGGCAGGAACACCGGCGACGGCGCCGCGAACACCGGGACGTGCACGGCGGCCTTCGCGGGCCTGGTGGTCCGGTGCGGCGGCTCCGGGCTCACCGGGGCGGCCAGCGCGGGCGGCACACGCCGCGAAGGCGCCTCGACCTGCGGAGCGGGCTCCGGCTCGGCCTCGGGCTCCGGCTTGACCTCGGCCTTGGGGGCCTTCGGGGTCTCGACGACGGGAGCTTCGACCGCCGGGGCCGCTTCGGCGGCTTCGGTGGTTTCGGTGGTTTCGGGCTCGTCTCCGCCGGTGAGGGCTTCGGCGAGCTTGAGGGCCACATCGCGGGTGACGCTGGACTGCGCGCTGCGGACGGTCTCGCCAAGCTCACCGAGCTTGGCCATCAGTTCACGGCTGTTGGATCCCAGGAGCTTCGCCAGGGCGTGCACCCGGATCCGGGGAGGCAGTTCGGCCAGCTGGCCTGCGATGGGTGTGGCGGTATTCCCGCCGGTGACGGCGGGTGAGTCCGCGTTCGACATATATCTCCTCCGCCCCCGGGCGCGTCGGCTGGCTCACACCGGCTCGACGCGGCCGCGCAGGGGCCCCTTTCTGTTCGTTCCGCCGTGGTGGTCACCAGCAGCGGGAATCCTTGCCCGGCACCGCGACGGCGCCGGGATGGTCCGGGCGCCGCGTACGGCTGAAGGTCTGCTCGGCGGAGCGCTGGCCACGTTCGCGACATCGGGCCGCCCGCCACGTCGTCGAGCCGCATGCAGCGGCGACGCGTGTGGAGGATGTGCAGCACACCACCGGGCCCCAAGACCGCGCGCGCCACCTCTCACGTGTGCCCGTCGGCCAGCGGCCACCGCGAGTATCCCACACCCTTGCCCCACTCCGGTGTACTCGGTGCCACAGACCTGACTCCCGGGCGCGCCGCGGCCACCGGCCGAGCGAACTTCGCGGGAGAGCTTGTCGACCCGGCCGAGGGTGGCTAGCGTGCCGCTCGGGGGTCCCGAAGTCCAGCCCAGCCGAGGCCGCGGTACCCCCGTCGTCCTCTGTTCTCCGGTGGGAGGTCCGGTGTCCCTGCTGGGGCAGTCCCTGCGAGCGGCCGTTTGCGCCTTCATGGTGCTCTGCGGCTCGGTCGCCGCTGTCGCGACGGCCGAGGCCGAGGCCTCGTGCCATCCCGAAGGCCGGGCGCTGCGCTACGTCGTCGCCTTCGACCGGGGCACCTCCGAAGCCGAGGCCAGGGCGGCCGTCACCGGCGGTTGCGGCAGCACGACGACCTACTACCCGCAGATCGCGGTGGCCGTGGCGACTTCAGCCGAGAAGGACTTCGCCGAACTGGTCCGGCCCGCCGCCGCGTTCAGCGCGCAGGCGGAACGGCTGGCGGTGCAGCGGGCCAACGGCACGCCATCCACCAAGACCCCGTCCACCAGGACCCCGTCCGCCAAGGCCGCGCCCGCGCGCGCCGGACTCGAACCGACAGATCCGGCGAAGGTGCCCTCCGCCGACCGCACCGACGAGCAGTGGGACATGCGCGCGATCGGCGCCGACAAGGCGCACGTGATCGAGCCGGGCAGCCCGGACGTCGTCGTCGGCGTCCTCGACTCCGGCATCGACGCCGCCCACCCCGAGCTGAAGACCGCCCTCGACCCCGGCAAGTCCGCGGGCTGCCTGACCGGCGCCCCCGACCGGAACTGGGCCGCGACGACGTCGGTGCACGGCACGCATGTGGCGGGGATCATCGCCGCGGCCGACGACGGCAAGGGCGTCACCGGAGTGGCGCCCGGGGTGCGGGTCGCCTCGGTGAAGGTGATCGACGACCGCGGGTACGCCGACCCGGAGGCCGCCGTCTGCGGCCTGATGTGGGCCGTTTCACAGGGCATGGCCGTGACGAACAGCAGTTACTTCGTCGATCCGTGGTCGCTCTCGTGCGCGCACGACGACGAGCGGGGCGTGGTGAACGAGGTCATGGCGCGCGCCGTCGAGTACGCGACTTCGGAGGGCACGCTCAACGTCGCGGCGGCGACCAACGAAGCCGTCGGGCTCGCCCCGTCGCCGCGGTCGGGCTCCCGGACCCAGGCCGAAGGCTGTCAGGCGCTGCCCGCCGGCCTGCGGGACGTCGTCGCGGTGTCGTCCGTGAGCGCGGAGCGGGTCAAGGCCGGCTACAGCTCGTACGGGCTGGGTGTGATCGACGTGACCGCTCCCGGCGGCGAAGCCGGGCAGTGCGTGCTTTCGACCGTTCCCGGCGGGTACGCGCCGCTGTGCGGGACGTCGATGGCGGCGCCGCACGTCGCCGGTGTCGCGGCGTTGCTCGCCTCGAAACACCCCGGGTACGGCGCCCGTCAGCTGAAACGGACGCTGGACGCGCAAGCGGCACCCATCGCCTGCCCCGCCGACTACGACCTGACCGGCGACGGCACGCAGGACGCCTACTGCACCGGGTACGCCGGGTTCAACGGCTTCTACGGGCACGGCATGGTCGACGCGCTGGCCGCGGTGGCGCCCCGGCGGGCGAGCTCGAACCCGGCCCGATGAGCCTCTGACTTCCCGCGTTTCGTCCTCTGAACGCGAGAAGTGGTCAGCGCAACAGGAGTTTGCCGAACCGCTTCGACGCCCCGTAGATGCCGATCGCCGCCAGCGCGAGCAGGTACACGATGTTCCCGGCCATGCTCCACGACAGCACGCCTGCCGAGAGGCCGCGCATCAGCTCGATCCCGTGGTACAGCGGGAAGATCCGCACGATCCACTGGATCGCCTCGGGGTAGACCGAAAGCGGGTAGAAGGTCGTGGAGAACAGGAACAGCGGCATCAGCACGAGGTTGATGTAGTCGAACTGCGACACCGACCGCAGGAAGGTCACCAGCACGATGCCGACGGCCGAGAAAGCCATCGCGATCAACAGCGCCGCCGGGATCATCAGCACGGCCCACCACGACCCGGGCAGCCCCATCGCCGTCATCACGCCGAGGAAGGTCACCGAGTAGATCCCGCCGCGCAGCACCGACCAGCCGACCTCGCCGAGCGCGATGTCCAGCGGCCCGATCGGGGTGGCGAGCATGGCGTCGTACAGCTTCGCGTACTTCAACTTGAAGAACAGGTTGTACGTCGAGTCGAGGATCGCGCCGTTCATCGCCGACGCCGCGAGAAGGCCGGGCGCGACGAAGGCGACGTAGCTCATCGGCTGGCCGCCGGGGCCGACGACCTCGCCGACGAGTTTGCCGAAGCCCAGCTGGAAAGCCATCAGGTAGAACAGCGGCTCGAAGGCGCCGGACACGAACAGCATCCAGAAGTGCGAGTACGTCAGGAACGTGCGTTCCAGCACCGCCTTCGACCGGCCGCTGTACATCGACGGCGGCAGGACGCGCAGCAGCACGCCACGCTTCGGCTTTCCACTGGTGAGCACTGCCATTTCAGACCACCAGCCGTCGGTAGAAGTACTTGTGCGCCAGTGCCCAGCCCGCCCCGGCCAGCACGACCAGGAAGGCGAGGTGGCCCAGCGTGGCGAGCGGTCCGACGGTGCCGAGGCTGACAGCCCTGGCTGCCTCGTTTCCGTGCCACAGCGGGGAAAGCCAAGCGATCCACATCAGCGGGGCCGGTAGCTCGGTGATCGGGAAGAACGTTCCGGAGAACAACGTCATCGGGATCAGGACGAACCTGAACACCAGGCCGAACCGGGCGCCCTCGTCGTAGGTGGTCGCGGCGAGCGCCATCACCGGGGTGCCGCAGGCGATGCCGGTGAGCGTGCCGATCAGGATGACCACGAGCACGCCGAAGCTCGTCCAGGAGCCGAAGAAAGCCGCGATGACGGCGTAGATCGTGCCGGCGAGGGTCAGCCGGAGGCTCACCCACAGGATCTGGCTGCCGAGCACCTGCCCCGGGGTGATCGGGGTGGCGGTGACGGCGACGTAGTCCTGCTGCCATTTGAAACCCGACAGCACCGGATAGCTCGACTCCCCCACCGCCAGTTGCGCGGAGCCGGCGAGGAGCAGGGCGGGGGCGACGTACTCCAGGTACGAGAACCCGCCCGTCGCCGCGCCTGCCTGGACTTGGGAGCCGAATCCGAGCCCCATCGCGGCCAGGAACAGCACCGGCTGCAGACCTGTCGAATACAGGGTGGACACCCAGTACCGGCGGTACCACATCCAATGGCCTTCGACCCGCAGCCAGGCTCCCGCCCAGCGCGAGACCACGCGGCCCGTCGACGCTTTCGTCTGCGCTGTGGCCATCAGTCCACCAGCGTCCGGCCGGTGAGGCGGAGGAAGACGTCTTCCAGTGAGCTCCGGCGGACCAGGCTCGACAGCGGACGCAGCCCGCGCGCGTGCGCCTGTTCGAGGGTGGCCTCGCCGGTCATCGTGTAGAGCAGGACCCGGTCCGGCAGTACCTCGACGCGTTCGGCGAGGCCCTCGATCTGCTTCGCGGCGGCTTCCTGCTCGCCGTTCGGGAAGCGCAGTTCCACGACCTCGCGGGTGGAGTACCGGCTGATCAGGTCCGCGGGCGGGCCTTCGGCGGCGATGCGGCCGTTGTCCATCACGACCAGCCTGTCGCAGAGCTGCTCGGCCTCGTCCATGTAGTGCGTGGTGATGATCAGCGTGGTCCCGCCCGCCTTGAGCCGGAACAGCCTGTCCCACAACAGGTGGCGGGCCTGCGGGTCCAGGCCTGTGGTCGGCTCGTCGAGCAGGAGCAGCTCCGGGTCGTTGACCAGGGACCGCGCGATGGTCAGCCGCCGCTTCATCCCGCCGGAGAGCGACTCGACCTCGGCGTTCGCCCTGTCGGTGAGCTGGGCGAACTCCATCAGCTCCTCGGCCTTGCTCCGCACGTGCGCGCGGGAGAGCCCGAAGTAGCGGCCGTAGATCTGCAGGTTCTGCCGGACGGTGAGCTCGGCGTCCAGGTTGTCCTGCTGCGGCACGACCCCGAGCCGGGCGCGGATCTTCGGCCCCTCGACGTCCGGGTCCATGCCGAGGATCCGCAGGTCACCGTCGGTGCGCGGGGACACGCTCGCGATCATCCGCATGGTGGAGGACTTGCCCGCGCCGTTGGGCCCGAGGAAGCCGAAGGCCTCCCCCGGGCGGACCTCGACATCGATACCGCGTACGGCCTCGAAGTCGCCGAAACGCTTGACCAACGCCTTCGCCTGCACCATCGCCGGTTCGTGCTCTGAGTCACCCACGGTAGGCACCCTAGAACCTGCCACCGACAAAATTCGACCGGTTTAAGCGCACCCTTGTTGGACGCTCCCGGCTCGTCGATACTCACCGACCATGAGTCTCAAGCCCAGAATCGCCCTGTTGTCCGTTTTTGTCAGCGCCGGGCTCCTGGTGGCGCCCGCCGCGCAGGCCGTCGAGACCGCCGAGACCGCCGAGACCGCCGAGACCACTGTGGACGGCCGGACCGTCGACCCGCGGCCGTCCACCGCCAAGCTGGCCTTCGAACTGCACAAGCTGGCCCTGCTCAGCCACGGCAAGATCCGGGTGGACAAGATCGGCCGCAGCAACGAGGGGCGCCCGGTCTGGGCGGCCAGGGTCGGCCACGGCAAGACGCGGATCCAGTACGTCACCCAGCAGCACGGCGACGAGCCGCTCGGCACCCCGGCCGCGCTTGAATTCCTGCGCGAGGTCGGCGTCGGGCACAGTCCTTGGGCGCAGAAGCTGCTCTCGAAGGTGACCGTCGACATCGTCGTGCGCGCCAACCCCGACGGGAACGAGCACGACTGGCGCTACAACTTCGACCCCGACGCCACTCCCGAGTACGGCGAGAAGGGCAAGGGGTACGACATCAACCGCTACCACGACCCGGCCGTGGCGCCGAAGGACAACCCGGCCACCGAGGCGAGCCTGATCCAGCGGCGGAACGCGTCGTTCAAGCCGGACATCATGGTCGACTACCACATGCAGGGCCGGTACCGGGACGCCGACGGCAAGGAGATCACCGCTTCGACGCTGTGGCCGACGAACGCGGGCGTCAAACCGTCCGATGTGGACTTCGCGAAGCAGATCGCGGTCGTGGTGCAGCGGTCGATCGACGGCAACGGCGGCTACGTCTCGCAGTACCCCGGCGGTGACTACCAGGGCATCGCGCGCAACGGGTACGGACTGCTCGGCAACGGCAGCGTGCTGATCGAGCTCAGCCTCATCCCGGACCGGGAACAGCAGCAGATCCAGGACGCGCTGGCCTCGATGCTGGCGATCGCGCGGAGCGCGGCCGACGGTTCGGTGCGGAAGGTGGACCCGGCCGCCGCCGACGCGATCCCGCCGCGGGGTCCGGCGCTGCCCGGCTCGGGCGAAGAGGCGCACGAAGCCGCCTGAGGGGCGCTATGAAAGGCCCGTTACTGGCGAAATTTGCCAGTAACGGGCCTTTCATAGCACTACCGGACGGTGATCGAGAGACTCTTCGCCACCCCGTTGACGGTGACCGAAAGGTTCGCCACGCCCGGCCGCAACGCGGTCAGCACCCCGCTCGCCGGGTCGAAGGACGCGACGTCCCACGGCATCGCGGGCAGGAACCCCTCGGCGACGTGCGTGCCCCAGCCGCCCTTCCAGTCCGCGCTGACCGGGTACGAAACCGGCACCTGACGCGCGCCCTGCGTCACCACGGCCCGGATGTCCGCCTTCTGGCCACGGGCCAGCGACGCGGGCCCGGACAGCGTCAGGGAATCGACGTTCGGCCGCGTCTCGAACCGCACCGGCTGCGCCTTGTCCCCCGGCTCGAACCGGACCATCGTCCAGCCGACGAACCCGCCGTCACCGGGGGCCGCCGCGGGCGACTTCCCGGAGTTGCCGTTCACCAGGTACGGCACGCCGTCGACGCGCGAAAGGCTGAACACGCCCGCGTGCGAGGCGATCGCGGCCGCCTGCTTCCCCGATTCGCGTTCGAAGGCGGTCAGCCAGCCGGTCAGCATGGTGGCTTCCTTGCGGTCGGCCAGCTGTGAGTTCCCGGTGGGGCTCGGGTCCTTGACCGGATGGTGCATCGCGACGACCACGCCGCGGATCCGCCTGTCCGCCTTCGCGCCGTCCAGCGCCTCGCGCAGCATCCGGATCTGGTCGAACCCGCCCGCGCGCAGCGAACCGCGCGAGGAATCCATCAGCACCAGCCGGATCCCGGCGACGTCGGCGACGCGATGGGTCTCTCCGAACGCCGCCTGGAACTCCGAAATCCCGTGTCCGCCGTCGGCCTCGTGGTTGCCTGGAACGTAGTACCAGGGCGCCTTGCCGACGAGCTCTTCGTCGATGACCGAGCGAGCCAGCACGAAATCGGCGGCCGTGCCGCGGTCGACGAAGTCGCCGTTGATCAGCACGAGATCCGGTTTCGCCGCCACCGCCTCGCGCAGCGAGCGCCGGGCCTGGGCGACCAGCGGGCCGTTCGGGTCGTCGGCGGTGAACTGCGCGTCGCTGACCACGGCGATCCGCAGTCCGCCGGTCGCGACGCCGTCGGTGATCAGCGCCGGGTCACGCGGCGCCGGGTCGGCGGGGACGGCGGCCGCGGGCGCGACCTCGAAGGTGAGGTCGTCGAAGACCAGCCGTCCTTCGTACTGCTGGTCCGGGACGTTCTCGACGGCGTAGAACTTCGTCAGCCGCTGCCCGTCGGGGAGCCCGGCCGGGATCGCCGCGCGGACGTAGCGCCAGCCCGTCCAGTCGACGCTCAGCGAAAGGTCCACAATGGACGGAACGTTGGCGGCGTCGCGGAGTTCCGCCCGCAGCCAGGCGCCCTTCGCGTCACCGTTGACCCACAGTCCGACGCGCTGGGTGCCGGGCGGCACCGCGATCGGTGCCGCAGAGTTGATGTAGGCCGCGCGCGTGGCGTTGGTCCCGTTCAGCCGGTAGTCCAGCGCGAGACCGCGGCCGCCGTCACGGCCGGGTGCCTCGGAAAGCGCGGCGCCGACGACGGCGGGGAAGACGCTGGCGGACCAGCCCGCCGGGCCGTCCAAGGACGCCGCCACCCGGGATTCCGTGCCGACGGACGCCGCCAGATGCGTCGCCTTCCCGCCGGCGGTGGCTGTGATCGCCGAAGCGCCCGAGGCCTTCAGCGCGGTGACAGCGAACCCGTCACCGGACGGCTCGATCCGCACCACGGCAGGGTCGTAGTCGAGTTTGACGTCGTCCGGCTCGATCCACGTGCCGTAGCCGTCGGCGTCGTAGCCGAACACCTTGAAGGTGCTCTTCGCGCCTTCGCCGGACAACGCGACCTGTTCGGTGCTGGTGCCCAGCCGGACCGGCGAGCCGAGGACGTTCAGCGTCGACTTGCCCAGGACGCCGCCACGCTTCGCCAGCACGTCGACGTTCGCGGGCGCGTCCGGCCGGAACCGGTCGGCGTGCGCGGTGAAGACACCGTTCGTCACGGTGCCGCGGAAGGGATTGGTACTGAGCCACTGGGCCTTGCCGTCGACGGCGGCACCGGTCTCGTCGTGGCCCCCGGCGGCGAGTTTCCGCGTCAGCCCGGAAAGCACGCGCGTCGCGTCGGCGGTGTCCTGCGCGGGACGGGGCGAAAACCCGGTCAGGCGGCCGCTGCCGGGTACGGTGGCGACGCCGATCCCGTTGGGCACCAGGCGTTCCCCGCCGTCCGAGGGCGAGTTGCGCACCAGCGGCGCCTGCTCGCCCTCCTCGCGGGCGAGCAGGGTCGAGGAACCGCCGCCGTCGAGGTTGATGGCGTCGTCCGCGCCGAGCGACTTCAGGTGCCGGGCGAGTTCCAGTTCGGTCATGCCGCGGCTGTCCGCCTGGCGGCCGTCGACCGTGGCCAGCCACATCTTCGTGCCGTCGGCGGAGAACCCGACCGCGGTCCGCGGGTGCATGGCGACGTTGTCGACCGGCTGGATCGCGCCGTCGCGCAGCAGGACGACATTGCCGCCGACCGAGACGGACAGCTTCCCGGCATCGCTCTTCGGTGCGTACGCGACACCCACCCGGTCGCCGATCTTCAAGCCGGACAACGTGTCCACGCCGCCGTCACGGGCGAGCAGGATCGTGCTCCCGGCGGCGATCGGGCCGTCCGCGGGCTGGGGCCGGACCTGCGTGACGACCCCGTCGCGGAGTTCGATCTCGACGACTCGCCGGGCTCCGGCGACCGAAGTCCGCCGCGAAGCCGCGCCCCACAGCGGTGTGTAGACGCCGATCGCGGCACCGCTCAGCACGGGGCTGTTGAAGTTCGACGCGGGCACGACCTTGCCGTCGGGCAAGGTGACCGACGCGTCGAGGAACACCTCCGCGAGGCGCGCCTTGCCTTCTTCGGTGATCGACGCGGTCAGGTTGTGGCCGCGCGCGGGCGCCGTCTGGAGTTTCCCGGCGTCGACACCGACGCCGATCGGCGCGCCGCTGGCGTTGATGTCGAAGAAGTCCCCGTTGACCCCGGCGACCGCGCCCGCCCTGGTGATCTGCTGCGAAAGCGGTGTCCGCGCGGAAACCGTGCCAGGGCTGAGATACGTCGGCTTGAGCGTCTTGCTGGTCAGGTCGACGGCGAGGGTGTCGCCGCGGATCCAGCCCGCCGGGTCGTACCGGTCGAACTCGGTGAGACTCAGCCCCGGCGCCACGCGCGAAGTGGCGCTGGTGGTGACGAGACCGTCGTCGGGCGCGGCCACGGCGTACGCGGACGGGCCCTCCTTCGCCGAGGAGGCCGCAGGGGCGGCTTCGACGGGCGCCGGACCGAGCGGAGCGGCCAGCGGATCGGCGTACGCCGGGGTGGCGACGAACGATCCGGGCAGCAGGGCAGCGAGCAACAACAGGCGTGATCTTCTCACGGATTACCCCACGATCGAGTGACAGGCGGCTCAGCTCAGCACAGCGGACGCGAACCGCCAGGAGAAGACCCCGGGGTGAACGTGAACCGAACGGCGTAGGGCGCCGAAGCTCAGGGAGTGAAAGGCCCGGCGAGGAAAGCCTCCGCCGCCGCGACGTCGCCGGTGATCTCGAGACCCGACTCGGCGAGCCCGACCCGTTGCCACAGCAGCAAGTCCAGCCCTTCCGCGGGCCCTTCGACAACGGCGCCTGCCGCCTCGGAGGGGTCTGCCTGCCGCGAGCCGGGAACGTCGTTTTCGCCCGGCGGTGTGATCAACCAGGCGTGTCCGGTGTCGGATGTCTTCAGCAGCAACGGAACGGTGACCGCGGGCGGGGTGTGCCAGCGTTTCACCTTCGGCAGCATGCCGATGAGGACCTCGTCCACGCCGTCGGCGGCGACGAACGGGTCGAGGGTGTGTTCGGTCCCTGCCGCGCGATGCGCGTCGAGCAGATGCACCGCGGTCTCGTGGACCTGGCGGCGGAACCAGAAAGCCTTGATCTTGGGGGCGGCGGTGAAGTTCCAGGCGCTGTCTTCCGGCGAAGCCTCGCGCATCGCCTCGACGAGGCCGTCCGCGCATTCGGCGTACCAGGCGGCGAGATCCGCGCCCGGTTCGACGGCGAAGTCCTGCGGGGCGGGTTCGCCGGTCCGGGCGATCTCCGTCGCCCAGCGGTGGACGTTGCCGAGGTGGACGATCAGGTCACGCAGCCGCCAGTCGCCGCAGCACGGCACGGGCGCGGCGTGGTCACCGGTGCGCGCCACCTGCGCGAAACCGGTGGTGAGCTCTCTCAGTCGTGCCAGGTACTCGTCCGGTGTCATCACGGCCCCCCGATTCGTGAACGGCGCGGCGATCCCGCGCCGTCCACGAGTCTGTCAGACCTCGGGGAACCAGAGCTTGAGCTCGCGCTCGGCCGACTCCGGCGAGTCCGAACCGTGCACCAGGTTGTACTGGGTCTCCAGGGCGAAGTCGCCGCGCAGGGTGCCCGGGATGGCCTTCTCGACCGGGTCGGTGCCGCCGGCGAGCTGGCGGAAGGCGGCGATGGCGCGCGGGCCCTCGACGGCGATCGCGACCAGCGGGCCCGAGGTGATGAACTCGAGGAGGTCGCCGAAGAACGGGCGCTCCTTGTGCTCGGCGTAGTGCTCCTCGGCGACCGAGCGCTCGGCGGTGCGCAGTTCGAGGGCGACGAGCTTCAGGCCCTTGCGCTCGATGCGAGCGATGACCTCGCCGACGAGGCCGCGCGCGACGCCATCGGGCTTGACGAGGACCAGCGTGCGTTCAGTCACGGCGGTATATCTCCTTGGGTGGGTTTCGTGCTATTCGCCCGGAGCCTACTGGGTGGTTCGCCGCTCACTTCACGTCGGACCAGGGAATGGCCTCGATGCGCTCCATGTGCTCCTCGCCCCACGCCCCGAGCACGGCCATCGCGGTGTTCAGCGAATGACCGAACTCGGTCAGCGAGTACTCCACCTTCGGCGGGACCTGGTGGTACACCTCGCGATGGAGCAGCCCCGTGGCCTCCATCTCGCGCAAGTGCAGGATCAGCACCCGTTCACTGATTCCGGGCACCGCGCGCCGCAACTCCCCGAAGCGCACCGGCCCGTCCTGGAGGGCGAACAGGATGAGCCCTTTCCATTTCCCGCCCATGACGGCGATCGCGGCGTCGAGGCCGCAGGTGAACGTGCGGTTCTTGGTCATCGTCACACTTACCTCTTTGTCAGTACCCGGCAAAATAGTAGGTACTTGATCAAAGGTACGCGACGCCCCAGCATGAAGTCATTCCGAAGGTTTCCTTTGACTGGAGCGAAAAATGCCGAAAACAGCGGTGACCGTCCTGGGGCTCGGATCGATGGGCTCCGCCCTGGCGGAGGCTTTCCTCGCGGCCGGGCATCCGACCACGGTGTGGAACAGGACGGCTTCGAAGGCCGATCCCCTTGTCGCACGCGGAGCACGCCGAGCCGGAACGGCCGAGGACGCGGTGCGCGCGAGCCCGTTGGTCATCGTCTGCCTGACCACCTACGAGGACACGCGCGCGGTACTGGAACCGGCTTCGCTGACGGGACGGGCCCTGGTCACCTTGAACACCGGCTCACCGGCGGGAGCGCGCCGGATGGCCGAGTGGGCGACGGGCCGGGGCGCGCGGTTCCTCGACGGCGCGGTCAAGAACATCCCGTCGGCCGTCGGCGCGCCGGACACCTTGCTGTACTACGGCGGCGACAAGGCGGTCTTCGAGGAACACGTGGACACGTTGCGCGTACTGGGCGGCGACACCGTCCACCTCGGCGAGGAGACCGACCTCGCGGCGGTGTACGAAATGGCCGTCGGCGGCACCCTGTTGCCCGCGCTGGTCGGGTTCTTCCAGGGTGCCGCCCTGCTGCGGTCACGCGGGCTCGAAGCCGAAACGCTGCTGCCGTACGCGACCAAGTGGTTCGAGATGATCATCTCGGCACTTCCGATGTACACCAAGGAAATCGACAACCGCGACTACTCCGCTCCCGCCGCGTCGGTGGACATCTTCCACGCCGGCGCCGCCGCCGACCTCGAACTGGCAGAGGAAGGCGTCGACGTCGACTGGCAACGTCCGATGCACGACCTCGTACGGCGAGCGGCCGAGGCCGGGCACGGGGACCGCAGCATCGCGATCCTGACGGAACTGCTCAGCCGGCCTTGATCATCGTTGGGGCTGCAGGGTCTTCGACCACAGCGAAGCGCCCGTCACGTCCCGCAGATCGACCGTGAGCGCGCCACTGCGGCCGTCGATGTTCACCTCGCCGAAATGCTGGAAGCCATCGGCGGGCGAGGTGTTCGCGGCGGGCGGCGCGTGCACGAACACCGCCTCCGGTCCGAAGGTCGGGTCGAGCGTGTTCGGACCGAACGCGCCGGCGTTGAGCGGACCGGAGACGAACTCCCAGAACGGGTCGAAGTCGGTGAAGGAAGCGCGATCCGGCGAGTAGTGGTGCGCCGCGGTGTAGTGCACGTCGGCGGTCAGCCAGACGACGTTGCGCACCCGGCGCCGCGAGATCTCCCGCAGCACCCAGGCCAGTTCGGTCTCACGGCCGCCGGGCGCGCCGGGCAGGCCGTTCGCGACCCCCTCGATGCCCTTGCCGTCCGGGACGGTGAGGCCGATCGGGAGGTCGGCCTGGACGATCTTCCAGGTGGCCGTGCTGCGGTCGAGCGCGTCGACGAGCCAGCGCGCCTGCCGGTCGCCGAGGATGCGGCCCGGTTTGGTCTGGTCCGCGGTGTTGGCGTCCTTGTAGGTCCGCATGTCCAGCACGAAGACCTCGGCGCGGGAGCCGTACCGGAAGTTGCGGTGGACGCGGCCGTCGACGGCCTGGCGCCGGTCGATCGGGTGCCATTCGTGGAACGCCTGGAACGCGCGCGCGGCGAGCACGTCGACGCGCTTCTCGGTGTATTCGGGGCGGTCGTTGAGGATCTCACCCGGGCACCAGTTGTTGACGACTTCGTGATCGTCCCACTGGACGTAGGCGGGCACGTTCGCGGTGAAGCGCTTGAGGTTATCGTCGAGGAGGTTGTAGGCGAACTGGCCGCGGTACTCGTCGAGCGTCTCGGCGACCTTCGACTTCTCCGGGGTGACGATGTTGCGCCACACGCGTCCGCCCGGGAGCGCGACGGTCTCGGTGAGCGGCGCGTCGGCGTACACCGTGTCCCCACAGTGGAGGAACAGGTCCGGACGGCGGTCGGCCATCGCGCGGTAGATGGTCATGCCGCCGCGTTCGGGGTTGATGCCCCAGTTCTGCCCGGCGACGTCACCGGACCACAGCAGACGGACGTCCGAGCGGCCGAGCGGGGCGGTGGCGAACCGGCCGGTGACGGCCTCGCTGCAGCTGCGGCCGTCGAGGGATTCGGCGGTCACGCGGTAGTGGACCTCGGTCCCCGGCAGCAGGCCGGCGACGCGGACCTTGCCGGTACCGCCGGTCTCCGGGCTCATCACCGGCCCGCGCACGCGGCGCGCGTGCCGGAACGAGGGATCCCTGGAGACCTCCACGATCAGCCGCGAAGGCTTGTCGGCGCGCGACCAGACGATGCCGGAGCCGGGGGTGACGTCGCCGGACTGGACACCGTGGGTGAGCACCGGGCGGTCACGGCGGATCAGCGGGACGGGGTTCGCGGTCGCGGTTCCGGGGAGGAGCAGGCCGCCCGCGATGGCCCCGGCGCCGGTGAGACCGGCTTTGAGCAGCGTGCGGCGATTGTGGTGGGAAGCGGTCATGGCGCGGTTCTATCCCGCGGTCACGGCCGGTGGGCCAACGGCGGTTGACCTGGTGATGAACGAACGGACGGTAGCCGACTCAACCCGTTCGGCCGGGGCTACTGAGCCTGTTGCTGGCTCGGCAGGGTCCCGGCCGCCATCCGCCGGGCCACGTCCCGCCGCAGCCACAGGAGCCACAGCCAGAACCCGAGGAAGATCACCCCGAGGATCGCCACGGCGGGCAGCGCGACGAAGAACGCGATCAGCGCGACCTGCAGGACGAGCACGGCGGGCACCGCCCACGGCTTCTTCAGGAAACCGCACAGCACGATCAGCACGATCGCGATCACGATCATCGACCAGCCCGTGACGGTGCCGACCCCGCCGCCGAGTTTCGCCACCACCGGCAGCGCGAGCGCGACGGTGATGCCCTCCATGATCAGGGAACCGGCCATCACGCCGCGGAAGGACTTCATCGGGTCCTTGGCGGGCGGCTTCGGGGTCACGTCGGTCACGCCGGCTCCTTACCGAACAGGGTCCTGGCCTCGCCCGCGGTGACGACCGAGCCGGTGACCAGCACGCCTCCGCCCGCCAGGGGCTCCTCGGGGTCGTCGCTCTGCTCGACGAGGCCGATGGCGGTTTCGATCGCGGCGTCCAAGCTGGGCTCGGCCACGACGCGGTCTTCGCCGAAGATCGAGATGGCGATGTCGTTGAGTTCGTCGAGCGGCATCGCGCGCGGGGACGAGTTCTTGGTGACGACGATCTCGGAGACGACCGGTTCGAGGGCGTCCAGGATGCCCCGGGCGTCCTTCTCGGCCATCACGCCGACCACGGCGGCGAGGCGGCGGAAGGCGAACTCCTCGGCGACGGTGGTGGCGAGTGCCTTGGCGCCGTGCGGGTTGTGCGCGGCGTCGAGCAGCACGGTCGGCGCGGCGCGGACGCGTTCCAGCCTGCCGGGGGTCTCGACCTCGGCGAAGGCTTCACGGACGGCTTCGACGACCAGCTGCTTGTCCTTGCCCGCGCCGAAGAAGGCTTCGACGGCGGCCAGCGCGAGCGCGGCGTTGGCCGCCTGGTGCGCGCCGTGCAGCGGCAGGAAGATCTCGTCGTAGACCCCGCCGAGGCCCTGCAGCTTCAGCATCTGCCCACCGACGGCGATCTCGCGTTCCAGCACGCCGAACTCGTTGCCGGCGCGGGCGACGGCCGCGTCGACCTCGACGGCGCGTTCCAGCAGGATCTTCTGCACTTCGGGTTCCTGCTCGGCGATGACAGCGACGCTGCCGGGCTTGATGATCCCGGCCTTCTCCACCGCGGCCTTGGCCGGATCGCCGCCGAAGTACTCGACGTGGTCGACGCCGATCGGCGTGATGACGGCGACGTCGCCGTCCACGACGTTGGTGGCGTCCCAGGAGCCGCCGAGACCGGTTTCGATGACGGCGGCCTCGACGGGCGCGTCGGCGAAGGCCGCGAAGGCCATCCCGGTGAGCACCTCGAACTTGCTCATCGGTACCGCGTCGGGCCCGCCGGCGTTGTCCACCATGGTCACGTACGGCGCGACGTCGCGGTACAGGTCGACGTACGCGGCGGCGGAGACGGGGACGCCGTCCAGCGCGATCCGCTCGGTGACCAGCTGCAGATGGGGGCTCGTGTATCGGCCGACACGCAGGCCCATGCGGGTCAGCAGCGCGTCGATCATCCGGGTGGTCGAGCCCTTGCCGTTGGTCCCGGCGACGTGCAGCACCGGGTAGCCGCGGTGCGGTTCACCCATGAGGTTGACCAGGGCCGCGATCCGGGCGAGGGACGGCTCGATCTTGGTCTCGGGCCAGCGCAGGTTCAGCTCGGCCTCGACGGCGAGCAGTTCGCGGCGCGCCTGCTGCCCGTCGGGGTCGCCCGCGGCGAGCTCGTCACCCTGATCGTCCAGCTCGTGCAGTTCCACGTCCTCCGGTACGACGAGGTCCGGCACGGGGCCGAGCGCGAGGTTGTCCCCCAGCTGCCCGATCCCGCCGATCCCGCCGCCTGCCCCGCCGCCGGCCTGGTACGCGGCGTCGGGTGCGTCCAGATCCGGGTCGGTGTCGTCGGACGGATCGTGGGCACGTGCCCCCAATTCGTCGACGCCGGCGAAACTGTCCAGATCTGCCAGGTCCGGGGATTCCGCGAATTCTTCGGAATCCCGGCCGTCACCACGCGGCACGAACTCTCCTCTTAAAGCCTTGCTCCCTGTCGGACCGAGTCTACGTGCGGCTTTTGCTGGCACTCTCGACGCATGGGGTTCAACCACAACGACCACTACCACCCGCTGCTGCTCGACCAGCTGCCTCCCGGCCCGGGAGTGGCGCTGGACGTGGGCTGCGGCAGCGGGCGGTTCGCCCGGCGGCTCGCGGCGACCGGGATGCACGTCGAGGCGATCGACAGGTCCGGCCCGATGATCGACCTCGCCCGCGCGGCCGGCTCGCCCGGTCCCGGCACGATCTCGTACCGGCAGGCCGACGTCGCGGGCGAGAAGCTGCCGGACGGGGCGTACGACTTCATCTCCTGCCTCGCTTCGCTCCACCATGTGCCGTTCGACACGGTCACGAGGCTGCGGGAGGCGCTGGTCCCCGGCGGTGTGCTGGCCGTGCTCGGTCTCGGCAGGCCCAGCACGGCCGCCGACTACGCACGCGCCCTCGTGGCCTCGCCGGTCAACGCGCTGGCCAGGGTCATCGTGTACGCGGGCGAGCGGCTCAACGGCGGGATCGATCCGCTGCCGACGGCACCCGTCCACGAGAGCTTCCCGCCGATGAACCGGATCCGGCGCGACGCGGCCCGGCTGCTGCCGGGGAGCAAGGTCCGGAACCTGCTCTTCTACCGCTTTCTCCTGGTCTACCGCAGACCGGAAGGTGATCACCCGATGTGACACCCCAAGCGGGTGAACCCGGCGCTCGACCACCCGATCGGCGGCGCCGACCGGTGCGGATGCGGTTCATTTTTGAGAGGCCATCCAGTCGGAGATCGGGGTCCAAATGCGCTTCAGACGCGTCCTGTTCGCGGCCGTATCGACCGTCGTCCTGCTGATCGCCTCCACCACGGCGGCCACCGCCGCCGGGCGGTCCTACCGGAATTACGTCGCGCTGGGTGATTCCTACACTTCCGGACCACTCATCCCGCTCCCCCGCCTCGACCCGCTCTTCTGCGGCAAATCGACACAGAACTACCCGTCGCTCCTCGCCGCGGCGCTGCGGGTCCGCTCCTTCACCGACATCAGCTGCGGCGGCGCCGACACCGGCGACATGACCGAGCGGCAGAGCGTGATCCTCGGCAGCAACCCGCCTCAGTTCAGCGCCCTGCGCGCGAACACCGACCTGGTCACCGTCGGGATCGGCGGCAACGACTACGGCGTCTTCGGCACGCTTGTCGGCACCTGCCCGTCCCTGCGCGCGAGTGACCCCGCCGGGAACCCGTGCCAGGACGAGTTCACCGTCGGCGGCGTCGACACCATGAAGGCCAAGATCGCCGAAACCGGCAAGAACGTCGAGAAGGTGCTGGCCGGGATCCACGCCCGCTCGCCGCGCGCCGACGTGCTCGTCATCGGCTACCCGCGGATCGCGCCGGAATCCGGCTACTGCCCGAAGATCCTGCCGTTCGCCGAGGGCGACTACGCCTGGCTCAACGACGTCGAGAAGGCGTTGAACTCGGCGATCGAGAAGGCGGTCAACGCCGACGGCAAGGCGTCCTTTGTGGACACGTTCGGTCCGTCCGCCGGGCACGACGCGTGCGCGCCGAAGGGGGCCGCGTGGATCAACGGGCAGCACACGAAACTGCTCGCCGCGGCGGCTTACCACCCGTACCGCACCGGGATGGCGGGCGTAGCCGGAGTGATCCTGCGCCACCTCCGCTGAATGTTATGAATGGGACTTTCATCGCAAATTTTGCCATGAAAGTCCCATTCATAACACGCGTCAGGAGGCGGGAAGGGCGGCCAACCGGGCGTTGATGCGCTCGATGTCGGCGGCCGCGGTCTCCTTGCGGGCCCGGATCTTGCCGATCACCGGCTCCGGCGCCTTGTCGATGAAGGCCTGGTTCCCGAGCTTGGCTTCGGCCTGCGCCAGTTCCTTCTCCGCCGCGCCGAGGTCCTTCTGCAGACGCTTGCGCTCCGCGGCGACGTCGATCGTGCCGGACAGGTCCAGCTCGACGGTGACGACACCGGCCGACAGCCCGACCTCGATCGACGCGCTCGGCGCGAAGCCGTCTTCGGGCTGCGTGAGCCGGACCAGCGAGCGGATCGGCTCGTCGTGCCCGGTGATCTCGGCGAACCCGTCGCCGGACAGCCGCGCGGCCACCTTCTGGCTGGGCTTGAGGCCCTGGTCCGCGCGGAACCGGCGGACCTCGGTGACCAGTTTCTGCACGTCCGCGATCCGCTTGTCGGCGACTCCGTCGGCGTAGGAGCCGTCCGCCACCGGCCACGGGGCGATCACCAGCGACTCGCGGCCGGTCAGCGCCGTCCACAGCTTCTCGGTGATGAACGGGATGAACGGGTGCAGCAGCTTCAGCACCGTGTCGAACACGTGCCCGAGCACCGCGCGCGTCGCCGTCACCCGGGCCTCGTCACCCTGGAAGACCTGGACCTTCGACAGCTCCAGGTACCAGTCGCACAGCTCGGTCCAGGTGAACTGGTAGAGCAGGTCCGTGGCCTTCGCGAACTGGTAGTCCGCCAGGTAGCCGGTGACGTCGGTGACGACGCTGTCGAGCCTGCCGAGGATCCAGCGGTCGGCCTCGGTGAGCTCGGCCGCGGCGGGCAGCGTGGCGTTCGCGTCCGCGCCGTTCATCATGGCGAACTTGGTGGCGTTCCAGAGCTTCGTGGTGAAGTTCCGGGAGCCCGCGACCCACTCCTCGCCGATCGGCACGTCGGTGCCCGGGTTGGCGCCGCGGGTGAGGGTGAAGCGCAGCGCGTCGGTGCCGTAGCGGTCCATCCACTCGATGGGGTCGACGCCGTTGCCCGCGGTCTTCGACATCTTCTTGCCGAACTGGTCGCGGACCATGCCGTGCAGCGCGATGGTCTTGAACGGCGCCTCGCCGGTGGCGTAGAGGCCGAACATCATCATCCGCACGACCCAGAAGAACAGGATGTCGTAGCCGGTGACCAGCACCGACGTCGGATAGAACTTGTTCAGGTCCGGGGTCTTCTCCGGCCAGCCGAGGGTGGAGAACGGCCACAGGCCCGAGGAGAACCAGGTGTCGAGGACGTCCGGGTCCTGGGTCCAGCCCTCGCCCGAAGGCGGCTCCTCGTCCGGTCCGACGCAGACGACCTCGTCGTTCGGGCCGTACCAGACCGGGATGCGGTGGCCCCACCACAGCTGACGCGAGATGCACCAGTCGTGCAGGTTGTCGACCCAGTCGAAGTAGCGCTTCTCCATCTCCTGCGGATGGACGTTCACCCGGCCGTCGCGCACCGCGTCGCCGGCGGCCTTCGCGAGCGGGCCGACCTTGACGAACCACTGCAGCGAAAGCCGCGGCTCGATCGGCTCCTTCGAGCGCTCCGAGTGTCCGACGCTGTGCAGGTACGGACGCTTCTCCGCGACGATGCGGCCCTGCTCGCGCAGCTTCTCCCGCACCGCGACACGGGCCTCGAAACGGTCCATGCCGTCGAACTCGGTGCCGGTGCCGTCGATGCGGCCCTGCTCGTCCATGATCGTGATCATCGGCAGGTCGTGCCGCTGGCCGATCTCGAAGTCGTTCGGGTCGTGCGCGGGGGTCACCTTGACCGCGCCGGTGCCGAACTCCGGGTCGACGTGCTTGTCCGCGACGATCGGGATCTTGCGCCCGGTCAGCGGCAGCTCGACCTCGGTGCCGATGAGGTGCGTGTAGCGCTCGTCATCCGGGTGGACCGCGACGGCGGTGTCGCCGAGCATCGTCTCCATCCGGGTGGTGGCCACGACGATCGCGTTCTCGCCGTCGCCGTAGCGCATCGAGACGAGTTCGCCTTCGACCTCTTCGTGTTTCACCTCGGCGTCGGACAGCACCGACCGCAGCTCCGGCGACCAGTTGACCAGCCGCTCGGCGCGGTAGATCAGGCCGTCGTCGAAGAGCTTCTTGAAGATCGTGTTGACGGCCTTGGACAGGCCGTCGTCCATGGTGAACCGCTCGCGGGACCAGTCGACGCCCTCGCCGAGGCGCTTCATCTGGGCGAGGATCTTGCCGCCGTGCTCGTTCTTCCACTGCCAGACGCGCTCGACGAAGGCCTCACGGCCGAGCTCGCGGCGGCTGGTGCCCTCGGCGCGGAGCTGCTTCTCGACCAGCGCGTGGACGGCGATGCTCGCGTGGTCCATGCCCGGCAGGTACAGCGTCTCGTCGCCGAGCATGCGGTGGTAGCGGGTACTGGCGTCGATCAGGGTGTGCTCGAACGCGTGCCCGATGTGCAGCGAACCGGTCACGTTCGGGGGCGGGATGACTACCGTGAACGGCGGCTTGTCCGACGTGGGGTCGGCCGTGAAGTAGCCGGCGTCTACCCAACGCTGGTAGAGCGAGGCTTCTTCGTCGGCCGGGATCCAGGTACCCGGAAGGTCGGTCTGCTGCGGCTGGGCGTTCTCGGTCACAGTTGACAAGTCTACGAACCTCCGTAAGCCGCTTTTCATCCGCACTGCTCACCGGCCGTAACGCTCGCCGTTCCCCACCGATGAGGATTTGTCGTGAAGCACTGGGGAGGGGCTCGTTCATGGAAGACCGCCGGTTGGAGACGCATCCGGATCTGATGAATCCGGACTGGCAGAAACACGCCGAACGCGACGCCTGGCTCGGCACGAAGAAGGACCTCAAGAAACAGCGGAAGCGGAGGGCGCGCCGCGGTTTCCGGGTGTCCGGCGGTCCCGTCCTGGTCGTGGCGCTGATCGCGCTCGTGGCCACGGCGGTCGTCGTGCACCAGGTGCAGGGACGCGGTGTCAACGACGTCCCCGGCTTCGGGCAGCCCGCGAAAGCGGCCCCGGTGTCCGGCGGGGTCGACCTCAACCGGCCTTTCGACCACACTCCCGCCGCGACGTGGGCGGAGGGGGTCGCCGGGATCGCCGTGCCGCCTGGGCAGGCCGTCGGCGGCTTCACCGCGCAAGAGGTCGACGTGGCGTATCGGACGGTGAGGGAAGCCATCGCGGCCGCGCGACTCGGCTCCCGGGCCTTGCAGAACGCGGACGGCTCGGAACTGCTCGCCCTGCTGACCCCGAACGAACGCGTCCGTCTCGAACCGACGCTCAAGAGCCCGCTGACCGTCGAAAAGGGCAAATACCTGACCCTCATCGGGCCGAACCGGCTGCTGCAGGTGAGTCCGCGCATGACCGGCTCTCTCACGGCGAAGCCCGGCGACAAGGGTGAGCTGATCGTTCACGCGAGCTACGCGACCGCCTACGCCTTCGACGCGCTTCCGAGCGAGGCGCGGTCACCGGCGGACATCGTCCCGTTCCTCCGCGACGAGCAGGACTACGTGATCCGCAAGGCGCCGCCGTTCGAGAAGGCCGACGCCGGGCTCAGTTTCGGGGAAGGCGCGGGCTACCACTCGAACATGGCCTGTGACGCGATCAAGACCGGCATCCTCGCACCCCAGTACGCTGACAAGAGCAAACCCGTCGACGGTGCGATCGCGGTCGACGAAGCCGACACCTACGACCCGGCGAAACCTTTGCCGTCGACGGGTAACTGCGGGTAGCCGGCCGACCCCTGGGGATTGAGGACCGAGATGGACGAAGAGGACCGACGGATCGAGACCCATCCGGACTTGGTCGACCCGAGCTGGCAGAAGCACGCCGAGCTGGACGCCTGGCTGGGTGCGAAGAAGGAACTCAAGAAGAAGCGGCGCAAGCAGCGGCGCGCGGCCGGTGCCGCCGGTGCCTCCGGTTTCGGTGGTGGCGGCTACCGCGAGCCGGGGTCGAACCGGTGGCCCGGGATCGCCGCGATCGCCGGCCTGATCGTGCTGGTCGTGGCCGCGGTGACGGTGAACGCGGTGCAGGAACGCGGCGTCAACGAGACGCCGTGGTTCCCGTTGGACGAATCGCAGATCACCCGGCTCGTCACCGACGCCTGACCGGGCCGGCTGAGCGTCGCTCGCCGGGCGGGTGTCTTCACGGACTTGCGGATCGCCACATGCGCACCACGCGCACCAGCCGCGAGTGAAGGACCCCTCCCCCAGGTACGTGAAGGACTCCTTCATTGCGCTAGGCGCAATGAAGGAGTCCTTCACGTACCTGAAAGCGGCCAACGACCCGGAACCGGGCAGGTCCAGGGCCTCGCGAGTGGCAAAGAGGGTTAGAGCACGAATCGCCACTCACGACCACCCCTGCCGACGCCCCACCGCCCGTCACAGCCCGCACGAGGAGACGCCCGACGGCGAGCCGGGCACCCCTCGGTCGCGCAAGGAAGCGCCAAGGCGCACGATGGGGTCATGACCCGCGAAGCACCCGCGAACGACGTTGACGAGACACAGCTCGAGGTCGGGAAACCGAAGAGCTGGGCGGCCGGGATCCCCGGGGTCGCCGTCTCCCTGATGCGCGGCATGGAGCAGATGGGCGCCGCGCGCACGGTGAAGACGCTGCGCCTGCTGAACCAGCGCGACGGCTTCGACTGTCCCGGTTGCGCCTGGCCGGAGCCGCGCGAGGTCGACGGCGAGCACCGCAAGCTCGCGGAGTTCTGTGAAAACGGCGCGAAAGCCGTCGCCGAGGAGGCCACGAAGCGCCGGGTCGGCCGCGAGTTCTTCGCCGAGCACTCCATCCATGAGCTCGCGGACAAGACGGACTACTGGCTCGGCCAGCAGGGCCGCATCACCGAGCCGTTCGTGCTGCGCGAGGGCGCCTCGCACTACGAACCGATCTCCTGGGACGACGCCTTCACCCTGGTCGCGGACGAGCTTCGCGCGCTGCAGGACCCGAACGAGGCGATCTTCTACACCTCCGGGCGCACCAGCAACGAGGCCGCGTTCCTCTACCAGCTCCTCGTGCGCTCCTACGGCACCAACAACCTCCCGGACTGCTCCAACATGTGCCACGAGTCGTCCGGGGCGGCGCTCGCGGCGACGACCGGGATCGGCAAGGGTTCGGTGACGCTCGCCGACATCCACCAGGCGGACCTGATCGTGGTGGTCGGCCAGAACCCCGGCACCAACCATCCGCGCATGCTGTCCGCGCTGGAAGAGGCCAAGGGCAACGGCGCGAAGATCATGGCGGTCAACCCGCTGCCCGAGGCCGGCCTGATGCGGTTCAAGAACCCGCAGAACGTCCGCGGCGTGGTCGGCAAGGGGACCCCGCTGGCCGACGAGTTCGCGCAGATCCGGCTCGGCGGCGACCTGGCGCTGTTCCAGGCGATCGGACATCTCCTCTTGCAGTGGGAGCAGGAGACGCCCGGCACGATCGTCGACCGCGCGTTCGTCGAGTCGTCCACCGAGGGGTTCGAGGACTACGCGAAGCATCTGCGGGAGATCGACTGGATCGAGGTCGCCGCGGCGACCGGGCTGCCGCGTGAGCAGATCGAGCGGCTGGCGCGGATGATCGCGACGTCGCGGCGGACCATCTACTGCTGGGCGATGGGCCTGACCCAGCACAAGCACGCGGTGCAGACGATCTCCGAAGTCGCGAACCTGGCGCTGATGCGCGGCATGATCGGCGAACCGGGCGCGGGCCTGTGCCCGGTTCGCGGGCACTCCAACGTCCAGGGCGACCGGACGATGGGCATCTGGGAGAAGATGCCGGAGTCCTTCATGGACAGTCTCGACGACGAATTCGGCATCAAGGTGCCGCGTGAGCACGGCTACGACACCGTCGCCGCGATCCGCGCGATGCGGGACGGGAAGGGCAAGGTCTTCTTCGCCGTCGGCGGTAACTTCGCCTCCGCGACCCCGGACACGGAGCTGACCGAGAAGGCGCTCAAGTCGTGCTCACTGACGGCGCACGTGTCGACGAAGCTCAACCGCTCGCACGTCGTCCCCGGCAAGACCGCGCTGATCCTGCCCACCCTCGGCCGCACCGAACGCGACACCCAGTCGGGCGGCGACCAGTTCGTCACCGTCGAGGATTCGATGTCGCAGGTGCACACCTCACGAGGCAGGCTGGCCCCGGCCAGTGAGCGGCTGCTTTCCGAGGTCGCGATCATCTGCCATCTCGCGGAAGCGCTGTTCGGTGCCGGGCATCCGGTGCCGTGGCGGGACTTCCACGGCGACTACGACCTCGTCCGCGACCGGATCGCGCGCGTCGTCCCCGGCTGCCACGACTACAACGCGCGGGTCCGCGAGCCCGACGGGTTCGTCCTCCCGAACGCGCCGCGCGATTCCCGGCAGTTCAACGGAACCGCCAACGGCAAGGCCAACTTCACCGTCTCCGGACTCGAGTATCCGCAGGTGCCCGAGGGCAGGCTGCTGTTGCAGACGATGCGCAGCCACGACCAGTACAACACCACGATCTACGGCCTTTCCGACCGTTACCGCGGGATCGAGGACGCCCGGCGCGTGGTGCTGGTCAACCCGGACGACCTGGTCTCGCTCGGCCTGGCCGACGGCGCGATGGTCGACCTGGTCTCGGAGTGGCGGGACGGCGACCGCCGGGCCCCGAACTTCCGGGTGGTCTCCTATCCGACGGCACAAGGCTGCGCGGCGGCGTACTTCCCCGAGGCGAACGCCTTGGTGCCGCTGGATTCGGTGGCGGACAAGTCGAACACCCCGGTGTCGAAGGCGGTCGTGGTGCGGTTGGAGCCGGTGTCCTGACCGGTTTTGTCGGACCCTCCCGCTAGGTTCACGCCCATGGAACCTGGGGACATCGCCCGCGAGATGGCGAGCCTTCTGTGGGAAAGCACGCGTTCGGTCGAGTTCACGAGCGCCGTGCTGCGGATCCACAACACCGGCGGCGGGCTCTCCATCCAGGCGGAGACGAAGAGCGGCCGTCACCTGAGCCCCGACATGGCGGGGCTCTCGAAGCTGTTCCGGTCCTTGCCTTCGTCGATCTACGAGGTCCGGCTGAGCCACGCCGGGGAGTACGCCTTCCTCGCGACGCCGGACGTCGGCACGACGTCCCCGGCCTGGCTCGTGTTCGACGACGGCTTCCGCTATCCGGGGCATCCGATGCCAGGTCTCCCGCTGCCCGAGCGCTCCCGGCCGACAGGTGCGCCGACCGACCCGGCCGTGCTCGCGCGGATCACCGGCCTCGCCACGGAATTCGCCGGGCTGTACGGGAAGATCAAGGGACACGCGCCGGATTGGGAGCCCGGCCACACGGAGGCCGAGCTCGCCGACGCCGAGGAACGGATAGGCGCGCGGCTGCCCGAGGATCTCCGCGCGCTGTTCCGGGTGACGAGCTGGGACAACGAATCGGGGCTGCTGGGCCGGTACGCCCACGATCCGCTCCCGTTGCTCGTCGAGCGCTACCTCGACGGCGATCCCGGTTCCTACGGCTGGGAAGATCCCGTCTCCGAGGAGGGCGTGGTCTTCGAGTCCTCGCCCGCGGGCCGGGTGAAACGCTTGTCCCGCAACGACTGGTGGATCACCTTCGGCAGCGATCACGCCGGCGATTTCGTCGCCGTCGACCTCGATCCGGCGGAAGCCGGTGACAGCGGCCAGATTCTCGAATACGGACGCAACGTCTGGGGTCCCCTCCGGTACGTCGCGGCCTCGATCACCGCGATGATGGAAGAAGTCATCCGTGCGCTGAAAGCGGACGAGTACGACAACGACGAGCCCGAGTCGCCCTATCTCGTCGCCGACGCCTCCTTCCACGACGAGTCCGCCCGCGCCCACGACCAGGTGCTGAGCGGGACGACGGACCTCGGCGAGGTCGGCGATCCGGAACTCGTCCAGGAGCTGTACCTCAACGACCCGGGTTCGGTGGACCTGGCGGCGCTGAACCCGCTGTCGTCGTTGCGTCATCTGCGAGTCAACCGCGCCGATTCCGTCGTCGCGGACTTCTCCGGGTTCCCGCTGCTCGAAGCGGCGAGCATCGAAACCTCGAAGGTGGATCTCACCAGGCTCGCCGTGCACCCCGCCCTGTGGAGTCTTTCGCTCGCCGGGGTGAAGCACCCGATCGACTTCGGCCCGCTGGCCGGGTTGCCGGGGTTGCTCAGGCTGGGCCTGGCCGGTCTCGACGTGCCCGAGCTGGAACGCGTCGGCGAGCTGTCCTCGCTGCGTGTGCTCACCTTGGACGACGGGCAGGTCCGGCGGCTGCTGGACGCCGGGGTCACGCTGCCTTCGCTGGCCGCGATCGAGATCACCGGCGGGGCCCCGCTCGCGGAGATCGTGCGGTTGCGCCGAAGGCTGCGTCCGGACGGCCCCGCGCCGGAGGTGATCGAGGCTTCGGGCACGCTGGCCGCACCTTAGGCTGCCCCCTTGGCGGTGCCGGGCGAGGCCGGGCCGGGTCCACCGTGAAACGCGACCCGTTCACGGAAAGGCGGCGGATTCATGCGGTCGTCGCAACATGCTCTATTTAGGACAGTAGCATGTTGAGTTTCTCTTGGGGTGTAAGCCATTCCAGTGTTTTGCGGGGG
>NZ_JBVJLY010000011.1:61234-295903 GCF_055584485.1 Amycolatopsis sp. NPDC102522 | reverse complement strand
CGCGAAGGGGTTCTCCTGGGTGGTGGTGTCCTCG
The DNA here is from genome assembly GCF_055584485.1 of Amycolatopsis sp. NPDC102522. NCBI lineage: Bacteria > Bacillati > Actinomycetota > Actinomycetes > Pseudonocardiales > Pseudonocardiaceae > Amycolatopsis > Amycolatopsis sp. NPDC102522. The sequence goes on along the minus strand of NZ_JBVJLY010000011.1, from coordinate 295,869 downwards.
CCGCCGACCACGAACGGCTTGACCGGAGGCGGCGGCGGGGCGGCGATGGCGCTGGTCGCGGGGGGGGGGGGGGGGCGCCCCCCCCCCCCCCCCCCCACCCCCCCCCCCCCCCCCCACCACGATGTCCGACGATGTCCACTTCTGTCAGTGAACCATTGAGCCTAGTGGTGGACACCCATTTGTGTTAGTGACCCGGCACTCTGCGCGTTAGTGGTGCTGAATTGATTACGCTCCGTCCGGAATTGCCGACACTTTGCGGTCGTATTGGTCTTCGTGTAGCGCGATCGTAACCTCGCGTGCTTAAGTGCGGGCCGAGTTCCCGCTAGTGTCGGCGGGCACACCGATCGTCCGCGGAGTTCGAGTTTCCGACCGACCGGACGGTGACTAAAACACCGAAATTCTCCTCAAGGGGTGCCAGATGCAGCAACTGCGGGTGACCCGAGCACGCCGTGTGGCCCTGATCGGGCTTGCCGGCGCACTCGCGGTCTCCATTTCCGCCTGTGCCGATTCGAAGCGTGAAGAAGGCGCAGGGGGTGGCTCAGGAGGCACCATGGTCTTCGGCGCCGCCGGTAACCCGAAGACTTTCGACCCGCTTTTCAACGACGACGGTGAGACCTTCCGCATCATCCGCCAGATGATGGACACGCTGATCATGAACAAGCCGGGCACGGCTGATCTCGAGCCCGGCCTTGCGGAGAAGTGGGAAGGCAGCAACGAAGGCAAGACTTGGACCTTCTCGCTGAAGAAGGGCGTCAAGTTCCACGACGGCACCCCGTTCAACGCCGAAGCGGTCTGCTTCAACTTCAACCGCATGTTCAACATGAAGGGCGCCGCCGCCCAGAGCCAGATGATCTACTACGGCGACGTCTTCGAGGGCTTCGCCAAGAACGAGGGTGACGCTTCCGGCGCCCCGGTGTTCAAGGACTGCCAGGCCAAGGACGAGTCGACCGCGATCCTGAACCTGAACAAGGCCAAGGGCGCCTTCCCTGCGGCCTTCACGCTGCCGTCGTTCTCCATCCAGAGCCCGGACGCGCTGAAGAAGTACAACGCGGACAACGTCACCCAGAGCGGTGACTCGTTCTCCTACCCCGAGTACGCGCTGCAGCACCCGACCGGCACCGGCCCCTTCAAGTTCGACAGCTGGGACCAGGCCAAGGGTGAGATCACGCTGTCGAAGGCGACCGACTCCCCGACCCAGACGGCCAAGCTCGACAAGCTGGTCTTCAAGGTCATCCCGGACGAGAACGCCCGCAAGCAGGCGCTGAAGGCCGGCGACATCCAGGGCTACGACTACCCGTCGCCCGCGGACTACGGCCTGCTGCGCAACGACGGCGAGCAGGTGCTCATCCGCCCGTCGTTCAACATCCTGTATCTGGGCATCAACCAGAAGAACAACCCGAAGCTGAAGGACCCCAACGTCCGCAAGGCGCTGGCCTACGGCCTCAACCGTGCGCAGTTCGTGAAGTCGAAGCTCCCCGAGGGCGCCGAGACCGCGACGCAGTTCGTGCCGAAGGCGATCGACGGCTACAACGACAACGTCACCAAGTACGACTACGACCTTCAGAAGGCGAAAGACCTGCTGAAGGCAGCCGGCGCCGAGGGCATGACGCTGAAGTTCTACTACCCGACCGAGGTCACCCGGCCGTACATGCCGAACCCGGCCGACATCTTCACCTCGCTGTCCGAGGACATGAAGGCCATGGGCATCAAGGTCGAGCCGATCGCCAAGCCGTGGAACGGTGGCTACAAGGACGACGTCCAGAAGGCGGGCAAGCAGGACGTGCACCTGCTCGGCTGGACCGGTGACTACAACGACGCCGGTAACTTCGTGGGTACCTTCTTCGGCCGCGAGAAGCCGGAGTTCGGCTTCAGCAACCCGGAGCTGTTCTCGGCCATCTCGGCCGCGGACGCCGCGCCCGCCGGTGAGGCGCACACCAAGGCGTACCAGGAAGTGAACCAGAAGATCATGGAGTACCTGCCCGCCATCCCGATCTCCTACGGTCCCCCGGCGATCGTCGTCGGCCCGAAGGTGAAGGGCCTGGTCGCCAGCCCGCTGACCGACGAGCGCTTCTACACCGTCACGGTCAACTGATCCACTACCACTGAGTCGCAGGGGGTGGGTGCTACCGCACCCGCCCCCTTCGGCCCATTCCCGGGCTGGCAACAAAGGAACGCACGTGCTCCGTTTTCTCGTGCGTCGGCTGCTACAAGCGATACCGACGCTCTTGATCCTGTCCATTTTGATCTTCGCCTGGCTCCGGTCACTGCCCGGTGGCCCCGCCGGCGCCCTGCTGGGTGACAAGGCGACCCCGGAGAAGATCGCCGACCTGAACAAGCTCCTCGGCCTCGACGATCCGATTTTCGTCCAGTATTTCAAGTTCCTCGGCCGGGCCATCACCGGCGACTTCGGCAACTCGCTGGTCTCCGCCCAGCCGGTCATGTCGGAGATCGGGAACTTCCTCCCCGCCACCCTCGAGCTCGGCTTCTGCGCGATGCTCATCGCGGTGGGGCTCGGCATCCCGTTCGGCTACCTGTCCGCCCGCTTCCACGGCGGGGTGGTCGACAACGTCATCATCGTGTTCTCGCTGATCGGCGTCGCCGTGCCGGTGTTCTTCCTCGGCTACATGATGCAGGACGCGCTGGCCGCGCCGCTGGGACTTCCGTCGCAGGGCCGTCAGATGGCCGGGCTCGACGCCACCACCGTCACCGGTTTCGCGGTCTTCGACGGCATCATCACCCAGGAATGGGACGCCGCCTGGGACGCGATCACCCACTTGATCCTGCCCGCGTTCGCGCTCGCCACCATCCCGCTCGCGGTGATCGTCCGGATCACCCGCGCGTCGGTGCTGGACGTGATGAACGAGGACTTCATCCGCACCGCCAATTCGAAGGGCCTCACCCAGCCGGTCGTCCGGCGACGCCACGTGCTTCGCAACGGCCTGCTGCCGGTGGTCACCGTCATCGGCCTGCAGACCGGCGCGCTGCTCGGTGGCGCTGTGCTGACCGAACGGGTGTTCAACTTCCGCGGCCTCGGCTTCCTGCTCGCCGAAGGCATCGAACGGCGTGACTACCCGCGGCTGCAGGCGCTGCTGCTGTTCGGCGCGCTGGTCTACGTGCTGGTGAACATGCTGGTCGACGTCTCGTACGGGCTCATCGACCCGAGGGTGCGTGTCCGATGAACACATTGCTGAACAAGAAGAAAGAGCCGATCGACAAGCTCGCCGCGACGTCGGCGAAGGGGCACAGCCTCGGTGGCGAGGCGATCCGCCGGATGCTGCGGAGCCCGGTGGCGATCACCGGCGGCGTGATCACCGGACTTTTCCTGCTGCTGGCGATTCTGGCGCCGTTCATCGCGCCGAAGGACCCCTACGAGCGGTACCTGCAGAGCGAGGTCATCCTCGGGCAGGGCATCATCCCCGGCGCACAGGCCGGTTTCCCGCTCGGTGTCGACGACTTCGGCCGCGACTACCTTTCGCGGCTGCTGGTCGGCGCGCAGAACACGCTGATGGTCGGTGTGCTCGCCACGGTCATCGGCGTCGTGGTCGGCATGATCATCGGCGGGCTCGCCGGCGCGTTCGGCGGCTGGGTCGACACGGTGCTGATGCGCCTCGTCGACGTCATGCTGTCGGTGCCGTCGCTGCTGCTGGCGATCTCGGTCGCCGCGCTGTTCGAGAAGCCGAGCCAGTGGACCGTGATCGTGGCGGTGTCGATGGTCGGCGTGCCGATCTTCGCGCGATTGCTGCGCGGTTCGATGCTCGCGCAGAGAAACAGCGACCACGTGCTCGCGGCGACGTCGCTCGGCGTCAAACGCGGGGCGATCGTGTTGCGGCACATGCTGCCCAACTCACTCGGCCCGCTCATCGTGCAGGCCACGCTGACGCTGGCGACCGCGATCCTCGAGGCGGCGGCGCTGTCGTTCCTCGGTCTCGGCGACCCGGACCCGAACCGGGCGGAATGGGGAATCATGCTGAGCCGCAGCGCTCGGCAGTTCCTCGACATCCGCCCCGAGCTGGCGTATTACCCGGCCATCGCGATCATCATCGTCGCGCTCGGGTTCACGCTGCTCGGCGAGTCGTTGCGGGAAGCCCTCGATCCGAAGAACAGGCGGTGATTTCTGATGGCCCTCCTCGAAGTACGCGACCTCAAGGTCGTTTTCCAGCGGCGCGGTGAGAAGCCGTTCACCGCGGTGGACGAGGTCAGTTTCGACGTCGAACCCGGCCAGACGGTCGGCCTCGTCGGCGAGTCCGGCTGTGGCAAGTCCGTGACGTCACTGGCGATCATGCGGTTGCTCGCGAAGCGCGGCAACCACGTCAGCGGTTCGGTGTCGTTCGAAGGCGCGGATCTGCTTCGCCTGTCGGACAAGGAAATGCGGGACCGCCGGGGTCGCGACCTCGGCATGGTCTTCCAGGACCCGCTGTCCTCGCTGAACCCGGTCATCCCGATCGGCCTGCAGATCACCGAGGTGCTGGAGCGGCACCGCGGGATGTCGCGCAAGGTGGCGTCGGTGGAAGCGGCGGAACTGCTGGACAAGGTCGGCATCCCCGACCCGTCGCGGCGGCTTTCCGAGTACCCGCACCAGCTTTCCGGCGGGATGCGGCAGCGCGCGCTGATCGCGATCGCGCTGGCGTGCCGTCCGCGGCTGCTCATCGCCGACGAGCCGACCACCGCGCTCGACGTGACGATCCAGGCGCAGATCCTCGCGCTGCTGCGGGAACTGGTGCAGGACACCGGAACCGCGCTGATCATGATCACGCACGACCTCGGGGTCGTCGCCGGTCTCTGCGACGAGGTGAACGTGCTCTACGGCGGCAAGATCGTCGAGCGCGCCGAACGGCACGCGCTGTTCGCCGAGCCGCGGCATCCGTACACGCACGGCCTGCTCGCCTCGATCCCGCGTCTCGACGCGGGCCGCGGCGAGAAACTGATTCCCATCAAGGGATCCGTCTCCGACAACATCCCGTGGGTCGGCGGGTGCGCCTTCGCGCCCCGCTGCCCGAACGCTCTCGGCGTGTGCCGGGAGGTTTCACCGCAGCTGACCCCCGATCGCGGTGGGCTGCTGCGCTGCCACAACCCGGTGATCCCGGCCGTGGCCGCACGAGGAGGGGCACGATGACCTCAGTGGTTCCGCAGCAGGAAGTGCTGCTCGAGGTCAACGACCTCAAGGTGCACTTCCCGATCAAGCGCGGCATCGTCTTCGACAAGACGGTCGGGCACGTGTACGCCGTCGACGGTGTCGACCTGGCCATCCGCAAGGGTGAAACCTACGGCCTGGTCGGCGAATCCGGTTGTGGCAAGTCCACTTTGGGCAGGGCGATCCTCCGGCTGACCGAGCTGACGAACGGCAACGTCGTCTTCGACGGGACGGACGTCGCCGGACTCAAGGGCGAGGAACTGCGCAAGGCCCGCCGCCGGATGCAGATGGTGTTCCAGGACCCGATGTCCTCTTTGGACCCCCGGCAGTCGGTGGAATCCATTCTGCGAGAGGGCATGAAGGCGCACGGACTCGACAAGGACAAGGAAGCGACGGCCAAGCGGCTGCGCGAACTCCTGTCCGCCGTCGGGCTTCCCGAGTCCGCGCTGCGGAAGTACCCGCACGAGTTCTCCGGTGGTCAGCGCCAGCGCATCGGCATCGCGCGGGCGCTCGCCGTCGAGCCGGACCTGATCGTCGCCGACGAACCGGTGTCCGCGCTGGACGTCTCGGTGCAGGCGCAGGTGATCAACCTCCTGGAAGACCTGCAGCAGAAGCTCGGGCTCACCTACCTGGTGATCGCGCACGACCTCGCGGTGGTGCGGCACATCTCCGACCGCATCGGCGTGATGTACCTCGGCTCGCTGGTCGAAGAGGCCGACGCCGACGCGCTGTACGAGAACCCGCTGCACCCGTACACGCGGGCGCTGCTCTCGGCGATCCCCGTGCCGGACCCGGAGGTGGAGGACAGCCGGGAGCAGATCCTGCTCGCCGGTGACCTGCCGTCGCCGGCGCGGCCGCCGTCCGGCTGCCGCTTCCACACGCGATGCCCGTGGAAGCAGCAGAGCCTGTGCGACACCGACCGCCCGCAGCTGCGGGAGATCGGCGCGGGGCACCGGGTCGCGTGCCACTACGCGGAGGACATCCGCGACGGCCGGATCCGGCCGCACGAGGTCAAGGCGGAACTCGTCGAGTCCGGGGACCTGAACCCCGACATCGGCGGCCTGCCGGACGTCGGCTCGGCGGCCGAGATCCTCTAGCTCGTCCAAGTACATGAAGGCCCCCTTCCTTGCGCCTAGCGCAAGGAAGGGGGCCTTCATGTACTTCCGGCTCACCGGCGTGACCAGGCAGGTGAGCGCGTGATCAGGCAGACTCGGTGTCATGCGGGTCACAGTGCTGGGTGCGTCGGGGCGGACGGGGATTCACGTGGTCCGGCTTCTGCGGGGGCGGGGACATCAGGTGCGGGCGGGGCTGCGCAGCCGCCGCCGGGCCGAGGAGGTCGCCGGGCTCGGCGCCGAAACCGTGGTCGCGGACGTCACCGCCGACGCGGACGACCTCGTCGAGGCGCTCGCCGGTTCCGAGGTCGTGATCAGCGCGATCGGCGCGCCCGATCCGGATCAGGCCTCGGTCGACCTCGTCGACCGCGACGGCGTGATCACCGCGATCCGTGCCGCGGAGAAGGCCGGTGTCGCGCGGTTCGTGCAGCTTTCCGCGCAGTTCGCGGATTCGCCGGATCAGGGCGACCGCCTGGTGCGCTCGATCCTGATGGCGAAACAGATCTCCGACAGTGTCCTGCGCCGGTCGAGCCTGAACTGGACGATCGTCCGGCCAGGCACCCTCACCGACGACCAGCCCAGTGGCCGCGTCAAGCTCGGCGGTCACCTCGAACCGGGGCACATCTCCCGCGCCGACGTCGCCTCGGTCCTGGTCGCGACCCTCGACGCGCCGCTCACCGAGAACCAGGGTTTCGACGTCATCGGCGGTGAGATCCCGATCCCGTCGGCGCTCGCCTCGCTCAGCTGAGCGCCTTCTTCCGCTCCCGCGAAGCGCGCAGGTTCGCGACGTTCCCGCAGCTCCGGACGTCGTGCCAGACTCCACTGTTGTTGCGCGAAACGTCGTAGAACGCCGAACGGCAGCCGTCGAGACGGCACAGTTTCAGCCGCGGCCAGATCCCGGCCTGCTGCGCGAGCAGCGTCTCCGTCCACAGCGCCGAAGCGAGCCACTGCCGTCCGGTGCCGGACGGGAACAGCCGGACGACGCCGTCCCGCACGGCCAGGTCCGCCTTGATCGGCTTCTCGACGGCCGCGTCGTCGCCGTCCAACAGCGAAACGAACGACTCCCGTAGGTCGCGAAGCGCGCGAAGGTCGCCCGGGCCCGGCGTGATCTCGGGAACGTCGGAGTTCCGGGTCTTCGACCATTCCGCCAGTGCCTCGGCGACCCAAGGGCGCGCCAGGTCGGCGTCGCTCAACAGGTCGAGGCCGTGCGCCTTGATGCCCTTCGTGTTGAGGAAGTCCTGAACGAGCGCCAGCCCCGAGGGGGCGGCGCGCAACCGGTAGCGGTCCGTCGCGGTCCATGACATAGGTCAAGCGTACTTGACTCTGTCGGCTCGCGCCTCCATGCTGACGACAGAGGCAAAAACCGAACACTTCTGTCAAGGGAGCAAGTCATGACCACCATCGAGGGTGCCGTCGTCCTGGTCACCGGTGGGCAGCGCGGACTGGGCAAGGCGTTCGTCGCCGAACTGCTCGACCGCGGCGCCGCCAAGGTCTACGCGACGGCCAGGTCGCCGCGTGAGGAGACCGATCCGCGGATCGTCCCGCTCCCGCTCGACGTCACCGACCCGGAGTCCGTCCGCGCCCTGACCGCCGAGGCGAGCGACGCGACGATCGTCTTCAACAACGCCGGCGTCCTCGGGCTCGGCTCGCTGCTCGCCGAAGATGTCGACGCCCACCGCCCGGTCTTCGAGACGAACGTCTTCGGTGCGCTGCGCATCGCGCAAGCGTTTGCGCCCCAGCTCAAGGACGGTGGAGCGCTGGTCAACGTGCATTCCGTCCTGTCGTGGGCGGCGGGCTCGGGGTCCTACGGCGCGTCTAAGGCGGCCTTCTGGTCGCTCACCAACTCGCTCCGGATCGAGTTCGCCGAGCAGGGCACCCAGGTCGTCGGCGTCCACCTCGGGTACACCGACACCGACATGACGCAGGGTTTCGAGGTCGAGAAGAACGACCCGCGAGATGTCGCCCGCCTGGTCGTCGACGGCCTCGAAAAGGGCGAGACCGAAGTGCTCACCGACGACCTCACCCGCCAGGTCAAGGCCGCCCTGTCCGGTCCGGTCGAGCAGCTCGGCACCAGCCGGATCGCCGGCTAGAAAACCGTTGGCGGAAGCACTCCGGCCCGAGGTAACTTCGCCGCCATGTGTGCTTCCGCTTTCACCAGGACCCGCCGCGCCTAGCGGCGGATCCCACGCGTCCAGCAAGGAACCGCCGCCCGAGCGAGCCATCGCCGGGCCTGCTTCAGGCTGCCCGGCTCACCTCGAAGCCGCGGAGACCCCTTGCGCACACACCGACCTGGCCGTCACGAACTCGGCCAGAACTTCCTCATCGACCGGAACACCATCGAAACCATCGTCGGGCTGGTCGCCGTGACCGGTGGACCGATCATCGAATTCGGCACGGGCGACGGCGCGCTGACCCTGCCCTTGCAGCGGCTCGGCAGGCGGCTGACCGGTATCGAGCTCGACGATCGCCGCGCCGCCCGGCTGGCGGGCCGCGTCCAGGCGGCCACGGAGATCGTCACCGCGGACTTCCTGCGGTTCCCGCTACCGAAGACACCGCACGTCCTGGTCGGCAATCTGCCGTTCCACCTGACCACCGCGACGCTGCGCCACGTCCTCGCCGCCCCCGGCTGGACGGACGCCGTCCTGCTCGTGCAGTGGGAGGTGGCGCGCCGCCGCGCCGGGGTCGGCGGCGCCACCCTGATGACCGCGCAGTGGTGGCCGTGGTTCGACTTCCGGCTGGCGGGCCGGGTCCCCGCGGCGGCGTTCCGTCCCCGGCCCGGCGTCGACGGCGGTCTGCTCACTCTGACCCGCCGTGAGCATCCGCTCGTCGACGACGCGGATCGTCAGCGCTACCAGGACTTCGTGCGGCGGGTGTTCACCGGGCGAGGCGCCCCGCCCAAAAGGCTCACCGCACCCCAGTGGGCTGAGGCGTTTCGGCTTCGGCGAGGAAATCCGGCTCGCGCACGCGGCGCTTCGTCGAACCGAACAGGACCCCGCCGATGACGACGGCCGCCGCGACGATCTCCACCGGCGAGGGCCGCTCGTCGAGGACCAGGAACGCCATCGACAGGCCGACCACCGGCACCAGCAGGGAGAACGGCGCGACCACGCCCGCCGGGTTGCGGCGCATCAGCGACGTCCAGATCCCGGAGCCGGCGATCGTGCCGAACAACACGACGTAGGCCAGCCCGCCGAGGCCGACCAGGCCGGTCGTGGTGCCGAGGGTACTCAGCGAGTGCCCGATCTCGGCGGGGCCTTCCATCGCCAGCGACAGCGCGAACATCGGCAGCGGCGGCACCACGGACATCCAGAGGACGAAGTTCAGCGGGCTCTCCGGCGCCGCCTTCCGGGTGCTCAGATTGCCGAAAGCCCAGCTCAACGCGCCGAGCAGGGTCAGGATCACCGGCAGCAGGGCGGCGTTCCCGGCCTGCTGCCAGGCGATCGTCGCCATCCCGGTGACAGCGAGCAGGATCCCGGCCAGCTGCCGTCCGGACACGCGTTCCCGCAGGAAGACGGCGCCGAGCAGGACGGTGAACGGGGCCGAGGCCTGCAGCACCAGCGACGCGAGGCCGGTCGGCATGCCGGTGTCCATCGCGATGAAGAGGAAGGCGAACTGTCCGGTGCCGAAGCCCAGCCCGTAGCCGAGGAGGTGCCGGATCTTCACCTTCGGCCACGGCACGAACAGGATGGTCGGGAGCGCGATGACCGCGAAGCGCAGCCCGCCGGCGAAGACGGGCGGGAACTGCCCGAGGGTGGCGTGGATGGCGAGGAAGTTACAGCCCCAGAGGACGACGACGAGCAGGGCGAGCAAACGGTCGCGGGCGGGCATACCTTCACTCTTACGTGGGATGACCATTTAGGACCAGCGAGAATATTTGCAGCGACCGTTCAGTTTCGCTTCACATATGCTGGCGGGATGGACATCGGCCGGTTGCGGACCCTGCGGGAGTTCGCCGACCGCGGCAGCGTGACGGCGGCCGCGAAGGCGTTGCACTGCACCCCGTCCGCGGTTTCGCAGCAGCTGCGCGCCCTGCAGGGTGACGTCGGTCTCGCCTTGACGGAACCGGCCGGGCGCGGGCTGCGGCTGACCGACGCGGGCCGCGCGCTGGTCGCCCGCGCGGACGACGTGCTCGCCGCGCTCGACCGCGCGGAGTCCGAATTGGACACCTACCGCAGTGCCCCGCGCGGCCGGGTCCGGGTGGCGATCTTCCAGTCGGCGGGGCTGATGCTGCTGCCGGGATTGCTGCACCGGACGGCGGAATTCGACGGGCTGGACGTCATCGTGCGCGACGTGGACATGACGCCGCCCGAGGTGCCGGGACTCGTCGCGGACTACGACATCGTGGTGGCGCACCGGGACGAGCACGCGCCGCCGCTCGCCTCGGAGCGGCTGGAGTCGCGACACCTGCTGCGCGAACCGCTCGACGTCGCGTTCCCGGTGGGCCACCGGTTCGCGAAAAGGCGCCGTGTCGAACTCGCCGAACTGGCCGACGAAAGCTGGATCAGCGTCAACGCCGGATTCCCGGTCGACGACATCCTCCAGTCGCTGATCATCCGCACCGGCGTGCGGCCGCGGGTCGTGCAGCGCATCAACGACTTCCGGATCATCGAACGGCTGGTGGCCGCGGGGCACGGGATCGCGCTACTGCCCCGGTACACAGTGGACACTCGCCGCGGCAGCGGTCTCGTCTGCCGTCCGCTCGCCGGGATCAAGGCGGCCAGGCATGTCGAGGCGATCTGTCGGCTGGGCGCGTCTTCGCGGCCGGCGGTGGCGAAGGTGCTCGACGCGCTCGCCGACGAGGTCGAAGCCCTCACGGGCGAGCGTGACTCTTCAGGTGGTCCAGCGCGATCTTGAGCGCGTCGGCGATCGGCGTGATGTCGTGCCGCAGGTGCGCCATCAGCAGGCCGCCCTGGACGCAGGTCATCGCGGCCTGCGCGAGCCGGGCAGGGTCGGCGTCCTCGGCGAGTTTTCCCTGTGCCTGCAAGGACTTCAGGCCGCGTTCGAGATGGGACTCCCATTCGCGGTAGGCCTTGTCCAGCAGCGGCGCGATCTTGGGGTTGTCGCCGAGTTCGCCCGCGAGATTGCCGAGTGGGCAGGCGATCGGGCCTTTGGGGGAGGCCTGGATGGCCAGGATCTCGCTCGCCCACTGGTCGAAGTCGGCCCAGTCGTGCAGCTCGAAGATGGTCGGCTGGTTGCCGAGGATGCTCTCCAGGAAGCGCGCGATGACCGCTTCGACGAGTTGATCCTTGTTCTTGAAGTAGTGGTACATCTGCGATTTCCCGGCCCCGCTCGCCGCGAGCACCTTGTCGACGCTCGTCCCGGCGACGCCGTTGACGTACATCAGTTCCGCCGCCGCGTCGACGATCGCGTCCCGGGTCAGGCGTCCGCGCGGGGTCGAAGCGACCGGTTGACCATCCATGTACCGAATAGTACAGTCGGGCGCACTGTACCGATCAGTACAACTCAAGGAGCTGACCATGGGGGATCTCAACACCGACCTCGCCGAGCTGCGGGAATCCGTCGCGAGCCACGTCCCGGCGGAGATCGCCGAGGTGCTCAAGGCCGACCGCGCGACGTTCGTCGGACTGGTCGCCGAGGCGGCGGCGAAGCCGGGCACGGTGATGCCGGACCTCACGCTGCCGGACGCCGCCGGCGATCGGGTGCGGGTCGCGGACGGGCCCGCGGTCGTGGTGTTCTACCGCGGCGCGTGGTGCCCGTACTGCAACCTCGCCCTGCGCACGTATCAGCAGGAACTACTGCCGGAACTGGAGAACCTGGGGGTGAAGCTGGTCGCGGTCAGCCCGCAGCTGCCGGACGGCTCGTTGTCCACGAAGGAGCTGGAGTTCACCGTTCTGTCCGATGTGGACAACGAGCTCGGACGCGCGCTCGGCATCACGTTCCGGCTGGCCCCGGAGACCAAGCCCGCCTTCGACGCGCTCATCGGCGACGTCGAGAAGATCAACGGCGCGCACGAGTGGGAACTGCCGTACCCGACCGTCCTGGTCGTGGACGGCGAAGGCGTCATCCGCTACATCGACGTCCACCCGGACTACACCACGCGCACCGACCCCGCCGACGTCCTGGCCGCCGTGAAAGCCCTGTAGAAGTACATGAAGGCCCCCTTCCTGTACCTAGGCGCAAGGAAGGGGGCCTTCATGTACTTGGGCGGGGAAGCTACCGGTTCGCCCGGTTCACGGCCGAGACGACGGCCCGCAGCGAAGCGGTCACGATCGACGGGTCGATCCCGATGCCCCAGAACACCCTGTCGGAGATCGCGCACTCGATGTACGACGCCGCCCGCGCGTCGTCGCCCGGCGAGAGCGTGTGCTCGCTGTAGTCCAGCAGCCGCAGGTCGAACCCGACGGTCGACAGCGCGTCGAAGAAGGCCGCGATCGGGCCGTTCCCGCGTCCGGTGACCTCGTGCTCGTCACCCTCGACCCGCACGGTGGCGGTGATGTCGTACTCGCCGTCACCGTTGTCCCGCACATGCTGGCGGACCAGCTCCAGCGGCGTCTTCAGCTCCAGGTACTCGGCCGAGAACGCGTTCCACATCGTGGTGGGGTCGACCTCGCCGCCTTCGGTGTCGGTGTGCCTCTGGACGACCTTCGAGAACTCGATCTGCAGGCGCCGCGGCAGGTCGAGCTGGTGCTCGGCCTTCATGATGTAGGCGACGCCGCCCTTGCCGGACTGCGAGTTCACCCGGATCACGGCCTCGTAGTTGCGGCCGATGTCCTTCGGGTCGATCGGCAGGTACGGGACCTCCCACGGGTGCTCGTCGACCGGGGTCCCCGCCTTGTCGGCGGCGGCCTTCAGCGCGTCGAGGCCCTTGTTGATCGCGTCCTGGTGGCTGCCGGAGAACGCGGTGAACACCAGGTCACCGGCCCACGGGCTGCGTTCGTGTACCGGCAGCTGGTTGCAGTACTCGACGGTCCGCTTGATCTCGTCCATGTCGGAGAAGTCGATCTGCGGGTCGACGCCCTGGCTGTAGAGATTCATGCCCAGCGCGACCAGGTCGACGTTGCCGGTGCGCTCGCCGTTGCCGAACAGGCAGCCTTCGATCCGGTCCGCGCCTGCCTGGAAGCCCAGCTCGGCGGCGGCGATGCCGGTGCCGCGGTCGTTGTGCGGGTGCAGCGACAGGATCACCGAATCGCGGCGCTCCAGGTTGCGGTGCATCCACTCGATCGAGTCGGCGTAGATGTTCGGCGACGCCATCTCGACGGTGGCGGGCAGGTTCAGGATGACCGGCTTCTCCGGCGTCGGCTGCCAGATCTCGGTCACCGTGTTGCAGACCTCGAGCGCGTACGACAGCTCGGTGCCGGTGTAGGACTCCGGCGAGTACTGGAAGCGGAAGTCGGTGTCCGGCTGCTTCGCCGCGTAGTCGACGACCAGCTCAGCGGCCTGCGACGCGATTTTCGTGATGCCGATGCGCTCCTCGCGGAACACGACGCGGCGCTGCAGGATCGACGTCGAGTTGTAGATGTGGACGATCGCGCGCGGCGCCCCTTCGAGCGCCTTGAAAGTGCGCTCGATCAGCTCCGGACGGCACTGGGTCAGCACCTGGATGCTGACGTCTTCCGGGATGGCGCCCTCGTCGATGATCTCGCGGACGAAGTCGAAGTCCGTCTGCGACGCCGCCGGGAAGCCGACCTCGATCTCCTTGTAGCCCATGCGGACCAGCAGGTCGAAGAACTTGCGCTTGCGCGCGGGCGACATCGGGTCGATCAGGGCCTGGTTGCCGTCACGCAGGTCGACCGCGCACCACAGCGGGGCGGTGTCGATGCGCTTGTCCGGCCAGGTGCGGTCGGGCAGCTTGATGTCCTCGACCAGCTGGTGCCAGGGGCGGTAGCGGTGTACGGGCATCGAAGTGCCGCGCTGGGTGTTCCACGAAGCCTGCTCGGAAGGGGCCGGGCGCGTGGGCTTGCGAATGCTCATGAGGGGACGGTTCTCCTGAAGAATCGGGTGCGACGACCGGCACCACGAAGCCCCGCGACGGGGAGCCGGTCCGATCAGGCCCCGTCGCGGCAGCGAAGCAGGAGAGCTCGAGCCACGACGCCACCTTAACCGCGCGATCTCCCGAAAGGAAACCCGGGCCGCGATCGAACCGTGACCAGAGTGGCGCCCATTCGGGTTACTCGCGGGTAGCAATCGGACCAGGGTGCGTGCCACACTGCCCCGCATGGGCGAGCACGCTGAAGAGAAGGAAACCGCTGATCAGGAGACCAGGCGCAAGGTCGACTGGCGGGCCGGTGGCGGCCGCGCGGCCGGGGTGCTGGCGAGCGTCGTCCGCTGGGTCGGCCTGGTCTTCGCGGCGATCCTGGTGCTGCACGTCGTCTTCGTGGTCGGCGAGGCGAACCCCGACAACGGCATCGTGTCCTTCGTCCGCGGCTGGGCCGACGGGCTGCTCCTGGGCTTCAAGGATCTCTTCATGCCCGAAGACGCCAAGCTCCGCGTGCTGATCAACTACGGCATCGCCGCGATCTTCTGGATGGTGGTCACGGGGATACTCGCCAAGATCATCCGCCGCGTGGGCGGTTCCGCCTAGCCCCGAGGTACTAGGCTCGACCCGTGCAGGGGCCGGACGCGGCATACGAGATCGTCGCCATCGGATCGTCGGCGGGCGGGGTGAAGGCCCTCATCGAGATCCTGGGCGCCCTGCCTGCCGATTTTCCCGTGCCCGTGGTCGTCGTCCAGCATCTCCAGCCTCGGCGCCCCACCGTCCTCGCCGAGCTCCTCGACCGCCGGTCGCCGTTGTGGATCAAGCTCGCCGAAGCCGGTGACCCGGTCGAGCGCGGTGTCGTCCACGTGGCGCCCCCGGACCGGCATCTGACGCTGACGCCCGGCGGAACACTCTGCCTGTCGTCCGGCGACCAGGTGAATTTCGTGCGCCCGTCGGTCGACCTGCTCTTCGAATCCGTCGCCGCCGTGCACGGTCCCGGGACAATCGCCTGTGTCCTGACCGGAACGGGTTCCGACGGCGCCGCGGGCGCGAGTGTGGTGAAGGCACGGGGCGGTACGGTGGTCGTCCAGGATCCGGAGACCGCCGAGTTCAAAGGAATGCCGGAGGCGGTGGTGAGAACCGTAGTGGTCGACCTGACGCTGTCACTGGGCGAAATGGCCGACGCGCTCGTCGGCCTGGTCGAGGGAACGAGGTCGCTATGAGCACACCGGACGGCGAAGACGACGGCGGCGGCCAGGATCTCGAGCTCCTGCTGGCCTTCATCAGGGATTCCCGCGGCTTCGATTTCACCGGCTACAAGCGCACCTCACTCGCCCGCCGAATCAGGAAACGCATGCAGGCGGTGAAAATCGACAGCTACGCCGATTACCGCGATTTCCTGGAGCTCAACTCCGAAGAGTTCCAGGAACTGTTCAACACCATTCTGATCAACGTCACGGGTTTCTTCCGGGATCCCGAGGCCTGGGCCTACCTGCGGACGACCGTCGTGTCCGAGCTGGTCGCGAACGTCGCTCCCGGCGACGAGATCCGGATCTGGAGCGCCGGCTGTTCGAGCGGGGAGGAGGCGTACACGATCGCGATGCTCTTCGCCGAGCACCTCGGTGTCGAAGCGGCCACTTCGCGGGTCAAGATCTACGGCACCGACGTCGACGAGGAAGCCCTGCGCGAGGCGAGAGCCGGCCTGTACTCCGCGAAATCGCTGGAACGGCTTCCCGGCGACCTGAAGAACAAGTACTTCGAGCCGACTGGCGAACTCTTCGCGTTTCGCCGCGATCTCCGCCGCCGGGTGATCTTCGGCAGGCACGACATCACGCGTGACGCCCCGATCTCCCGGGTCGACCTGCTCGCCTGCCGCAACACCTTGATGTACTTCAACGTCGAGACCCAGACGAAGATCATCGAACGTTTCCACTTCGCCCTCAACAACGGCGGTCACCTGTTCCTCGGCAAGGCCGAGATGCTGGTTTCCGACGGCGTCCGGTTCGAGGCCGCCAGCATGCGGAACCGGATCTTCGCGCTGCGGACCGGCGGGCTGACGGCGAAGGCGCCGAGGTTCGACGTGTGGGCGGGCGCCGGGATGCGGGAGGCCAACCGGCGGCGCCTGGTCAGCGAACTCGCCTTGGCCTCGTCCCCCGACTCGGTGCTGGGTATCGATCGCGACGGGACGATCGCCCTGATCAACGGCTCCGCACGGCTCCAGTTCGGCCTTTCCCTGGACGACGTGGGCAAACCGTTCCGTGACCTCGACATCTCCTACCGGCCGGTCGAACTCCGGTCCGTGATCGACCAGGCGCACGCCGAGCGGCGCAGCGTCCGGATCAACTCGGTGCGGCGGCAGAAGGGCGACAACGAGGCGCAGTACTACGACATCATCGTCCGGCCGCTGCTCACCATCGACGGTGAGGACATCGGCGCCGCGATCACGTTCGTCGACACCACCGAGGCGACCCGCCTCCAGTACGAGGTCAAACGAGTACAGGAGGACCTCGCCACGGCTTACGCGGAACTCCAATCCACGAACGCGGAGCTCGAAACGGTCAACGAGGAACTCCAGTCGAGTATCGAGGAACTCGAGACCACGAACGAGGAACTCCAGTCCACCAACGAGGAACTCGAAACCACCAACGAGGAACTCCAGTCCACCAACGAAGAGCTCGAAACCACCAACGAAGAGATGCGTCTCCGCACCATGGAGCTCGACGAGACGCGCATCTTCTTCGAAGGCGTGCTGTCGAGCATCGAGGCCGGGGTGGTCGTCTTGGACGGAGACCTGCAGGTGCGCAGCTGGAATCGTGGCGCGGAGGACCTGTGGGGCCTTCGGGCCGACGAGGTCTACCGGGAGGACTTCTTCACGCTGGACTTCGGCCTGCCGACGACGGAACTCCGCACGGTCGTCGAGATCTGCAACGAGACGGGGCACAAGGCCGACAGGGTCGAAATCGACGCGGTCGACCGCAAGGGCCGGAGCCTCGTCACCTCGGTCGGCTGCTCGCCGCTGCACGGGCAGGGCGGCGGGGTCGTGCTGCTGATGGAGGACTCGCGGACCTGACGGTCCCGGCTCAGCCCCGGCGGGACGTCTTCGTCTTGTCCGCTACCAGGCCGGACGCGGTCAACCGCCGGGCGACCAGATTCTGGGAAACCTCGGAGAGCCGCAGGTTGTGGCTCCGCGCGTAGCGGCGCATCAGGAGGAACGCCTCGCTCGTACTGATTTCGAGCCGGGCGGACACCAGGCCCTTGGCCTGCTCGATGGGTACCCGGCTGGTGAGCGCGCCTTGGAGTTGCGATGAGGTCTCGGTCAGCTTCGAGATGGCGCGATGGTTGAGCATGCCGATCGTCGCGGCGTCGGCGAGTGAGCTCGCGATCCGGATGTCGGCGCCCGGCAACGGCGCGGCCTCCGTGGTCAGGATCGTCACGGCGCCGAGGATGTCTTCGCGGCGGTTGAACGGGAAAGCGTGCGCCGAGCGGTAGCCGAGCGAAAGGGCGGCAGGCGCCAGTCGCGGCCAGCGCGCGGTCGCTTCCTTGAGTCGCACATTGACCACTGGTACGCCCGACGAGCAACAGTCGACACCGGGGCCCTCTTTGTCGAAGAACCCGTTGAGCGGCGGTCTGTCCAGGCGTTCATCGGTGTTCACCACCAACTGCCCGCCGGGGTGTTCACCGACGATGGCCAGCCGGACCGACGACGAGGAGACCAGCCTGGTGTACCGCTCCGCCACGACCGGCCAGAAACTCGCCGGATCCAGATCCGGTACCAGCGTGTCGGCCAGCTCGACCAGCGTATCGGTAATCCATTCTTCACGGTTCTGGGGCACGACAGCCTTCCTGCTTTTCACTGGAGTGGCACGTGAATGCTGGGCTGACAACGCTAGACCGTTTCGCGAATCCGGGGAACCTGTCACGCTCAGCCATTCGGGTCTCATCGACAGGTCGTGACACGGCGTACTCTCCGCTCATGAGGCGCGGCAAGTGCGATTCGTCGGCCCTCCGCGGCATGGCGGAGGCCGAAGGCAGGCGTGCTGACCGGGCCGCGAGCGTGGCCCGCCGGCATGAGGTTCTGGCCGAGTCGGGCGCTGAGCCGATGCGGGCCTTTCACCGGAGGATGGCCGGGATCCACCGGTCGACCGAGCGGGTGCACCGGACATCGGCCGCGCTGCACACCACCCACTCGGACGCGGTGGATCTCTGGATGGACGGGGAGTTGGCGCTGCCTCCCAGGTTCATCGCGACGGTCGCCGAAGCGTCCGGCAGCCCGAGCACGGCCGTGACCCTGTTCGGGGGAGATCCGAACACGGATGTCGTCGCGGCGTCCGATCCGATCGCCGAGGAGGCCGCCGGCCTCGAATACCTCTTCGGGGAAGGGCCTTCGCGGACACCGCCTGCCGCGGCCACGCCGTCGTGGGTCTGCGGAGAAGCGGAGCTGATGCGTCGCTGGCCCCAGTTCGGTCCCGCCGCGCTCGATCTCGGGGTCCGGGCGGTGGTCGTGGCGCGGCTCGGTCTGCCGGGGAGTCCGCTGGGGGCCTTGACCGCCTACCGGCCCGACACCGACCCCGCCCCCGAGGTGACCCGGTCGGTCAGGACGGTCGCGGCCGTCCTGACGACCACCGCGTTGCTCGCGTCGCCGGGGAAAGAGGGGAACGGACTGCCCGACCATCCCTTGTTCGAAGAAGTCGATCTCCGGGTCATGGTGCATCAGGCCACCGGAATGGTGATGGACAGCACCGGCCGCGGCGCGTCGGACGCGCTGGCTTTGATCCGGGCGGAGGCCTTCGTCCGGAACGAGAGCGTCACCGAAGTCGCTCTCGCGATCGTGAACAGGTCCCTGAAGATCAGCTGACGCCGAGCCTTTCGTAGAAATTGTCGTGGCTGAGCCAGGTTTCGTCGCGGAACTTCCGCGCTTCGAGCGGGTCGTGGCTCTCCTTCAGATGCCGCAGCGCGACGACGTTCTCCCTCGGGATCCGCACGTCGTAGAACGAGCTGTAGCGCACCCGCACCTCACGCGAGGAGATCACGTGCGGCCGGACGACGGTGCCCGCGTAGATCCCGGACACCAGCAGCACCGAGTACACGCCCAAGACGAGCAGCACCACGTCGACGACGATGCCGAAGTCGATCAGCCAGAAGAGGCCCGCTTCGACGGCACTCACCACCGCCATGACGATGAAGATCGCCTTGCCGTTGGAGCCGTACGGCACGGCCACGGCGTCGCCCTCGACGCCGTCCTTACGGCCTCTCACATACAGCCAGAGCCCTGCCATCGTGCGGGATTCGTTGCGGACGAGACTGCGTAAAGCCCCCATGAGTCCAGGTTAGCGATCAAACCGGGTCAGGATCTTCAGCGCGTCGGCGGATCCGGGGTCCTTCGGCGTGTAGATCTCCAGCCGGTGATCGGGGCTGTCGGGCTGGAGCCACACCTGATAGTCGACGTCGACCGCGCCGACCGTGGGATGCCGAAGAAGCATGGCGCCGACGGTGCAATCGGCGACGTCGCCGGTCGCCCAGAGCGTCGCGAACTCGTCGCTGCGCATGGTCAGTTCGCCGATGAGCCCGGCGAGGCGGGCGTCGGTGGGATAGCGGCCCGCGGTCAGCCGCAGGTAGGCCACGTGGACGCGGGCGAGTTCGGCCCGGTTCCGGTGCAGATCGCGGGTGAGCGGGTCGAGGAAGAACATGCGCGGCAAGGACGGCCTGCCCTCGGGATCCTTCGGCGCGTCGAAGGAGACGTGTTCGGCCATGAGCGCGTGCCCGGCGTGGTTCCACGCGAGCACGTCGCCGCGACGGCCGAAGACGAGCGCGGGCACGGCTTCGCCGAGGTTCTCCAGCAGCGCGAGGACGCGGGGATGCGGGTCCTCCGGGCCAGGGTCGGACAGCTTCGGGAGCGCGGATCGCCGGGCGAGGTTGTGCAGGTGACCGGTTTCGACGTCGTCGAGCCGGAGGACGCGGGCGAGCGCGTCGAGCACTTGCCGTGAAGCGGTTTCGGCCAGCCCCTGCTCCAGTCGCGTGTAGTAGCCGGCGCTCACTCCGGCGAGCTGGGCGAGTTCTTCGCGGCGCAGACCGGGCACGCGGCGGGAGGTGCCGTAGGTGCGCAGGCCGATCTCGGCGGGGGTCACCCGGTCACGACGGCTCTTGAGGTACACACCGAGGCTTTCCACGACACCGAGCCTAGGTTCGATCACGGCCGCGTGGGTGTACCTGTGGGGTGTACCCACGGCACGGGGATGGCCGCCCTCCCGAAGCCGGCGCACCGTCGAGGGCATGACACGACGGCGTAACCGGGCCTGGTTCGGCCTGCTGGTGATCCTCTGCCCGGTCTTCCTGGTCTCGATGGACGGGTCGATCCTGTTCCTCGCGATGCCCAGGATCGGCCAGGCGCTCACCCCGACGGCCGATCAGGCGCTGTGGATCCTGGACGTCTACGGCTTCGCGGTCGGCTCGCTGCTCATCGCGTTCGGCAACATCGGCGACCGGTACGGCCGCCTGAAGCTGTTGATGATCGGCGCCGCGGTGTTCGGCGTGGCCTCCATCGGCGCGGCGTTCGCCCCGGGCCCGGAGGCGCTCATCGCGTTCCGTGCCCTGATGGGGCTGGCGGGCGCGACACTGCTGCCGTCCGCGCTGGCCGTGCTCAGCGAACTCTTCCCCGATCCTCGGCGAAGGGCGCGGGCCATCGGCGTCTTCGCGGCCGCGTTCGCCGCCGGGTTCGCGATCGGCCCGGTCGTGGGCGGTGTCCTGCTGGAGCGCTTCTGGTGGGGCTCGGTCTTCCTGGTCAACCTGCCGGTGATCGCGGTGTTCCTGGCGCTCGCGCCGGTGCTGCTCCGGGAAGTGCGGGCCACGAGGAAGGGACGGGTGGACGCGCTGAGCGTGGTGCTGTCCGCCGCCGGTCTCCTGCTCGCGATCTACGGGATCAAGCACGCGGCCGTCGACGGGCTGTCCGCCGTCGCGGTCTCCGCGGTGGCAGCCGGGGCCGTGCTGCTGGTGTGGTTCGCCCGGCGCCAGTGTGGTCTGGACCACCCGCTGATCGAGTTCTCCCTGTTCCGCGACCGCGTCTTCACGATCGCGATCGTCACCGGGCTGCTGCCCTTGGCGGCGTGGTCGGCGGCCGCGTACCTGTCGGGGATCCACCTGCAGTCCGTGCTCGGCCTGCCCGTCCTGCACGCGGCGCTGCTGGCGCTGCCCGGGGCCGCCGTGCTCACGACGATGTGCGTCGTCACCCCCGCGCTGGCCGACCGGATCGGCAAGCGCGCGGCGCTCGTCACCTGTCACTTCTCCGTCGCCCTCGGGCTGGCGCTGCTGCTCATGACCGGCGTCACGGGCGGGGCGGGCTGGTACGTCGCCTCGACGGTGGTCGCCGGTGTCGGCTACGGCATCTCGTTCAGCGTGGTCGCCGACACGGCCGTCGGCGCGGTGCCCGCCGAACGGGCGGGCGCGGCGGGCGCGATCGCCGAAACCGGCAACGAGCTCGGCAACGCGCTGGGGATCGCGCTCATGGGCTCGCTCGCCGCGCTGGTGTTCCGCCTGGCCGGTCCGGGCCTCGCGCCCACGCTCGACGAAACCCTTCAGCTTTCCGGTATCGCGCCCACGGCCGCCGTTGACGCGAAGGAGGCCTTCGTCGCGGGCCTGCACACCGCCGTCGCGGTGCTGAGCCTGCTGCACATCGGGCTCGGGATCCTCGCCTCGCGCTGGCTCCGTCAGCCGGAGAAGGCGCTCGTGCCCCAGCCGTCGGTGTAGGCGAAGTCGGCCAGCGGGACCCGCTCGCGTGGCGCCTTCTCACGCTCGATCCGCCAGTCCTCTTCGAGTACCGAGGGATCCGCGGGATGGCCGACCGCGATGGCGACCTTGGGGACGACGTCGTCGGGCAGCCCGAAGAAGTCCGTCGCCGCTTCGGCGGAGAAGCCCGCCATCTGATGGGCGATCAGGCCGAGTTCGACGGCCTGGAGCACGAGGTTCTCGCTCGCCAGCCCGAGCCCGTACTCGGCGTACGGGACGTCGCCCTTCTCGTTCGTGGTCACCATCACGCCGATCAGCAGCAGACCGGCGCGATGGGCCCACGCGCGGTTGCCCGAGTTGAGCGTCGAGAGGATGCGGTCGAACGACGGCGTGCCCCGGAGGCCGACCAGGTAGCGGGCGGGCTGGGTGTTGCCGAACGACGGCGCCCAGCGGGCCGCTTCGAGCAGCGCGCGGACCTGGTCTCCGGTGACCGTGGCGGCCTCGTCGTAGGCGCGAGGACTCCACCTGGCGGCCAGGATCGACGCGATCGGGGTACTTGTTTCGGCGGGTTTGTGCACCGACGGACGATAACAAGGGGTGCTCTCCGTCACTAAAGTGAAAGCCCTCCGACTATTTCGTTGGTGTTAAGGAAGATTTACTTCGAGAAGTCCCTGAAGTGGTGTTCAGGCCCACTTACGAGGGTGGCGGGCGTGCGTGTCCCCGGTAGGCTTTCGCCCAAATAAGGGACGCGGGGGCTCCTTCGGTGCCCACCATGGAGCCGCCCGGCCCGTCGAGGAGGTTCGGGCGTGGCCCTCGTGGTCCAGAAGTACGGCGGTTCGTCGCTGGAAAGTGCCGACCGCATCAAACGCGTCGCGGAACGCATCGTCGCCACCAAGAAGGCGGGCAACGACGTGGTCGTCGTCTGTTCCGCCATGGGAGACACGACGGACGAGCTGCTCGACCTGGCTCAGCAGGTCAACCCGGCGCCGCCGGAACGTGAGATGGACATGCTGCTCACCGCGGGTGAGCGTATTTCCAACTCGCTGGTGGCGATGGCGATTTCGGCGCAGGGCGCGGAAGCCTGGTCGTTCACCGGCTCGCAGGCCGGTGTGGTGACGACGTCGGTGCACGGCAACGCGCGGATCATCGACGTCAGCCCCAGCCGCGTGACGGAAGCCCTCGACCAGGGCTACATCGCGCTGGTGGCGGGGTTCCAGGGCGTGTCCCAGGACACCAAGGACATCACCACCCTGGGCCGCGGCGGTTCGGACACCACCGCCGTCGCGCTGGCCGCGGCGCTGAACGCCGACGTCTGCGAGATCTATTCCGATGTGGACGGTGTGTACACCGCCGATCCGCGGGTCGTGCCCGACGCGCGCAAGCTCGACACCATCGCCTACGAGGAGATGCTGGAGCTGGCCGCGAGCGGGTCGAAGATCCTGCACCTGCGTTCGGTGGAGTACGCGCGCCGCTACGGCGTCCCGATCCGAGTCCGTTCTTCCTACAGTGACAAGCCGGGCACCACCGTGACCGGTTCTATCGAGGAGATCCCCGTGGAACAAGCGTTGATCACCGGTGTGGCGCACGACCGGTCCGAAGCCAAGATCACGGTGACCGGCGTGCCCGACACCGCCGGTGCCGCCGCCAGGATCTTCCGCGTGATCGCCGACAACGAGATCGACATCGACATGGTGCTGCAGAACGTGTCCAGCACGTCGTCCGGCCGCACCGACATCACCTTCACGCTGTCGAAGGCCAACGGGGCCAAGGCCGTGCAGTCGCTGGAAAAGATCAAGGACGAGATCGGTTTCGAGTCGGTCCTCTACGACGACCATGTCGGCAAGGTGTCGCTCGTCGGCGCGGGGATGCGTTCGCACCCCGGTGTCACGGCGACGTTCTGCGAGGCGCTCGCGCAGTCGGGCGTGAACATCGAAATCATCAACACCTCGGAAATCCGGATCTCGGTGCTGATCCGGGACGCGCAGCTCGACGACGCGGTGCGCGCGATCCATGAAGCATTCGAACTCGGCGGCGACGAAGAAGCCGTCGTCTACGCGGGGAGTGGTCGCTGATGGCCGAAGGTTTGCGGGTAGGAGTGGTAGGGGCGACCGGTCAGGTCGGCGGCGTGATGCGCCGTCTGCTGGCCGAACGGGGTTTCCCGGTCGCCGAAATGCGATACTTCGCTTCGGCGCGGTCCGCGGGCTCGAAACTTCCCTGGCAGGACGGGGAAATCGTCATCGAGGACGCGACGGCCGCGGATCCGTCCGGATTGGACATCGCGCTGTTCTCCGCCGGTGGCACGACCTCCAAGGCGCAGGCGGAGCGGTTCGCCGCCGCCGGCGCCACGGTGATCGACAACTCTTCGGCTTGGCGCATGGACCCCGACGTCCCGTTGGTCGTCAGCGAGGTCAACCCGGAGGCGGTCAAGGAAGCGCGCAAGGGGATCATCGCGAACCCCAACTGCACCACCATGGCCGCGATGCCGGTGCTCAAGCCGCTGCACGCCGAAGCGGGCCTGGTACGGCTGGTCGCGAGCACCTATCAGGCGGTGTCCGGCAGCGGGCTCGCCGGTGTCGAGGAGTTGGAAGGCCAGCTCGCCGCGGCGGCGCCGAACGCGGGCGCGCTGACCCACGACGGCGCGGCGGTGACCTTCCCCGAGCCGAAGAAGTACGCGCGGACCATCGCGCACAACGTCCTCCCGCTCGCCGGGTCCATTGTGGACGACGGCCTGTTCGAGACGGACGAAGAGAAGAAGTTCCGCAACGAGAGCCGCAAGATCCTGAGCATCCCGGAGCTGCGCGTTTCCTGCACCTGTGTGCGGGTGCCGGTGTTCTCGGGGCACTCGATCTCGATCAACGCGGAGTTCTCGCAGGCGCTTTCGGTCGCCCGCGCGACCGAGCTGCTGTCCGGTGCGCCCGGCGTGGAACTGTCGGACATCCCGACCCCGCTGCAGGCCGCGGGCCAGGACCCGTCCTACGTCGGGCGGCTGCGGACGGACCCGGGCGTCGACGGCGGTCGCGGCCTGGCGCTGTTCCTGGCGAACGACAACCTGCGGAAGGGCGCGGCGCTCAACGCCGTGCAGATCGCGGAACTGATCGCCGCCCACTCCTGACGTGGGCTGAAGGGGGCCTTTCACCGCATTCGACGCGGTGAAAGGCCCCTTCGCTGTGCCGCGTGCCGGGCTCCGCGCGCTGGTCCCCGTCTCTGCTCGGCCCCTTCATGCGGCTGAGGTGCTCTTTGTGGTCGTGAGTGGCAAGTGGTGTTCTAACCCGAATCGCCACTCACGACGCCTTTCGTCAAGCGCACATGCAGCATGAACCGGACATACGGCCGCTGGAGGGCGTCCCTTGTGGACAGTCAAGACGGGGCTGGCTCCGGTCTGTCAGTCCAGACCCGCACGCCGTGAAGAGAAGCAGTGCGAAGAGGGTCTTCGCGGCAGAGACCCGATCATGAGACGTTTGCCGTACCTCTCGATAAGTACGTGAAGGCCCCCTTCATTGCGCCTAGCGCAATGAAGGGGGCCTTCACGTACTTACGCCGTGCCCTCCGAAGCCGGACCGGCCGCGATGAAGGGGCCCTTCATCGCGCGCCCTGGACCGGGGGACTGCCGCATTCAGAGGACGAAACGCGTCAGGTCAGGGCTTGGTCGCCCCGAAGCAGGCCGCGTACCGCGTCGCCAGAAACTCACCGCGCGCGTCCCCGCTGTAGGCCCACATCCCGCCGTCGGCCCGCGTCCCCAGGAGCCGGAACTGCTCGATGGCTTCGTCGAAGCGCCCGTTCTCCACGAGCGCCTTCGCCGCGTACGCCCGGTCCGACCGCGTCGACGGGTGATCCCGCCCTTCGCCGTTGAGCCAAGCGACGATCCCGTCGAGCGCGCCGGAGACGCGCGGATCACGCCACGCGGAGACGTCCCGGAACTCGGATTCGTGCGCGGCGATCAGCAGCAGCGGAGCCAGCTTCGGCGACTTCGCCGCGGCGGTCTCGGCGAACTCCCACATCAGCTCGTTCGAGCCGAACCACTTCGCGCACCAGTACTGCAGCGCCCGCGTGTGCGCCCCGCGGTGCTGCGGGTCGCGTTCGGCGAGCTCCGCCCAGATCTCCAGGTACTGGTCGTTTTCGTACTGCCGCCCCATCGCGACCGCCAGCGCTGTCACCCACGGCGTCGGGTCCTCGGGAGCGAGCTCGGATGCCTTGCGCGCGGCCTCCTCGGCCTGCTCCAGCACCCGGAAGAACGCGGCGAACTGCTCCTCGGTGACGTGTTTCGCCTGCAGCCCGCTGCGCACCTCCCACGCCACGTGCACCAGCGACTCCGCGTCGACCAGTGCCACGTCCCGGTCACCGGGGCGGGCCTTGCGCCACGCGCGCAGCCACTCGTCGTCCTTCGCGGCGGCCTCGCCGAGCGCGCCGGTCACCAGGTTGCGGCGGTCCCAGTCGCCCCAGGTCGACGCCAGCAGCGCGGCGGCGCCTTCCCACTCGCCGCGAGCCGTCGACTCCTGGACGGCGAGGACCTCTTCGTCGGTCCAGTACTCCTTGGTCGACACCTCGCCGTCGGCGGGGAGCCCCCAACGCGTGACGTCCGGGATCTTGCCCTTGAACTTGGGCTTCTCCGGCGGCAGCAGCGCGGCGAGCTCTTCCGGCGTCATGATCTCGGTGAGCTCGCCGACCTCGACGCCGCGACGTTTCGCCTCTTTCATCATGGCGAAGACGGCCTTGCGTTCACGGGATTTGAGCAGCCAAAGCATCGGAACTCCTTACGAACGAACAAGAGTGGGTGACGGCCGGTAGCCGGCGGGCACCCCGGCGGCCGTCAGCAGCGCACGCAGCGGCGCGGTGTCGGATTCGGCCGCGGTGGCCTTGTCGAGCGCGGGCGCCAGCTGGTCCTCGAGGGGCTCGTCCAAGGCGAACGGCGCCGGTCCGGACCACGACAGCGACCAGCGTCCCGCGCCGACGTCGGTGAGCGCCGCGCGCACCGCGACCGCCAGCCGCCCGCGGACGGAAGTGGCCGCGAACTCCCGGCGGGCCCGGGGGCCGACACCGGCGGGCGGCTTCGAGTCGGGATCGGCGAGCTCTTCGTGCCTGCCCGCGTCGAGCAGGTCCAGCGCCATGTCCAGGGTGCGTTCGCCGAGGACCTCGGCGGCCGCTTCGGCGGCGGCGTGGCGACGGCCGATGGCGACCAGTGACTGCCAGTCCGTCCGCCGCTTCGCGTGCGCCTCGTCGGAGAAGACGGTGAACAGCGCCTCGTCGAGCATCTTCTCGGCGCCCGTCAGCAGTTCGGTCGCCGGACGCTCGCCGCCGGGGCGGACCGGGATTCGGTCGCCCGCTTCGAGCGTCGCGACGCGGTCACGGGTGGCCGGGTGCGTGTCCCATCGCGAGGTCTTCTCCTCCGACGGGTTCCGCCGCATCTCCTCCATCTGCTCCGCCCTGGTCGGGTCGGTGAGCAGCGCGCGGTAGCCCTCGCCGAACCGGTCCGGGAGGTAACCCGCGTCCCAGCCGATCGCGGCGTAGTTGTTCATGAAGAACCGCCAGGTGACGGCAAGCGCTTCGATCTCGCGCAGGGCCGAAGCCGCCGCGTCGGTGCCGGCGAGCCGTGCCGAGACGGCGTCGGCCGCGAGTTCCTGGGCTCGGCAGACGCTCATCGAGACCATGAAGTAGAGCTTCGCGTACTGCTTGAACAGCCAGCCGACGAAGCGCTCGAAGTAGCCTTCTCGGCTGAGGCCGTTGACCACCCGCGCGATGGACTTGCGCCCGCGATAGGTCAGCGCGGCGAACCGGGTGTCCTTGTTGCTGTAGTGCCCCAGTTCGTGCGCGAGCACGGCGCGGAACTGGTCCTGGCGCAGGCCCATGATCAGCGGGACACCGATGATCATCCGGCGGCGCAGCACCCGCAGCCCGAGCCACGAGGTCCGCTCGGTGACCGCGGCGTTGACGTCGGCGTCGAGATAGATCTCGTCCGGCGGGCGGGTCCCCGCCTCGTCCGCCAGCTCCCGGACCAGCGCCCAGAGGGCGGGCTGGGACTCCGGCGTCACCGCGACACCGGGTATGTCGTCGTCGGTCGCCCGCTCGACCGTGAGCAGGGTCTTGAGCAGGATCCAGCCGACCGGAACGGTGATGATGCCGAGCTTCGCCGCCGCGAGGACGTTGCGCTGCAGCGCCAGCACTTCGAGCGTCACGATCCCGCCCACGAACGCCAGCACGAGCAGCGGGAACCCGGCGAGCAAAACGGCAGCGAGCAGCCCACGTAAAGACTTCACGGTAAAACGGACCTTCCCCAGTTGGTGTACCCCCGACACCGAGCGCTCATTGTGCCCGAATCACCTCCCGGGGCCGATCACTTTTCGAACACGATCGAAGACTTCGCGATGAACATCACCTCACGCCTGGTAGTCGCGTGTGGACAGTCCACTGTGGAGTCAGGTAATTGCCTTGTCCGGTTCGTCCGGCCGGTGCATGCTCGGGAGCGGCAAAACGTTCTCCACGAAGGGAAAGTCATGTACACGGCGGTCGAAGGCTCGCGGGTTCCGATCCGGATGTGGGCCGACCCCACGTCGGTCGAGGACCAAGCCATGCGGCAGCTGCACAACGTCGCCAACCTGCCGTGGGTGCACGGCGTCGCGGTCATGCCCGACGTCCACTACGGCAAGGGCGCGACGGTCGGCAGCGTGATCGCGATGCGCGACGCCGTGTCCCCGGCCGCCGTCGGCGTGGACATCGGGTGCGGGATGAGCGCGGTGCGGACCTCGCTCACCGCCGCCGATCTGCCCGACGACCTGCTGAAGCTCCGCCGCCGGATCGAATCGGCCGTCCCGGTCGGTTTCGGCCTGCACAAGACCCCGGTGAACCCGGCGAAGGTGCACGGTGTCGGTGGCTGGGACGCGTTCTGGAAGTCCTTCGGCGACCTGCACCCCGGCGTCCAGGAGCTGCACGACCGCGCGGCGCGGCAGATCGGGAGCCTCGGTGGCGGGAACCACTTCATCGAGGTCTGCCTCGAACAGGGTGGCGACGACGAAGGCCGCGTGTGGCTGATGCTGCACTCGGGTTCGCGGAACATCGGCAAGGAACTCGCGGAGCGGCACATGGCCGTCGCGCGGAAACTGCCGCACAACGCGGACCTGCCGGATCCGGACCTCGCGGTGTTCGTCGCGGGCACGCCGGAGATGCAGGCGTACCGGCGCGACCTGTTCTGGGCGCAGGACTACGCGGCACGCAACCGCGCCACCATGGTCGCCCTCGTGAAGCAGGCGCTGAAGGACGTCGTCCCGCAGACGACGTTCGACGACGCGATCTCGTGCCATCACAATTACGTGGCAGAAGAGACCTACGACGACGTCGAACTGCTGGTGACCCGCAAGGGCGCGATCCGCGCGGGTTCGGGCGACCTCGGGATCATCCCGGGCAGCATGGGCACCGGTTCGTACATCGTGCGCGGTCTCGGGAACACGTCGTCCTTCCAGTCCGCGTCGCACGGCGCGGGCCGCCGGATGTCGCGGAACAAGGCCAAGAAGCTGTTCACCGCCGAAGACCTCGCCGCGCAGACGGCCGGCGTGGAATGCCGCAAGGACTCCGGTGTGGTGGACGAGATCCCGGCCGCGTACAAGGACATCGAAACGGTGATCAAGGCGCAGACGGATCTCGTCGAGGTGGTCGCGCATCTCAAGCAGGTCGTCTGCGTGAAGGGCTGAATTACCGGGTGATTCGTGGGTGGTGGCCGGGGAACCCGACATACCACCCACGAAATCGCTACGCTGGAACGTATGAAGAGGTTGGGATTCGCGGCGCTCCTGGCGGCCGCCGGGCTGGCGCTGGCGGGCTGCAGCGAGGTCACGAACGCGGTCGATCAGACCAACAAGGCCGCGACGAAGGTGAGCGCTTGCGCCGAGGCGCTCAGCCTCGCCGACCTCAACCCGGATCCGGCGACCATCAAGGCGCGGGCCGCGGACAAGGAAAAGCGCCTGCGCGAACTGGCGAACAACGTCGGCGAGCAGGACGTGGCGGGCGCGCTCACCGGCATGGCCGACTCGTACCTGCAGGCCCAGAAGGAGAACATCCACGACGCGGGCAAGATCGCGGACTGGACCAAGCGCAACATCGACCACCTGGACGCCCTCCGCAAGGTCTGCGCCTAGCAACCCTCACCGGCTCCTGACCCAAGTACGTGAAGGCCCCCTTCATTGCGCCTAGCGCAATGAAGGGGGCCTTCACGTACTTCGGCACCCCGCCCTGCGCCCGCCCGGAGCTGAAGGGCCCTTCAGTTCACCTCAGGAAGCCAGGGCCGGGACGTGGTCGGCGGGGGTGCGGGAGCGCCGCCAGAACAGGCCGACCGAAGCGATCGCCAGCGCGCCCAGCGCCGAGGCCGCGAACCCCCAGCCCGGGCTGGAGTGGTCGATCACGAACCCGATGATCGGGCTCCCGATCGCCAGCCCGATCCGGCTCGCCGCGTCCAGCAGGCCCATCGCCTCGCCGCGCACCCGTGCCGGCGCCGCCGCGCTGACCGTCTCCGTGCTCGCCGCGAGCGTCGGCGCGCACAGCACGTTGCTCGGGAAGAGCACGATCGCCAGCAGCCACCACGGGTGGTCGACCAGGCCGACAGGCAGCGTGAGCACCGCGAGCAGCACCATCAGCGTGCCCTGCGAAAGCGACCGCCGGACGGCGCCGTGGATCGCCCCGCCGAGGACGGACGCGACGCACATCAGCGTGATCAGCAGCCCGGACCAGGCGATGTCGCCGCTCGCGCGCAGCGTCGCCAGGGCGGCGAGTTCCATGCCGACCAGGCAGAACAGCGCGCCGGAGGCGATGAACATCGCCATCACGAGCCGTCCGGTGAGCCAGCTCCGCACGGTCGGCCGCTCCCCGGTGAACACCTCGGTGTCGGCCTCGGCGCGGATCGGCGGGTTCAGCCGGTAGATCAGCGTCGCCGAAAGCGCGAAGCAGACCCCGATCCCGGTGAGCGCGTAGACCGCGGGCAGTTGCGTGATCGCCATGATCCCGGCCGACGGCCCGATCATGAACGACGCCTCCACCAGGATCGTGTCCAGTGAGTAGGCCGCCCGCCGCTGCTCCAGCGGCACGAGCGCGGTGAGCACCAGCCGCGCGAGCGTCCCGGCGGGCACCGACAGGACGCCCGCGGGGAGCGCGACCACCAGCAGCACCTGATAGGGCAGATGCGGCGCGCTGATCCAGAACGTCGTCGAAGCCAGCCCGCAGATCGCGACCACCGGCCGCAGTCCGTAGCGGTCGACGTACCGGCCGACGAGCGGCGCCCCGAAGGCGCTGCCGAGCGTGGTGGCCGCGCCGACGAGTCCGGCGGCGCCGTAGCCGCGGCCGAGGTCGTTGACGACGTACAGCGTCATCGTCACGCCCATGGCCGTCATCGGGAGCCGCGCCAGGAACATCAGCAGCATCGAGCTGGGGACTCCGGGCACGGCCAACACGCGACGGTACGGAGCTAGGGCCATGATCCGATGAGAACGTAACTTGGTACGCGCGTGCAAGTTTTTTTCGTGCGTGACCGGTCACCCGGCTCGGGGTGTTTTCTTGACTGATTCCAATTTGCGCGAGAGGGTGGGTGAACCGGATCGTCCACGACGTGCTGAGCGCGCGCACTCGGGCGAAGCTGGTGTGGCTGACCGCACCACCACCACGAACCAGGAGGCACCGGCGTGACCTTGCCGACCACGAACAACGTGGGTATCCCCGTCGCCAGCGACAACGACTCGCTGACGGTGGGTGCCAACGGCCCGATCCTGCTCCAGGACCACTACCTGATCGAGAAGAACGCCCAGTTCAACCGTGAGCGCGTCCCGGAGCGTGTCGTCCACGCCAAGGGCGGCGGCGCGCACGGCTTCCTCGAGGTCACCGAGGACGTCAGCCAGTTCACGAAGGCCGCTCTCTTCCAGCCGGGTGTGCGCACCGAGAGCCTGGTCCGCTTCTCGTCGGTCGCGGGGGAGAACGGCTCGCCCGACACCTGGCGCGACCCGCGCGGTTTCGCGGTGAAGTTCTACACCTCCGAGGGCAACTACGACCTCGTCGGCAACAACACCCCGGTGTTCTTCATCCGCGACCCGATCAAGTTCCCGGACTTCATCCACTCGCAGAAGCGCCGCGCCGACAACCACCTGCGCGACCACGACATCCAGTGGGACTTCTGGACGCTGCGGCCCGAGTCCGCGCACCAGGTCACCTGGCTGATGGGCGACCGCGGCATCCCGTCGAACTGGCGCGAGATGGACGGCTTCGGCTCGCACACCTACCTGTGGGAGAACGCCGGCGGCGAGAAGTTCTGGGTCAAGTACCACTTCAAGACCGACCAGGGCATCGGCTACCTGCCGCAGGCCGACGCGGACCGCATCGCCGGCGAGGACTCGGACTACTACATCCGAGACCTGTTCAAGAACATCGAAAAGGGCAATCACCCCAGCTGGACGCTGTACGTCCAGGTGATGCCCTACGCCGAAGCCGCGGACTACCGCTTCAACCCGTTCGACCTGACCAAGGTGTGGCCGAAGGGCGACTACCCGCTGATCAAGGTCGGCCGCTGGGTGCTCGACCGCAACCCGGCGAACTACTTCGCGGAGATCGAGCAGGCCGCGTTCGAGCCGTCCAACCTGGTGCCGGGCATCGGCCCGTCGCCGGACAAGATGCTGCAGGGCCGCCTGTTCGCGTACCCGGACGCCCACCGCTACCGGATCGGCGCGAACTACACGCAGCTGCCGGTCAACGCGCCGAAGTCCCCGGTGAACAGCTACTCGCGTGACGGCGCGATGCGCTTCAACAACCCGGGCGACCCGGTGTACGCGCCGAACTCCTACGGCGGCCCGCACGCGAACGCGGAGATCGCCGCCGAGACCGCCTCGGGCTACGGCGTCGAGGACGAGGTCATCCGGTCGGCGTACAAGCTCCACGCCGAAGACGACGACTTCGGCCAGCCGGGCACGCTCGTGCGCGAGGTGATGGACGACGAGCAGCGTGAGCGGCTCGCGGGCAACATCATCGGCCACGCCTCGAACGACGTCTCTCGGCCGGTGCTGGAGCGTGTCTTCGAGTACTGGCGAAACGTCGACAAGGACCTCGGCGACAAGGTCGCGGACGCCTTCCGCGAGTAGAACGACCTCTCACCAGAGGCTGCTCCCACCACCGGAACGCACCCGGTGCGCGTCATCCCCCGCGCACCGGGTGCGTTTCCATGTCCCCACTCGCATGTGAAACCAGAAGGTGGCGGGACGTGCGTGGGGGACACCCCGAGTGGAGCAGTGCGACACGCTTGTCCGACGGAGTGATGAAGCCAAACGATCACCGTTTACACCGCTGTGGGTGAACGAACCGCTCTACCGTGTCGATCGGTCACGGGTGGTCATAAAACGATAGGAAAAGGTTGATCTTCAGGGGGAACCACAAGATTTCGACGTTAATCAATTGCGGGGGTCTTTACCTGGAATGAATCCGGCACGTAAGGGTTAGAAAATTGTGCAAACCGGTGATCGGGTGGTGTTCGGCCGATACGGCGGGTATCGATTACCTCGTCAGGTCCCAGAGGCCAGGAGGTAAGGGAATGAAAGGCAACATTGCCCGGACGATTGCCGCGGTAGCCGCGGGCAGTCTGTTGGCGGTGGCCTCAGCCGGCGCCGCGACGGCTAGTACCGATGGTGGAAAGGGTTCGTCGAATACGCAGGCGCTCGCCGCGCAGGTGCTGCAGATGCGGGACGGCCTCACCAAGGTGGCCTACGGCGGTGACGTCGCCAAGACGCGGGTGGACTTGGACAAGCTGAGCCCCGTCCTCGGTGACATCGCCGCAGGCAAGCGCTATCAGATCCAGACCGAAACGCAGAAGCTCGGCGACCTGGCCAAGGGCCGCTCCGACGAGTCCAGCAGGCTGCTGGCCGACCCGAAGGCCAAGGCGCGCCAGCTGCCGCCGCTGCCGGTGCCGATCCCGTCGCTGCCGGACCTGCCCGGACCGCTGAAGATCGTCAGCGACCTGGTGAAAGCCCTGTTGACAGCGGTGACAGGCATCCTCGCGGGCCTGCTCGGCGGACTCCCTGTCCCGCCGCTGCCGATCCCGCCGGTGCCGCTCCCCACGCCGTGATCTTGCCGCGCGCCGACGGAAACCTTTCGCAGGGCGCGGGATCGCGACCCGCTCGCGCGGGCAGGTAGGGGCGCCCTACAAAAGGTTTCCGTGGCCTTCGGCCAAAAGGGGCGCGCGGGTGAAGTCTCTCTTCGCGCTGACGCGCTTCCGGGAGACAGGCGTAGGTCCGTCAGTAGTCATCAGGTTCCGCCGTGCAGGGCGGCGGGCCACGATATGGGGGCCGGAGCCCGAGCGGGGATATTTCTCCTCGCTCGGGCTCTGGCCGTCACTTCGGTGCGAGACCCAGCCGCAGGGCGCCCGCCGCTTCGGCCGTCGCCTCACGGAACCGCTGCCCGACGCCGAGGAAGTTGATGTACCCGTGGATCAGGTCCGGCTGGCGGCTCAGCGCCACCGGGACCCCGGCCTTGCGCAATTTCTCCGCGTAAGCCTCACCCTCGTCGCGCAGCGGATCGAAACCGGCCGTCGCGATATACGCCGGCGGCAATCCGGAAACGTCGCCGTGCAACGGGGACAGTTTCGGGTTGTACAGATCGGTGCCTTTCGGCACGTAATGTCCTTCGAACCAGGTCATATCCGAATCGGTGAGGAACAGGTCCTCCGCGAACAATTCCCGCGAACGGCGGCGCACGGTGAAATCCGTGGCCGGATAGAACAGCAGCTGGAACGCCGGGATCCCGCCGCCGCGTTTCATCGCCTGCTGCGCGGTCACCGCCGCGAGGTTCCCGCCCGCGCTGTCGCCGCCGACGGCGATCCGGGCCGGGTCCGCGCCCAGGTCCCGCGCCTTCGCGATGGCGTACTCGAACGCCGCGATCGCGTCTTCGGTCGCGCCGGGGAACCGCGTCTCCGGCGCGAGCCGGTACTCCACCGAAAGCACCCGCACGCCCGCCTGTTTCGCCAGGTAGCGCACGGTGTTGTCGTGGGAGGCGCGGCTGCCGACCACCCAGCCGCCGCCGTGGAAGAACACCAGCAGCGCGGACGGATCCGGCAGCCCGGCCGGTGTGTAGAGCGTGGCGGGCACGCCGCCGTCACCCGTCGGGATCAGCAGGTCCCTGGTGGCGACCGGCTCGATCGTCTTCCCGCTGACCAGATGCCTGCTCGCCAGGAGCATGCTGCGCGACTGTTCGACGCTTCCCCGCACCAGCGAAGCCTTCGCCAGTTTCTGCAGGCGAAGCAGGAGCTGGGCGTCGAGCGCGAGTTCCTGTCCGTCCAGGCGGAGCGGCGGCCCGGCGATGGCCCTTCTGGCCGGTCTCGGAAGCCAGAACGCCAGCTGCGAAAACGCGGCCTCGGCACGGATCTGGAGCGGTATCGCCATACTTCCTCCTGGTGGCTTCCGGTCAGGTTACTTGCGAGTAGGTATGCCGTCCAGCGGGACCGGGACCCGTTACGGCGAACGGGTGTGACACAGGACTCCGTTCCAGATCCTGGTCCTCCACTTAAGTAGAGCGGTTAGCCTCGAAAGCGTGACTTCGACGAACGCGGTTCATGTCCTCGGTATCGGTGGCTCGCTGCGAGAAGGTTCGCAGTCCGAACGCGCTCTGCGCATCGCCTTGAGCGGTGCGGCAGAGGCCGGAGTCACCACCGAAGTGATCCCCGGCCCCGAGCTGGTGCTGCCGTTCTACGACACCGCCTTGGCGGAACGGCACGAACGTGCCGAGCGACTGGTCGAGGCGATCCGCCGCGCCGACGGGATCATCGTGGTCTCGCCCGGCTATCACGGCGCGTTGTCCGGCCTGGTCAAGAACGCCCTGGACTACGTCGAAGACCTGCGCGACGACGCCCGCCCGTACCTCGACGGCCGCGCGGTCGGCCTCGCCGCCGTCGCCTACGGCTGGCAGGCCGCGGTCACCACGCTCGACCAGCTGCGCACGATCACGCACGCGCTGCGCGGCTGGGCCACCCCATTGGGTGGTTCGATCAACTCCGCCGAGACCAAATTCGACGAAGCGGGCGGAGCCTCCGACGACAAGACCGTCCGCACACTTCGCCTGATCGGAAGCCAGGTCGCGGAGTTCGCGATCAGCCGGGCGGGCCGTTAGCCGTTTGCCCCGTTCGCCGTCCGGGTATTCCCGGACGTGATACCTGCCATGGGGTGGCAAGGTTCCGCGGTTGCGGGACGTTGGTACCGAAGAGACGCTCAACGGGGCGTGTCTTGAAACCAGGAGGTAGGCGAAGAATGGCTGAGGCTCTGTACACCGCTGTTGCCACCGCTCGCGGCGACGGCCGCAACGGTGAGGTCACGTCCTCGGACGGCGTCATCGACGAGTCGCTGGCGATCCCCAAGGAGATGGGCGGGCCGGGCGGGGACAAGACCAACCCCGAGCAGCTCTTCGCCGCCGGCTATTCCGCCTGTTTCCACTCCGCGCTCCAGCTCGTCGCGCGCCAGGCCAAGGTGAAGCTGGACGGGTCCACCGTCTCCGCCGAGGTCAGCGTGCTCAAGCAGGGCGAGGGCTTCGGTCTCGCCGTCGCGCTCAAGGTTTCGCTGCCCGGTCTGGAGCAGGCGCAGGCCGACCGGCTCGTCGAGCAGGCGCACCAGGTGTGCCCCTACTCGAACGCGACCCGAGGGAACATCGAGGTCGCCCTGTCGGCGACGGTCTGATCCCGCGCGCGGCAGGTCCACACGTACCGGCAATTCTCTGAAAGGAAGACCGAAGATGGGCAAGTCCCCGATCAAGAGTCCGCTGAGCGAAGCCGACAAGGAGATCACCGGTAACGCCTTGCAGGCCACGCTGGTCGATCTGGTGGATCTGTCGCTGATCGCGAAGCAGGCCCACTGGAACGTCGTCGGCGCGAACTTCCGCAGCGCGCATCTGCAGCTCGACGAGCTGGTCGCCACCGCGCGCCAGTACACCGACGAGGTCGCCGAACGCGCCAACGCCATCGGCGTCTCGCCGAACGGCCAGGCGAAGGCTGTCGTGGAGAGCTCCGGCCTGCCGGACTACCCCGACAACTGGCAGTCCGTGGAGTCCACGGTCGCCGCGATCGTCGACATCCTCTCGGCGTTGATCGAGCGTCTGCGCAAGCGCATCGACGAGACCGACAAGAGCGACCTGGTCACCCAGGACCTCCTGATCGCGATCACCCAGGAGCTCGAAAAGGCGCACTGGATGTGGCAGGCGCAGCAGGCCTGACCCGCACCCCTACTCTCACCCCTCGTGAGTGGTAAGGACGGTTAGAACCGTCCTTACCACTCACGAAACGCTACCGTTCGATCCATGGTGCTGCACAAGGGAACCCCGACCGATCCGGACCGCAAGAGCGGGGCCAACCCGTTGTACGCCGGCGCGTTCCCCGCGCTCGCCACGAACATCCGCCTCCCGCACGACAGGCTCGCCGAAGATCCGCTGCCGCCGGACACCGCGCTCCAGCTGGTGCGCGACGAGCTGATGCTCGACGGCAACGCCCGGCTCAATCTCGCCACGTTCGTCACCACGTGGATGGAGCCGCAGGCCCGCGAGCTGATGGCCGAATGCGTCGACAAGAACATGATCGACAAGGACGAGTACCCGCAGACCGCGGAACTCGAGCGGCGCTGCGTGAGCATCCTCGCCGACCTGTGGCACGCGCCCGATCCCACCGCGATCATGGGCTGCTCCACGACCGGTTCCTCGGAAGCCTGCATGCTCGCCGGGATGGCGTTGAAGCGCCGCTGGTCGAAACTGGGGCGCGCCGGCAAGCCGAATCTGGTGATGGGCGCGAACGTCCAGGTCTGCTGGGAGAAGTTCTGCGAGTACTGGGAGGTCGAGCCGCGGCTGGTGCCGATGGACGGCGACCGCTTCCACCTCACGGCGGACGAGGCGATCGCCCGATGCGACGAGAACACGATCGGTGTCGTCGCGATCCTCGGCTCCACTTTCGACGGCAGCTACGAGCCCGTCGCCGAGATCGCGGCCGCGCTCGACGGGCTGCAGGAGCGGTCCGGCTGGGACATCCCGGTGCATGTCGACGGCGCTTCGGGCGCGATGATCGCGCCGTTCCTCGATCCGGAGCTGGTCTGGGACTTCCGCCTGCCGAGGGTGGCGTCGATCAACACCTCCGGGCACAAGTACGGGCTGGTCTATCCCGGTGTCGGCTGGGTGCTGTGGCGCGACAAGGCGGCGCTGCCGGACGAGCTCGTCTTCAACGTCAACTACCTCGGCGGCGACATGCCGACTTTCGCGCTGAACTTCTCGCGTCCCGGCGCCGAAGTGGCCGCGCAGTACTACACCTTCGTCCGGCTCGGCCGCGAAGGTTTCCGTGCCGTGCAACAGGCTTCGCGGGACGTGGCGACCCAGCTGGCGGACGGGATCGCCGAGCTGGGCCCGTTCGAGCTGCTGACGCGCGGCGATCAGCTGCCCGTGTTCGCCTTCACGACGAAGGCGGACGTCGAAGGCTTCGACGTCTTCGACGTGTCACGGCGGCTTCGTGAGCGTGGCTGGCTTGTCCCGGCGTACACGTTCCCGGAGAACCGGACCGATCTCGCGGTGCTGAGGATCGTGGTGCGCAACGGTTTCACGCACGACCTCGCGGATCTGCTGCTCGACGACCTCCGGCGCCTGGTACCCGAGCTCGATCACCGCCCGCGACGGCGGACCGCGTTCCATCACTGAGCCGGGTGCCCTGCGTCACGCCGGATTTCCCCGGGCCCTACCGGCGCGTAACGTCGTGGGGTATGGGAGTCGCCGGAGACGAACGTCAAGCGTTGAGCGAGCTTTTCGAAGAGGTCGGCCCGGACGCGCCGACCTTGTGCACGGGCTGGAAGACGCGGGATCTCGCGGCGCATCTGCTGGTCCGTGAGCGCCGCCCGGACGCGGCGCCGGGGATCCTGGTGCCTGCCCTCGCGTCGTACACGCAGCGGGTGCAGGACTCCTACGCCGCGCGCCCGTGGTCCGAGGTCGTCGGGAAGGTCCGGTCGGGTCCGGCCTGGTTCTGGCCGACGTCGATCGGCGCGCTCGACGAGCTGACGAACAGCGCGGAGTTCCTGATCCACCACGAGGACGTCCGTCGCGGACAGGCCGGCTGGGAGCCACGTCCGGCGGACTCCGGGCGGGACGCGGCGGCGTGGAAGTCGGCGAAGCAGGCGTCGAAGCTGAACCTGCGGAAGTCACCGGTCGGCGTGGTCCTGAAGACCCCCGAAGGCCGCGAAGCGCGCGTGAAGGAAGGCCCGGACACGGTGACCGTCGTCGGTGCGCCGATCGAGCTGCTGCTCTTCGTCTTCGGGCGCGACGCGGCCCGGATCACCTTCGAAGGTGACGCCTACGCGGTGGACAGGCTCCGGAAGCACGACCGCGGCCTTTAAAGTTCGGTCATGCCGATGATCAGTGTTTCGATGTTCCCTGGCCGGTCGCCCGAGCAGAAGCAGGCCCTCGTACGCGAGGTGACCGACGCCTTCGTCCGCACCTGCGGCGGCAAACCCGAAGGTGTCTGGGTGACCATCAACGAGATTCCCGCCGAGCACTGGGCGTCCGGCGGGACCCTCTTCTCCGAACGCTGACCCCCGCTCCCCGGATGTCATGAAAGGGTCGTTCAAGACACGCTTTGAATCAGCGCTGTTCGTCCTGAACGACCCTTTCATGACAGGTCAGCGAAGCCCGACAGCCCGCAGCGCGAAGAACACCTCGATGGCCGTCTGCTTGATCGTCTCGGCGATCACCAGCGACCCGTGGCCCGCGTCGAAACGGTAGAACTCGAACGAGCTCTCCCGCTTCGCGAGCCTGTCGAGGTAGTTCTCGACCTGCCGGATCGGGCAGCGCGGGTCGTTGTCCCCGGCGAGTACCAGCACCGGCGCCGTCACGGCCTCGACGTAGGTGACCGGCGAGCATTCCTGGTACACCGCCGGCACCGTTTCCGGCGAACCGCCGAACAGTGCCCTGTCGAACGAGCGCAGCTGCTCCATCTCGTCCTCGTACGCGGCGACGTAGTCCGCGACGGGCACCCCGGCGACTCCCGCCGCCCAGCGCGCAGGCTGCGTGCCCAGTGCTAGCAGGCTCAGGTAGCCGCCCCACGAAGCGCCGTTCACCACGCACTTCTCCGGATCCGCGAGTCCACTTTGGACGGCCCAGTCGTGCACGGCGGCGACGTCTTCGAGTTCGGTCAGGCCGGGACGCCCTTCGATGGCGTCACGCCAGGCCGAGCCGTAGCCGGTCGAGCCGCGGTAGTTGACCTCGACGACGGCGAATCCGGCGTCGAGCCAGACCGCGCGGTACGCGGAGAACCGGTCCTCGTCGGCCGAATGCGGCCCGCCGTGCAAGGAGAAGACCGTCGGGAGCGGGCCTTCGGGCGCGTCGGCCGGACGCGAGACCAGCGCGTGGATCTGCCCGCCGATCCCCTCGACGAACGCGTCGATGACGGGGGCGGACTCCGGCGCCCGCTCGCCCGGCGGTTCGAGGAGGACCGAGTCTCCGCCGTCGGCGGCCCGAGCGCGCACCGCCGTCGGCTTCGCGGCGCTGGACCACGAGTACTCGACGGTGCCGTCGGGCCGCACCCCGGCGCCGCCGATCCGGCCCGGCGGGGTGTCCAAAGAGGACAGTGTGCCGCTCGCGAGGTCGTACCGGTGAAGGGAACTGCGGCCCTGGTGGAAGTGGACGACCAGCAGCGCTCGCGCGTCCGGGTACCAGCCCGCGATCACTTCGCCGGGCAGGTCGAGCTCGATCTCCTGCTCGGTGTCCGCGGCGGTGTCCCAGATCAGCAGTTCTTCGCGGCCGCGCCGCTCGTGCAGCACCAGCAACCGCCGGTCGCCCGCGACCGGCGAGAACTCCAGCGCGCCGAGGCCCTTGCCTTCGCCGTCCCACTTGTCGGCGACCGTGGTGAAGCCGCCGGTCGACAGGACGCGCAGCGCGGGGTGGCGCGAATCACCGTGCTCGGAATGGGAGATCGCGAGCAGCGACTCGTCGCGGGAGAGCGAGGCGATCCCCGCGTCGTCTTCGTGCCGGTAGAAGCTGGTGGTCTCGCCGTCGATGTGGGCGAAGAGTTCGCTGCCGTCGTCGGTCGAGACGCCGACGGCGATCACGTGGGTGCCGATCTCGAGCCCGGCGGGGTAGCCGTCGTGGACGTCCGGCACCGCGCGCTCGGCGGCGGCTCCCGGCGCGAAGGGTTCGCGGACCCAGGAACCGAACTCGTCGCCGTCGGTGTCGTTGAACCACCAGATCCAGCGCCCGTCGGGGGACGGGGTGGCGTGCATGGTGCCGTTGGGGCGGTCGGTGACGCGGCGGTGTTCGCCGGTCGAGCGGTCCCAGGAGTAGACCTCCCAGACGCCGCTGGCGTTGGAGACGTAGACGTTCGCGTCCGGCGCGTCGATGGCCCACTCGGGGACGGAGATGCGCGGCGCGTGGAAGCGGGCCCGCCACCTGGCCTCGGCTTCTGCGTCGTCGAACAGGCGGTCCGGGACCGCCGCGGACGGATATTTGTTGCCTGGCTGCGTGCTCA
Organism: Amycolatopsis sp. NPDC102522; assembly: GCF_055584485.1. NCBI lineage: Bacteria > Bacillati > Actinomycetota > Actinomycetes > Pseudonocardiales > Pseudonocardiaceae > Amycolatopsis > Amycolatopsis sp. NPDC102522. Next base: position 254,494 of record NZ_JBVJLY010000011.1, on the reverse strand, counting down.
CCCCTCGATCCTGCCACTCCGGAGCCGTACTGTGTGCGGGGTGCTGGAGGGAAACGCGCCGCGCGCCGCGGTGTCCGCGCGGTCCGCGCGCCAAGCGGTCGAACGGGCCGTGTTCGCGCAACCGCTGTTCGGGCCGGGGATGGGGTTCGTCGATGTCGGCTGCGGGCCGGGTTCGATCACCCTCGGTATCGGCGACGGACACAGAAAGTCCACAGTGGACTTTCTCACGGCGGACGCGTGCGCCTTGCCGTTCGCCGAGGCTTCGGTGGACGTGATCTTCGCGAACGCCGTCTTCGAGCATCTGAAGGAGCCGGGCGCCGCGCTGGCGGAGATCCATCGGGTGCTCAAACCGGGCGGGGCACTCGCACTGTCCACATCGGACTGGAGTCGGGCGCGACTCCGGCCGAAGACGGCGAACGTGGATGCCGCCCTTCGCGGGCACTACCTGTTGTGCCGCCGCGCGGGCGGTGACCCGTTCGCCGGACGCTCGATCTCCGCCGCGGTCGCGGCGGCCGGGTTCACCGACGTGCGCACGAAAACGCGTTACCGCGCGGACTCGACGTACCGGGCGCTGGCGACATATGTGGAGGCGCGGCTGGTGACGGCGCTGGAAACCGCGACGACCCCGGACCGCGACCAGCTCGCTTCGGCCGCCCGCTCGGCTTGGTCCTGGGCACGCTCCGGTGATGGCGACTTCGCCCAATGCTGGACCGAACTCCTCGCCACCCGCTGACGCTCGCTCGCGTGCCTCCAATGTGGCGTTGGGGACGCTGGATGTCCCCAACGCCACATTGGGAACCTTGAAGCTCGGTTGTCCACACCCACGCGCCGTTGTGGACAACCAGCCCCGCTACCCCCGCTTTCGCCCGGTCCCGACACCCCCGGCCGATACGCTGGACCCGGGGTCGCCCCCCTGGGAGTGGCGGGGGCCGCGCGGGGGCGGTTTCGGTCCGGGGCGGGGCTGAAGGGGACTTTCCCCGCATTTGGGCCAGGGCGACGCAAGAAGGCCCCGCTCGCGTGTTCTGCGAGCGGGGCCTTCTTGATCTAGCGTCGGGGTGGCGGGATTCGAACCCACGACCTCCTCGACCCGAACGAGGCACGCTACCAAGCTGCGCCACACCCCGGATACTTCTTAGCGGGTCGTGGAGAAGTTTAGCGGACGGTGTTTCGGGCTTTGCGGGGGGATGCTTTCCGGTGATTGTCGCTGGTCGTACCCCGTGGGACGAGGGTCAGCAGGCTCGCCTCGGGCGGGCACGCGAAGCGCGCCGGAGCGTAGGGCGACGTGCCCAACCCGGCGGAGACGTGCAGCCACATCTGGGCGCCCCACCGGGACGCGCCGCGCGCGCGGGTGCGGTCGAGTTCGCAGTTCGTGACGAGAGCGCCGTAGCCGGGCACGCGGAGCTGTCCGCCGTGGGTGTGGCCCGCGAGGACGAGGTCGTAGCCGTCACCGGCGAACTCGTCGAGGACGCGGGGCTCCGGGGAGTGCGTGACCCCGATGCGGACGGCGGCGCCCCTGTCCGCCGGGCCGGCGATGTCGGCGTAGCGGTCGCGGCGGAGATGGGCGTCGTCGACACCGGCGGTGAACACGTACTGGTCGGCGACCTCGATGGTGCGGCGGACGTGGGTGAGGTCGTCCCAGCCGTGTTCGACGAAGGCCGCGCGCAGGTCGCGCCAGGGCAGGTGCTCGCCGTGGATCCGCTTCTTCTTGCCCTTCGGCATGAGGTAGCGCGCGGGGTTCTTCGGCTTCGGTGCGTAGTAGTCGTTGCTGCCGAAGATGAACACGCCAGGCCTGTCGAGCAGGGGGCCGAGTGCGCGCAGCACGGACGGCACGGCCTGCTGATGTGACAGGTTGTCACCGGTGTTGACGACGAGGTCCGGATTGAGTTCGTCGAGCGCGGCTACCCAGCGTTGCTTGCTCACGTGACCGGGGAGCATGTGCAGGTCCGAGATGTGGAGGATCGTGAAGGGCTTCGCCCCTGCCGCGAGGACCGGGAGCTCCGCGGTGCGAAGCGTCCAACGGCGCCTTTCGATGCCGACTGCGTAACCGAGGGTCGCGGCTCCCAAAGCGACGGTTCCCACGGCCAACCGCCGCATCGTCGCCCCTGAAGTACTTTTGTTACTGAGCGTGCTCACGATGTCCAGTTTACGTGCTCATCAGTGGTGATCGTCCGCCCCCATTCCGGCGATGTCCGAGAATCGCTGGAATGGCCTCTTTTCTTCACTTTCCGTGGTCGATGCGGGGTGTCGCGATCAGTCGACATGATCCCGTCGACCACCGTTCCTCGTTAGGCCGCCAGGTGGTCACTCAAAGTTAGAGTGCCATGACTGATAGTTATTTGCGCTGGTGAATACGGCCCGGCCGGTCAGCGTCCGCCGCCCATGTACCTCGGGTCCGGCTGCGGCAGCGGCAGCGCTTCCTGGCCTTCGAGGATCTTCGACATCGCCCCGAACCAGGTCTGCGCCGGCGTCTTGCCGCCCCACATGTTTTCGCAGCCGCGAGCGGACACGTTACCCGGGCCGAGGTAGCAGAGACCGCCACTTCCACCCTTCGGGCGGAACACCATCGCCGCGCCCGCGAGCTGCGGGGTGGCCCCGAGGTACGACCCCGCGCCGTTGCTCTGCGTGGTACCGGTCTTGCCGATCACCGGCCGGGTCCACCTGGCGCCGTTCGCGGCGCCGAACGACGTGCCGCCGGGTGCGCTGTCCCGGCTCATCCCGACCGCGAGGGTGTTGGCGAGGCCTTCGGGAACCACCTGCTCGCAAGCGGCTTCCTTGACGGGGACAGGCTTTCCGTCCCGGTCGGTGACGCCGGCCAGCGGGGTCGGCGGGCACCAGACGCCGCCGCTCATGATCGTCGCGCCGACGTTCGCCAGTTCCAGCCCGGACAGCGGGCTCACGCCGAGGGTGAACGCACCGGATCCGTTCCAGCCCGGCTTCGGGCCGTACGCCTGGAGCTGGTTGACGTTGACGCCGTCGTCCTTGGAGTTCGGGTCGACGGCGCCGCCGCCGCGGTTGCTGGCCATGGTGTCGCGCATGCCGAGCTTGCGCGCCATCTCCACGACCGGCCCGGTGCTCCCGAGCCTGTCCTCCAGTGCCACGAACGCCGTGTTCGGCGAGGTCGCCAGCGCCTGCTGCAACGACATGGCCCCACCGGCCGGGTTGTAGTCACCCGCGTTGCCGACGCAGTACCAGTTGCCGCCCGGCCCGGCGGGAGGTCGAGGAGCCACGGGGCACTTCTTCGGACCACCGGCGTACACGTTGGAGGTGTAGAGATCGGGCACCGGGAGAGAGGTGTTGATCCCGGCCACGCCTGCTTCCAGCGCCGCGGCGCTGGTGAAGACCTTGTAGGTGGAGCCGGCGCCGGCGGTGTTGTAGACGCCGGAAGGCAACGCGAACGTCGTCTGGCCCTGGTCTTCGTGCAGCCCGTAGTCACGGTTCGCCGCCAGCGCCACGACTTCGTGCCGGTTCTTTCCCGGCTTCACCAGTGAAAGCGTGTTCGCGACGTTGTCCTGCGTCTTCTTGACCTGGGCTTCGGCCGACATCTTGGCCTCGTGGTTCGCCCGTTCGTCCAAAGTGGTCTTGATCTGGTAGCCGCCGGTGTAGAGATCGTCCTTCGTCATGCCGTTCTTGAGGAGATAGTCCTCTACGTACTGACAGAAGAAACCGTTTTCCGTACCGGCTCCGGTGCAGTTCGACGCGGGTTTCTGCGGGCCGCCTTCGACCACTCCGAGCGGCTCGGCCTTGAACCGGTCCGCGTCCACCTTCGCGAGCTTCTGGTTGTCGACCATGCGGTCCAGCACCAGATTGCGGCGTTCGGTCGCCTTCGCCGGGGCCTTCCACGGGTCGTTGACGATCGGGTTGTTCACCAGCCCGGCCAGCAACGCCGCCTGCGGCACCGTGAGCTTCTCGACGGGCGTGTTGAAGTACGCGTTCGCGGCCGCGCCGACACCGAAGATCTCGCGCGAGAATTCGACGACGTTCAAATAGCCGCTCAGGATCTGCATCTTGTTCAGCTTGGTTTCCAGCTGGATCGCGATCCGGGCTTCCTTCAGCTTCCGGGCGACCGACTGTTCCTGTGCGCGCTTCTGGCCCGGCTTGTCGTCCCGGTAGACGACGTTGATCAAGTAGTTCTTCACGTACTGCTGGGTCAGCGTCGACGCGCCCTGCGTGTCGCCGCCGGTGGTGTTGCTGACCGCGGCGCGCAGCGTGCCCTTCCAGTCCACCCCGTTGTGCTCGTAGAAGCGCTTGTCCTCGACCGAGATCAGCGCCCACTTCATGGCGTCGTTGATCTGCGTCTCGTTGGTGGGGATGCGGAACTGCTTGTACAGCGTCGCGATCTGCTTGCCGGTGTTGTCCGTGATCGTCGTCACCAGGGGCGGCGGAATGTCCGCAAGGTCCGAAGATGTCTTGTCGACGGTCTCGCTCGCCTGGTTGGAGAGAACGCCCGCGGCACCCGCCACCGGGAACAACATCCCCGCGACCAGCACCCCCGCGAGCACACACAGGCCAATGAGCTTCAGCAGACCGTCCGTTTTGCGCACGCGGACCAGGGTACGCGGATGCCGTTAGCCCACCGTGACGTCACCTCGCTGTCGGTGCGGATTCGGTCACGAAATCGACCCCATGAGGTGACGGCTGGTAACGGCAGGCATTCTAGGGCTTGGCGGAGGGAACCGAGGGCCCTTACAGTCCGTCAACGTCTCACGTATGAAAAAGCCGACAGACGGGTGAGTGCGAGCGGCAGTCGCATTCGACCGAACGGAGGCACCCGGCACCGGGGAGGTGCCGGCTCAACCGACGTGAGCACAAGGGAGACACGCTCATGGGGGCAGGAGCGCAGGCTTTTCGTCCCCCCGTGGTGTGTCGAACACCAGGGTAGGGAGCTGGGGGTATGGAAACCAACCAGTCGAGCTGGCGAGTAAATGCGTCGTGCCGCGACACCGATCCGGACGGCCTGTTCGTCCGGGGGGCGGAACAGAACCGGGCCAAGGCGGTCTGCCTCGGTTGTCCGGTCAGGACGGAATGTCTCGCCGAAGCGCTCGATGGCCGGATCAACTTCGGCATTTGGGGAGGTATGACCGAACGGGAACGGCGGGCGCTGCTGCGGCGGCGGCCGGACGTGACCAACTGGGCGGACCTGCTTGAAGCGGCGAAGCGCAGTTTCACCGGGATCGACGAAGAGGAAGACGTACGCGTCCGAGTCTCGTGATCATGATTCCGTGGAGGACCCCTTCCCTGAGTCCAAGGTAGGGAAGAGGTCCTTCACGGACGATCAGGACTGAGTGGCGAGCCGCGTGCCGATGTCGCGCAGGCCTTCGAGATCGTGCACGTCGCTGGGGAGCGCGGGCACCCGCACCAGCGGGACCTCGGGATGCGCCCGCGTGAACCTGGCGAGCAGCCGCGTCTCGCGATCGGCCAGCGCGACCCGGTCCGCGTGCAGGCGAAGGACGGCTTCGGCCAGCGGTGCGCTGCTCTCGCCCTTCGCCAGCTGCTCGGCGGCCGCGATGGCCTCCGCACTGGACAGCGGGGCCAGCACCGGATGCGTCCGGTTCGCGACCAGCCCGGCCAGCGGCATGCTCTCTTCCGAAAGCCGCTCCACGAAGAAGGACGCCTCGCGCAGCGCGTCCGGCTCCGGCGCGGCGATCACGAGGAACGACGTCCCGCCGGACCGCAGCAGCTCGGAGGTCTTGCGAGCGCGTTCGCGGAAGCCGCCGAACATGCTGTCGAAGGCCTGCATGAACGCCGAAGCGTCGGTCAGCAACTGGCCGCCGATGATCGTCGAGACGGCCTTCGCGAACATCGAGAAACCGGCGTTGACGACCTTGCGCAGGCCCCAGCCGCCCGCCTTGGCCGGACCGGTCAGCAGCCGGATCATCCGGCCGTCGAGCGCGCTGGAAAGCCGCGTCGGCGCGTCGAGGAAGTCCAGCGCGGACCGGCTCGGCGGCGTGTCGACGATGATCAGGTCCCACTCGTCGGTGGCCGCGAGCTGCCCCAGCTTCTCCATCGCCATGTACTCCTGCGTACCGGAGAACGACGTGGAAATGGTCTGGTAGAAGGGGTTCTGCAGCAGCTGTTCGGCGCGTTCCGGGCCGGCGTGCACGCGCACCATGTCGTCGAAGGTGCGGCGCATGTCGAGCATCATCGCCCAGAGTTCGCCCTTGGGCTCGAAGCCTTCGACCTGCACCTGCTTCGGGTGGTTGCCCAGCTCGCGCAGGCCCAGAGCCTGCGCCAGCCGCCGGGCCGGGTCGATGGTGAGCACCACCGTCTGCCGTCCGCGTTCGGCCGCGCGCAACGCCAGCGCCGCCGCCGTGGTCGTCTTGCCGACCCCGCCCGAGCCGCAGCAGACGATGACCCGGCTCTCCGGATCGTCGATCAGCTTGTCGATCTCCAGGATGTCGTCCGGCATCAGCGGACCCCCTGCTCGGTCAGCGCTTCGGCGAGGTCGTAGAGCGCCGCGACATCGACGCCGTCGGTCAGGTCCGGCAGTTCGAGACCCGGCAGGTCCGCTTCGGACAGCTGCTCGCGGGCGCGCTGCTCGGCCGCGACCCGCACGGCGTGCTCGACGGTCTCCTCGACCAGCGCGTCGAGGGTGCTTTCGGGCAGGTCGAGCCCGGCCGACACGAGCCCGGCGCGGACCCGCGAGGCGTCGACACGGCCGTCCGCGGCGGCCGTCACCGAACGGGCGGGCAGTCGCGGCGGGCGGACCCGGTTGACCAGCACCGCGCCGGGGCGCAGATCGGCGCCGTCGAGTTCGGCGACCGCTTCGACGGTCTCCCGCACCGGCATCTCTTCCAGCAGCGTCACCAGGTGGACGGCGGTCTCGCCGGAGTGCAGCAGCCGGACGACGCCGTCGGCCTGGCCGCGGATCGGGCCGGTCTTGGCGAGATCGGTCAGCGCCTTGGTGACGTCGAGGAACTTCACGACCCGGCCGGTGGGCGGCGAGTCGACGACGACGGCGTCATAGGTGTGGCGGCCGTCCGATTCGGTCCGGCCGACGCATTCCTTGATCTTCCCGGTGAGCAGGACGTCGCGCAGACCCGGCGCGAGCGTGGTGGCGAACTCGATCGCGCCCATCCGCCGCAGCGTCCGCCCCGCGAAGCCGAGGTTGTAGAACATTTCGAAGTATTCGAGGAGAGCTGCCTCGACGTCGATGTGCAGCGCGCGCAGCTCACCGCCGCCGGGGACGGCCGCGATGCGCTGCTCGGCGTACGGCAGCGGCTCGGTGTCGAAGAGCTGGGCGATGCCCTGGCGGCCTTCGACCTCGATCAGCAGCACGCGGCGCCCGCCCTTGGCGAGCGCGAGGCCCAGCGAGGCGGCGAGCGTGGTCTTGCCCGTCCCGCCCTTGCCGGTGACGAAATGCAGCCTGGCTCTCGCGAGTTCGTCGGTCCAGCCGGCAAGGGATGTGCTCACCGGTCCCACCCTAATTGAGGGTTCAGCTCGCCAGCATCATGACGCCGAGCGCAGCCGCGACCACGGCGACGACGGCCCAGGTCAGGATGCCGGAAAGGATCGTGAGCATCACCACACCGAGCAGCAGGAGGACCACGAAGGCCACCGCGCCGGTGATCGCGACCGCTCCCGAGGTGTTCCGGCGGTCCCGGGCCTTGGCCATCAGGACCAGCACCAGCGGCAGCCCGGCCACGGCCAACAGGACTGTCGCGACCACACGCCAGGTCTCCACCGCCCCACCGTAGCTCCGGGCCTAGGTACATGAAGGCCCCCTTCCTGTACCTAGGCGCAAGGAAGGGGGCCTTCATGTACTTGCGGGCGGGTCAGCTCCCGATGGGGGTCGCGGGCACACACGGCACGGGCTTCGCGTGCGAAGGGTCGAGCGCGTTGAGGACGTGCCCGGCCGCGTTGCGGTCGGCGGCGACCCCGGCGTGCTCCGCCAGGTCCAGTAGGCAGCTGTCCTGCAGGACGATGTTCTTCACGTTCGGGCCTTTGCCCATCCCGCTCGTGTACGGGACGACGGCTTCGTCGTAGCGGGTCATGATGTTCGTGTAGGTCACGCCCGGCTGGAAGATCCCGTTGCCGTCGCGCAGCTTCGTGAGGAACTCCGAGCCGTGCAGGAACTGGCGGCACGAGCCGCAAGCCGGGTCGAGGATCCCGTTGAACCCGGGCGCCAGCCCCAGCGCGCCAGCCAGCGCGTACAGGTGTGAGGCGCCGAACAGGGTGGTGCCGTCCCACAGCGGGGTCAGGCTGACGTACTTGTCCACTTTGGACGCTCCGCCGAGGAACTTCACGTAATAGGAAGGCATCAGCGTGCCCTCGGAATGCCCGAGGAGGTCCACCTTGGACGCACCCGTCGCGCTCGTCACCTTGTCGATGAACGCCGACAGTTCCTTCGCGCTCTGCTCCATCGGCAGGAGACCGCCTGGCTGGTAGACCGGCAGCGGCTTCCCGGGGACCCCGTAGGTCAGGGAGAAGACGCAGTACCCGTTGTTCTTGAGCAGCGGGCCGAACGTCTGCCAATTCACCGTCTGGTTGGCGCCGAGGCCGTGGGTGAGCACGACCGGGTTCGGATGCGCGGCGCTCGGACGGCAGTCGAAGTCGTTCGCGCCGGGCGGCGGGCCGCCGGGGTTCGCCGCCTGCGCGGGCAGCGCCGCCGCGAGTGTCCACGGAACGGGAAGTCTCTCGTCGGCGTTCGCCGGTGAAGCGCAGGTCAGGGCAAGCGCCGCGGCCAGGAAGGCGACGGCGAGGGACTTCGTTGTCCGCATGTCAACGTCCTATCTACTCCCGAGTAGGTGTGAAGTGAAACACATCGGCGGGAAATCGGCGAGCCGGTCGCGAGAGGGTTTTCCCCATGTGTGTCGGGCGCTCTTGCCGGTTTGGCTACGCTCCCGGACATGAGCGCCACCAAGTGGGAGTACGCGACCGTCCCCCTGTTGATCCACGCCACGAAGCAGATCCTCGACCAGTGGGGCGAGGACGGCTGGGAGCTCGTCACCGTGCTCCCGAACCCGACCGGCGAGCAGCACGTCGCCTACCTCAAACGAGCCAAGAACTGAGGGATTGAAGCCATGACCTGGAGCGATCGACTCGCCGAGCTCGGTATCGAACTGCCCGGCGTCGCCGCCCCGCTGGCGGCCTACGTGCCCGCCGTCCGGACCGGTTCGCACGTCTACACGTCCGGGCAGCTGCCCTTCGTCAAGGGTGAGCTCGAAGCGACCGGCAAGGTCGGTGCCGAGGTCAGCCCCGAAGAGGCGAAGCAGTACGCGCGGACGTCGATCCTCAACGCCCTCGCCGCGGTCGACTCGGTCGTCGGGCTCGACAACATCGCGCGAGTGGTCAAGGTCGTCGGTTTCGTGGCGTCCGCGGAAGGCTTCACCGGCCAGCCCGCGGTGATCAACGGGGCGTCCGAGCTGCTCGGGGAGATCTTCGGCGAGGCCGGCATCCACGCGCGTTCGGCGGTCGGTGTCGCCGAGCTGCCGATCGGGGCGCCGGTCGAGATCGAACTGATCGTGGAGGTGAAGTGATGGATCCGGACATCGAGAAGTCCTCGCACGAGCTCCTGCTCCGGCTGGCCGGACGGCTGCCGGACCAGCTCCTGTGGCGGTTCCGCGACTGGCTGGGCGAGGGCGCGATGGGCACGCTCGCGCGGACCCTGCCCCGGTCTTTGCTTAAGCACAGGATCGATCTGGACCAAACCGAGTATCGCCTGCTAGTCGCCGGGCTCATTCCTCACGGAGCCGACTGGCATCAGGTGAGTTCCACCCTGGGGGTAGACGACGTCACCGAGACCAGGTACACATTCACGCAGAGTGCGCCCGAATGGGTGAACTCCGTCGACTCTGTGTCCGTATTGATCCACGCAACGTTGCGGGGGCGGCCGGATGTGGGTGAAGTGCGGCAAAGCTGGCGACACCTCGGTGTGGTCGGCGAGGGTGGGGCGAAACGAGTCCTGCTGGTCACGGCGCTCAACGGGCTGCCGAGGCTGACGGGCGAATTGCAGCGCGTCTTGCGCGTGCTGGGTGACGAGGAGCCCGGCGTCGAGGTTCTCCCGCCGAGCATCGACCTCACCGGCTATCACCGCACCGCGCTCGCCAGCTCCGAACTGGTCTGTGTGGGCGCGGTGGACACCGGAAGTCGGCTGATCGCCGCTTAACGCTCGCACCACCAGGCGAGCCGGGAGGGAGCAGAGCAATGGTGGAGGTCCACGACGGCCCGCCCATGGACGGGTTCTCGGTGCCCCTGCGCCTGCATAACCTGTTACTGGCCCTGGCGGGTCGAATCGACGACAGTGCTTTGACCGAAGCGCGTGAGCTGATCGCGCGTGCGCACATCGACGAAGCGGTGGAGCTCACCACCGGCACCCTGATCGCGGGGAAGATCCCGGTGAGCTCGTCCGAACAGCGGGAACTCGCGCTCGTCCTCGAAATGAGCCGGTCCGACGCCACCCTGGCGAACGACCTGCTCGTCGAGGAGGACGAGTCGGTGCTCACCCACCGGTTCACCGGGGAGAACACGCCCGAATTCGGCCTCGCCGAGGCGCTCGACCGCACCCTGCAGGTGCTGCCGGACGTCCGGTCGGTGCACGCGGTGTGGCGCAACACGCCGGCGGGCAGTGTGCCCGGCGCGCTGCCGCAGCGGGTGGTCCTGGTCGAGATCGGCCCGGAGGGCAACCCGCCCGCGGTCGCTTTCCGCGTGGACACCGCGCTTCGCCGCGCCGGTATCCGCTCGGTCGTCGAGGTCGCGGGACCCGGCGTCGCGCGGTCCGCGTACCACCAGGCCGCTTCGTCGGCCGCGAGTCCTGTCTGGGTCACCGGGAGTACCCACTCCAGTGACTTTCGGACCGGGCCGGTGACTCCGACCCCGCCGCCCGCTCCCGCCCCGGCTCCCGAGCCGGTCAAGGAGCAGCCGAGCAGGCACGGCCTGCGGCCGGTGGGCAGCGGTGGCCAGGAACCGAACGAGCCGATCGCACCGGTGGTGCCGATCGTGCAGCAGGCGGCGGCACCGGTTTCACCGCCGCCTTCTTCGCCGGTGTCTTCTCCGGAGCCGCTGCCGCGCAAGTCACGGGCGGAGACCCGGGCCGAGCGCACGGCCGACCTGACCCCGGCCGAAGTGGCCCAGCTGCGCCAGGCGCTCAAGGAGGACCCCGAAAAGGGCCGCGAGATCGCGTCGGGCAAGCCGAGCATGCACGAGGTCGTCGAGCTGCCCGCTCTCGACCTCGACGACCCGAGCCTGAGCGAGCGCGACCGTGCGCTCCTGCGCGAGCTGCACGCCGAGCTCGCGGAACGGGAGCGTGCCGAAGCGGCGAAGATCCGGCTGAACGGCGCTTCGCGCAGCAGCGGTTCTAGCTGGTCCTAGCAGTTCCACGCGTTTCGTCCTCCGGTTGCGGTGGTTGCACGCGCAACTATCGCAACCGGAGGACGAAACGCGATGTTAGGTTGCGGGTGTGGCTGAAGAACTGACATTCGACATCCCGGTGGGGGCAGGGGTGGGCACCCGCGCCAACGCCGGCGGCGAGCCGGTGACGCCCAAGGACGCGGCGACCGTGATCCTCCTCCGTGACGGCGCGCAAGGCGTCGAGGTCTTCCTGCAGCACCGGGTCAAGGGCATGCCGTTCGCGGGCGGGATGACCGTTTTCCCCGGCGGCGGCGTGGATTCCCGCGACGTCGACGCCTCGGTGAGCTGGTCGGGCCCGGAGCCCGCCTGGTGGGCCGAGCGCTTCGGATGCGAGGAACCGCTGGCCCGCGCCCTGGTGTGCGCGGCCGTGCGGGAGACGTTCGAGGAGTCGGGCGTGCTGCTCGCGAGCATCGGGGACGCCGTCGTCACCGACACGGCGCCGTACCAGGACGCCCGCGAAAAGCTGGTCTCCCGCGAACTCTCTCTTGCCGCGTTCCTCGAAGCGAACGGCCTGACGCTGCGCGCGGATCTCCTGCGCCCGTGGGCGAACTGGGTCACCCCACCTCAGGAACCGCGTCGCTACGACACCTGCTTCTTCGTCGCCGTGCTGCCCGAGGGGCAGGAGGCGGACAGCGCCACCTCCGAGGCCGTCAGCACCGGCTGGCAGCGGCCGGAAGAGGCCATCGCCGACGCCAAGGAAGGGCGCCGCATGCTCATGCCCCCGACCTGGATCACGCTCGCCGAGCTGGGCGAGTTCGGCTCGGCGGCCGCGGCACAGGCCGTCGAGCGCGAGATCGTGAAGATCATGCCGACGCTGGTGCGCGACGGCGACAAGGTCCGCGTCGTACTGGACCCGGCATGAGCGCCCCCGCGTACGGCGTGCTGCGCCAGGTGACGCCGACGGCTTCGGTGCTGTTGGAGCACAACCCGTCGTCGATGACGTTGGAGGGCACCAATTCCTGGGTGCTGCGCGGGCCGGGCGCGTCCGGTTCCGTGGTCGTCGACCCCGGTCACGAGGACGTCGAGCATCTGACACTGCTGGCGGAAACCGGCGCCGTCGAGCTGATCGTCCTGACCCACCATCACCCCGACCACGCCGAGGGCGCGCCCTGGTTCGCCGAGCGCGTCGGCGCTCCGGTGCGGGCGTTCGACGAGTCGCTCTGCATCGGCGGGAAGTCCCTTGTGGACGGTGACGTGATCGAGGCGGGCGGCGTGCGGCTCTCGGTGCTGCACACGCCGGGGCACACCGGCGACTCGATCTGCCTGGTGTCCGACGGGCAGATCTTGACCGGCGACACCATCCTCGGCCGCGGCACCACCGTGCTGCACGACCTCGGCGACTACCTGCGCTCGCTGCGCGAACTCGTCGCGCTGCCCGAGGGCACCACCGGCCTGCCGGGGCACGGCCCCGAACTGCCGGACCTGGCCGCGACCGCGCGCGAATACCTGGCGCACCGGGAAGAACGGCTGGACCAGGTGCGTTCGGCACTGGAGACACTCGGCGCGGACGCCACCCCGCGCCAGGTGGTCGAGGTCGTGTACGCCGACGTCGACAAGGCTTTGTGGGCGCCCGCCGAATGGAGTGTGCGGGCACAGTTGGACTACCTGAGGTCGGAGGACGGCGAATGAGTGACGTCGAGGTCGAGTTCTACTGGCGCCCCGGATGCGGGTTCTGCGCCGCGCTGGAGCGGCCGCTGTCGAAGAGCGGCTTCACCGTGAAGCGGGTCAACATCTGGGAAGACCCGGACGCCGCCGCGCGGGTGCGCTCGGTCGCGGACGGGAACGAGGTCGTGCCGACGGTCTTCGTGGGCTCGACGGCGATGGTGAACCCTTCGTTCGCCGAGATCGAGGCCGCCGTGAAGGCCGCCTCCGCCTGACGTACTTGGGCCGGTGTCAGCGCGGAAGCATCGGCATCACGTAGTAAGTGAGCTCCACCTCGCCCGGCTCCACCGCGCGGATGACGCAGGCCCGCATCCCGGGCTGGATGTCGAGCCGTACCCGTTCCCCGGCGAATCCCTGCAGCGCGTCCAGCAGGTAGCGCGCCTGGAACGAGGGCGACGTCCGGCCGCCGGACACCTCGGCCTTCAACGTCTGCTCGGCCTCACCGGTGTCCTGCTTGGAACTGGCCAGCCGCAGCTGCGAGTCGCCGACCTCCAGCGTCAGCACCCGGCGCTCGTCCGCGTAGACGCCCACCCGGCGCACGGCGGCGGCCAGCGCGTCGGCGGCGACCTCGACCGTCGTGTCCACAGTGGACGACTCGATCAGTTTCTCCGACAGGAATCCCGCGTCGAGTACGGCGGTGGTGACGGCGACGTCCGCCCAGCTCAGCCCGAACCGGGTCCCGTCGCCGTGCAGGCCGACGACGCCGCGCGCCTGCTTCGCGGTCTCGGCGAGCAGGCCCGCCGGGACGAGCGCGTCGACAGGCTCGCCCTCGGCACGCAGCGGCAGGGTGGCCACGGCCATGCGGTACCTGTCGGACGCCGTCAGCCGCAGCTCGCGGCTGAAGCTCTGCACGCGGACGCCGGTGAACATCGGCAGCGCGTCGTCCTTGGCCGCCGTACCCGCGACCGTCCGCAACGCCGTCGCCAGCGCGGAACCGTCCACTTCGGACACCTTGGGCGGCATGTCCGGGAGCCGGAGTTCGCGGCTCAGCAGCGGCAGCGCGAACCGGCCGCCTTCGACCCGCACGGCCAGCCGTGATCCCTCGACGACCAGGCGCACCATGTCGTCGTCGAGCATGCGCAGGGTTTCCGCGAGCGGACCGGCGGGGACGACGACCTCACCATCGGTGTGCGAGACGGCGTCACAAGTCAGGCGGACGGCGCGTTCGCTGTCGTTGCCGCCGACGGTCAGGCCGTCCCGCCCGGCGCGCAGGAGCAGGCCGGAGCGGGCCGTGAGCAGCCGGGCGGCGGCGGAAACGGCGGACGAGAGGGAGCGGGTGGCGGCAGTCAGGTCCATGCCCGCAAGCTAGCGGGCGGCACCGACAAGTTCGGGGGCTTCGGCGACGGCTCCGGACGGCTTCGGGGCGAAGGTGCCGCGCAGCAGCCACACCACCGCGGCGAGCGCGAACCCGACGGCGCCGGCGGCGAGGAACGCCGCTTCGTACCCCGCGTGCTCGACGAGGTAACCGCTGATCGACTGCCCGAACGCGAGGCCGAGGGTCACCGCGGTGAGCACCCAGCCGAACGCCTCGGCCGCCGTGCCCTTCGGCGCGGCGATCTCGATGGCCGCCGAGTGCGTCGTCGACTGCGGCGTGATGAGCGCGCCCGCGGCGAGCATGGCGAGCGCGAGGCCCCAGAGCGACCCGGGCAGCGCGAGCAACGCCACCAGCGCGCCGAACCCGGCCAGCAGCACCGGCAGCCGCAGGCCCATCTGACGCGGCCACGGGCGCAGGCTGTACGCGACACCGAACGCGACCGAGCTGACCGACCAGGCCGAGAGCAGCAGCCCGCCGATGGAGGTGTTCCCCGCTTCGGCGGCGGCCGCCGGGACGGCGACCTCGACGAAGCCGATCACGGCCCCGAAGCCCAGCGCGGCGAGCGCGAGCGTGCGCATGCCGGGGCTCGCCAGCGCGCCGAGCAGTTTGCCGCCCGACGACGGCGCCGGTCCCCAGGCCCGCACAGTCGGGCTCAGCGCGAACAGCACCGCACCCGCGATCATGGTCAGCGCGCCGGCCACGATGCCGGTGCCCGCCCACGGCGCGGCGATCAGCAGCCCGGCGAACCCGGGGCCGAGGATGAAGAAGACCTCCATGCTGATCGCCTCGTAGGAGAACGCGGCGTTGCGCGTCGGCCCGGCGGGCAGCAGGCGTGTCCACAGCGCTCGCGAGGCCGAGCCGACCATCGGTTCCGTGATCCCGGTGCCGAAGGCGAGCGGGACCAGGACGAGTGTCGGCGCGTGCGCCTCGATCGCGAAGATCAGCCCGGTCATCGCCAGCGCGAAGAGCACCGTGGTGGTCAGCAGCGGCCGTGTCGGCCCGAAGCGGTCGATGAGCCGTCCCTGCACGACAGCGCCGACGGAGACGCCCACCAAAGACCCGGCCGACACCAGTCCGGCCGAGGCGAAGGAGCCCGTCTCGCGCTGGACGTAGAGCAGCGCGGAAATACCGATCATCGCGATCGGCAGGCGGGCGAGCAGGGACGCGACGACCGCCCCGCGGGAGCCGGGCGCGGTCAGCGCGGCCCGGTAGTCGGCGAGGGTGGTGCGGTGGCTCTCGGCGGAAGCGGACACAGACTGGGACACGCGTACCAGTATGACTACTTTGGTACGCGAGTACCAGATCTGCGGCGGTAAGGTTTGTCACCCCCGGGTTCCGGGTACTACGCACCTTGAAGTCGCCAAGTTCGTCACGATCGGGTAACAGTCAGTCAAATCTGAGTCAATCGGGGCAACAAATCGACGCAGATGGCGTCCTTGAGAGTGAAAGAACTTGAGTTCACGGCCGACGGCCGTGGATGGTTGTACGACAAACACACAGTCTCCAGCTCCCTCCGGCGTTCGGGTCGGGGCCTGGTTCCGGAGGGCGGGGAGCGCGGATCGTCGGGGGATGATCCGCGCACAGCGAAGAGCCGGTGCGCCACGTCGGGGGTGGCGCCCGGCTCTTCGTTGTTTTTCCGCGCGCTGACGGAAACATTTCGCAGGGCGCAGCCAGGCGAAATGCTTCCGGTCAGCGTGAAGGCGCCCTACAAAATGTTTCCGTGGGCCTTCGGCCCGAAAGAGGGCGCGCGGGGTGAAGTCTTCCCGTCGCGCTGACGCGCTTCCGGGGAGACGGGTCCGCCGGTCACGTTCTCAGGCTCGTTCGGTCACGTGTCGAGCCCGTTCGGTCGCCTTGTCAGGCGCGTTTCGTCCTCTGGATGCGGTGCTTGAACGCGCAACTGCCGCAAGTAGTCGGCTACTTGCGGCAGTTGAGTGAAGCGGGGTCTAGCGGGCGCGGCGGGCCAGGCGTTCCGGATCCAGGATCAGGACGCTCTTGCCCTCGAGCCGCAGCCAGCCACGGTGCGCGAAGTCGGCGAGGGCCTTGTTCACGGTCTCGCGCGAAGCACCGACGTACTGGGCGATCTCTTCCTGCGTCAGGTCGTGCGTGACCCGCAGCAGGCCGGCTTCCTGGCTGCCGAAACGCTGCGCGAGCTGCAGCAGCGCACGCGCCACCCGTCCGGGGACGTCGGTGAAGATCAGCTCGGCGACCATGTTGTTCGTCCGGCGCAGCCTACGGGCGACCACGCGCAGTAACTGCTCCGCGATCTCCGGGCGGGTGGAGATCCACTGCCGCAGCGCCGGGCGGTCCATCGTCACCGCGCGGACCTCGGTCACGGTCGTCGCGCTGGACGTCCGCGGGCCGGGGTCGAAAATGGACAGTTCGCCGAACATGTCGGACGGACCGAAGATGCCCAGCAGGTTCTCGCGGCCGTCGGGCGACTTGCGGCCGATCTTCACCTTGCCGGACTGGATGATGTAAAGCTTGTCGCCGGGTTCACCCTCGTTGAAGATGACATGCCCGCGAGGAAACTCCACGGATTCCAAGGTCTGTGCCAGCGCCTCGGCGGCTGCCGGCTCAACACCCTGGAAAATGCCCGCTCGGGCCAGGGTTTCGTCCACCTCGGGTGCCTCCTCATCGAGATACGACGGCGATCCTCATCGGCCGAGGATCGTGTCGTCGATCACTTTTCGCGTCAGTCTAGGTCGTGCGCGCGAGTTCGCTCGTCGGCACGCCGCAGGCGCGCGCGGGCCGTGAACGATCTCGCTCGAACGTGGAGCCTAACTCCGCACGCGCCGCGCGCGAAGCCTGGCCGCCTTCCCGCCCAGCCTGCGCAGCCGGAACAGCTCGAGCGCGCGCCCGATGCCGTGCCCGTAAAGGGCCCTGACCTCGTTGGGCTGCGCCTGCTCGAGGAACTCCTCGACTTCGTTCTCCTGCACCGCGACGTGCTTGAGCCTGGTCTCCACGCGTTCCATGAACAGCGCGAAGAACATGATCACCAAAGGCACGAGGATGACGAACCAGACTGTCATGCGCCCTGCCCGGGGAATTCCGAAAAATTGTGCATTACTCCAGATCCTCGCTCATGGCGTCCTCGATCGAAGCGCCGAGGTGGTGCTCTGGCGTGTCGGCCGTCGACCGGCGGGTGCTCCCCACTGGCTCGTCCGATGGCGCCCGTAGGCTATCGGGGTGCCTCCAGCCCTCACGAATGCCCCCCGCGCGGGGGGTAAGGGTGAAAGCCGGCTCGCATTGGTGAGACGCGCCAGGCGGATGAAGCGTTGCCTCGACGACGAGTTCCCGGACGCCCACTGTGAGCTTGACTTCACCACTCCGCTCGAATTGCTGGTCGCGGTCGTGCTTTCGGCGCAGACCACCGACGTCCGGGTGAATCAGGTCACCCCCGCGCTCTTCGCTCGCTATCGAAGTGCCGCCGACTTCGCCGGTGCCGATCGCGCCGAACTCGAGGAGTACCTCCGGCCGACGGGGTTCTTCCGCGCCAAGGCGAACTCGGTGCTCGGGCTGGGCGCCGCGCTGGTGGAGCGCTACGACGGCGAGGTGCCCGGCAAGCTGAAGGACCTCGTCACGCTGCCCGGTGTCGGCCGCAAGACGGCCAACGTCGTGCTCGGCGATGCCTTCGGGGTCCCCGGGATCACCGTGGACACCCATTTCGGCCGCCTGGTCCGCCGCTGGGGCTGGACCGAGGAGGAGGACCCGGTCAAGGTCGAGCACGTCGTCGGCGAGCTGATCCCGCGCAAGGAGTGGACGCTCCTCTCGCACCGGACGATCTTCCACGGCCGCCGCGTCTGCCACGCCCGCAAACCCGCCTGTGGCGCCTGTCCGCTGGCCAAGATGTGCCCCTCGTACGGAACCGGCCCGACGGGGTTCGAAGAGGCCGCGAAGCTGGTCAAGGGCGAAGAACGGGACCACATCCTCGACCTGGCGGCACGCCGGTGACGAGGGTCACCAAGCTCGCCCTCGGTGCCGCCGTGCTGGTGGTGGCCCTGATCGTCGCTTTGCTCACGACCCGTGACGGCCAGGCGCCGGTCCAGACGTCGGGGGATCTCACGGCCGCCCGCTCGAAGGCCGCGCTCGCCCCCTGTCCGCCGCCCGGCCCCGGTGAGGTGGCGAAACTGCGCGGGGTCGACGTCGAATGCCTCGGCGACGGCTCCCGGGTCGACCTCGCCCGGGTGCTCTCAGGCGGTCCCGTGCTGGTCAACCTGTGGGCGTCGTGGTGCGGGCCGTGCCGCGCCGAACTGCCGCTGCTCCAGGAGTACGCCGCGCAGCCCGGTGCCGTGCGGGTGCTCCTCGTCCAGGTCGCGAGCTCCGGGGCCGACGGCTTGGCGATGCTGTCCGAGCTGGGGGTCCGGTTGCCGTCCGTGTTCGACGGTGACGGGCAGTCAGGGCCCGCGCGGACGGCACTAAAGGTCCCTCCCTCTCTCCCCGCGACGTACCTGGTCACGGCGGGTGGCGACGTCCGGCTCATCGAGAACCCACGCGTTTTCCTGAACACTGACCAGGTGCGCGCCGCTGTGGAAGGGACACCATGACCGGCCCCCTCGTGGACCCCGAGGACGTGCCCGCCTGGCTGCAACCGCTGGTCAAGATCAGCGGGGACGTCGGCGCGGACACCTTCAGCCGGTTCAGCGTGCCGCCGGACGCGAGCTACCGGCCCGCGTCCGTCCTGATGCTCTTCGGCGAAGGCCCGCAGGGGCCGGACGTCCTGCTGCAGCGCCGCGCCGACACCCTCGGCTCCCACGCCGGCCAGGTCGCCTTCCCCGGCGGCGGCGCCGAGCCCGGTGACGACGGGCCGGTCGGGACGGCGTTGCGCGAGGCGGAAGAGGAGACCGGCGTCGTGCCTTCCGGGGTGCAGCCGCTGGCGATCTTCCCCGAACTGTTCGTGCCGGTGTCCGGGTTCGCCGTGACGCCGGTGCTCGCCTACTGGCGGACGCCGTCCCCGGTGCACGCCGTCGACCCCGGCGAGACGGCGGCGGTGGCCAGGGTGCCGGTCGCCGAACTCACCGACCCGGCCAACCGGTTCCAGGTCAGGCGCGAGGGTTTCGGCTGGAAGGGGCCCGCGTTCGACGTCGGCGGGCTGTTCGTCTGGGGCTTCACGGGCGGCCTGCTGGCGATGACGCTTTCGCTCGGCGGCTGGGAACGGGACTGGGACCACGGCGACGTCCGGGAGCTTGACGTAGCGTTGGCCGAACATCAGGCGCGGGTCGACGGGCGGCAAGTGCCGGAGAAGGAGTAGTCACCGGTGAACTGGGTTGACGTACTGGTGATCCTGCTCGCGCTGCTGGCGGGCGTGTCCGGCGCGTTCCAGGGGGTGATCATCGCCCTGCCGTCCTTGGTCGGCGTGGTGCTGGGTGCGCTCGCGGGGATCAAGGTCGCGCCGCTGGTCGTCGAACTCTTCGAGCATCCGGCGGCGAAGGTCGCCTTCGCGGTGGCGACGGTGGTGTTCCTGGTCGCGCTCGGCGAGACCCTCGGTGTCTGGGTCGGGCGGAAACTGCGCCAGAAGATCAACCCGGACAAGCTTTCCGGTGTCGACAAGACACTCGGCGCGGTGGTGCAGGCCGCCGTCGTGTTCGTGGTCGCGTGGCTGATCGCGACGCCGCTCACGGCCGTCTCGGGAGTGCCCGGGCTGGCGAAGTCGATCAACAGCTCGGTGGTGCTCGGCGGCGTCAACGACGTCATGCCGGAAGCGGCGCAGGGTTTCCCGAGCGAACTGCGCAAACTGCTGGACAAGTCGGGCTTCCCGTCCATTGTGGACCCGTTCCAGAAGCCGAACGTCCAGGACACCAGCCCGCCGGACACCGCGCTGCAGGCGAGCGCGATCGTCAAACAGGTGCACGGCAGTGTCGTGAAGATCCGCGGTAACGCGACTTCGTGCTCGCGAGCGCTGGAGGGCAGCGGATTCGTCATCGCGCCGCAGCGCGTGATGACGAACGCGCACGTCGTCGCGGGCACCGACGAGGTCGCCATCGAGTCGACTTCGGGCAAGTTCCCGGCCAGGGTCGTCTACTTCGACCCCGAGGCCGACGTCGCCGTGCTCGCGGTGCCGAGGCTGCAGGCGCCGGTGCTCCCGTTCACGCCGCGGGTCGCGCGGGCGGGCGACAACGCGATCGTGCTCGGCTACCCGCTCGACGGTCCGTACACCGCGTCGCCCGCGAGAGTGCGCGGCCGGATCAACCTGCGAGGACCGGACATCTACGAGTCCAACACCGTGCAGCGCGACGTGTTCACCGTGCGCGGGCAGGTCCGCAGCGGGAACTCGGGCGGGCCGATGATCAGCCCCGAGGGCGAGGTCATCGGGGTCGTCTTCGGGGCGGCCGTCGAGGACCCGGAGACCGGCTTCACGCTGACGTCCGAACAGGTGCGGCCGGTGTTGGACACGGCTTCGTCGCTGAGCGCGAACACTTCGACCGGTCCCTGCGCGAACTGAGGCCCGTGCGTGAGATGAAGGGGACTTTCATCTCAAAATTTGCAATGAAAGTCCCCTTCATCTCACGCGTGGGAGCTGGGTCAGGAGCCTGAAGACAGGCCTTCGCGCCAAGAAATGACGGTCTCCTCCACGTCCAGCGGCCGCGCCCGCAGCACCGGACCGCCTGCCGGACGCCGGTGCTCGGCCCGGATCCGTTCGTTCAGGTCCTCGACGATCTCCCGCACCCGCGCCTCCCGGCGCACACGCGCCAGCGTGTCCGGCAGGTCGTCGAGTTCCTTCGCGATCGCCAGCGAAGGCGGCAGCAGCGCCGAAACGTCGTGCCCCTCGCTGCGGACCTTGTTCACCACCCAGGACTCGAACGACACGCCCGTCGGTTTGCGCTCGGTCATGCTTCCAAAGTACGGAGAAACTCCAGCAGGGCGGCGGACGTGCGGTCCGGCGCCTCCAGATGCGGGAAGTGCCCGATGCCGGGCCAGCGTTCGAGACGGGCGTCCGGGGCCCAGCGCCGCGATGCCGCCGCGGTGTCGGGCAGGATGCACCGGTCCTCCTCGCCGTGCAGTTGCAGCACTCGGGGCGCGAAGCGGCCTCGCAGCGCTTCGCTGAAGCGGCGGCCTTCGCCGCGGAACTGCGCGCGGAACGCCCACCGGTAGTACTCGAGCGCGCTGTGCGGCACTCCCGGCACGAGCATCGCCTGCCGGAACGCCGGCACGGTTTCGGCGAAGTCCGCGGAGTCCGTCCACTGTGGACCGGACCAGGTCCGGAACAGCTCCTCGACGGCGAGCGCGTCGTCCTTGACCAGCCATTTCTCCGGCGCCATCGGCACCTGGAAGCGGAACAGATGCCCCGACGCGCGGAGCTGTCCCGGCCGCTTGACGGCCCGGCGCAACGCCAGCGGATGCGCGCCGCCCAGCACGGTGACCGAGGAGACCAGCCGGGGGTGCAGCGCACCGACCGTCCACGCGAGCATGCCGCCCCAGGCATGTCCGACGAGATGGGCCTTGCGCGCGCCGAGCGACTTGATCAGCCCGCCGACGTCGCCCGCGAGGGTCCAGGCGTCGTAGCCGCGCGGGGGTTTGTCCGAGTCTCCGTAGCCGCGCAGATCCACCGCGACCGCGCGGAAACCGGCGTCGGCGAGCGCCGTCAGCTGGTGATGCCAGGTCCACCAGAACTCGGCGAACCCGTGCAGCAGCAGGACCATCGGTCCGTCGCCGAGTTCGGCGACGTGCAGCCGGATGCCGTTCGCGGAGACGTCACGATGGGTCCACGGCCCGTCGATCCGGACGATCGACGGGTCCGGTGTCGCCTGCACCGCCCGAAGACTCAGTCTTCGTCTTCGGCGCTGTGCCGCGGTTTGAACGCGGCGGCGGTGTCCTTGAAGCTGTTGATCGTGCGCTCCGGCGCCTTGATCTTCTTCACCTTGAGGTAACCGAGGAAGCCCGCGACCGCCGTCGAGACGAGCATCAGCCCGAACACGATCAGGAACGCCGCCCAGCGCTGCAGGAACTCCGACAGCAGCTCACCGAGGAAGAAAAAGAAGAAGAACGAGCTGTACAGCCCGACGACCAGCGCGACCAGGAAGAAGATGGCGCCCTTGAGGCCCTTCTTCGCCTCCGCGACGACCTCGGACTTGGCCAGCTCGACCTCGGCGCGGATCAGCGTCGAGACGTGCTGTGTGGCATCGCCGACGAGTTTCCCGAGGGACTGCTCGCTCGCTACCACGTCGTCATCGCTCGACAGGGGGAGGTAGGGCACGGCCCCCACGCCGTCGGGGCCGGTACGTTCGTGCTTGGGGCTGCTCACCCGGCCATCGTGCCACGTGCCCTCATCCCGGGCGCGGCGGACCGGCGAGTGTCGCGTCAGAGATCCTCTCGCGCGTGCACGCGGCTGCGGTGCAGCAGCATCGCGGCGGCCGAAAGCGAGGCGATGGCCGAAGCGATCAGCACCGCCGCCTTCGTCAGTTCGACGGCTTCCCCGTCGAGCGCGAGATCGGCGATCAGCAGGCTCACGGTGAACCCGACACCGCCGAGCATCGACAGCGCGCCGATGTCCCGCCAGCCCATGCCCCTGGGTTTTTCCGCGAGTTTGAACTTCACCGCGAGCAGGCTGGCGCCGAAGATCCCGATCAGCTTCCCGCCGACGAGCCCGACCAGCACGGCCAGCGGCAGCGCCGTGGTGAAGACCGCGCCGAGCGATTCGCCGTCCACCTTGATCCCGGCCGCGAACAGCGCGAACAGCGGCACCGCGACCGCGGCGGACCACGGCTGCAGCCGGTGTTCGAGCCGGATCGCGGGCGCGTGCTCCTCGCCCTCGTCGGCGCGGACGCGGGTGAGCAGGCCGAGCGCGACGCCGGCGATGGTGGCGTGGATGCCTGCCGAGTGCACCGCGACCCAGGTGATCAAGGCCAGCGGCACGTAGATCCAGGCACTGCGGACGCGGCGGTGCTGCAGGTAGGCGTACAGCGCGAGAGCGACGACGGCGACGCCCGCGGCGACGAGGTCGAACTTCGCGGTGAACAGGATCGCGATGATGAGGATCGCGCCGAGGTCGTCGACCACCGCCAGCGAGAGCAGGAAGACCCGGGCGCTGCTCGGCAGGTTCGAGGCGGTCAAGGCGAGGACACCGAGCGCGAACGCGATGTCCGTGGCGACCGGGATGGCCCACGCGCGCTCGATGCCCGGCGTGCCCCAGCCGACGGAAAGCGCGACCAGTGCCGGGACGATCATGCCGCCGATCGCGGCGACCACCGGCAGGATCGCCTGCTTGAAGCGGGAGAGCTCGCCGACCACGAGTTCACGTTTGAGTTCGAGTCCCGCGACGAAGAAGAACAGTGCGAGCAGGCCGTCCTTCGCCCAGTCGCCGATCGTCAGATTCAGGTGGAGGAACTCGGGACCGAGCCGGAAATCGCGGATCGCGCGGTAAAGGTCGTCGATGGGCGAATTCGCCCAAAGCAGGGCGATCGCGGTGGCGCCGAGCAGGATCAGCCCGCCGGTGGTCTCCGTGCGGAGATAACGGGCGAAGTCGGCGACGACGGCTTTCGCGGGACGGTTGGGGCCGGACACGGCATCCTCCGGTTTTCGGCAACACGAATACTGTTGCCGACCAGACTTCCCGGCGCACCTTGACTCGATTTTAACGTCTGGAGCTGCGGATTTCATCTCTTCATGACGGCGACCACAAGATCCATCCGGACGTCGGTGTCAGTTCCACATGCTGGACTCTTAGCATGTGAACGGAAAACGACAACGATGTCTTCGATAAGGACGGCATGGTGAGTACCTCTACCGAGGTCCAGCAAGACACGAGGTTCTTCGGGCACCCACGAGGGCTGGCGAACCTCTTCGGCGTCGAGATGTGGGAGCGGTTCTCGTACTACGGGATGCTCGGCATCCTCCCGATCTACCTCTACTACGAAGTCAGTCAGGGCGGCCTCGCGCTGCCGAAGGCCTCCGCGCTCGGCATCGTCGGCGCGTACGGCGGCATGGTCTACCTGTCGGCGGTGATCGGCGCGTGGGTCGCGGACCGCGTGCTCGGCTCCGAACGGACGCTGTTCTACAGCGCGATCCTGATCATGATCGGCCACATCAGCCTGGCGATTCTGCCAGGGCTGGCAGGCATCGCCGTGGGTCTCTTCTGCGTCGCCGTCGGCAGTGGTGGGCTGAAGTCCAACGCCACGGCCATCGTCGGGACGCTCTACGCGAAGGGTGACGAGCGCCGCGACGGCGGTTTCACGATCTTCTACATGGGCGTGAACGTCGGTGGTTTCGTCGGACCGCTGCTGACCGGGCTCGCGCAGAGCGAACTCGGCTTCCACATCGGCTTCGGGCTGGCCGCGATCGGGATGGCGCTCGGCCTGATCCAGTACACGATCGGCCGCAAGAACCTCGGCGAGAAGGCGAGCGAGATCCCGAACCCGCTGCCCGCGTCGAAGCGTCCTCTGGTCTTCGGCGGCACCGTGGCGGGTATCGCGGCGATCGTGCTGCTCGTGGTCTTCGGCGTAATCAACCCGGAGAACCTGGTCGACGTCGTCGTCGGGGCCGTCGCGGTCATCTCGGTGATCTACTTCGTGGTGATCATCACCAGCAAGAAGATCACCTCCGAAGAACGCAGCCGGGTGTACTCGTTCATCCCGATGTTCATCGCGAGCGCCGCGTTCTTCTCGCTGTACCAGCAGCAGTTCACCGTCGTCGCGGCCTACACCGACGAGCGGCTGAACCGGACGATCTTCGGCTGGGAGATGCCGGTCGCGTGGGTCAACTCGATCAACCCGGTGTTCATCATCCTGTTCGCGCCGGTGATCGCCGCGATCTGGACGAAACTCGGTTCGCGGCAGCCGTCCTCGCCGGTCAAGTTCGTGCTCGGCACGGTCACCATGGGCGTGGCGTTCCTGCTGTTCCTCCCGATGGTCGGCAGCGGCAAGAACGCGAGCCCGCTGCTCGCGCTGGCCGGCATCCTGTTCGTGTTCACCATGGCGGAACTGATGCTTTCGCCGGTCGGCCTTTCGCTGTCGACCAAACTCGCGCCGGAGGCCTTCCGGACGCAGATGGTGGCGCTGAACTTCCTGTCCATTTCGCTGGGCACGGCGATGTCCGGGAAGCTCGCCGAGTACTACACGGTGGACGACGAAGCGCCGTACTTCAGCATCGTCGGCGGGGTGGCCATCGTGGTCGGTGTGGCGCTCCTGGTGGCGACGCCGATGATCCGCAAGCTGATGAAGGGCGTCCACTAGACGCTCTTCCGCCCGCGCCGACGAGCGACCCTCGAAGGTGCGATGAAAGGCCCGTTCATCGCAAATTTTGCGATGAACGGGCCTTTCATCGCACCGGGGGCTACCTGACGGGCCGTGATCGAAGACGTGACACACGTGATCAGATGCCGATCTCGCGTGATTGGACGCCGATCTCGCGTGATTGAAGACGGAACACACGTGCTTGGACGGCGATGTCGGTGTGCGGCGTCTGATCACGCGAGTCACGGCTCTGATCACGCGAGATCCGTCTCTGATCACGCGAGTTCGCCGTCTGATCACGGCTAACCGATGGTCGTCCCGAACAGCACGCCGACGTAGTACGTCACCAGCATCGTCAGCGCGCCGACGCCGACGTTCCGCGCGATCGCGCGACCGACGCGGGCGTCGCCGAGTTTCGCGCTGAGGAGCCCTGTCAGCGCCAGCCCGACCACGACCGCCGCCGCACACGCCCAGACCCTCGCCGAGGTCGACGTCCACACGATCGACAGCAGCGGCAGCAGCGCGCCGACGGTGAACGCCACCAGCGACGCCCACGCCGCCTGCCACGGGCTGGTCAGATTGTCCGGATCGATGCCGAGTTCGGCCTCGGCGTGCGCCTGCAGCGCGTCCTTTTCGGTCAGTTCGCGGGCCACCTGGGCGGCGAGATCAGGGGAAAGGCCCTTCGCCTCGTAGATTTCCGCGAGTTCCCGTTCTTCGGCTTCGGGCATCTCTTTCAGTTCGCGCTTTTCCAGCCGCAACTGCGCGCGTTCGGTGTCGCGCTGCGTGCTCACCGAGACGTATTCGCCGCCCGCCATGGAAAGCGCGCCGGCGACCAGGCCCGCGATTCCCGCCGTCGCGATCGCGGTGGAGTCGGTGGTCGCGCCCGCGACGCCGACCACGATGCCCGCCACCGACACGATCCCGTCGTTCGCGCCGAGGACACCTGCGCGCAGCCAGTTCAGTTTGCCGCTCAGATCCGCGTGGGGTTCGTGGGGATGTTCGGTCGACACGGTTTCGGTCACCGTTTCAGTGAAACACGAAGAACGGGAATCGGCGAGAGGAAACCGTTTCGGTCAATGCAGGCAATCCTTATTGACTATTGCCTTACCTAAGTCCTCGGATAGGTTGTCGGACATGGCCGAGGTGGTGATCCTGATCGGGCTCCAGGCGTCCGGGAAGACGACGTTCTTCCGGCGGGAGTTCGCGGGCACGCATGTGCACCTCAGCAAGGACAACTTCCCGAACGCCAAGCGGCGGCAGAGCCGCCAGCTGCGGATGCTGGCCGAAGCGCTCGAAGACGGCAGTTCGGTGGTCGTGGACAACACCAACCCGTCGGCCGAGGAGTGGGCTCCGCTGATCGAGGTCGCGAGGCGCCACGGCGCGCGCGTCGCCGGGTACTGGTTCCCGCCGGACTTCGAGGGGTCGCAGGAGCGCAACGCGCGCCGGAAGGTCAAAACCCGGGTGCCCGACGTCGGTCTGTATGCGACTCTCAAGCGGCTGCGGCGACCGACCGCGGAGGACGGTTTCGACGAGCTGTACGTCGTCGGTTTCGACGGTGAAGGCGGTTTCGTCGTGGAGCGAGGGTGAGCATGGACGCCGGTGATTTCGAGGCGCGGCAACGGGAACGGGAGTGGTTCCACGGCTTGACCGTGCCCCCGGGCTCCTGGACGGTGCTCCGGGTCGACGGCCGGGGCTTCTCCAAGTTCACCGAAGCGCGGTTCGAGAAGCCGTTCGACCCCCGCTTCGCCGAGTGCATGGCCGAGGCGGCGAGTGCCTTGATGGCGGAATTCGCTTCGCCTTACGTGTACACGGAAAGCGACGAGATCTCGCTCGTGCTCCCGCCTTCCGCCGAACTGTTCGGCAGGGGTGTCGAGAAGCTCGTGTCGATCTCCGCCGGGGTCGCGTCGGCCGCGTTCACCCACGCGGCCGGGGTCCCGGCGCACTTCGACGGCCGGGTCTGGCTCGGCACGACGGCGGACGACGTCGTCGACTACTTCTCGTGGCGCCAGGCGGACGCGACCCGCTGCGCGCTCAACGGCTGGTGCTACTGGATCCTGCGCAAGGCGGGGAAGTCGGCGAGCGAGGCCGGAGCGGCTCTCGAAGGCGCGGGCGTCTCCGAGAAGAACGAGCTGCTTTTCGCGCATGGCGTCAACTTCGCCGAAGTCCCCGCCTGGCAGCGGCGCGGCGTCGGGCTGTACTGGGAGTCCTACGAGCGCACCGGTTTCGATCCGGTGCGGGAGATCGAGGTCTCCGCGACCCGCCGCCGCGTCCGCGTCGATCGCGAGTTGCCGATGAAGGGCGAATACCGCGTGTTCCTCGGCGAACTGCTTCAGCCGATCGGTTCGGGTAGCCGCCGCACGCTGTAGGCGAGGTCGATCGTCTCGCCGGTCGCCGGGTCGCCCAGTTCCACGCGCCAGGAGTCGGCGAACTGGTCGACGCCTTGCACCATCGGGATGGTGCCCGAGATCAACACGGTGCCCGGGGCGTACAGATCGCGCTCGCGCAGCACGTCCAGCCAGTACGACGGCGGCAGCAGATCCGCGAGTTTCCCTTGCTGGATAAGGGTTTCCCCCGCCCAGGCGGACAGCGTGAGCTCGTCGAGCCGGTCCTGGACGTCGACGAGGCGCCAGGCCTTGGCGGCGAGGACGTCGGGGCCGGCGTTCTTGCTCCACGCGACGCCGTGCGCTTCGAGCGCGCGGTCGGTGTGGTCGCAGGCGGCGGTCAGCAGGACGTCCTCGGGCGCGGGGCCGGTGATGACGAGAGCCCACTCGGCCTCGCCGGAGGTCTTCTCGTGCTGCACCGGGACCTCTTCGGTCTGGCTCGCCAGGTACGGCGCGACCGGGTAGAGCGCCGGGATCACCGAGGGCGCGGGGACGCCGAGTTCGGCCAGTTCGGCCACGTGGGCGGCGACGTCCTCCTGGCTGCGACCGGCGTATCCGGCGTTCAGCAGTGTGTGGACCTCGGTCCGCCGCTCCTGGCCGTCGGGAAGGGTGAAACGCAGCTCAGGCATCTGTCCTCCGAGATTGGGGGTTGCGCATACAGCTTGTATACAAGGAGTATATCTGCAATTCAACCCCTCCCGGCGGGGTTGCGGACCTACTGCGGACGGGATGTGGACATGACCTCACCAGCCGGTGACCGGCGTTCGTTGCACAAGGCCTTCGCGGCCAGCCTCTCGGGGACAGCGCTCGAGTGGTACGACTTCGCGGCCTACTCGGTGGCGGCCGCGACGATCTTCGGGCAGCTCTTCTTCCCCTCGGAAGACCAGCTCGCGAGCACGATGGCGGCGTTCTCCACCTACGCCGTCGGCTACCTCGCCCGGCCGATCGGCGGGTTCCTCTTCGGTCGCCTCGGCGACGTGCTCGGCCGCAAGCGCATCCTGGTCATGACCCTCGTGCTCACCGGCGTCGCGACGTTCCTCATCGGCGTCCTTCCCACGTACGAGAGCATCGGCGGCTTCGCGGCGGTCCTGCTCGTGTTGCTGCGGTTCGCGCAGGGTGTCGGCATCGGCGGCGAATGGGGTGGCGCCGTCCTGCTGTCGAGTGAGTTCGGCGATCCGGACAAACGCGGGTTCTGGGCATCGGCCGCGCAGATCGGCCCGCCCGCGGGCAACCTGCTCGCCAATGGTGTCCTCGCCGTCCTGGCCGCGCTGCTCACCGAGGACCAGTTCAACAGCTGGGGCTGGCGGATCGCGTTCCTGCTGTCCGGCGCGCTGGTCGGGTTCGGCCTGTGGATCCGGCTCAAGCTGGAGGAGACGCCGGTCTTCAAGCAGATCCAGGAGCGGGGAGAACGTTCGTCGGCGCCGATCTCCGAGGTCTTCCGCACCGAACGCCGCGCGCTCGTCGCGGCCGTGCTGATCCGCGTCTGCCCGGACGTGCTCTACGCGCTGTTCACCGTCTTCGTCCTCACTTACGTCACGACGCACACCGACCTCTCGCGCGGCGCCGGGCTGGCCGCGGTGATGATCGGTTCGGCCTTCCAGCTGGTGCTGATGCCGCTGTTCGGCGCGCTCTCGGACCGGATCTCGCGGCGCAAGATGTACCTGGTCGCGACCATCGCCGCCGGGATCTGGCCGTTCGTGTTCTTCCCGATGGTCAGCGGCGGCTCGTTCGTGATGCTGGCGATCGGGATCGTGCTCGCGCTGGTCATCCACGCCGCGCTCTACGGCCCGCAGGCCGCGCTCGTCACCGAGCAGTTCTCGCCGCGCCTGCGCTACACCGGCAGCTCGCTGGCGTACACCCTCGCCGGCGTGATCGGCGGGGCGCCCGCGCCGCTGCTGTTCACGGCGCTGCTCGCCGGCTTCGACACCTGGCTCGCGATCGGCGTCTACCTGCTCGCGACCGCGGTGGTGACCGTCATCGGTGTCCTGCTCGCCCGTGACCCCGACCGCGAGGAGGCGGCGGAGATGGAGGCCGCGCGATGAGCTGGCAGCCGATGTCCACTGTGGAGGGTTTGCCGCTGATCGGCGGGCAGGGCCGGTTCCGGACGCTCGCGACGGCGGAAGGCGGTCTGGCGTACGAGATCCGCTATCCGGCCGGTGTTGCTTCTCCCGTGCACAGCCACGATCACGACAGCATCGTGTACCTGGTTTCGGGTTCGCTGCGAGGCACGCTCGACGGGCGGGAGGTCACGCTCGAAGCCGGGGGGACGATCGTCCATCCGCGCGGGGTTCCGCACAGCGTCGAGGCCATTGTGGACAGTCGCTGGGTCGAGTTCAAGACCCCGTTGCCCGGGCGGCCGCCGATCACGTGAGTTCTCCTTCTGAACACGCGTGATCGCCGTCTAATCACGACCCGGCGAACAGCCCCAAGAGGATGTTGCGAAGGGCACTTTCGCAACCTTCAACGTTGCGAAAGTGCCCTTCGCAACACCTCACGTGAGGCCGGGCGCGTCAGGCGGCACCAGACTCGCCGCCTTGCCTTACCGGCCGAAAAAGAAACCGGGGCGGACACCGAAATCTCCAGCGTCCGCCCCGGTCGGGAGGAAAGTCTTACGCGTCCAGCTCGGCCAGGGCCAGCTTCGCCTTCTCCAGTTCGGCTTCGAGCTGGGCGACCTTCGCGGCCTGCAGTTCACGAGCCGCGTTGATGACCTCGTCGATCGGGCCGGACAGGTCCGCGTGCAGCTCCTTGGCGGCACGGGACACGGCGGCGGCCGGGATCTCCAGGCCCTTCGCGACCCACTTGGCGCCGTTCTTGAGCTCGGCCTGCCACTCGCCGTCGGCGGTGCCGGTGACCGTGAGCGTCAGCTCGACGGTGCGGGTCTTCTTGGCCGTCGTGGCGACCTTGGGGCGGCCGCGCTTGGGCTTGGGGGACTCCGCCACGTTCTCGGCGGGGGTCTCCGTCTGGTCTTCGGCCGGGGACTCCGGCGTTTCGGCCTTGGCCTCAGCCGGGGCTTCGGTGGTCTCCGCCTGCGGCGTCGAGTCGACGGGCGCTTCGGTAGCCGCTTCTTCGGACACGGCGTCAGTGCGTGTCAAGGCATCCACGGTCATCGTCGGTGTCGTCTCCTTGCCCGGGTATGGGGTGGTACCCGGCACATCCTAGAACAGGCGTTCGACTGTCGCGAACCGGGGTGTGGTAGGCGCATGATCGGATCGGATCGCCATGGTCGGGCGCGGGAAGGCCGCCGCAGGTCAAGGTCGACGTCGAAAGGAGGCCTCATGATCTCGGCACTCAACCGGCTCGCCGCCCTCGTAGAGGAACACCTCGGCGGCGAACTTGACGTCGGCGGGGAGGCCAGGGCGCTCGGCACCACCGAGTACCACCTGCGCCGGATGTTCTCGTCGCTGGCGGGTATGCCGCTTTCGGAGTACCTGCGCCGTCGTCGCATGACCGTCGCCGCCGCCGACGTCGTCCGGGGCGACGATGATCTGCTGACCATCGCCGTCCGGTACGGCTACGGCTCGACAGAGGCGTTCGGACGGGCGTTCCGGGCCGTCCACGGCGCCGGCCCTGGCGACGTCCGCCGGGACGGAGGCCCCCTTCGCACACAACCACGGCTCAGGTTCCGCCTGAGCGTCGAAGGGAGTATCCCCATGGACACCCGCATCGTCGACCGTCCCGCGTTCCGTCTCGTCGGATACGCGGCCCGGGTCCCGCTCGTCCACGAAGGCGGCAACCCGCATATCCAGCGGCACATCGCCGCGCTGCCAGCGGAGGCGCACACCCGGCTGAAGGCTCTCAGCGACACTTCGCCGGACGGGCTGCTGCAGGTCAGCGACGACCTGGAGCCCGACAGCGCCGAAGGCAGTGAACTGACCTACCTGCACGGAGTCGCCGTCTCAGGTGGCACGGTCCCGGACGACCTCGACGCCATCGAGGTCACGGCCGGGCGCTGGGCGGTCTTCCGGACCGCCGGAGCGCATCCGCAGGCGCTGCAGGACACCTGGGCGGCCACGGCGACCGAGTGGTTCCCGTCCAACCCGTGGCGGCTGCGGCCGGGGCCGTCGATCGTCGCGATCCTGGAGCACTCAGACGACTTCGGAACGGCCACCTGCGAGCTGTGGCTGCCCGTCGAACCCGCTTGACCGTCCCTTTCGTGCCCTCCCGGACGCTATGAAAGGCCCCTTACTTGCAAAATTTGCAAGTAAGGGGCCTTTCATGTCACGCGGCGGAGCTACTCCTCCGACTTGCCCGACTTCAGACCCGAAGAGATCAGGTCCATCACGGACGAGTCGGCCAGCGTGGTGACGTCGCCGACCTGGCGGTTCTCGGCGACGTCGCGCAGCAGGCGGCGCATGATCTTGCCGGAGCGGGTCTTCGGCAGTTCCTGGACGACCAGGATCTGCCGCGGCTTCGCGATCGGCCCGATCTCCTTCGCGACGTGGTTGCGCAGTTCCTGCACGGCCTTGTCCCCGCCGTCCACCGCGTTGCCGCGGAGGATGACGAACGCGACGATGCCCTGCCCGGTGGTCGGATCGGTCGCGCCGACGACGGCGGCCTCGGCGACCGTCGGGTGCGAGACCAGCGCCGACTCGACCTCGGTGGTCGAGATGCGGTGCCCGGACACGTTCATCACGTCGTCGACCCGGCCCAGCAGCCAGATGTCGCCATCGGCGTCGTACTTCGCGCCGTCACCGGCGAAGTAGTAGCCCTGGTCGCGGAAGCGCGACCAGTAGGTGTCGCGGAAACGCTCTTCGTCGCCCCAGATGCCGCGCAGCATCCCCGGCCACGGCTTGTCGAGCACCAGGTAGCCGCCGCCACCCTTGCCGACCTCGACGCCCTGGTCGTCGACGACCTTCGCCGAGATGCCCGGCAGCGCCTTCTGCGCGGAGCCCGGCTTCGTGGCTGTGACGCCCGGCAGCGGCGAGATCATGATCCCGCCGGTCTCGGTCTGCCACCAGGTGTCGACGATCGGCGCCGAGTTCGCGCCGACGTTCTCGCGGTACCAGATCCACGCTTCGGGGTTGATCGGCTCGCCGACGCTGCCGAGCACGCGCAGCGAGGAGAGGTCGTACTTCTCCGGGATCTCGTTGCCCCACTTCATGAACGTGCGGATCAACGTCGGCGCGGTGTAGTAGATGGAGACCTTGTGCTGCTGGACGATCTCCCAGTGGCGGCCTTCGTGCGGGGTGTTCGGCGTGCCTTCGTAGACGACCTGGGTCGTCCGGTTCGCCAGCGGCCCGTACACGATGTACGTGTGCCCGGTGATCCAGCCGATGTCGGCGGTGCACCAGTAGACGTCTTCGCCGGCCTTGTGGTCGAAGACGTTGTGGTGCGTGTACGCCGCCTGGGTCAGGTATCCGCCGGAGGTGTGCAGGATGCCCTTCGGCTTCCCGGTGGTGCCGGAGGTGTAGAGGATGAAGAGCGGGTGCTCGGAGTCGAACGCCTGCGGCGCGTGCTCCGCGGACTGGCCGTCGACCAGTTCGTGCCACCAGAGGTCGCGGCCTTCGGTGATCGGCACCTCGTCGCCGGTGCGGCGGACGACGATGACCTTCTCGACCGATTCGGCGCCTTCGAGCGCTTCGTCGACGTTGGCCTTCATCGGGGCGGCCTTGCCGCGGCGGTACTGGCCGTCGGTGGTGATGACGATCCGCGCCGCCTGGTCGTCCACCCGGGAACGCAGTGCTGTCGGGGAAAAACCACCGAAGACGACACTGTGCAGAACGCCGATGCGGGCACACGCGAGCATCGCGAAGATCGCTTCGGGCACCATCGGCATCTGGATGGCGACGCGGTCGCCTGCGGCGAGCCCGAGGGACTCGAGGGCGTTCGCGGCCCGGGAAACCTCGTCCTTCAGCTGGGCGTAGGTGATGTCACGACTGTCGCCGGGCTCGCCGACCCAGTGGATGGCGACCTGGTCGCCGTGCCCGTCGACGACGTGGCGGTCGACACAGTTGTAGGCGACGTTCAGCTTCCCGCCCACGAACCACTTCGCGACCGGAGCATTGGTCCAGTCCAATACCTGCGACCACTTCGTGTCCCAGTGGAGGCGCTCGGCCTGCTTGGCCCAAAACGCATCCCGGTCGGCGTCGGCTTCGGCGTAGAAGTCGGCGGTGGCATTCGCTTGCGCGCTGAAAGCCTCGCTCGGGGGGAAGGTCCTGCTCTCCGTGAGCAAATTGTCCAGCGCCGGCGACTGCTCGGTCATGGTGCGATGCCTCCTGTGATTCGCGTGTCTTCACGCCCGTTGGCACGCTATCGACGTTACGACGCGAAGTAAAAGGTTGCATCGTGGTTGCGCGCGGCATTCACACGCTTGAGGACAAAGCGGTACGGACCGCCGGCCATTCTGGTCCGGTGAGGGAGTAGACAACGGTGTCACGGACGGTTCCGTCGGGCCGGACGCGATGCGCGCGCAGCACGCCTTCCCGTTGCGCGCCGAGACGTTCGATCGCGTTCTGGGACTTCAGGTTGAGGATGTCGGTCTCCCACGAGACGCGGTTCGCGCCGAGGTCGTCGAAAGCGTGGCGCAGCAACAGGAGTTTCGACTCGCGGTTGAGCCCGGTCCGCTGCCACGCGGAACCGATCCAGGTGTAGCCAAGGGAAACGATCTTGTGGCGCGCGTTCATCGCGTAGAACGACGTCGTGCCCGCGACCTCGCCGGTGCGCGCGTCGAGTTGCGCCCAGGCGCGGCGGTCCGGGTCGGCGAGGATGGCGTCGACCATGGCTTCGGCGGCGGCGAGGTCTTCCGGGCGCCGGAGGCTGAGCCAGGTCCAGATCGCCGGGTCGGATCCGGCCTCGAACAGGCCTTTCGCGTGGTCGCGGGTGAGCGGTTCGAGGCGGACGCGTTCGCCGGTCAAGGTCGCATGGGCGTTCCAGTCGGTCACGATCTTGACGTTACGGCCAGTAATGGCCTTGCTGGATAGCCAGTTTCGAAGCATTCGAGAAGGCCACTGAGGCGTTGCCTATGCTCGCGGGAACGATCGACGGAGGCGAGGCAGCATGGCCGAGGAGCGGGAAGAGCTCACCTGGGAGTTGTTCGGAACGGCCAGCAGAGACCTGGCGCAGGCCGTCGCCGACGACGGGTTCGAGCCGGACCTGATCCTGTCGATCGCGCGCGGCGGCCTGTTCGTCGCCGGCGGGCTCGGCTACGCGTTGGACGTGAAGAACCTGCACGTGATGAACGTCGAGTTCTACACCGGCGTCGATCAGCGCCTCGACCTGCCGGTGATGCTGCCGCCGGTGCCGAACGTCGTCGACCTGACGAAGAAGAAGGTGCTCGTCGCCGACGATGTGGCCGACACCGGCGCGACCTTGAAGCTGGTCCGCGACTTCTGCGCCGACCACGTCGCCGAGGTGCGCTGCGCGGTCGTCTACGAGAAGCCGCGGTCCGAGGTCAAATGCGAGTACGTCTGGAAGCACACGGACCGGTGGATCAACTTCCCGTGGTCGGTGCAGGCGCCGGTGGTCCGGCGCGCGGGGCAGGTGCTGGACGCGTGACGGATCCGCTGAAGCCGCTGCTGGACCTCGAAGGGGTCGCGGCGGCCGCGAAATCGGCGCAGGACGCGGTGTTCGCCGTCCACCGGCTGCCCGCCAACCTGCGTGGCGGCGCGGCGACGGCCGCCGAAGCGTCCGTGCGGTCGGCGCGGGCGTCGGCCGGGATCGAGGGCGCCGCGCCCGAACTGCCGGAATCCGGTGAGGTGACCGATCCGGTGCTGGCGGGCGCGCTGCGCGTCGCGGAGGCGCTGGAGGGCCTGCTGCCGACTTGGCGGCGCGCGCCGCTGCAGGCGTTGGCGCGCCTGCACGTTCTCGCCGCGTCGGACCTGGTGACGGATCCCGACGCGTTGGGGCGGCCGCGGTCGTCCGGTGACGTCGGGCCGCGGCTGGAGATGCTGGCGCAACTGGTCGCCGGCGCGACGTCGGTCCCCGGTCCGGTGCTGACCGCCGTCGTGCACGGGGAACTGTTGGCGCTGAAGCCTTTCGGCTCCGCGGACGGGGTCGTCGCGCGGGCGGCGGCCCGGCTTTCGGCGGTGGCGACGGGGCTGGACCCGAAGGCCCTGACGGTGCCGGAGGTCGCGTACTTCCGGCGGGTGCCGAAGTACATCGAGGCCGCTACGACGTTCGCCGGCGGGACTCCCGAGGGCGTCCGGTCCTGGCTGCTCTTCTCGTGCGAAGCCTTCGAGGCCGGTGCTCGCGAGGCGAAGTCCATCTCGGACGCCGCCGGCTGACCCTTGCCGAGGGTGTGGGGACACCACACGGGATCTTGAGCAGCTGTAGCGCCTAACCACATGGCTTAAGCGCCCGGGGCGACCTAACGTCGTCCGGCATGAGTGGTGCGTATCACAGCGATCTGGCGGGTAAGTCCGCGCTGGTCACGGGCGCGGCGAGCGGGATCGGCCTGGTCTGCGCCGAAGCGCTGGCGCGGGCCGGGGCCAAGGTCCACCTCGTCGACATCGACGACGCCGTCGAGAAGGCGGCGGCCGACGTCAACGGCATCGCCCACGTCGCCGACCTCACCGACGCCCAGGCCATCGGGACCCTCCCGGCCGAGATCGACATCCTCGTCAACAACGCCGGCTTCCAGCACATCGCGCCGATCCACGAGTTCCCGCCGGAGACGTTCACCCGCATCCAGTCGCTCATGGTCACCGCGCCGTTCCTGCTCATCCGCCGCGTGCTGCCGTGGATGTACGACCGCGGCCGCGGCCGCGTGGTCAACATGTCCAGCGTCCACGGCCTCCGCGCGAGCCCGTTCAAATCCGCGTACGTCACCGCGAAGCACGCGCTCGAAGGGCTCTCCAAGGTCACCGCGCTCGAAGGCGCGGAACACGGCGTGACCAGCAACTGCGTCAATCCCGGCTACGTCCGGACCCCGCTGGTCACCGGCCAGCTCCAGGCGCAGGCCGAAGAACACGGCCTCGACCGCGACGCCGTCATCGAACAGGTCCTGCTGCGCCGTTCGGCGATCAAGCGGCTCATCGAGCCCGAGGACGTCGCCGCGTGCGTGCTCTGGCTGTCCGGCGACCACGCCGCCCATGTCACCGGTACCTCGATCCCCCTCGACGGCGGCTGGACCGCCGCGTGAACCCCTCCCAGAAAGGACGTCCCCCGGTGACCACCCAGAACCGCGGCTCGATCGCGAAGGTCGTCAGCGCCAGCCTGATCGGCACGACGATCGAGTGGTACGACTTCTTCCTCTACACCTCCGCCGCGGCGCTGGTGTTCGGCAAACTGTTCTTCCCCACCAACGATCCGCTGACAGGCACGCTGCTCGCGTTCCTGACCTACGCCGTCGGTTTCCTCGCGCGGCCCATCGGCGGGCTGGTGTTCGGGCATTTCGGGGACCGGGTCGGCCGCAAGAAGCTGCTGGTGCTGAGCCTGGTGCTGATGGGCGGTTCGACCTGCGCGATGGGTGTTCTCCCGACCTACGCGTCCGTCGGTGTCCTGGCGCCGATCCTGCTCACGCTGCTGCGGCTGGTGCAGGGTTTCGCGCTCGGCGGCGAATGGGGCGGCGCGGTGCTGATCGTCTCCGAACACGGCGACGACAAACGCCGCGGGTTCTGGGCGTCGTGGCCGCAGTGTGGCGCCCCCGGCGGGAACCTGCTGGCGACGGCGGTACTGGCGATCCTCGCCGCGACGCAGTCCGACGAGGCGTTCCTCAGCTGGGGCTGGCGGATCCCGTTCCTGCTTTCCGGTGTCCTCGTGGTGATCGGCCTGTGGATCCGGCTCGCGGTCAGCGAGTCGCCCGTCTTCCTGGCGGCACAGGAAAAGAGCAAGCCCGAGCACGCGCCGGTCGTCGAGGTGTTCCGGAACAACTGGCGCGCGGTGCTGATCACGATCGGTTCACGGATGGCGGAGAACGTTTCCTACTACGTGATCACCGCGTTCATTCTCGTTTACGTCACCACCGGGCTGGGTCTGCCGAAATCGGCGGGCCTCAACGCGGTGCTGATCGGTTCGGCCGTGCATTTCGTGACGATTCCCTTGTGGGGCATTCTTTCCGACCGGATCGGCCGTCGCCCGGTCTACTTGTTCGGTGCCATCGGAATGGCGGTGTGGAGTTTCGCGTTCTTCGCGATGCTCGACACGAAGAATTCCGGTGTCATCATTCTCGCGACAACCGTCGGGCTGGTGCTGCACGGCGCGATGTACGGCCCGCAGGCCGCGTTCTTCTCCGAGCAGTTCCCGACGCGGGTCCGCTACACCGGCCTTTCGGTCGGCGGGCAGCTGTCGTCGATCGCGGCGGGCGCGGTGGCGCCGCTCATCGCGGTCGCGCTGTTCAAGGAGTTCGGCAGCACGGTCCCTGTCTCGCTCTACGTCGTCGCGATGTGCGCGCTGACCGTGATCGCGCTGCTCTCCGCCCGCGAGACCAAGGGCGAGTCCTTGCATTCCGAAGTTCTCACGGAACGCAATCACGTGTCAGCATGACCGCTGTGGACAGTGCGGACCAGCTACGTCGGCTGCTCGAACTGCTCGCCTCCGGGGCGGGCAGCGAGCAGCTGGCGCACGTCCCCGTCGACCCGAAGGCCACCGAGCTGGCGCTGCGGATCCGGGACACCGTCGCCGAGCACCGGCGGCGCGAGGCGGAGCTGGCCGCGCTGTTCGACACGGCCAGCGACCTCGCCCGGCTGGACGATCCGGACGCCGTCCTGCGGTCGATCGTGCGCCGGGCTCGGGCGCTGCTCGGCGTGGACGTGTCCTACCTCAGCCTCAAGAACGAGACCGAGGGCAACACCTACGTCCGGGTGACCGACGGTTCGGTTTCCGCGCTGTTCCAGGACATCGTGCTGGGGATGGGCGAGGGGCTCGGCGGGCTGGTCGCGCAGACCGCGCGGCCGTACGCGACGGCGGACTACTTCGACGACGAGCGGTTCCGCCACACCTCGTCGATCGACACCGGTGTGCTCGACGAGGGGCTGACCGCGATCCTCGGGGTGCCGCTGGCGATCGGCAGCAAGGTCATCGGGGTGCTGTTCGCCTCGGACCGGGCGGCGCGGGAGTTCAGCGCGGAGGAGGTCGCGCTGCTGTCTTCGCTGGCCGACCACGCGGCGATCGCGCTGGACAACGCGCATCTGCTCGACGAGACGCGGCGCGCGGTCGCCGAGCTGAACGCCGCCAACGCGACGATCAGCGCGCACAACGACGCGATGCGCCGTGCCGAAGACGCGCACGACCGGCTGATGGATCTCGTGCTGCGCGGCGGTGACCTGGCCGAGGTCGCCGCCGCGGTCGCGGACGTGCTCGGTGGCGGCATCGCCGTCTACGACGCCGACGGTGTCGTCCTGGCCCGGACCGGCGGGGAGCTGAACCTCTCGCGGACCGCGGTGTCGGCGTCCCGGGCGAGCGGGCGGGCAGTGTCCACTGAGGACGGTTGGCTGTGTGCCGTCCAGGCGGGGCAGGAGTTCCTCGGCAGCTTGGTGCTGGGCGGCGGGCGATCGCTCGGCGAAGCGGACCGGCGGCTGTTCGAACGGGCAGGCGTGGTCACCGCGGTACTGCTGATGCAACGGCGTTCCGTCGCGCGGGCCGAGGACGAGGTGCGCGGGGAGCTGCTGTCGGACCTGCTCACGGCGCCGGGCCGCAATCCCGCCGCGTTGCTGGCGCGAGGCCGTCGACTCGGGGTCGATTTGTCGACATCGCATGCGGTGCTGATCGCGCATTCCGACGACGTGTCCCGGCGGCGGCTGGCCGCGGCGGCCGTCCGGCACGCGGCCCTGGTCGGTGTCCACGCGGACGAGGTCGTCCTGCTGGTCCGCGGTACGGACGCCGGTGCGCTGGCCGGATCCGTCGCCGCCGAACTCACGTCCACGATGGACTGCCCGGTGACGGTGGGCGCGGCGGGACCGGCCACCTCCCCGCAGGAGCTGGCCGTGGCGCACGCCGAAGCCGCGCGATGCGTCGCGTCGTTGCTGGCACTGGGCAGGGCGGGGGAAGGCGCGAGCATGGCCGACCTCGGTTTCGTCGGGCTGCTCCTGGGCGAACACGCCGATCTCGACGCGTACGTGACGGCCACGATCGGCCCGGTGCTCGACTACGACGAACGCCGCGGCACGGATCTGATCGGTACGCTCCGCGCGTATTTCGCCTGTGGCGGCAATCTGACGAAGGCGAAGGACCTGCTTCACGTGCACGTCAACACCGTCGTGCAGCGGCTGGACCGCATCGCGTCACTGCTGGGCGAGCACTGGCAGGCGCCCGAGCGCGCGCTGGAACTTCAGCTCGCGCTCAGGCTGCACCGCCTCACCAGTGACCGAACCGGATGACTTCCTCGAACTCGCGGCGAGCGATCTTGGTCGCCGAAGAACCGGGCGACGGGCCGGGTTCGGCGCTGTGCCCGAGCGCCACGACGCCGATCGGGTCGTGATCCTCGGGCACGCCGAACTCGCTGTGGAGCCGTTCCACGCTTTCCGGCGCGAGCCCGAAGAACACCGCGCCGAGGTCCTCGTCGACGGCCGTCTGGAGGATCAGCAGCGTCGCCATCCCGGTGTCGACGTCCCAGTAGGGCACGCGCCACCACGAGTCGTCACCTTCGGCGAAACCCTTGTCCGGCTTGGCGTAGCGGTCGAGGTAGGCGTTCTTGACCGAGAGCGGCACGATCGCGACCGGTGCCGTGGTCACGGTTTCCGGTGCCCAGCTCGCGCCGAACTCCCAGAACTTCGCGAGTTCCTCGCCGGTGAGGACGAGAAACCCTTGTCCCTGCGAGAAACCGGCGGAGGGGCCTTTCTGTGCGTTGCGCAGGATGCGCCGCAGGCTCGCCTCGTCGACGGGCTCGTCGGTGAACTTCCGGACCATGCGACGGCGTCGTACGACGTCCTGGAATTCCATACGATCAGCTTAGTGTGCAAGCCGTCGCCAGGTCGCCTTCTCCACGAGGGATGGTCGCGGAGGCGGGCGGGCGGACACCGTCGAGCCAGCCTTCGAGAGCGGTGAAGGCCGTCCGGAAACAAGGGCCGATGGGACGCAGTTCGCCGGGGAAGGCGTCGTACAGACCGTCGACGTGATTGCCGTCGACGATCCGGTAGTAGCGCTGGAGCCCGGCGCGACCCTGGTCGGCGATCATCCGCTGGTAGACGTCGGAATCGCGGGTGATCGGCAGGAGCGTGTCGAGGGTGCCGTGCAGGGTGATCAGCGGTTTGCCGATCCGGCCGGTGAGCGAGATCCGTTCGACCGCGCGGTGCACCGACGGCGGCCGGGCGGCGTAGTCGTAGTCGGTCCCGGTGAACGCCGGATCGAACTCTGCCTGGTAGATCCGCTGCGTCAGGCCCCAGTAGACGTCGTTGTGGTACTGCCACAGGAATTCCGAGCCCGGCGCGAAACCGGCGTCGAGGATCTGCTGGTGTGCCTGGGCGGAACCGGCGACGTAGGCGGGGTAAGCCTTGATCGCGGGCGGGAGGAAGGTGAACAGGTTCGGGCCGTCCTCATGCCAAAGCGTGCCCTCCCAGTCGATGCCGCCGTCGTAGAGCCACGGCCGGTTCTCGAGCTGCCAGCGGACGAGGTAGCCGCCGTTCGACATCCCGGCCGCGAGGGTGCGGCTCGGCAGGCGTCCGTAGCGGTGTGCCACGGCGACCTTCGCGGCGATGGTCAGCTGCGTGACGCGCGAATTCCACTCCGCGAGCGCGTCGCCGGGCCGTCGTCCGTCGGTGTGGAAGTCAGCGCCGGTGTTGCCCTTGTCGGTGGCGGCGAACGCGTACCCGGCAGCGAGGACCTGGTCGGCGATCGCGCGGTCGTTCGCGTACTGCCTTCGCACGCCGGGGGACCCCGAGACCACGAGGCCGCCGTTCCAGCGATCGGGCAGCCGCAGCACGAACTGCGCGTCGTGGTTCCATCCGTGCGCGGTGTTGGCCGTCGACGTGTCCGGGAAGTAGCCGTCGATCTGGATGCCGGGAACGCCCTTGGGGGCGGGGAGGCCGGCCGAGGTCAGCCCGGCCCAGTCGGCCTGGACCGTATGCCCGGTGGCCAGGGTGCCGGTGGTGGTCAGATCGTCCAAACAGGACAGTTGTTGTTTCGCGGCCCCGGGAACGCGCACGTTCCCGCAACCGCTCGCCGCCTGGGCGGGGGTGGCCAGGGCCAGCATCGTCGCGAGGACCAGAATGAGCCGCATCGGCCGACGGTAAGCGCGGCCTTTCCGGATCGGTACCCGGCGTGGCCACACAAAACGGCTTGCCGGTGTGGTGGTCGTCCACGTGGGAACCATGCGGCGGCGGTTTTAGCCTCGGGTGATGCGAAAACTCCTCATCGGCGCGGTGGTTTCGGCATTGGTCCTCTTCCTTTCTACTCCGGCGCAGGCGGCGACGATCCGTCCGGTGACCGGGTTCGGGAGCAATCCCGGTGCGTTGCAGATGTTCGAATACGTTCCCGACGGGCTGCCGTCCGGACGTCCGGCGGTGGTCGTGCTACACGGCTGCACCCAGGACGCCGCCGGGTACGCGCGTGGCTCCGGCTGGGTCGGGCTCGCGGACAAGCTGCGGTTCAAACTCGTTCTGCCGCAACAGGTTTCGGCGAACAACTTCACCAAGTGCTTCAACTGGTTCCAGGCGGGCGACATCAAGCGCGGGTCCGGGGAAGCCGAATCGATCGCGCAGATGGCGCGGTTCTCGGCCGGAAGCCGGACGTACGTGACCGGTCTGTCCGCGGGCGGCGCGATGACCTCGGTGATGCTGGCGGCGTATCCGGAACTGTTCTCGGGCGGCGGCGTCGTGGCGGGGCTGCCCTACGCCTGCGCGACCTCGATGATCGACGCGTACTCCTGCATGAATCCCGGCAAGGATCTGACCCCTGCGCGATGGGGCGACAAGGTGCGGGCCGCGGGCACGGGTGCGCGGTCCCCGGTCAGCGTCTGGCACGGGACCGCGGACTACACGGTCGCTTCGATGAACCTGCGTGAGCTTTCCGAGCAGTGGACCGACGTCGGTGCCGCCGTCGACACGCACGCCGTCAACGGGATGGGGCACGGTCAGCCGATCGCGCCGGGTGCCGGTTGCGGACAGGCGGGGCCGTATCTGCTGGACGTCGGCGTCTGCGCCGCGGCGGAACTCGCGGCGAAGTGGCGGCTAGGCGAGGACGGCATCGAGTAGCCCGGGGAACCGCTTGTGGATGTCCTCGGTCCGTAGTTCGACCCAGCGGGTCCGGCCCTCGACGAACGTCGTCGTGAGGCCGGCCTCGCGCAAGACCTTCCAGTGGTGCGAGAGCGTCGGCGCGCTGATCACGACGTCGTACTCGGTGACGGCGCAGCTTCGCGGCGAAGGGTTGCTTCGCAGGGCTCGGATGAGCTCCAGGCGCACCGGATCCGCCAGCGCGCTGAGCACCGGCACGATCTCGATCTCCCCGGTCGCCGGTTGCGGCAGCGTGGTGCTCACTTCGCTCCAACTGTTTGACAGTCATCGAATAGTTCGGCCACTATACCCCCCATGACGATTCGACGATCATCAAATGATCGGCTCGCCTTGGGGGCTCTGCTGATACTCGCCGTCGGGACGTTCACCGTCGGCACCGACGGGTTCGTCTTGAACGGGCTGCTGCCCACCATCGCAGCCGACCTGCGCGTTTCCGAAGCCGTCGCGGGCCAGCTGACCACGGTCTTCGCGGTGACCTACGCGGTTTCCTCGCCGCTGATCGCGGCTTTCACCGGACGGCTGGACCGGCGCTGGGTACTCGGCGCGGGGATGGTGCTGTTCACGATCGGCATGGCCGGTCAGGCGATCGGCGAGTCCTTCGCCGTGGTCGCCGTCGCCCGCGTGCTGGCCGCCTTGGGCGCCGCCGCGTTCCAGTCCAACGCCTATGTCCTCGCCGGTGCACTGGCGTCGGACGAGCGCCGTGGCCGTGCGCTGGCGACGGTCTCGGCCGGGATGAGCGTGTCGATGGTGCTCGGCGTGCCGATCGGCGTGCTGGCGGGCACGTGGTTCGGCTGGCGCGCGGTGATGTGGGGGATCGGCGCGGTGGCGGTGGTCGTGGCGGTGCTCGTACCG
Organism: Amycolatopsis sp. NPDC102522; assembly: GCF_055584485.1. Taxonomy (NCBI): domain Bacteria; kingdom Bacillati; phylum Actinomycetota; class Actinomycetes; order Pseudonocardiales; family Pseudonocardiaceae; genus Amycolatopsis; species Amycolatopsis sp. NPDC102522. The sequence continues at coordinate 210,669 of NZ_JBVJLY010000011.1, read as the reverse complement.
CTGCTGCCCGGCGTCAAGATGCCGACGGTGTCCCTGCGCGACAGGCTCGCCGTCGTCGTGCGGCCGCCGATCGCGCGGGTGCTCGGTGTCAGCGTTCTCGGCACCGCTGCGGGCTTCGCGGCCTTCGTGTACCTGCCGGTGTTGGTGGCCCCGGTGGCGACGGGCGCGATGATTTCGTGGCTGCTCGTCGGCTTCGGGATCGGGCAGATCGCGGGCAACACCTTCGCCGGTCGGGCGACCGACTCACTCGGCTCCGCGCGCGTCCGGTCCCTCTCGCTCATCGGCACGGTCGCGACACTGGCGCTGCTGGACGTCGCCGTGCTGAGCCTGCCCGGCACGCTGGTCCTCGCGGTGGCTTCGGGGGTGTTCGGCGGGATGCTGATGGTGCCGCAGCAGCACCGGCTGTTCTCGCTGGCGCCTGACGCGCCGACGGTCGCCTTGGGGCTCAACGGTTCCGCGATCTACGGCGGGGGCGCCCTCGGTGCCGCGCTGGGTGGCGTCGTCCTGTCGTCGGCGGGGGTCTGGTGGGTCGCTCCCGTTGCCGCCTTCGTCGCTCTACTCGCCTTCGCGCTTTCGGTCCCTTCGCGCGCTCCGGTGGCCCAGCCCGCCTGACCGGGTATGACTGTCCAGAAAGGACTTCAGATTGGATTGAGGGGCCGGGTCGTTGTGCCCGGCGAGAGCGTGAGGGGTCACTCAGGGTGAAGGGTGTGTGGAAATAGGGACGTTGAGTGTCCCTATTTCCACACACCCCCTCAAGCCTCTCGGGCCACCTAGCCGTCGTGACCGGACCGGTCACGACGGACTGTGTGGATTTCTGGTCACCTAACGCACCAAAATCCACACAGTCGGCGCCCGAGGTCCGGTGCGGCTCGGCCACGACGGTCCCTTCGCGCGCTCCGGTGGTCCAGCCCGCCTGACCAAAAGCGATAGCAAGGGACCCTTGCTATCGCCTCTCTCAACATTAAGAGAAGTGACAGCAAAGGTCCCTTGCTCTCTTTTCGCAGGTCAGGGGCTACTTCGCAGGCAGTCGGGCCGACCAGCGCTCCTCGATACGCGCGAAGCGCCATACGAGGAGCGCGAGGAGCCACGTAAGCACGAAGAGCGCTACGACCGCGTAGCCGACGTAGTCCAGGCTCAGCGACCCGATCGCCGCGAGCGGGCCGGTCGTGATGCCGAACCGTTCGGTGACGATCGAGATCACCTCGATCGTCCCGATGAGCAGCGCGACCGCGACGGAAAGCGCCGTCACCGTCAGGTTGTAGTAGATCTTCCGCACCGGCTTCGCGAAGGCCCAGCCGTACGCGTAGTTCATGAAGCAGCCGTCGGCGGTGTCGAACAGCGTCATCCCCGCGGCGAACAGGATCGGCAGCACCAGGATCGCGTACCAGGGCAGCGAGAACGCGGCCGCGCCGCCGGCGAGCACCAGCAGGCTGATCTCCGTCGCGGTGTCGAAGCCGAGGCCGAACAGCACGCCGATCGGGTAGATGTGCCACGGCTTGCGCACCGCCTTGGTGGCGCCGCGGAGCAACCGGTTCATGAAGCCGCGGTTGTCGAGTTGCCGCTCCAGCGCCGCTTCGTCGAACTCGCCCCGCCGCATGCGCCGGAACACCTTCACGATGCCCACCAGCACCACGAGGTTCATGATCCCGATGAGGTACAGGAACACCGCCGAGACGGACGTCCCGATCAGACCGGTCGCTTCGTGCAACGCGGACGAGTCGTCCTCGACGGCGCCGGCGAGCGCGCGCACGCCGAGCGACAACAGCAGGCACAGCACGAAAACGATCGTCGAATGGCCCAGGGAGAACCAGAAACCGACCGAAAGCGGCCGTTGCCCGTCGGCCATCAGTTTGCGGGTGGTGTTGTCGATCGCGGCGATGTGGTCCGCGTCGAACGCGTGCCGCATCCCGAGCACGAAGGCCGTGACGCCGAGGCCGACCCCGAACACGCCCGTGGCGCCGAGCTCGTACTGGCGCGGCGCCACGAAAAGCGTCAGGACCCCCCAGCCCACGACGTTGAGCAGCAGGATGAATCCGGCCATCCCGGCGACGGACACCCGTTCGCGTCGCGTGAGAGCGAGGCGTCGGGATGAACGGGGCTGTCCGCCGATGCTCATGACCACCCGACCTCTCAGTCGCGAATACCTGAGAGCCTAGGCAGATGAGCAGGTGATGGGCAATCAGTGATGTTTCAGCTCGCGCGCACCCGCAGGGAGTCGAGAGCCTTGCGTACGTGGCCATCGTTGGCCGTGAGAGCCTTCGCCGCGTTCGCGACGTCCTCGCCGGACAGCAGGTGGACCAGCGCCACCTTGAGGTCGCCGTCGGCCTCGGTGAGCGCGTCGGAGCAGTCCGCCATGCTCATCCCGGTGGCCTCGCGCAGGATCCGGATGGTCCGCCCGCGCAGCTTCGCGTTGGTCGCCCGCATGCTGACCATCAGGTTCGAGTACGTACGGCCGAGCTTGATCATCGTCGCCGTGGAAAACGCGGTGAGGATGATCTTCTGCGCCGTGCCCGCCTTCATCCGCGTCGACCCGGCGATCGCCTCGGGGCCGGTGTCCACCGCGATGAGGACATCGACACCCGGCGGCGTCACCGCTGCCGGATTGCCCGAAACCAGTGCGGTCCGGGCACCGAGACGGCTGGCCGCGACCAGCGCGCCGAGCACGAAGGGTGTCCGGCCGGAAGCCGTCAGCCCGAGCACGAAGTCACCGGGCGCGACGGACTCGGCCACTTCGGCGGCTCCGGCCTTCGCGTTGTCCTCGGCGTCTTCGACGGCTTGACGCAGAGCGCGCGCGCCGCCCGCGTGATGCGCGATGAACCAGTCTGCGGGCACGTTGAACGTCGGCACGAGCTCAGCCGCGTCCAACGTCGCCAGCCTGCCGGACGTGCCGGCCCCGAAGTAGTGCACGCGGTGTCCCGACCGCAGCGCTTCCACGGCGAAGTCGACAGCCCGCGCCACCTGCGGCAGCACCGCGGCGACGGCTTCGGGGACCCGGCGGTCCTCGGCGTTGATCGCGCCGAGGATGCCCATGGTCGACATCAGGTCGATGTCGGTCGTCCGTGGATTGCGCTGTTCGGTTGGCGAATCGACGTGCACCACCTGACGTGGGACGGTCATCATGCGCCTCACTTTTTCGCTCATTTGCCGGTTTCCCGCGGCCGCCGCCTGCCGTCGGGCCGTACGCCCAGCCGGTGCGAGCCAACCGCGTCCCTGGTCGCGTCGAGTGCGTTGACCGACGCGTCCATGTGCCGCTGCGCGACACCGATGAACAGGCAGTCGATGACGGTCAGCTGCGCGATGCGACTGGCGGTCGCACCGGAACGGAACGTCGTCTCCCGCGCGGCCGTGGTCAGCACGTGGTCGGCGACCTCGGTGATCGGCGAACGCGGGAAGTTCGTCACGGCGACGGTGATCGCGCCGTGTTCACGGGCCACGCGCAGCGCCTCGACGGTGTCCGTGGTCGCGCCCGTGTGGGAGATGCCGATCGCGACGTCTCCGGGGCTCAGCACGGCGGCCGAAGTGAGCATGATGTGCGTGTCCGACCACGCGAAGCTGACCCGCCCGATGCGGTGCAGCTTCTGCTGCAGATCCGCGGCCACGAACGCGCTCGCGCCCACGCCGTAGACGTCCGCACGGCCGGCGCCTGCCAAGACGTCGATCACACGCTGTAGTGACGGGACGTCGAGCTGGTCGGCGGTCTCCTCCACGGCACGAGCGTCCGCGAAGCTGACCTTGCCGATGACCGCGGCCAGGTCGTCCTCCGGCCCGATCTCGCCGCCGAGATTGCGACTCGACCGAGCCTCGGACCGGGCGGTGTCGGCCGCCAAAGCGATCCTGAGCTGCGGATATCCGCCGACTCCAACCGCCTTGCAGAACCGCGTGACAGTGGTCTCGCTGGTGTTCGCCGCGAGCGCGACCTCGGTGATACTGCGCCGTGCGACCGTCGCCGGGTCGTCGAGGACGACCTTCGCGACACGCTGTTCGGCCCGGGCGAGCCCGGGCAGCAGTGAGCGGATCCGGACCAGCGGGCTCGCGTCAGCGTCCCGTGTCGGCTGCGCCGGCACGGACTCGGACGGTGCGACCGCGATCACGGATTCGGTATCGCTCACCGTGGGAAAGTTACTAACCGTTGGCATCTGCGACAAGGCTACCCACACCCTTCGGGAAGATCGCAACCTATCCGTGTCTGCGGATTCGATTTGCGATTAATCGTTGACCAGAAAGTCGCTAACCAGGTCGCAGCCGTTAACGAGGTCGAGCTAACGACTTGGCAACTTAGTGTCGCGACGCAAGGGGCTGTATCCCGGTCAACGGGGCAGTTCGGTCAGCGATTTGAAACCGCCTGACTACCTAGCGCTCAACTTCCACCCGGTAGCTGCGAAAGTAGGGGGATTATGCTCACTGTCCAGCAGTATGTGGCCGCGTTCAGTGACTTTCACACCGTCCAAGGAAATTCCACGTCCCGTGTAACGGGCATCGGTCGTGTAACGCCAACGGAGGGTGATTTGTGAGCTTTGCGACACCTCGGCGGCGACCTGCCACCAGGCCCGATGGCCATGCCCGCCGAGGCCGGTTTGGTCCCCCGCGGGGGCGCCCGGTCCGCTTGCACGCACAGTAATCGATTTCCAGGTGGCGCCGCCGTCGGTACTTGTTTCCAGGAAGAGCGAGTCCGACGGCCCTTCGGTGTCCACGAAGGTGTCGAAGTAGACCTTCAGCGGGCCACCACGGCTCTGTAACGGCGGCGTCGTGAGCGTGGCCGTGAAGACGTCCCCGGCGCCGCTGAACCACGCGTCGCGGCCGCGCACCGGGCGGACGGCCATCGCCTTCGCGAGCGAGCTCGCCCACGTCTCCCTGGCGAGGTTGATCGAGCCCCAGTTCCGCGTCGGGTGCACGCGGTTGGTGAGCAGGATCGCGAACGACCTCGACAGCGGGTCGATCACCAGCGAGGTCCCGGTGAACCCGGTGTGCCCGGCCGTCGAGGGCGCCGACAGCGCGCCCATGTACCAGGGCTGGTCGAGTTCGAAGCCGAGCCCGTGGGCGTTGTCGGGGAACTTGTGGTTGTAGTTCGTCAGCATCGCCCGGACGGTCTCCTGCCGCAGGATCCGGTGACCGCGGTACGCGCCGCCGTTGAGGATCGTCTGCGCCAGCACGGCCATGTCGCCGGCGGTGGAGAACACGCCCGCGTGCCCGGCGACGCCGCCCAGCGACCAGGCGTTCTCGTCGTGGACCTCACCGCGCACGAGACCCCGTGGTGGCTTCACCGCGTACTCGGTCGCCGCGACCCTGGCCAGTTTCGACGCCGGCGGGTTGTACCCGGTGTCGGCCAAGCCGAGCGGCCCGGCGATGCGGTCCTGGACGACCTTGTCCAGCGGTGCCCCGGCCAGCTTCTCGACCAGGAAGCCGAGCGTCAGCAGATTGATGTCGGAGTAGAGGTACGTGCTGCCCGGCGGGTTCTTCAGCGGGCTGTCGAGGACGGCCTTCCGGCGCGACGGGATGTCCGGGTAGCCCTCCCACAGCGACGGCAGCGGTGTCGCGGCGAAACCCGAGACGTGGGTGAGCAGCTGCTGGACGGTGACGGCCTCCTTGCCGTTCACCCCGAACTCCGGCAGGTACCGCACCACCGGCGCCGTGATGTCCAGCGCGCCCGACTCGGCCAGCTGCATCACCGCGACGGAGGTGAACAGCTTCGAGATCGAGGCCATGTCGAAGATGGTGTCCGCGCGCATCGGCACCTGCTGCTCCGGTGGCAGTTCGGTGCCGTTCGCGTCGGCGTAGCGGACGGCACCGCCGACGGCCTGGCGCTCGACGACAACGCCGTCGTGCGCGAGCAGGCCGACAGCGCCGGAGAAGTGCGGATGCCCTGTGGAGTCCGGCTTCGTCCAGCTCTCGACGAACCGTTCGGCCGCCTTGATCGGCTCCGGGTCGAGGCCGACCTCGGAGGGCGCGCCGTCCCGCAGGACGGTGGACGCGGGCGCGAAACCTGCGCGCGGCTTGTCGAACCGGCCCGCCGCGCGGTCTCCCTGTTCTCCGGTACCCGGAATCGCCTGTGCTCCCGCCGTCGACAGCGTGGTCGCCGCGACCAGCACGGAAACAGCCGCGATCAGGATCTTCCTAGCATGCAAGGCCGTTCCCTTCAGCGGTAAAGAAGATGGCGACGGCGTTTCCGGTCGAACTCGGCCAGCTCCGCCTGCCAGGACCCGACGATCTCGTCCGCCCCGGCGCCTTTGTCGATCATCGTGCGCAGCCTGTCGGAGCCGGAGAGCTTGTCGAGGAAGTTGTCGGGGCGCCACTTGAACTTGTCCGGGTGCACCTGTTTCGCGGTGACGAACATGGTGACCGCGGTGCGGATGGCGTCGAACGCCCGCGGGTCCGTGATCGTCACCTGCACACCGCCGCAGGGTTCGTTGACGAACTTGCCGAACGTCGGCACGAAGTACGTCTCGCGGAACTTCACCCCGGGAAGCCGGAGTTCGCCGAGCTTTTCGCGCCAGCGCCAGTCGAGGCCCGGCGCGCCGATGATCTCGAACGGCCTGGTGGTGCCGCGGCCTTCGGAGAACACGGTGCCCTCGAACATCCCGGTGCCGGGATAGACGAGCGCGGTGTCCGGCGTCGGCATGTTCGGGCTCGGCGGGATCCAGGTCAGCCCGGTGCGGTCGAAGAGCTGATCACGTCGCCAGTCGCGCACCTCGACGATTTCGAGCTTGCCCGGCGTGACGCCCTCGGCGGGCAGGAACTCGGCCGCGAAGAACCGCGCGAGCTCGCCGACGGTCATGCCGTGCTGCTGCACGATCGGCTTCCGGCCGACACCCGAGGCGTACGCCGGGTCCAGCATCGGCCCGGCGGCCTTGCCGCCCAGCGGGTTCGGCCGGTCCAGCACGACGACCGCCGCGCCGACCTTCGCCGCCGCGACCATCGCCGTGTACAGCGACCAGATGTAGGTGTAGAACCGCGCGCCGACGTCGGCGATGTCGAAGACGACGGTGTCGACGCCCGCCTTCGTGAACATCCCGGCGAGCTTCGTCGCGTCGGCGCCGTACGCGTCGTACACCGGCACGCCGGTGCGAGGGTCGGTGTAGTTGCCTTCGGAGCCACCCGCTTGCGCGCTGCCGCGGAAGCCGTGTTCCGGCCCGAAAGCGGCGAGCGGCCGAACCCCGGCGGCGACCATCGAGTCGACGATGTGGTCGCCGCTCGCCAGTACGCCGGTCGGGTTCGACAGCACACCGAGCTTGCGCCCGGCCAGCGCCGCCCAGCCGCGGGCGGCGAGCACGTCCGCTCCGGTCCGGGTGAGCGGGGGACCTTTGCTCTCGCTTTCCGGCTGCGCCCGCGCGACCGAGGAGCCCGCCGTCAGCGCGGGGACCGCGAGCGCGCCGGTGGCGAGGAAGTGGCGGCGGTTGAGGTTCACCAGGTCAGCCCGTGACCGAACGGGTACTTCACCGTGCCCACGTCCTTGCCGGCGGGGACGTCCACCGGCAGCTTGCCCTGCGGCTTCACCTTCCCGAGGATGACCTTCGCCAGCGCCTCGAGCGACGGCGTGATGTAGCCGTACGTCGCGAGCCACGTCTTGACCGGGTTTTCGTAACCGGCGTCGTAGGGGATCTGGGCGGCGACCGCGACCACGGGCTTCCCCGTGTCGGTCAGCGCCTGCAACAGCTTGCCCTGCAACGGATACGTGCCGACGTTGTTGGTCAGCACCACGACGAGGTCGACGTCCTTCGCCGCCGCGACGGCCTGCGCGATCTGCGCGTCCGTCGGGGTCTGACCGGTCTGCAGCGCGGTCGCCTGCGTTCCGTGCGCGGTGAGTTTCGAGGCCAGCGCTGTCGTCGTGCTCGCGCCCCAACCGGTGACGAGCGTCTTCGCGGGCTGCTGCTTGAGCGGCAGGACGCCGCCGTCGTTGCGGATCGCGGTGACCGACCGGTCGGCGATGCCCTGCGCGGTCGCGAGGTTGGCCGGGACGCCGACCTTCGACATCACCTTGGCCGGGTCGACGAACGGCGAGGTCAGGATGCCCCGGTTCAGCTTGAGTTTGAGCACCCGCAGGACACTCTCGTCGATGCGCCGCTCGGTCAGTTCACCCTTGCGGACAGCGTCGAGCACCGAGTTGATCGCGACTTCGAGGTTCACCGGCATGAGCAGCTGATCGATGCCGGCCTTGAGCGCGAGTACCGGGATCTCCGCGTCGGTGTGCATCGCGCGCACCGCGTCCATCTCGAGCGAGTCCGTGATGGCGACGCCGCGATAGCCCAGTTCTTCGCGCAGCTTGCCGGTGAGGATCGGCTTCGACAGCGTCGCGGGCTCGCCCGACGGGTCGAGGCTGGGGAACTGGATGTGCGCGCTCATGATCGAGTCGATGCCCGCCTTGATGGCGGCCTTGAACGGCGGCACGTCGGTCTCGCGCCAGCTGGCTTCGCTCCGGTCGATCCGGGGCAGTTCGAGGTGACTGTCCGTGGCCGCGTCGCCGTGGCCGGGGAAGTGCTTCGCGGCGGCGGACACCGTTTCGGAGCGCCGTCCGGAGTCTTGGAAACCCTTGACCTGGGCCCCGACGAACTGGCTCGCCAGATCCGGGCGGCCGGAGAAGGACCGGACGCCGATCACCGGGTTCGCCGGGTTCGAGTTCACGTCGGCGTCGGGGGCGAAGTCCTGGTTGATGCCGACGGCGCGCAGTTCGTGACCGAGGATCCGAGCGGCTTCCTGGGCGGCCTTGGTGTCACGGCCCGCCGAGATCGCCATCGCGTTCGGCAGTTCGGTGGCGGGGGCACCCATGCGGGTGACCGTGCCGCCTTCCTGGTCGGTCGCGATCTGCAACGGAATGCGGGCGCCGCTGCGGATGGCGGCCCGCTGGAGCCCGTTCGACAGCTTGGCGACCTGGACCGGGTCGTCGAAGTTGTCGCGGCTGGTGTTGTTGAAGTAGATGACACCACCCAGGTGGTACTTCTCGATCACCTGCGCGGGAGTGTCCACTCCGAAGTCGGCCTTGTTCTTGACGTTGACCTCGTCGGCGGTCTTGCCGTTCACCCACGTGACGAACAGCTGGCCGACCTTCTCCTCCAGAGTGAGCCCGCGCAGCGTCCGCTGAGCCTCCGCGTCCGCGGTCACCGGCTGAGCGGTCGCCGGAACACCCGCGACGGCCAGGGTGAGCAGACCCGCGAGGGGCAAGGCGAGCGCATGGATCCTCCGATGACGGGCGTGCGCGGTTCGGGTCGTCACCTCAAGCCTCCCAGATTCGTGCCTGACTCTCAGGTGGAAAGAAGTCCACCTGGAAGCACTGATATCCGGAAGCTACCCACGAGCACTTTGCTTGTCCATCGGCCAGGCTCGCGAACGGTCCGTTCATACACAAAGGGACGCGAACGGGCCTGTCACGCTTGAAAGCAGGGGTGTCATCGGGGCGTGACCGGGCCGGTCACGACGTGAAAAAGGGGTAAAACACTGGCGGCGCCCGTCGGCAAGAAGCCGGCGGGCGCCGCCAGTCAGTGCGGACCACTCGGGCGACCAAGCGTGCAACTCTGGTCGTACCTTCATGGACTCGGCGTCCGGCGTCCCGGTACGCAGTCCCTAGACGACGAGCCTCCCGCGGCGCGCTGCGCGTGGGTACCCGGTGTCCGCACACGGAGATTCGCCGGGGTGGAACAGGCTTCTCTTCTACCTGTTCCCTGGCCGACCGAACGTCCGCACCTACTTTCTACGCCGTGAGCCGGGTCACTTCAAGTGCGCAGACGGGTGCACCGGTACAGAGGCTCGATCTAGTGACACGGGTACCCTCCGCGACGGACAATTCGCCGCCCTGGCTGCGAAAACCGGCTCCGTACCGCCGTCCGGGTGCGCGTTCAGCGGGTGCGTTTGCGCCGGTTGTAGCCGTACCAGGTGGCGCCCGCGGCGACGGCGCCGAGCGCGACCAGGCCCGCCGACCGGGCCGGGATCCGGGTCCGCAAGGACATCGGATGTTCGAAGGCGAGGATCTCCCAGCCCTGTTCGGTCGCGTGCTTGCGCAGGACGCGGTCGGGGTTGACCGCGTGCGGCCGTCCGACGACCTCGAGGAGCGGGATGTCGGTGCTCGAGTCGGTGTACGCGTGGCACTGGGTGAGGTCGTAGCCATAGGTGGCCGCGAGTTCCTTCGCGGCGACGGCCTTGTTCTCGCCGTAGCAATAGAAATCGACTTCGCCCGAGTAGCGGCCGTCCACGATCTGCATCCGCGTGGCCACGCTGCGCGTCGCGCCGAGCATCTCGGCGACCGGGGCGACGACCTCTTCGCCGGTCGCCGACAGCACCACGACGTCGTGACCGTCCGCGCGGTGCGCTGAGATCAGTTCCGCCGCCTCCGCGTATACGAGCGGGTCGACGACGTCGTGCAGTGTTTCGCGGACGATCGCGGACACCTGCGCGACGTCCCATCCGGCGCACAGCGCGGAAACCTCGGCCCGCATGCGCTCGGTCTTCGCCGCGTCGGCGCCCGCGAGGGAGAAGACGAGCTGGGCGTACGCGCTGCGAAGGGCGGCTCGGCGGTTGATCAGGCCTTCGCGCAAAAGAGGTTTGCTGAAGGCCAGCGCGCTCGAGGACGCGATGATCGTCTTGTCGAGATCGAAGAACGCCGCGACAGGGCTCTGCGTCGTGCTGGGTTGGGCCACCCGCCAAGGATAGGAGAGCCGGACGGTCGCGCGCCCGTTGGTCGACCACGATCGGGATACGGCGGTGGAAAATTCACGACCGCACCCCCGATCCGGCGCGTCGTGCCGTTATCGAATTGTGGGTACGGAGGCCGCCCGCAACGGGCCGGTATCGGAGTTACAGTGAGATTGTCCGGTGTAGCACCGGACCCAGGTTCAGTCCGACCCCCCGGGGCTGAACCCCAGGCGGCCCTCGTCCCTCCCCCCTGGCGAGGGCCGCCTCCTAACTTCCCAACCCATCAATGGTTCAGACCTCATCGGTCGCGGAAACCTCGCTGGGGCAAGGCCGAACCGGCCGCTGTTCGTAAACTTTCTTTTCTCTCAACACTTTTCCTGCCCGGTTCGACCTGGAACGGTGCGGGCGCGCTCGGCGTGGAAAAGCCGGGAATCATGCCGGAAAGGGCCGACGGAAACGCCCGGAATCCGGTTTCCGGCGGCTGAGTTGTCCACAACACCCCAGTTGTCCACAGGTGGCGAGGAATGGTGTTGTGCGCGGCCGGATCCGGCGGGACCGTGGAGTCACCGCCCGAGTCCGACCGAATACCTGGGGGAGCCATGACCGAGGAACATCCGCTCGTCGTCGCCGGAGACGACATCCTGCTCGACGAGATCCTGCGTGTGGCGGCGGCCGCGGGCTGCGAGGTCGACCGCGCACCCGATCTGGACGCCGCTCGCGGGAGATGGGCCCGCGCGCCGCTCGTGGTGCTCGACGAAGAGGCCGCGAGAGCGCCGAACCGCCTGCTGCGGCGGAACAAGGTCCTGCTCGTCTGCAAGGGCGCGCCGACCCCGGTGACCTGGGAGCGTGCCTTCAACACCGGCTCGGAGAAGGTCCTTTCGCTGCCGGACGAGGAAGGCGACCTCATCGGCGAGTTCGCCGACGTCGTCGACGGCCCGGCGCGTGACGACGGCGTCGTCATCGGGGTCATCGGCGGGCGGGGTGGAGCCGGGGCCTCCGTGCTGGCGGCCGCCGTCGCGTACCGGGCGGAGAAATCCGGGAGCGGCGGGCTGCTCGTCGACTGCGATCCGCTCGGCGGCGGTGTCGACGTCCTCCTCGCCGCCGAACGCGATCGCGGGCCGCGCTGGCCGGAGCTCGACCTCGGCGGCAGGGTGTCCATGACGGCGTTGAGCGAAGCACTGCCGCGGAAAAGGTACGCGAGCGGCTCACTGTCCTTTGTGTCCTATGGAAGAGGAGGGCGCGGTCCGGGGCCGGACGCGATCGAGGGCGTGTTGTGCGCCGGACGGCGGGCGGGGCGGACGGTGGTCTGCGATCTGCCGAGGTATTTCGGCGCCGAAACATCCGCTGTGATCGGGCTGGCCGATCTGGTCGTGGTCGTCGTCCCCTCGGAACTCCGCGCCTGCGCGGCGGCGAAACAGGTCTTCGCCAGGCTCGAACCCCACGCGGCGCGGATCGGTGTCGCGGTCCGGGGTCCGTCGCCCGCCGGGCTGGTCCCGCAGGAGATCGCCGACGCCGTCGGTGCCCCGCTCATCACGTCGATGGGCCGCGAGCGGTCCCTTTCGGCCGCCCTCGATCGCGGCGAGTTCGTCCCGAGGCGTCGCGGACGTCTGGCCACGGCCGCCGCCGAGGTCCTCGCCGCCGCGCGCGGGGATCTGGCCGGTGCCTTGCGATGACCGACGAACTGGTCGAGCGGGTCCGGCGGCGGCTGGCCGGATCGGCCTTCCCGGCGGATCCGGTGAGCGTCGCGCGGGCCGTCCGCGCCGAAGCGGGCGGCGCGCTCGGTCAGGACGCGGTCCTCGGAGCGGTCCGGCTGGCCCGTGACGAGTTCGTCGGTGCCGGTCCGCTCGCGCCGCTTCTCGCGAAGCCCGGCGTCACCGACGTTCTCGTCACCGCTCCGGACGAGGTCTGGGTCGACACCGGCGGAGGTCCTGAAAAGACAGAAGTCCTTTTCGCGAACGAGGAAGCGGTCCGCAGACTGGCCGAGCGGCTCGCCCTCGCCGGCGGGCGGAGGCTGGACGACGCGCAACCGTTCGCCGACTGCTGGCTGCCGGGAGTGGGCCCGCCGGGACGGATCCGGATGCACGCCGTCCTCCCGCCGATCGCGCCCGCCGGGACAGCTCTCTCGCTCCGCGTCCTCCGGCCCGCCACCCACGACCTCGCCGAACTGCGGTTGCGCGGGGCGTTCGGCACCAGCGGCGCGAACCTGCTCGATTCGGTCATCCGGCGACGGCTCGCGTTCCTGGTCTCCGGCGGGACCGGAGCGGGCAAGACGACCTTGCTCTCCGCGCTGCTCGGCGCGGTGCCCCCGGGAGAACGCATCGTCTGCGTCGAGGACGCCGGCGAAGTCCAGCCGGACCATCCGCAGTTCGTCAGCCTGATCGCGCGCCCGGCCAACGTCGAAGGCGCGGGCGAAGTCGGCCTCGGTGAACTGGTGCGGCAGGCGTTGCGCATGCGCCCGGATCGCCTGGTCGTCGGCGAGGTGCGCGGCGGGGAGGTCTGCGCGCTGCTCAACGCGATGAACACCGGGCACGAGGGCGGGGCCTGCACCCTGCACGCCAATTCGACGGCGGAGGTCCCGGCGCGGATGGAGGCGCTGGCCGCGCTCGGCGGGCTGAAGCGGGACGCGCTGCACAGCCAGCTGACCGCGGCGGTGCGGGTGGTCCTGCACATGCGCCGCCTGCCGAGCGGGATCCGGCGGCTCGACGAGGTCGGCGTCCTTCGGTCACTGCGAGGCGAGGCCAGCGTCGTCCCGGTCTGGAGCCAGGGCAACTGGATCGGCGACGAGACACCCTTCGAGGAGATGGCGGCATGAACCCCTGGTTCCTCCTCTCCTGTGGCGCGGGGCTGGCCTGCTGGCCGAGGCCGTCGGTGCGCACTCCGTTCGCCTGGCGCCTACCTCAGGCCGTTCGCGCGGGCTGGTGGCCGCTGCCCGCGTTATGCGTCCTGCCGCTCCTCGGGCTCGGCTGGGCACTGGCGACGATGGTGCTCACCTTGACCGTCCGGCAGGAGCACCGGTTCCGGGCACGGGCGAAGGCGGCGCTGGCCGAAGCCGGGCTCACCGCCTCCGTGCTGCGGACGATGACCGGCGAACTCCGGGCGGGCGCCCATCCGGTGGCGGCGGCCGAGGCCGTCGCGGAAGCGGTGCCCGCGGCGTCCGGACGGTTGCGCGGGCTGATCGCGGCCGCCCGGCTCGGCGGCGGGACGGCCGATCCGGACGCGCCACCGGCGCTGGTGAACGCGTGGGCACTCGCGGGCCGGTACGGGCTTCCGATGGCCGACGTGCTCGACGCCGCGCGACGGGACGCCGACGCGGAGATCGGCTTCCGGCGTCGTCTCAAGGCCAAGATGGCTGGTCCGAGGGCGAGCGCCGCCGTGCTCGCCGTCCTCCCTCTGCTCTGTCTGGCGCTCGGTGAGGCGATGGGTGCGAGCCCGGTCCGCGTTCTCTCCGGGACAGGAGCCGGCCAGTCGCTGCTCGTTGTGGGGAGCGGGCTGATCTGGGCGGGGACAGCCTGGTGCCGGGCACTCACCGGGCGGGTGGCGCCGTGCTGACCGGGGCGGCGCTGATCCTGCTGGGCGCTGCCGCCTGCTGCTGGCCACGCGTCAGTACTGGGTCGGTCGCACGGCCAGGACGTCTCCTCACCTGGCTTCGGGAACGGGCCGCCCGGGACAAAGGTGTCTCCGAACTTCTCCGGTCCGCGGCCACCCTCGACCTGCTGGCCGCCTGCCTGACGGGCGGGCTGCCGGTGTCCGTCGCGCTCGAAGCCGTCGTGCCGACGGCGTCACCGGAGACCGCTGTAGCCCTGCGCGCGGTGGCGTCGCGTCTCGCCGTGGGCGTCGGACCGGCCGAAGCCTGGGCGCCGGTCCGCGACCGGCCCGGCCTGACCGAACTGGCCGTCGCCGCCGTCCGCACGGCGAGGGCGGGCACCGCGCTCGCGACGCACGCGAAGGACCTCGCTCAAAGGCTGCGCGAGTCGCTCTCCGCCGAAGCCGAGGAACGCGCCGAACGGGCCGGAGTGCTGCTGGCGGCACCGATCGGTCTCTGCTTCCTGCCCGCGTTCCTCTGTCTCGGTGTCCTGCCCGTCGTGCTCGGCCTCGCGGGTCGTCTCGACGGCCTCCTCTGATCGAAAGGCGAACCCATGAGCAAGCTCCCCACCTTCCGCGAAGACGACGGCATGGCGACGGTCGAATACGCCATCGCCACCTTGGCCGCCGCCGCGCTGGCCGGCGTCTTTTACCTGGTCGTCAACAGCGAGGCCGTCGTCGCCGGGCTCACCGCGCTCATCGAGCGGGCCCTGTCGGTGAAGTTCTGATGCCCGGCGAAGACCGCGGATCCGTCACCGTGGAGGCCGCGCTCGGCATCGGCGCGCTCACCTTCGTCGCGGCCCTGCTGTTCGCCGGGATCGGCGTCGCCACCGATCAGCTCCGCTGCACCGACGCCGCCCGCGAGGCCGCCCGGCTCCTCGCCCGTGGCCAGCCCGCCCGTGCCGAACAGGCGGTGCGGGAGATCGCGCCACCAGGCGCGCGGCTGGACGTCGTCCGCGAAGGCGACACCATCACCGCCGCTGTCGAGGCCGAACCGGTGGCCGGGCTGCTGCCGGGTATCCGGCTGCGTTCTCACGCCTTCGCGATGGCCGAGCCGGGCGGCGGGCCGTGAGCGGGGACGATCGCGGCGTCGCGACCGTGTGGGCAGCCTCGATCGTCGCCGTCCTGATCTGCGTGGCGGCGTTCACCTTCCGGATCGGCGCCGCCGTCACGGCCCGGCACCACACCGAGGCCGCCGCCGATCTGGCGGCACTCGCCGCGGCCTCGTCCGCGGCGGACGGTCCCGGCGCGGCCTGCGAACGGGCGCGGCAGGTCGCCGCCCGGATGTCGGTCTCGCTGCTGACCTGCCGATGGGTGCGAGGCGACGCCCTGGTCGAAGTGCGGTCAGAGCTGTCGGGACACCTCGCGTCCGTCGGACAGGCCGAGGCACGCGCCAGAGCGGGCCCGGTCGACCGGCCACCGTGACGGGCGTCGCACGGTGAACGGTCGACCGGCGGTGACCGGCCTTTCGTACGGGTGAGTAACCGCCGAGCGCGAGCAGCGGTCGTTGACGCGCGGCGAGCGGTCGAAGTCATGATCAGCGCTCCGCCGAACGGTCGCCTACCGCCGGTCGTGAGCATGGTCACAGGGGGGAGGATGCCCAGCTCGGCTGCGACGAACGGCCCCGGACCGGTCGCGCACGGCCGTTAATCGGACGTCCGGCCTTCGGTCCGTCCTGTCGCACTACCGCGCGTTCATCGCTAAGTAACCGCCGGTTGTCGCGTGAGGTCTTCTCCCGATGTGCAACTTGCCGTTTATTGAGATGTGCACCACCTCGAGAAGGTCGCCGGGTGGCAGCAGAGCAGGACCACACAGGACAGAGTTGACCTGAGGCAGGGACAGTAATGTTGGACGCGAATTGGCCGGACAGCTGGCGAGGCGCCTTCCGTATCGAGATGCGGGCGGAGGCGATCGGCCTCGCATGGCGTGGCTGGCCGGTGCTCCCGGGTGCCGAGCCCGCCGCGATCACCGCGGAAGGTGACGACCTCACCTGGCGGCGTCCCGTCCCTGCCCAGGACAACTGGCGTGAACTGGTCGAAACCCACCCGCACGAGGTCGCCACCTGGTTCGGCGACGACACGCACAGCCTGCTCGTGGCCACCGGCACCGTGCTGGACGCCATCGAGGTCGACGACGAGCTCGGCAAGGCCGCCGCCCGTCTGCTGCGCGCCACCGGTCACCCGGCGCCGATCGTCGCGATGCCGAACGGCCGCTGGCTGTTCCTGACCACCGCCGCCGCGAGCATCCCGCG
Organism: Amycolatopsis sp. NPDC102522; assembly: GCF_055584485.1. Classification (NCBI taxonomy): domain Bacteria; kingdom Bacillati; phylum Actinomycetota; class Actinomycetes; order Pseudonocardiales; family Pseudonocardiaceae; genus Amycolatopsis; species Amycolatopsis sp. NPDC102522. Next base: position 194,219 of record NZ_JBVJLY010000011.1, on the reverse strand, counting down.
GGAACTGGCCGAGCATGCCTCGATCCAGTGGCACGGCGCGAACGACTACATCCCGCTGCCCCCGTCGCCGTTCCAGCACGGTGTCGTGCACTGGCGGGTCAAGCCCGAGGTCTGGGGCTGGCAGCTGCCCGAGGCCGCCGAGGTGCACGACGTGCTCGTCCGTGCGCTGGCCGGAGACCAGGCCGCCGCCCCCGTGGCGAGCCTGACCACCGCCGCCTGATCAACCCACGATTCACCCCACAATTTCAAAGCTCCAAGTGGCCTGACTGGGACCCGTGCTGACGCAACGCCCCGAGCACGGTGTCCAGAACGGCCACTGCCCCCGCCTTGTCCAGCGGATCGTTGCCGTTCCCGCACTTCGGCGACTGGACGCAGGACGGGCAGCCGGCCGGGCACTCGCAGGAAACGATCGCCTCCCGCGTTGCGGCCAGCCAAGGGACAATTGCGGCAAACCCGCGATCGGCGAATCCCGCACCCCCGGGATGGCCATCGTGCACGAACACCGTCGCCTCCCCGGTGTCCTCGTGCCACGCGGTAGACACCCCGCCAATGTCCCAGCGGTCGCAAGTAGCGAACAGCGGTAGCAGGCCGATCGCCGCGTGCTCGGCGGCATGCAGGGCACCGGGGACGCGCGCCGGATCCAACTCGGCGCTCGTCCCCGGTGCTCCGCCAAGTTCCCTGGTCCCCACACTGGAGCCTCCGGTCCCCACCGGCTCCAGAACTTCGGTCCCCCGCCGATGGCCCCCGGTCCCCGCCACGCCATCGGAAACCCCGGAGCTATCGGAGTCACCGGAGCTGTCGGAACAGCCGAGCAGCTCCGCCGAGATCGTGTACCAGACGGCGCGGGTGTGCAGGCTCTGCTCCGGCAGGTCCAGCGGAGTCTGGTCCAGCACCTCACCCGACGGACGTCTCCGCAGGTAGCCGACCACTTGCGAACTCACCGAAACCTCGCCGAGGTTCACCGTGATCCCGCCGTGCACCTGGCGCTCTTCGGTGCGCAGCACACTGATGTCGACGATCTCGCGTGGTGACGTGGTCCAGTCCGGATCCTCCGCGTGCACCAGGGCGAGCCCGGTCTCCAGATCCAGTTCGTCCACCACGTAGGACGAACCCTGGTGCAGGTACACCGCGCCGGGATGCACCGCGTAGCAGGCGGAACCCGGGTCGACCGTGCCGAGCATGCGCCCGGAATCGGCTTCCACCACGGCGATCTGCTCGCCGCCGGAACCGCGGATGCCGACCTCGGCGTGCGGCCGGTCGCGCGAAGTCCAGTACCAGCCGCTCGTGCGGCGCCGGACGATCTTCTCCTTGACCAGATCGGCGAGCACGGCACGCGCCGCGTCACCGCCGAAGGCCGTGACCTCCGGTTCGGTCAGCGGGAGTTCGGCGATGGCGCAGGCCAGCTGTGGCCCCAGCACATACGGATTCGACGGGTCGAGGACGGCGGCTTCCACCGGCCTGTCCAGGATCGCGGCCGGATGGTGCACGAGATAGGTGTCCAGCGGATCATCACGGGCCACGAACACGACCAAAGCCGAGTCGCCCGCGCGCCCGGCCCGGCCCGCCTGCTGCCAGAACGACGCGAGCGTTCCCGGGTAACCGGCCAGCACCACCGCGTCCAGCCCGGCGATGTCGACGCCGAGTTCGAGCGCGTTCGTCGTCGCCACCCCGAGCAACCGCCCGGACTGCAACGCCGCTTCGAGAGCGCGCCGCTCCTCCGGCAGGTACCCGGATCGGTACGCGGCGACGGATTCCGCCAGTGCACCGTCCACTTCGGACAGAATCCGCCGCGCGCCGATCGCCGTCAGCTCCGCGCCTCGCCGCGACCGGACGAACGCCAGCGAGCGAGCGCCCTCGATGACCAGTTCGGCGAGGATCCGTGAAGCCTCGGCGCCTGCCGAGCGCCGTACCGGTGCCCCGTTCTCGCCCGAAATCTCCGACAGCAGCGGGGGTTCCCACAGCGCGACCGTGCGGGCGCCGCGAGGCGAGCCGTCCTCGGTGACCGGGACACAGTCCTGCCCGGAGAGTTTCGCGGCGAACGCCGCCGGGTCCGCCGTCGTCGCGGACGCGAGAACGAAGACCGGCGAAGCGCCGTAGTACGCCGCGACCCTTCGCAACCTGCGCAGCAGCAGCGCCACGTGGGAACCGAAGACGCCGCGATAACTGTGGCATTCGTCGACGACGACGAACGAGAGCCGCCGGAAGAACCGGGACCAGCGCGCGTGCGACGAGAGGATCCCGCGGTGCAGCATGTCCGGGTTCGTGAACACCCAGTTCGCGTGCGCGCGGACCCAGTCTCGCTCCTCCATCGGGGTGTCACCGTCGAACGACGCCGCTCGCGCCTTCTTGATGTCCAAAGAGGAAACGGCGCGCAGCTGATCGGCGCCGAGCGCTTTGGTCGGGGACAGGTACAGCGCCGAAGACCGCTCGTCCTCGACCAGCGCCGAGAGCACCGGTAACTGGTACGCGAGCGACTTGCCCGAAGCCGTCCCGGTGGAGATCACGACGTGCCGGCCCGCATGGACCAGCGACGCGGCTTCCGCCTGATGCCGCCACGGCGCCTCGACCCCGCCCGCCCCCATCGCCTCGACGACTTCGGCCGACACCCACTCCGGCCAGTCCACCGAATCCGCCGCGCGGGCGGGCAGTTCGGCCACATGCGTGACCGGGTACAGCGAAGCCGGGATTCCCGCCGTCGCGCGGTCGAGAAGCCGCCGTCCCTTACCGGATTCCGCCGTGCCGTCCACCTTCGGAAGCTTCGCACAACGCACCGACAGAAACGGGCCGCCGCCGGGGGCGAACGGACGCCGGAAGGGGGCCGCGGATGATCGATACAGTGATCAGACTCACAAGGTAACGGAACGTGCGGTGGCAGGGACGCCTTGCCGTCCGCCATCCCACTACCAATACACTCCCGCAATCCACACCGTCTGTGGCGAGCGTCATGTGAGACGTACCTTGCAGTGCGACTAGCGTGACATTCGGTTCAGATCCCCATGCCAACGCACGGGCCGCCGGTCCCATCGGCGGATCGTCGTTGGCCAACGGCGACGTCTCCAGGAGGACGAATGTCCCGGCAGTTCCTCGCGGCGGGCGAACTCACGCTCACCGGAGGTGGTTACACCATTGTCGGTGTAATCGCCGTGGTCGCCCTTGCCGCACTGGTCATCGGCTACGTACTGCTCAAGGAGGTGCTGGCCGCGGGCCAGGGCACCTCCAAGATGCAGGACATCGCGAAGGCAGTGCAGGAAGGCGCGGCTGCCTACCTGAAACGGCAGCGCAACACCCTCGTGATCTTCGGGGGAATCGTGTTCGTGCTGCTCTTCGCTTTGCCGGCCGATGACTGGAACGAGAAGATCGGCAGGTCGCTCTTCTTCCTGGTCGGCGCGGGCTTCTCCTTCGCGATCGGCTATCTCGGCATGTGGCTGGCGACGCAGGCGAACCTGCGCGTCGCGGCCGCCTCGCGGGAGCCCGGCGGCCGTGAAAAGGCGATGCGCCTCGCGTTCCGCACCGGTGGCGTCGTCGGCATGATCACCGTCGGCCTCGGCCTCTTCGGTGCCGCGGTGGTCGTCCTGGTTTACACCGGACAGGCCCCGAAGGTGTTGGAGGGCTTCGGTTTCGGTGCCGCGCTGATCGCGATGTTCATGCGTGTCGGCGGCGGTATCTTCACGAAGGCCGCCGACGTCGGCGCCGACCTGGTCGGCAAGGTCGAGCAGGGCATCCCCGAGGACGACCCGCGCAACGCGGCCACCATCGCCGACAACGTCGGTGACAACGTGGGCGACTGCGCCGGGATGGCGGCGGACCTCTTCGAGTCGTACGCGGTCATGCTCGTGGCGGCGCTGATCCTGGGCAGCACCGCCTTCGGCGTGCACGGCCTGATCTTCCCGCTCATCGTTCCCGCCATCGGCGTGATCACCGCGGTCATCGGTGTCTACATCACCAAGGCCAAGGCGAGCGAAGGCGGTCTGGTCACGATCAACCGCTCGTTCTACATCTCCGCGGCGATTTCCGCGGTGCTCTCGACGATCGCGGCGTTCGTCTACCTGCCCGGTTCGTTCTCCGAGCTGACCAGCGGTGCCACGAGCGAGCCCGGCAGCCCGGCTGTCATCGCGACCATCTCGGTGATCATCGGCATCGTGCTCGCGGCGATCATCCTCAAGCTCACCGGCTACTACACCGGCACCGAGCACAAGCCGGTCAAGGAAGTCGGCAAGTCCTCGGAAACCGGTGCGGCGACGGTGATCCTGGCCGGTATCTCGGTCGGGTTCGAGTCCGCGGTGTACACCGCCCTGGTCATCAGCGCGGCCGTCTTCGGCGCGTACCTGCTCGGTGGCGGCGTCGCGCTGTTCGCCGTGGCGCTGGCCGGTACCGGTCTGCTCACCACCGTCGGCGTCATCGTCGCCATGGACACCTTCGGCCCGATTTCGGACAACGCGCAGGGCATCGCCGAGATGTCGGGCGACGTCGACGAAGACGCCGCGCAGATCCTCACCGAGCTCGACGCGGTCGGCAACACCACCAAGGCCATCACCAAGGGCATCGCGATCGCCACGGCGGTCCTCGCGGCGACGGCGCTGTTCGGGTCCTATCAGGACGCGATCAGCAAGGCGCTGAAGTCGATCCCGGAGGCGGCGGAAGCCAGCACGAGCGCGCTGAACTTCTTCGTGAACTCGGTGGTCAGCCCGAACACCCTGGTCGGCGTGATCGTCGGCGCGGCGGTCGTGTTCATGTTCTCCGGTCTCGCGGTCAACGCGGTGTCCCGGGCCGCCGGCGCGGTCGTCTACGAAGTGCGCCGCCAGTTCCGCGACATCCCGGGGATCATGGAGGGCACCACCCGTCCCGAGTACGGCCGCGTCGTCGACATCGTCACGCGTGACTCGCTGCGTGAGCTGACCACACCCGGTCTGCTCGCGGTCTTCGCCCCGATCGCGGTCGGCTTCGGCCTCGGCACCGGCGCGCTCGCCGGTTACCTGGCCGGTGCGATCGCGTCCGGCACCCTGATGGCGATCTTCCTCGCCAACTCCGGTGGCGCCTGGGACAACGCGAAGAAGCTCGTGGAAGACGGAAGCCACGGTGGCAAGGGTTCCGCCGGGCACGAGGCCACCATCATCGGTGACACCGTGGGCGACCCGTTCAAGGACACCGCCGGTCCGGCGATCAACCCGCTGATCAAGGTGATGAACCTGGTGTCGGTGCTGATCGCCCCGGCGATCGTGCAGTTCTCGATCGGCGCGGACGCCAACGTCGGCGTCCGGGTCGGGATCTCGCTGGTCGCCGTCGCGATCATCGTGGCCGCGATCGTCGTTTCCAAGCGTCGCGCGTCGGTCCTTTCCGACACCCCCGCGGAAGCGAAGGCATAACGCCGTAAAAGCAGTAACCCACTGGGCCCGCCACGTTTCCCGTGGCGGGCCCAGTGCGGTGTCCTGGCAGGTTAATCTCTGCGCGTCACACTGATCCTGATCCGGGGGAGTCCCTGTAATGAGGCGTTCGTTCGCGCTTTTCGCCGCCGCTTTCCTGCTGGCCGGTTGCGGTGGTGCCGAGAAGACCGCGACCGCCCCGCCTCCTTCTCCCGCACCCGTCGCGGGCGGCTCTTGGATGGACGGCTTTTGCGGCTCGCTGATCGACTTCGCCAAGATCGGCGACTTCAGGATGCCCGACTTCGAGCAGGACGACCCCGCGAACGCCCGCAACGCGATGGACGAGGCCTTCGGGGTGTTCGCGCCCGGTTTCGACAACGCCGTCACCGGCCTGAAAGGGCTCGGTCAGGCGCCGAGCGCGGAAGCCGAGAGCGCGCGCAAAAGCATCGTCGACGCGCTGACACCGATCCGGGACCAGGTCGTCGCCGCGAAGGCGAAACTCGACGCCGCGCCGAAGGACGACAAAAAGGCCACGGCGGAGGCCGCGATCGCGTTCCGGCGAATCGGGTCAGACATCAACGACATGCCCGACCCGTTCCAACAGCTGGAAACGAACGCTTCGTTGAAGAACTTGGCCGGACAGGCCCCGAACTGCAAGAAGTTGCCCGCCTGACCATTCTTTTCCGCCGTGTCGATCGCCCGGCGATTTGCATTGCCCCCCGGTATCGGTACCGTCGGGGGCCAGCTGGGAAGTCGTGGAGGTCGGGAGGTGTTTTCGTGCGGCCGCGGTTCACCGTCCTTGCCGCGCTAGCAACAGGTATCGGGCTCGGCCTCGCCGGGTGCGGGCAGCAGCCCGCGGTGACTTCCCACGCCAGACAAGAAGGTCTCGCGACGGTCAGCGCGTCGGAGGCCGACCCCGTCTCCGCCTGGGCCGAGGGATACTGCGGCGCGGCGGGCGGACTCGTACGGACGCTGGCGACGTTGCCCAGCGTCGATCCGAGCACGCCACAGCAGGCCTCCCGGACCTCCGGTGAGCTGATGGCCTCGGTGGTCGAAGGGCTGAAGCGCACTTCGGCGGCGCTCGCGAACCTCGGCCCGGCCCCTGTCGCCGGTGGTGACGCTTCACGAGCGGCCGCCGTCGCTCAGCTCGACGGCATCAGTGCCCGCGCCGACGACGTCCGCCTCCGTCTCGACTCCTCAACCGACCCCGAGACGACGAAAACGGCGCTTCGCGACGCGAGGACCTCTCTCGACGAACTCGACCGCCTCGACCTTCTCAGGGGCCTTAACGACGTCCCTCAGCTCGCTTCGGCCGGCAGCCGGATCCCGGTCTGCCAGGAATTGGTCAAGCAACCGCGCTGAGTCATCGCGCTGTCACTGGCCATGACTCGAACTTGTGTTCTATTGTGTCCGGGTGGACGGGACGATCTCGCTCTTCTCGGCGGAGGCGAGCGGGCCTGGGCTCGCCGACCTCGCCGGAGTGCTGTGCGGGCCCGGGCGGACGACGGGCTTCGGGCGGACGGCGGCACGGCTGTCCGCCGTGGTCGACGAGCCTTGGCGGGCGGGTGCCCTCGCCAGGGAATGTCGTCGTCGCGGCGTCCAGGCGCAGGTCTCGGCCGCCGAATGCGGGCGGCCGCTCGTGAGAACGCCGTTCCGGGTCGATCTGCTGCCGTTGGAGCAGCGCTGGCGCAGTGGTGAGAAGAAGGTCTTGCCGGACGGGTTCCGGCTCGACGGGGCGATGCTGAGGATGTGGGCGCTGGCGGGCGGGAGCCCCCAGGGCAACGGCTACCTGCTCGCGCTCGATCCGGAGGCGCCGGAGACGCATGAACGGCTGATCGTCGCGCTGGCCCAGCTGGGCGTGCCGGCGAAGGTGCAGAAGGGTGAAGAGGCGCTGTTGCGGGTCACCGGACGGCGTCGGCTCGCGCACGTCTTGGAGCTGATCGGGGACGCGCCCGCCGGGGCGGAGCCCGCCTGGCCCAGTTTGGTGCCCGTCGTGCGCGCTGGTTGAACCCCGCCGAGTGCTATGAACGGGCCGTTCATAGCACTCGGCGAGGCGAGAGAAGTCAGGGTTTCGGTGCCTTGCAGTTCGGGTTCGCCAGGTCCAGTTCACTGTGGGAAAGGCAGGAGGTCAGCTGATAGGTCTGTTCCCCGTAGTTGATGCCCTTGCGCACGGTCACCTTCCCGGCGGCGTCGACCTCGCACGGGTTGTTCATCGTGCACCGCTGGCCGCTTTCGTTGCCGGTGTTGTTGACGCCGACGACCTTGCCCGTCGAGGTCTCGACGATCGGCGACCCCGAGGTCCCGCCGATCGTCTTGCACGCCGGGGTGTACCTGATCGAGTCCTTCCAGACCCAGTCCGCCTCGTGCAGCTCGTGGACGAAGCCGTCGACGTTGCAGGAGTAGATCTTCTTCCAGTACCCGGACACCACGTCCATCGCGACGCCTGCCGACGGACGGGTCGGCGAGAGTGTCAGCGGGGCGATACCGTAGGTCGACTGGATCTTGGAGTAGCTGGTGTTGAGCTGGTAGAGCGAGACGTCCGTGTCGGTCATCGTCGCGTAGAGCAGCTTCTTCGCCTTGAGCGTGCCCAGTGACGAGCGGCCGTCCTTGGACAGCAGGTTGAAGGTCCGTGATGAAGGCTGATTGACGAGTACTTCTCCGGGTTCCGGGAAACCTTCCAGCAGGCAATGCCCGTTGGAGAGGACGAGGGCCGGGTCGCCGAGGCTCGCCTCGGGCGGCTTGACCACCGACCCGGAGCAGTTCGACAAGGCCACGGTTCCGGCGAAAGTGGTCGTCGCCGCTTCCGCGGGGGCGGCTCCGACCAGGGCGGATGCGGTCAGCATGGCGAACAGTGTGCCGAGGAGTCGTCGGGTCACGTGGAGTCCTTTCGGGTCGGCGTGGATATCAAGTGAAGCGTTGGCGGCCACGGTGTCACCACCGTCGAACGGAGGGTGTTCACCCCGTCACGCGGTACCCCAGGCGGACGTGTCGGACATCACGTGCTAGGTGTTGAAAGGAAACATCGACGAGGTCAGCGGCGATGCGCTGGACACACGATCGGCGGCGTGTTGCACCACCTAGCCGTGGTCGGGGCGGTGCGAGCGTGCACACTGACGGGTCGAGAGGCGGCGCGAAGGCGCCGAAGATGAGCGGAGAGCAGGACAGCGTGGCAGGAGCACGGACGAAGAAGAGCGCGGCGTCGGACGACGGCGCCGGCCGTCGTCGGCTGGTGATCGTCGAGTCGCCTACCAAGGCCCGCAAGATCGCCCCGTACCTCGGCGGGAACTACGTCGTGGAGTCCTCCGTCGGACACATCCGCGACCTTCCCCGCGGCGCGGCCGACGTGCCCGCCCAGTACAAGGGTGAGTCGTGGGCGCGGCTGGGTGTCGACGTCGACAACGACTTCAAGGCGCTCTACGTCGTCACACCGGACAAGAAGTCCAAGGTCACCGAGCTGAAGAGCCTGCTGAAGGACGTCGACGAGCTCTACCTCGCGACGGACCCCGACCGCGAGGGCGAGGCCATCGCGTGGCATCTGCTGGAGACGCTCAAGCCGAAGGTCCCGGTCCGCCGGATGGTCTTCCACGAGGTCACCGAGCAGGCGATCCGCGCCGCGGCCGACAGCACCCGTGAGCTCGACGGCGACCTGGTCGACGCACAGGAGACCCGGCGCATCCTGGACCGGCTCTACGGCTACGAGGTCTCACCCGTGCTGTGGAAGAAGGTCATGCCGAAGCTTTCGGCGGGCCGCGTGCAGTCCGTGGCGACCCGGATCGTGGTCGAGCGGGAGCGCGAACGCATGCGCTTCACCTCGGCGTCGTACTGGGACATCTCGGCCACGATGGAGAACACGGCCGCGGGCACCGAGAACGGCGAGCCGCGCAACTTCCCGGCCAGGATGATCGCCGTCGACGGCGCGCGCCTGGCCACCGGCCGTGACTTCGGCTCGGACGGGCGGCTCAAGGCCTCGAACAACGAGATCCGCGTGCTGGCCGAGGCCGACGCGGTCCGGCTGGCCGAGGCGCTGAAGAACCGTGACTTCAAGGTCGCGAGCGTCGAGGAGAAGCCGTACACGCGCAAGCCGTACGCGCCCTTCATGACCTCGACCCTGCAGCAGGAGGCGGGCCGCAAGCTGCGGTTCACCTCCGAGCGCACCATGCGGATCGCGCAGAAGCTGTACGAGAACGGGTACATCACTTATATGCGTACCGACTCCACGACGCTGTCGGAGTCGGCGATCTCGGCGGCGCGCAGCCAGGCGACGCAGCTGTACGGCAAGGAATACGTCTCGCCGTCGCCGCGCCAGTACACCCGCAAGGTGAAGAACGCGCAGGAAGCCCACGAGGCGATCCGTCCCTCGGGCGAGGTTTTCCGCACGCCGGGCCAGGTCGCGAAGGATCTGGACACCGACGAGTACCGCCTTTACGAGATGATCTGGCAGCGCACGATCGCGTCGCAGATGGCGGACGCGAAGGGCACCACGATGTCGGTGCGCATCGTCGGCACCGCCACCAGCGGCGAGGAGTGCACGTTCGCCTCGTCGGGCCGCACGATCACCTTCGCCGGGTTCCTCAAGGCGTACGTCGAGGCCGTCGACACCGAGAGCGGTGGCGAAGCGGACGACAAGCAGAGCCGGCTGCCGCAGCTGGTCAAGGACCAGGCGCTGAAAGCCACCGAGCTGAACCCGGACGGGCACACCACCTCGCCGCCGGCGCGGTACTCGGAGCCCAGCCTGGTCAGCAAGATGGAAGAGCTGGGGATCGGCCGCCCGTCGACGTACGCGTCGATCATCAAGACCATCCAGGACCGCGGCTATGTCTGGAAAAAGGGTTCCGCGCTGGTGCCCTCCTGGGTCGCGTTCGCCGTGATCGGCCTGATGGAGCGGCACTTCGAGCGGCTGGTCGACTACGACTTCACCGCCGGTATGGAAGACGAGCTCGACCGCATCGCCGCCGGCAACGAGCACCGGACGCAGTGGCTGTCGAAGTTCTACTTCGGTGGCGACATGGGCGTCGACGGCTCCGTCGGCCGTCTCGGTGGGCTCAAGAAGCTGGTCGGCTCGGGTGTCGAGGACATCGACGCCCGCGAGATCAACTCGATCCCGCTGTTCAGCGACGCCGACGGCCACACCGTCGTCGTGCGCGTCGGCCGCTACGGCCCGTACCTCGAGCGCGAGGTCGACGGCGCGTCGCAGCGGGCGAACCTGCCCGAGGACATGCCGCCGGACGAGCTGACCCCGGCCATCGCGGAGAAGCTGTTCGCGACGCCGCAGGAAGGCCGCGTGCTCGGCAAGGACCCGGTCAGCGGGCACGAGATCGTGGCGAAGGAAGGCCGCTTCGGCCCGTACGTCACCGAGCTCCTGCCCGAGCCGGAGCCGCTGCCCGAAAGCGCGACAGCCGCGCAGAAGAAGGCCGCGAAGGCGAAGCAGCCGAAGCCGCGTACGGGTTCGCTGTTCAAGTCGATGTCGATCGAGACGATGAACCTCGAAGACGCGCTGAAGCTGCTCTCGCTTCCGCGCGTGGTCGGCAAGGACCCGGAATCCGGCGACGAGATCACCGCGCAGAACGGGCGCTACGGGCCGTACCTGAAGAAGGGCACGGACTCGCGTTCGCTCACGACCGAGGACCAGCTGTTCTCGATCACGCTCGAAGAGTCGCTGAAGATCTACTCGGAGCCGAAGCAGCGTGGCCGGTCCGCGACCGCGAAGCCGCCGCTCAAGGAACTGGGCGACGACCCGGTGTCCGGCAAGCCGATGGTGGTCAAGGACGGCCGCTTCGGCCCGTACGTGACCGATGGCGAGTTCAACGCGACACTGCGGAAGTCGGACAGCATCGAGGAGCTGACCGCCGAGCGCGGTGCCGAACTCCTGGCGGAGAAGCGCGCGAAGGGCCCCGCGCCCAAGCGCAAGGCTCCGGCGCGGAAGCCGGCGGCGTCGAAGACGGCGGCCACCAAGACGACCGCGGCCAAGAAGACCACCGCGACCAAGACCGCGGCCACCAAGACGGCCGCGACGAAGACGGCGGCGACCAAGACCGCGGCGGCGAAGAAGCCTGCTGCGCGCTCGACGGCCACGAAGACGAAGTAGCTCACTTACCGCAAGTGTCATGAAGGGTCCTTGTAGGACGAATTTCGTCCTACAAGGACCCTTCATGGCGTCCGGGGACGGGTGAAAACAGAGCCCCGGCACGCGACGCGTTCGACCGGCCGGCACCGCTGCGCTCGCCGACGAAGCGAGGGGGCTCAGCGGAACGGATCTGTCGTCCGGCGACCGCTCGCCGACCGCTCACAGACCAGCCTCACCCATTCGAACAGAAGTTCTAAAAATTGTCGGTACCAGGGTGTTCAATGGTCAGGTGAGCACATCAACGACCGCTGTCTTCGACGTCATCGACGAGGTCATCGCGCCCCTGGCAGCCGAGGTTCCGGAGCGTCCCTCGGTGATGGAGTTCTACGATCCGGAACTCGCCGTGCCGCCGGTGCTGGCCGACGAGGAGCCGACTCCAGGGCTCACCCTGGCCGAGGAGGTGGAGCAGTACACCCGGTTCGTGAGCGGGATGGCGACGATCGGGCTGGCCCCCGGTGGTGAGGTCACGCCCGAGGCCGTCGGGCTGTATCGCGCGCTGCGCGGCGGGTTCATCCGCGGCGTGGTGACCGGGGTCTTCCCGTCGCGTGAGGAGCCGTGGGAGGTCCGGTTCTTCGGCGACGAGGACTACACCACGGTGCTGAACAAGCTCGGCAAGCGAGCGCGGCTGCGGTCCGGTTTCCTCAGCGCGCTGCCGGGCTGGGTGTTCGACGGGCTGCCCGACCATCCGACGGGGCCGGGCGAGACCGTGCGCATCGAAACGGACACGGGCGGATTGATCCCGGTGCAGGCCCGGGAAGCCGTCGAGGTGATCCGTGCGGGTGCTTCGCGGCCGCGTCACGGCACGGTCCTCGTCGATCTCGCGGTGCGGAACTCCATCCTCGCCGAGTATCCGCACGGCGCTTTCGGCCTGGTGGACAACGACCTCGGCCGATACCAGTTCAGCGCGGCGATGGACGCCGACGGCCGCTGGACGCTCACTTGGGGCCCGGCCAGCCGGTCGATGGCCGAGCAATGGATCGTGAAGGCGGTGCAGAACCATGCGTGAACCGAAGACGGTGAAGGAACTGATGAGGCGCGCCGCCGCGCCGGTGCTCCGCGCGGTGCCCGAGCGCCGGAGCGTGTATCTGGGCTACGACCCGGAGATCACCGACGACGAGATCCGCCGTCTGTGCCCGTCCTACGACGAGCCGGCGGATCTCGTCACCCAGGCCGAGCGATACGCGGCCAAGGCGGCGATGCTCGAAGAAGCCGGGCTGATGGAGAACGGCGAGATCCATCCAGCCGCGCTCCAGATGCACGGCGTGATGCTGCGGGGTTCGGTGCGAGGCGTCCTCACCGGCGTCTTCGCGTCCGCGCCCCGTGCGGTGCGGGTCGATTGCTACGGCGACGGGCACCAGGCCGTCGTCTGGCGGATGAGATCGGGGCGGCGGACCACGTTCAGCCTGAGTGACTTCGGCGAGTTGGGCGCCCGTGTCTTCGGCGGGCTCCCGCACGTCCCCGCCGGTGAGACGCAGCCGATGCGCATCAGGATCGACGGGCACGGCGTGCCGCTGCCCGGTCAGGAGGAAGAGGTCGGCCTGGTCGCCGACACACTCGACCGTCCCCGGACCGGGACGGCGATCCTCGATCTGGTCGCGTTCGGCGGACTGAACGCCGAGTACCCGGACTACGGATTCGTGATCGTCGACAACGATTTGGGGAGGTTCGTGGTGTACGCCGCCCCTTCCGAAGGGTGGCTGATGTTCGGTGGAATGGACCGCCGGGCTTTGGCGGGCTGGCTGCACGAGGCGGTGGACTTGAGCCGGACGTAGCCGCCGGGACGAGGGGGCGGGAATGGATCTGGACCATCGGGCGGCCGACGCGTGGTTCCGGCGGCGAGGGCTGCCGATGGTCATCCATCGGCGGAGGCGCGGAGCGGGCATGTTGCGCCGTTCGACGCCCGGGTTGGTGTTCCTGTGCCTGCTCGACCTGCTGCTGGCCGGGCTGCTGAAACTGCTCGACGTCCCCGAGGACGTACTCGAAGCGCGGATGCGCGACAGCGGGCTCGCGTACGTCCTCGGCGTGCTGGCGCTGGCGTTCGCCGTGCTCGTGGTGCCGGTGATCGCCGGTCGCCTGATGGTCAAGCTGCTCCGGGGGCTGAACCGCACCCGGGTCCGGTTGGCCGTCATGGCGGCGACGATCGGCTTCTGGGTGCTGGTGCTGCCGCTCGGTGAACGTCTCACCGGGCTGGTGTCGTGGGACAACCCGCTCTGGGTCGCCGTGCTCACCAACCTCGTCGCGCTGGCCGTGCTGATGCTGCTGGTGCGGATCGGCGTCGGCTCGATCCTGACCTGGGCGGCGCGGAGCGCGGTGTCGCAGGTCAGGGCGATCGGCACCCTGGCGTCGAGGGCGTTGCCGCTGCTTCTGCTGGTGGTGATGTTCAGCTTCTTCACCGCCGAGCTGTGGCAGGCCGTCGAAGGGCTGAACCCGGGGCGGTTGTGGCTGGTGATCGGCTTCCTCGTCCTGATCGGCGCGGTGTTCCTGGCGTCGATGCTGTCCGACGAGATGAAGGAGCTGAAGTCCTGGACCGTGGAGCCGGGGGCGGCCGTCCTGCGCGGCACGCCGTTCGACGACGACACACCCCCGCCGCGGCGGCGCGCGCTGGCGAAGACGGAGCGGCTGAACATCGCCTTGGTGCTCTTCTTCGCCCAGGCGGTGCAGATCGTGGCGTTCGGGGTGCTGGTGTTCGCCTTCTTCATCGTGTTCGGGGTGCTGATCCTCCGGCCGGAGGTCGTGACGGAGTTCGCCGGCCGGGAATCACCGCCCGGAACACTGCTGGGTGTCCCCCTCCCGGTGAGTTCCGCGCTGATCAATGTCTCCCTTTTCCTTGCCGTTTTCTCCGGTTTGTACTTCGCCGCATCAACCGCGACAGATGCCCGGTACCGGCGTTCTTTCTTCGAGCCTTTGCTGGAAGATGTGAAGATCAGCCTCGCGGCGCGTGACATTTATCTGGCCCATTGGGCGGATGCGCGACGGGCCGAGGTGGTTACCCTGGAAGCAGAGGACATTCCGTAGTGAGGTGGTCACCATGAGCGGGAAGGGCGAAACTCCCTTCTACGATGCCCCCGACTTCGTGAAAGGCGATGGCACTCAGGCACATCCTCCGGGCGACACGTTCGCCGATCCACTGTCCGGCCTGGTCACGACGGCTCAAGCGAACCCGTCGGCCGGGTCCGACGAGATCCACGTGCAGGTGCCGGGACCGGTCCAGCACGACCCCGAAGTGGTCAGCAGGATGGTCGACGCGGCCATGCTCGCGGACGATCGGCCCGCCGAAAACCCGGGCACCGAACAGTCGTCCGCGAAGCTCATCAACACGGTCGGTGAGCAAGGCGCTGCGCCGATCGGGATCCTGCCCCAACAACGCACCTGGCCGTCGAGGCCTTCTCAGCTCATCCGCCAGCCTCGTCGGCTGAAGCAGGAAGAGCCGGTCGAGGCCGACGAAGAGGCCGAGGCCGAAGTACAGCGCGCCAAGCGATCGATGCAGATGCCGAGGATCGGCAAACCGTCGTCGAACACCGCCGGCGTGATGATCGCGATCGCCCTCATGATCGTCTTCGCGGTCCTCGCCATCCAGCTGCTGGCCAGCCTGTTCAGTAGCATCTCGGGGATCTTCGGGTAACCCGTCCGGCGGTAGCGCCGGACGGGCCCGTCCACCTCCACGTCACCCATCGGGATACCCTGGCCATACGGTCGGGGGACTCGGCGTTGACCCGGGTCGCGCCCGGCGACGCGTGACTAGTGGGGTGGGCGTATCAGCGAGGGCGTGCAGTCGATGCCCGAAGCGGGCTCGGATGGTTCGACGGGGCGTGACGCTTCCACCATGCACCGCGCGCGGCGGGTGCTGGCGATCAAGCCGTTCCGCCGGATCTGGGGTGTCTCGTACCTGTGCAGCGTCGCGGACTGGCTGAACCTCCTGACGCTGACCGGTCTGGTCACCAAACTGACCGACAACTACGCGGCGCAGAACTTCGCGTTCGTCGGTGTCGTGCTGACCTCGCTGCTGCCGGGGCTGCTGTTCGCCCCGCTCGGCGGGCTGCTCGCCGACCGGTTCGACCGGCGCAAGGTGATGGTGCTCTGCGACCTCGGCCGGTGCGGGTTCCTGCTGTCGATCGCGTTCGTCGGCACGCCGTGGTGGGTGTTCGTCGGCAACTTCCTGGTCGGCTGCTGCGCGATGATGTGGATCCCGTCGAAGGACGCGGCGGTGCCGAATCTGCTGCGCCGGCCGGATCAGGTCGAGACGGCCAACCAGCTCGGCATGGTGATGACCTACGGCCTCGCGGTGATCACCGCGGCCGGGGCGAACGCCGTGCTCACCGGCAGCAACACCACGTT
Organism: Amycolatopsis sp. NPDC102522; assembly: GCF_055584485.1. Classification (NCBI taxonomy): domain Bacteria; kingdom Bacillati; phylum Actinomycetota; class Actinomycetes; order Pseudonocardiales; family Pseudonocardiaceae; genus Amycolatopsis; species Amycolatopsis sp. NPDC102522. Next base: position 178,400 of record NZ_JBVJLY010000011.1, on the reverse strand, counting down.
CCACTTCTTCCAGGGTGACGCCCAGCTCGGCATCGCGAAGGTCGCCGTCGTCATCACCGGTCTGCTGTACCTGACCAGCGCGATCGTGATCGCCACCCGGATCCCCGAGCTCTCGCTGCGCAACGTCCACTCGGTGGAGAAACCCAAGGTCAAGTCCGCCGAAGAGGAGAAGTTCGGCTTCCGCCAGATGATCGCCGACGGCGCCCGCTTCGTGCGGACGACGCCGTTGGTGCGCGGGCTGATGATCGGCGCGTTCGGCGCTTTCGCCGCCGGTGGCGCGGTGATCGGTTCGGCCAAGCCGTACTCGTCCAGCCTGCTCGCCGGTGACGCGGCGTTCAACCTCCTCGTGCTCGCCGTCTTCCTCGGGCTCGCGACCGGTATGGCCTTGGCCCCGAAGCTCGCCCGGCGGCTCGCGCACGACCGGCTGTTCGGCATCTCGATCGTCGCCGCGGGGCTGTGTCTCGTCGTCGTCGCGCTGTCGCCGCACCTCGCCGTGTCGCTGGTCGCTGTCGCCGCCGTCGGTTTCTGGGCGGGGACGGCGTTCCTGACCGGTGTCACGATCATCGGTTCGCGGATCGAAGACTCCATCCGCGGCCGGATCAACGCGATCTACCAGGCACTGATGAAGATCGTGCTGTTCGGCTCGACGGTGCTGGTGCCGCTGCTGATCAGCGCGGTCCAGAAGACCGAGATCAGCTTGTGGGGCGGCACGATCACCATCGACGGCACCCGGCCAGTGATGATCGGCGGTGGCGTCTTCGCCCTTGTCGCGGGGATCGTCGCCTACCGGCAGATGGACGACAGGCGGGCCGAGCCGATCCTCGCCGACCTCCGCAACGCCCTGCGTCGTAGTCCGCGCCGGGTGAACGGGCTGCTGATCGCGCTCGAAGGCACGCGAGCGATCAACACCGAGATGCAGGCCGCGCGGCTGGCCGAGTGGCTGGGCGGCGGTACGCGTCCGGTCGTCCTGGCGGCCGATCCGGCGCTGGACGATCAACGGCTCGCGAAGCTCGTCTCCGGTGCTTCGCTGTCCGGTGCGCGGGCGCAGGCGCTGGCCGCCGCCGCGGTGCGGGCGGACATCGTCGAACGGGATATCCAGCCCGCGCTCGACGCCGGTTCCGTCGTGGTGATGGAACGGTTCGTGGACTCGCCGCTGGCGCATCTGTCCGCGGTCGCCGGGCTGGACAGCCAGGAACTCGAAGGGCTCGCCGACTGGGCGACCGGCAGGTTGCGGCCCGACATCACCGTCCTGCTCGACGCCGATCCCGGCACGGTGATGCGGAAGTCGGAGTCGCTGGACGCGCAGTGGCGGGTGCAGCATCTGCTCACGGAGATGGCCGCCGCCGATCCGGACCGGTATGTGGTGGTCGACGCGGACGGTACCGAGGACGAAGTGAGTGACCGGGTGCGGACCGCGATCCGCGCGGTGCTCGTCGGCAGGCTCGCCGGGCTCGCTCCGACGGAGGAAAAGGTCGAAGCGAGATGACGGAAGCCCCTGTGCTGATCGGTGTCTGGAAGCAGCTCGTCGGCCAGGAGCCCGGTGCGCGCACGCTTTCTTCGGCGTCGACGGCGGCCGCGCGGATCATCGAGAACCAGCCTGTCGCGCCAGGGGCGATGACCCACGCCTGGCTGGTCACCGGGCCGCCAGGGTCGGGGCGCTCGACCGCCGCGAGGGTTTTCGCGGCCGCGTTGCAGTGCAGCACCGGTACCGGCTGCGGTGAATGCCCCGGCTGCCGCACCGTGATGGCCGGTACGCACGCCGACGTCAAGCTCGTCGCGCCCGAAGGTCTTTCGATCTCTGTCGCCGAGATGCGTTCGCTGGTCCAGGCCGCCGCGCGCCGTCCGACCACCGGGCGGTGGCAGGTGGTGATCATCGAGGATGCCGACAGGCTGACAGAGGGCGCGTCGAACGCGTTGCTGAAGGCCGTCGAAGAGCCGCCGGACCGCACGGTGTTCCTGTTGTGCGCGCCGTCGGATCATCCGGACGACGTCTCGGTGACGATCCGCTCGCGGTGCCGTCTGGTGACTCTGCGGACGCCGCCCGCCGAAGCGATCGCGCAGGTGCTGGTGGAACGGGACGGTATCGATCCCGAACGCGCGCGGTGGGCCGCGTCCGTCTCGAGTGGACATGTCGGCCGTGCGCGGCGACTCGCCACCGACGAGGCGGCCCGGCAGCGGCGGGCGACGGTGCTGCGGATCCCGCTCGGCCTGCGCCGTCCGTCCGATGTGTTCACTTGCGCCGATCAGCTGATCAGCGCGGCCGAGGCCGACGCGGGCGAGGAAAGCAAGGTCCGCGACGAGGCCGAACGTTCCGAACTTCGCACCGCGATGGGCGGTGACGGCATCGGAAAGGGCGTCGCCGGGGCGAAGCGCGCCGCCGAAGCCGCTGTGAAGCAGCTTGAGAAGCGCCAGAAGTCACGGGCGACCCGGACCCAGCGGGACACCCTCGATCTCGCGCTGGTGGACCTCGCCGCGTTCTACCGGGACGTGCTGGTGACCGCGAGCGGCGCGGGCGCGACGCTGAACCACCCCGACCACGCCTCGGAAATCTCGCAGGCCGCCTCGGCCTGGGCGCCCGACTCGATCCTGCGGCGTCTCGAAGCCGTCCTGGAATGCCGCGAGGCGATCGACCTGAACGTGAAGCCACGAATCGCCGTGGAAGCCATGGTCACGACCCTGCGCCAAGGCTGACCCCGCACCTCACTCCGCACCACCCCAGCACCCCGCCCATCCCAGCCCCCCGCCCATCCCAGCCCCCCGCCCATCCCAGGGGGGCGTCCCCGAGTCCAGTCTACCGGGGGTAGGGGTGGAAAAGTGCTGGTCGGGGGAGTTGTCCACAGGTGGGGGTGGTTGTGGACAAGTGCTGTGGGTAAGTGAAGCGGATTCGGGTGTGGCGGGTGCTCGACCTCGGCTTGGTGTCCCCAATGGGGCGTTGGGGACGTTGAGCGTCCCCAACGCCCCATTGGGGACACCAAGCTGGGCCTCAAGCGAAAAGCGAAGGGCCCCTTCACCGCGTTAGAAGCGGCGAAGGGGCCCATCAGCGTCGGCGATCAAGGTACGAACGGGCCTCCCACGCGGGGGCTTGGCGTGAAAGGACCGTTCATCACCCTCCTCGCCCCGTCTAGTCCTCCGTGCGCGGTCGCGGTGAAGGCTTGAAAGGCTTCTTCTCGAGCGGAATGGCGACCACCGAGAGCCGGCGCCGTCCCGGCATCGCGGCCACGAGGACCACGCCGATCAGCAGCATCGCGGTACCCGACCAGAACATCGGCACCGTGTCGTAGGCGGCATTGGTGTAGGCCAGATTCTTGACCGGCCCCTTCGGCGCGGCGCCACCGTTGTTGCCCGCGGGCGGCGGGGTCGCCGTGCCGCACTCGACACCGCCGGTCGGCGCGTGCGCCCTGGCGATCTGCTCGCCGAGCGAGATCTGCGCCAGCGACGACGGCAGCTTCTTCGCGACGTCCGGCGGCAGCGCCTTCTGCAGTGCGGCTGTCGGCAGGATCTGCAGGTCCAGCAGTCGCGCCGAAGCGCCGAGCTGGAAGCCCTTGAACGGCGAGGTCGTGTCGCTCGACTTCTGGTTCAGCCCGGCGATCGACAGCTTCAGCACCCCGAGGTCGAGGGTGAGCCCGTTCCCGGCCTCGCCGCCCGGAAGCTGTTTCGTGGCACCGTCCAGCATCTCGGCGAGCCCGCCGATGACCGGCACGTTCTTCAGCTGCTCGAAGCCCGGGACCTGCTTGAGCGACGGCAGCGGGATGCCGATCGGGATGTCCTTGGCCGGGTTGTTCGCGTCGAGGGTGAACAGCACCTTGTCGCCGCGGACGATCTGCAGCACCGGCGCGGTGTACTCGACCTTCGACGTCTTCTTGTCCCCGGTCGAGGTGACCCGCAGCGTCGGCTGGCTGGCGACCTTGATCGTCAGGCCGAGCGGCGTGCCCTTCAGCAGTTCGATGCTGGCGGCCTGCAGGGTCGACGTCGATTCGACGGCCTTGTTCTTGGACCCGGGGATGTCGACCAGCCGCACGATCGAACGCGACGACAGCGTGTTCGGCAGGCTCAGCACCGCGCCCTTGCCGTCGGCACTGGTGCTGGTGCCCGAAAGCAGTCCGCCCAGGCTCGCCAGCGGGCCCGGAAGCCCCTTCAGGCCGGCCGTGAGCTGCTCTGAAGCCTGGGTCAGCTGCTCGGCGCCCGGGATGTTCGGGATGGTCGGCAGCAGCGCGAGGTTCGCGATCGACGTGCTCGAATCGGCGATCGTGCCGACACACGGCCCGAGCGTCGGGCTCCAGCGCGCGTGCGCCTCGCCGTTCAGCAGGCCGAGGTTGAACAGCGGGTTCTTCGGCGCGTTGAGGCCGCCGCTGATCGGCTTCGGGTTGTCCGGCAGCGCCGTCTGCACGAGGCTGCCCGGCGTCTGCGGCGCGTTGCCCGCGGCGGACAGGCCGAACGGCGAAGACTGCGCGATCGACTTCTCGTAGCTCAGGTAGGCCTCGGAGTTGGCCTGTGCGCTGGAAAGCCCCATCCCGGCTTCGAGCGCGGACTGCTTCGGCAGCAGCTTGTCCGCCCCGGGCAGGATCGCGCTCGTCGGCACCGCGTTGGGCAGCAGGCGCAGCACGCCCAGCGCCGCCCCCGCGTCACCGACCGCCTTGCCCAGCGGCTGCGGTCCGATCGGCGCCGACATCGGCGGCTGTCCCGGATTGGCCGGATCGGGGATCGGCGTGGTCGGGATGTCCTGGGCGAGCGCCGGAGCCGCGGTCATCAGGAGCAGGGCCGCGGCGGCCGGAAGCGCCAGCACACGGGGCAGTCGTTGCCGCATGAACAGGTCCTCCAGTGGGGATGGGCCGATCTTGGGGGACTGAGACCGGCGTCATAGGACCCTAACGACGGTGGCCCCGGAAGGTGACGTTCAAGCCTCCGCTACACTTGTCTCCGTCATCGGGTGTGAGTCCGATGTCTGCCGCCTTAGCTCAGTCGGCCAGAGCGATTCACTCGTAATGAATAGGTCAGGGGTTCGATTCCCCTAGGCGGCTCCGCAGGTCAGGGCCTCATTCGGAACACTCCGGATGAGGCCCTGACGCATTTCCGGGTCAGCGACCAGCGAGCCACGAAAGTTCACCCGTTGGTGTCACCCTTGAGGAACATCCGCGACAGCGAAGTTCCCACTCCCGTGAGGTGGTCGACGAGCGTGTCCGCGTCCGCGTCGAGCAGTCCGGAGCGCCACGCGAGCATGATCTCCACGAAGCCGCCGATCCCGAGCAGGACGTTGACCCGGAACTCCAGTCCGTCCACATCGGGCTTCAGATGCGGCCGCGCGAGTTCGATCAGCAGGCCGGTGGTCTCCTGGACGGTCTGCCGCCGCAGTTGCTCCAGCACCGCGCTTCCCGCGTGGTCGCCGAACAGGATCTGCGCCCGCGCCGGCTCTTCCTGCACGTGGTGCACGACGACGTCGACAGCGGCGCGGAGCTGATCCAGGGCTGGTTGCTCGATCCGGGAAGCGACGGCGTCGAGGACCATCCGCAGGGTCTCGTCGCGGACCTGTTCCCAAGCGATGGCGAGCAAAGCGTCGCGGTTGGCGAAGTTCTCGTAGAAGTACCTGTCGGTCAGGTTCGCCCGCGCGCAGACGCCCCGCATGGTGACCGCCGCCCAGCCCTGTTCCTGCCAGATGTCCAGTGCGGCGCCGAGCAGGGCGAGCCGTCGTTCGGCTCGGCGCTCGTCGGCGGTCTTGCCGCTGTAGCGGCGGGACGCGGTCACCCCTCCATCTTGACAGCAGATGCCCTCGGACTCATTCTGAGGGCATGCGACCGCAGAATGGCCTGCGACCCGGTTTGGCCGCCGCGCTGACGTCCGCTTTCGTGCGGCCGATCGCCAACGCGATCCCGGCGAACCGGGCCGGAATCGCGTTTTCCCGCGCCTTCATCGCGAGTAGTCTGTGGCTGGCTTCGCCGCCGTTGAAGGGAAGCCGCATCGAGCCCGGCGTCCGCGGCGAGTGGGTCCGCGCTCCCGAGGTGACCGAAGGCAACGCCGTGGTCCTCTACATCCACGGCAGCGGTTACGCGCTCTGTTCGGCGCGCACGCATCGCGGGCTGACCACGCGGGTCTCCGGCGGCACCGGGCTCCCGGTCTTCGCCTGCGAGTACCGGCTCGCGCCCCGGCATCGCTTCCCGAACGCCGCCGACGACGTCCGCGCCGCTTACGACAGGCTCCTTGACCAGGGATATCGGCGGATCCTCGTCGCGGGTGACTCCGCGGGCGGGCATCTCGCGGTCGACCTCGCCGCGCAGCTGATCCGGGAGCACCGCGAACCGCCTGCCGCGCTCGCGCTCTTCTCGCCGCTGTTCGACGTGACGTTTTCGTTGGCCGCCCAAAGAGAACGTATGAGCCCCGACCCGATGATCTCCGCCGCCGCGGCCGCGCGCCTGGTCGGTCTGTACACAGTGGACGCCGATGTCGCGTCGGCGCGGCTGCGGTTCGCCTTCGACGACATCAAAGGCTTCCCACCGACGATCATCCAGGCGGGCGGCCTCGAAATGCTCGCCGCGGACGCCATCGAACTGGCCAGGGCCCTGCGCCGCACGGGGGCGGACTGCGAACTGGACGTGGTCCCCGGCCAGATGCACGTCTTCCAGGCACTGACCCGTTTCATTCCCGAAGCGGGACCGGCGATGGAGCGGGCTTGCCGCTTCCTCACCGGGAATCTCCCGGCGATCGTGAGGGCAGCATGACGAAGCGGACCCAAGGAGCGCACGCCGTCGTCACCGGCGCGGGCAGCGGGATCGGGAGGGCGATCGCGGCCGAACTCGTCCGGCGCGGCAGCCGGGTCGTCTGCGCCGACATCGACCTCGAAGCCGCCGAAGAAACCGCGAAGTCGCTCGAGAACGCGGTCGCCATCGCCTGTGACGTGTCCACTGTGGACGAGGTCGCCGATCTCGCGAACCAGGCGCGGTCCTGGCTCGGCCGCGATCCGGACCTCGTCGTCAACAACGCCGGGATCGGCGCCGGCGGCAAACCCGTCGGGGAGAGCCCGCTGTCCGATTGGCAACGCACCCTCGGCGTGAACCTCTGGGGCGTGATCCACGGCTGCCACACCTTCGTGCCCGCCATGAGGGCGGCGAAGGCGGGCGGCATCATCAACGTCGCCTCGGCCGCCGGCTTCACCGCCGCGCCGCGAATGGCCGCCTACAACGTGAGCAAGGCCGGGGTCGTCAGCCTCTCCGAGACACTGGCCGCCGAGCTGTCCGGCACCGGCGTCGCGGTCACCGTGCTGTGCCCGACCTTCGTCCGCACCAACATCTTCGACGGCGAACTCATCGACGCCGAGGCGCGCGGCCTCGCGCGGAAGGTCTCCGATCTGGTCGGGTTCTCCGCCGAAAAGGTCGCGAGGATGACGCTCGACGCCCACGATCGCGGCCGCCTGTATGTCGTGCCGCAACCCGACGCCCAGCTTCTGTGGCACGCCAAACGGTTCGTGCCCGTCCCGTACACGCGGATCGCCGGTCTGCTCGGCCGGTTCCTGCCCGCCGAAAAGGAGAAGTGATGGCCTACGACTTCGCCGCGATGCTCCAGACCATCAAGGACAAGCAGTGGTCGCTGGCCGACATCGACTGGGACGCGCCCGGCGCCGAGACGATGACCGACGAACTGCGCGCCAAGATGCGGCCGTTCATGGCCGACCTCGTGTGGATCGAACACGTCGGCGCTCGCGGGTTCGCCTCGCTGGCCAAGAAGGCGCCGACGCCGGTGATCCAGGAGATCTACCGGTACTTCCACGCCGAGGAACAGAAACACGCCAACGCGGAACTGGCACTGATGAAGCGCTGGGGAATGCTCGACGAGCACGGCTCGATGCCCGAGCCGAACATCAACGTCAAACTCGCCATCAAGGTCCTCGACGACTACGGTGACACGCTGCCGCTGACGGCGCTGGCCACGCTCATCCCGCTGCTGGAATGCGCGCTCGACGGCGCGCTGGTGAAGTTCCTGCTCGACGAGATCTCCGATCCGGTGTGCCACCAGGTGTTCCGGCACATCAACTCCGACGAGGCCCGGCACATCACGGCCGATTTCGAGGTGCTGGAACTGATCGGCGCCGGCTCCACGACCAAGCTGATCACCGAATCCCTCGGCTCGCTCAAACCCCAGATCGTCCTCGGCCTGATCGTCGTGTTCGTGCCGCTGATCAACAAGATGCGGGACAACATCGTCGCGATGGGCCTGCCGGAGAAGAAGCTGTACAACGCGGTGAAACGGTTCTCCACCATCGGCGGCCGCGGCGAGTTCACCCAGCGCATCCCCGCGTACCACGTGCTGAAGGCGCAGGCGGCGATGATCGTCGACCGTTCCCACCTCTACCACCGGTTGCTCGCCGACCCGATGGTGAAGGTGACCCGCCTGATCCCCTCGCGGCTGCTGGGAAAGCCGCAGTCGTGGACCGAGGAAATCACCCACGAACCGGTCGCGTCATGACGCTGAGCGAATTCAAGGGCGTGGCTGTCTTCGAAGGTGCGGTGCTGCGCGGCACCGAATGGTTCGGGCACGACTTCGCCGGGCAGCGGGTCGCCGTCGTCGCGCCCGGCCGTGAGGCGGCGCAGATCGTGCCCGAGGTAGCGGCCACCGCGCGGTCGGTGAAGGTGTTCCAGGAGGAACCGGACTGGGTGGTGCCGATGCCGGTGCCGGGGCCGAACGTCCTCGGCATCGCCGTCGCCCGCGTTTTCCTGCGCTGGCAGGTGAAAGACCCCTGGATCCGCAGGCTGCTGACGCCGGACCGGCGGTTCGGCTCGCGGAAGACCGCGTCCGGGCTCGGCTACTACGGCGCGCTGCGGCGGCCCGGCTGCAAGCTCATCACCTGGCCTGTCTACGCCTTCGCGCCCCACGGAATCCGTACCGCCGAGGGGATCGAGCACCAGGCCGACGTCGTCGTGCTCGGCGCCAGTTCGCTTTTCGCCACGGAAGGACTTCCCGCATGACGCCGGACCACGAGATCGCGATCATCGGCGGGGGCTTCTCCGGCATCGGCGCCGCGATCCTGCTCCAAAAAGCGGGTTTCGGCGACTTCCTCATGCTGGAGGAGGGGGACGGCGTCGGCGGCGCCTGGCATTGGAACACCTATCCCGGTGTCGCGGTCGACATCCCGTCGTTCAGCTACCAGTTCTCGTTCGAGCAGATCTCCGGCTGGTCGCGGGTCTACGCGCCGGGCCGCGAGCTGAAGGCCTACGCCGACTACTGCGTCGACAAGTACGACATCCGCCGCCGCACCCGCCTCGGCAGCAAGGTCGTCTCCGCGACCTTCGACGACGAGACGCACTTGTGGCGCCTCGAAACCGGCGACGGCTGGTCGACGACGGCGCGGTTCGTCGTCGGCGCCACCGGGGTGCTCACCCAGCCGAAGCCGCCGGACATCGACGGGCTCGCCGGGTTCCGCGGCACGGTCATGCACACCGCGCGCTGGGACCACACCGTCGACCTGCGCGGGAAACGCGTCGCGGTCGTCGGCACCGGGGCCTCGGCCGTGCAAGTGATCCCGTCCATCGCGCCGGAGGCCGACCGGCTGACGGTGTTCCAGCGCACGCCGATCTGGTGCCTGCCCAAACCCGACATCGCCCTGCCGGATCCGGTGCGGCTGGCGCTGCGGCGGCTGCCCGGCGCCAAAAGGCTTTCGCGGCTGGCCAGTCAGGCACTCGTCGAGCTGACCTTCCCGCTGGCCGCGCACTTCCACAACCTCCTGCCGACGGCGGGCGCGGGCGAGCGGATCGGGCTCGCGCATCTGCGCCGCGCCGTCAAGGATCCCGAGACCCGCGAGAAGCTCACCCCGCGTTACGCGCTGGGCTGCAAGCGGCCGAGCTTTTCCAACGAGTACTTGCAGACGTTCAACCGAGAGAACGTCACGCTGGAGACCACGGGCATCGACACGATCACCGAGTCCGGCGTGCGCACCGCGGACGGTACCGAGCATCCCGTCGACGTCCTGGTGCTCGCGACCGGGTTCAAGGTGTTCGAGAAGGGCAACATGCCCGCGTTCACCGTGCGCGGGGCGGGCGGCGCCGATCTGGAGAAGTTCTGGGAGGAAAACCGGTTCCAGGCCTATCAGGGCGTGAGCGTGCCCGGCTTCCCGAACCTGTTCACCATTCTCGGGCCCTACGGCTACAACGGTTCGTCGTACTTCAACCTGATCGAGACGCAGACCGCGCACATCGTCCGCTGCCTGCGCAACGCGCGCAAGACCGGCTCGACGCGCGTGGAGGTCACGAACGAGGCCAACGACCGGTACTTCCAAAGCATGCTGGACCGGCGCAAGCATCAGGTGTTCTTCCAGGACAGCTGCGCACTGGCCAACAGCTACTACTTCGACGTGAACGGGGACGTGCCGTTCCGGGCGTCGCCCACGCTGGAAACCATGGTGACGAGCCGCTTCTTCGACCTCGACGACTACGCCTTCGCGGACGGCCGGTGAACACTGGCTGAAGTCCGCCGTTCCAGGCCTGGATGAGCCTTAGGTTCGATTCCCCGAACCTGGAGGCTGGTCTTGGAAGGCTTTCCCTGGGATGTCCTGCTCGCGGTGGTCGGGATCGGTGTTCCGGCCATCGCGTTCCTGTGGGAGTTCGTGCTAGTCGGCCGCAAACGGCTCGGCTACCGCGTCCAGATGGACACCCCGACGGCGTCCGGGCGCGGGTTCGCGCCGACGGCCGACGCGCTCGCGCAGTTGCAGCACGAGAACGGGGAGCGGCTCGTCGACCCGTCGTTCGTGCTGCTGCGCATCGAGAACAGCGGCACCACCGACATCGACACCGACGACTACGCTGTCAACGAGAACGACCGTGTCGGCGTCCGCGTGAAGTTCCCCGGCCGCACCGTCGCCGGGATGGTGGTGACCGAACTCAGCTCGCCGCATCTGCACGAATGTTTCGGCGACGACTCCGGTTTCGGCGCGCGGGACGAGAATCCCGAGCGGCCCGCCGGGGTGATCGATCTGCCGCGGGTGCCGCTCAATCGCGGCGCGCACTACAAGATCCTCGCCGTACTCGACAGGATCCCCAACGGCACGCCGGACGATTTCGACGATCCCCAGGTCATCGGCGAGATCAAGGGCGGCACCCTCCGCGAGACCAAGAGCCGCACCGGGCCGACGACCTCGGTGCTCGCGCTCATCAGTTTCCTCGTGGTGGTCAGCATCTTCCAGCTGACCCGCTCGCTGGTCTTCGACGACAAACCGCCGCCGCTGGACTGCGCGGCCGGGAAGCTGACCATCACCGGATCGACCGCTTTCGCGCCGGTGCTGAAGGAAGCGACGGCTTCGTACGCGAAGTCGTGCCCGGGTGCGTCGTTCACCTTCGACAGCCGGGGGAGCGCGGAGGGCCTCAGCAGCCTGAACCAGGCCGGGAACGAGGGTGTGCTGGCGTTCTCCGACGGCGTCAAGGGTGAGGGCTTCCCGCAACTGCTGCCACGTCCGGTCGCGTTCTCGCTGTTCACGCTCGTGGTCAACTCCGACGCCGGCGTGCAGGACCTCTCGCTCGCGCAGATCCGCGACATCTACGACGGCAAGATCGCGAACTGGAAGGAGATCGGCGGCAAGGACCAGCCGGTCCGGCTCGTCGACCGGCATTCCGACTCCGGTACGCGGCGGACGTTCGAGGGCCAGATCCTGGCGGGCAAGAGGGAACCCGGCGACAACTCCGACGACTGCCTCAAGCAGGCGCCGGGCGCCCAGCCGGGAGTCGTGCGCTGCGCGAAGCCGTCCACGAACGACGTGCTCGACGCGGTCTCGCGCGTGCCGGGGGCGCTGGGCTACAGCGAACTGGGCGCCGCCACGAAACGCGAGGACGTGCTGCCGGTCCGGATCGACGGCCATCAGGCGACCCTGGAGGGCGCGATCCACGCGGCGTACCCGTTCTGGGAGACCGAGTATTCGTACACCTTCGGCGAGCCGAAGGCCGACTCGCTCGTCGCGAGCTTCCTGCGGTACCTGACCAACCAGGTCGGCAAGGACATCGTCCGGTCCCACGGGCACCGGCCGTGCGCGGAGCTGGTGAATCCGGTCCTCTGCCGTCCGGGCGCGTGACATCCCCCGCCCGGTGTCATGAAAGGGTCGTTCAGGAGGAAAAGTGTCCTGAACGACCCTTTCATGACATTCCGGCGGGGGATGTCAGGCGCGAAACAGGTCAGGCAGGCGGCTTCAGAGTGACGACGGTGGCGCTGGTTTCGCCGCGGGGCGTCCGGTACTTGATCTCGTCGCCCTCCTTGGCGCCCACGAGCGCGAGGCCGAGCGGGCTGTCCGAGGTGACCGTGAAGGCGTCGGAGTCCTCGCTCGGGATGGTGACGATGTGGAGTTCCTCTTCGTCGCCGTCCGCGTACCTGATGGTGACGGTGGTGCCGTCGGGGAGCAGGCCCTTGCTGTTGCGGCCGCCGTGCTCGAGCTTCGCCGCGACGTCGGAGATGCGTCGTTCGAGGTAAGCCGCGGCTTCCGCGCGGTCCAGCACCTCCGCCTGGTCGGCCGCGTCGCCGGTTCGTTCCTGTTCGCCGACGAGCGGCGCCATCGCGTCGCGCTGCGCACGCAGATCGGCGAGTTCCTTCTCCAGCTGCCGCCGCGCGGCCGGGCTGAACCCGTTGTCCCCTGAGGTCACCATGCCGCGCATTGTCCGCTACGGATCGATCGCTAGCCACCTAGATTTTTCACCCGCTGTGATCGGCCAGGACGGTTGCCCTAAGCTTCAGGGCCACTGTCCTGACTACTTGGTGTAAGGAATTCCGTGACCGCCGTTCCCGGCCGCAGCGCGCGGCTCTCCCCCAATCAGCTGCAGAAACAGGAGCAGATCGTCGAAGCGGCGCGTGTCGTGCTCGCCAGGGACGGGCTCGCGGGCTGCACCGTGCGCGCGATCGCGGACGCCGGGCCGCTCACGAAGAGTGCGATTCATTACTACTTCGCGGACATCGACGTCCTGATCGACCGCGCGATGGCGGCGCACATCACAACGTTCACGGCCGATTTGCGCAAAATTTCGGAGAAACACGATCACCCGGACGAGCGGCTCTTCGCCGCGCTGGAGGCCTTCCTCGCCGAGTTCTCCGGCCGTCCGAACGCGGCCTTCCTCTGGTTCGAGTACTGGATCGCCGCGGGCCGCGCGCAGCATCCGCAGGCCATCGACGTCATGCTGACGTCGATCACCGAACTGCTCGCGGAACTGCTCGCCCCGCTCGACGTGGAAGACCCGCGGGCGCGGGCGCGAGCCCTCCTGTCCTATCTGCTCGGCGCGATCGTCCAGCAGCGTGTCCGTCGGCGGCCGTTCGCCGCACTGCGCGGCGACATCGAAGCTCTCTGCTTCGCGAACTACGGTTAGAAATACGCATTAGATCCGTACCGTTACGGATTGTTCGGTGTTCGGTGCTCCGGCCATGGTGAGGTTCCCTTCCCTTGCCTCAGAGCTAGGAGACGACGATGCGCATAAGACGGTGCATGGCCGTGGCGATCGCGGCCGTCGCGGCGTTCACCATCCCGGTCGCCGCGAGTCCGGCGACCGCCGACCAGCAGGCCGAAGACGCGCAGGTCCAGATCTACGAGGCCTTCGGCACCGGCACGTCGCAGCAGCGCACCCAGATCTCCCGGCTGGGCGTCGACGTCCTCGGCTCCGCCGGCGGTACGACCATGTTCATCGGTGAGGCGCGCGACGCGGCGAAGGTCCGCTCGCTCGGCTTCCGCGTCGAGCAGCGCGGCGTCGTCGACAGGTCGGAGAAGGTCGGCACGAACGCGATCAACGACTTCCCGCCGGCGGACTCCGGCTTCCACAACTACGCCGAAGTCACGACGGAACTGCGCAACGCCCAGACGAACTACGGGTCGATCGCGAAGCTGAGCAGCGTCGGCAACTCCTACCAGAACCGCGCGCTGAACATGCTCAAGATCAGCGACAACGTCGGCACCGACGAGAACGAGCCCGAAGTCCTCTTCACCTGCAACCAGCACGCGCGCGAGCACCTCACCACCGAGATGTGCCTGCGGATCGTGAACCGGTTCACCCAGGGCTACGCCTCCGACCCGGCGATCAAGCGGTTCGTCGACAGCACCGAGATCTACGTGATCCCGAACGTCAACCCGGACGGCTCGGAGTACGACATCTCCGGCGGCAGCTACAAGTACTGGCGCAAGAACCGCCAGGGCAACGGCACCGACCCCAACCGGAACTGGGGCTACAACTGGGGCTGCTGCGGCGGTTCGTCGGGCTCGACGAGCAGCGAGACCTACCGCGGCCCCTCGGCGTTCTCCGCCCCGGAGACCAAGGCCGTGTCCAACTTCGTGAACTCGCGCAAGATCGGCGGCGTCCAGCAGATCAAGGCGAGCATCGACTTCCACACCTATTCGGAGCTCGTGCTGTGGCCGTTCGGCTTCACGTACAACGACACCGCCCCGGGTATGACGGCGGCCGAAGCACAGCGTTTCCAGACGCTGGGCAAGCAGCTGGCGGCGACCAACGGCTACACGCCGCAGCAGTCGAGCGACCTGTACATCACGGACGGGACGATCGACGACTGGATGTGGGGCACCCACAAGATCCTGAGCTTCACCTTCGAGATGTACCCGCGGGGTTCGAACCCCGGCTTCTACCCGCCCGACGAGGTGATCGTCCGGGAGACCACGCGTAACGACAAGGCCGTGGACCTCCTGCTGAACACCGCCATCGGCTGACGCTTCAGCGTTCCGTGAAGGCCTCCTTCCCTACTCTCAAGGTAGGGAAGGAGGCCTTCACGGACTTTCGCGCATAGGGTGCGGGGCATGCCGATGTTCGAATTCGAGGGGCACCGCCCCCAGGTGGATCCCGAAGCGTGGATCGCCCCCACAGCCACCCTGATCGGCGACGTCGTCGTCGAAAAGGGCGCTTCCGTCTGGTACGGCGCCGTGCTGCGCGCCGACTTCGGGAAGATCCTCATCCGCGAGGGCGCCAACATCCAGGACAACTCGGTCATCCACGTCAACGGCGGCGTGACCGAGGTCGGCAAGAACGTCACCGTCGGGCACCAGTGCCTCGTGCACGACTGCACGATCGGCGAGCAGGCGCTGATCGGGAACGGCTCGACCGTGCTCGACAAGGCGCAGATCGGCGCGAAGGCCCTCGTCGCGGCCGGTGCCACGGTGACGCCCGGAATGGTCATCCCGCCGGAGACCGTCGCCATGGGCAGCCCGGCGAAGAAGCACGTCCCGCTCGACGGCGCCGCCCGCGGCTGGGTCGAGCACAACGCGGTGATCTACCAGGAGCTGGCGCGACGGCACGCGGAAAGCGCCAAGCCGATCGATTGACTCTCCAGTAACTGGAGACCCTAGCTTCGGGCGTATGGCACCGAAGTCGAAGAAGAAGACGCACCAGGCGACGCTCGAATTGACCGCGGGCAACGCCCCGGTGGTCGACCTCGGGAAGACGCTCGGGCAGACCGGCGTGAACCTCGTCGAGGTCAAGAAGGCCTACGACACGGCGACCGCGGCGCACCGCGGCGAGATCATCCCGGTGGTCGTGTCGGTGTTCGAAGACCGCACTTTCGAACTCCGGCTGAAGACCCCGCCGACCTCCTTTCTCATCAAGAAGGCGTTGGGCGGCAAGGGATCCGGCCGTCCTGGGCATGAGGTGGCCGGAAAGCTGACGCAGGAACAGCTGCGTGACATCGCGGAGCGGAAACTGCCGGATCTCAACACCGGCGACCTCGGCGCCGCCATGCGCACGGTCGCGGGCACGGCCCGCTCGATGGGCGTCGCGATCGAAGAACCGTGACGCGCAAGCACGTGATCGTCCCGCCTTTCCGCGACCTCGACCCGGCACTGGAGGTCGCGGAAAGGCTGCTGGCCCAAGGGAATCCTTGGCTCGCCGGGGTCGCTTCGGCGCTGCCCGACGAGCGCGCCGCCGCCGACCGGCTCAACCGGATCCTCGCCGGGACCGGCGCCGCGCCGCGCTTGGCCGAGGTCGGGAACGGATGGCGCGTGGTGCTGGTGACGTCGTGGCCGGGATGCGGGGACCTGGTCGCGGGTGCCTCCGGGCTGGCGGAACTGGTCGCTTTCGGGGGCTGGCGGCGGATCAAACGCTGCGCCGTCTGCGCGGAGGCGTTCTGCGATCGGACGGCGGGCTGCAGCCGCCGTTGGTGTGCCGGACATCGTCCGCATGCCGAATTCCGCTCGAGCGGAGTGCACTAGGCTCTGGGAGCACCAGCGACTGGCGCAGTTGAAGGTGGAGCACCACCGGGAAGCGAAGTCAGGCCGGCACCGCGCGCCTGGGTGAAGGCCACTCCTGAGCCGGAGTACGCCATGACACACCAGCCCGAACTTTCCGCGCTCGCCGCCGCCGATCCGCAGATCGCGGGGCTCGTCGAGGACGAGGCGAAGCGTCAGCACGACAAGATCCGCTTGATCGCCTCCGAAAACTACGTCTCCCAGGCCGTGCTGGAGGCGACAGGCACTGTCCTCACCAACAAGTACTCCGAGGGCTACGCGGGCAAGCGGTACTACGAGGGCCAGCAGCTCATCGACCAGGTCGAAAGCCTCGCCATCGAGCGAGCGAAAGCCGTCTTCGGCGCGGACCACGCCAACGTCCAGCCGTACTCCGGCTCCCCGGCGAACCTGGCGGTGTACCTCGCTTTCGCGCAGCCGGGCGACACCGTCCTCGGCATGGCGCTGCCGGACGGCGGTCACCTCACGCACGGCTGGAGCGTGTCCGCGACAGGCAAGTGGTTCACCCCGGTGCGCTACGGCGTCCGCAAGGAGACCGGCCGCGTCGACCTCGACCAGGTCCGGGAACTCGCGCTGAAGCACCGGCCGAAGCTGATCTTCGCGGGCGGCACCGCCATCCCGCGCACCATCGACTTCCCGGCGTTCGCGGAGATCGCCCGCGAGGTCGACGCCGTCCTGGTCGCCGACATCGCGCACATCGCCGGGCTGGTCGCCGGTGGCGCGCATCCGTCGCCGGTCGGGCACGCCCAGGTCATCACCACGACCACGCACAAGACGCTGCGCGGCCCGCGCGGCGCGATGATCCTCTCCGACGCCGACCACGCGAAGGCCGTCGACAAGGCGGTGTTCCCCGGCCTGCAGGGCGGCCCGCACAACCACACGACCGCCGCGATCGCCGTCGCGCTGGGCGAGGCGCAGAAGCCGGAGTTCCGCGACTACGCGCACGCCATCGTCGCCAACGCCCGTGCCCTGGCGGAGGCGCTGGTCGAGCGCGGCTACGACCTCGTGTCCGGCGGCACGGACAACCACCTGCTGCTGATCGACCTGACGAACAAGAACGTGCCGGGCAAACCCGCCGCGCAGGCGCTGGACCGGGCGGGTATCGAGCTGAACTACAACACCGTTCCGTTCGACCCGCGCAAGCCGTTCGACCCGTCCGGCATCCGGCTCGGCACCTCCGCGATCACCACCCGCGGGCTCAAGCCGGAGCACCAGGTCAAGGTGGCGGAGTGGATCGACCGCACGATCACCGCGGCGGCGGGCGAGGAGCAGTCCGCGCTGGACACCATCTCCGCCGAGATCCGCGAGTTCCTGGCGCCGTTCCCGATCCCGGGCTACTCGGCCTAGGTTCGGTACTACGGGTTGCGAGGTTGACGGTGAAGGAATTGGGACGTTGAGTGTCCGAATTCCTTCACCGTCGAGGGGTCGGCGTCCAGTACGGGCTCAGTAGGGGCGCCGATACGAGGTCCGATCTCGGTGGGGCCGCCGGAACGTCACTTACCACTCACGAGACCTGTACCGAAGGCTCACGGGGGCTGAAGGGCGCCATACCCGCATAAGACGCAGCGAAGGGGCCCTTCACCGCACGACATGCGGTGAAGGGCCCCTTCAGCCCTGCTCTGTGACCTGCGCGAACCAGCGTGAAGCTAGTGCGACGGACCGTCGACGGCTTCCTTGGCCAGCCGGTCGGTCTCACGCTCGTACGAACGCTTGATCTCGGCCTCGGCCTCGGTACGCCCGACCCAGGACGAACCCTCGACGCTCTTGCCCGGCTCCAGATCCTTGTACACCTCGAAGAAGTGCTGGATCTCGAGCTTGTGGAACTCGTTCAGGTGGTGGATGTCGCGCAGGTGCTCGAGGCGCGGGTCGTTCGTCGGGACCGCGAGGACCTTGTCGTCCGGGCCCTTCTCGTCGGTCATCCGGAACATGCCGATCGCGCGACAGCGGATCAGGCAGCCCGGGAAGGTCGGTTCCTGGACGAGGACCAGCACGTCGAGCGGGTCGCCGTCCTGGCCGAGGGTGTCGTCGATGAACCCGTAGTCGGCGGGGTACTGGGTGGCCGTGAACAGGGTCCGGTCGAGTTTGATCCGACCGGTCTTGTGGTCCACCTCGTACTTGTTGCGCTCCCCCTTGGGGATTTCGATAGTGACGTCGAATTCCACGCCGGCCTCGCTGCTTCTCGTCTTTGGTACGCCCCGCCGTCGCGGACGGCTCACCGAAATCATCGTCTTGTCTTCACTAGTGTGGACCACGGGGGCTCGGGCGGTCGCATCGATGTGGTCGTATGTGAGCTTGGCCCCTTCCCCGGACGGTGGATGAAGGAGCGTTACGTGCCGGAAAACGATGTCCCGAGCTGGCCGTCGGACGACAAGGACACCTCATCCGCCGAGCCCAAGGGCGCCAAAGGCGGGAGCGAGGCCACCGTCTGGCTGCCCATGTCGGGGCTGGCGAACGGCAAGACCGAAGAGCTGGCAGTGCCGAAGGTCACACCCGAAAGTGGCTCGTGGTTCTCACCGGTCGTCGAGGTCGAGGACGAACCGGACGTTCCGGAGACGCCCACCCCGCAGTGGTCCGCGTTCGCGCCGGTGACGCCGGTCGAGCCGGAGGAGCCCGAGGCGCCGAAGACGGTCTTCGTGCAGCCCGTCCAGCCGCGGCAAACGGACAAGCCGGACTGGGACCAGTTCGACCGGGGTGCCGCCACGCCCGCGCCCACGCGTGAGCACGAGATGGCGAGACCCGAGCCGCGCCCGGAACCCCCGCTCCAGGAACCGCCCCAGAATCAGCCCCAGAACCAGCCCCAGAACCTGCCTCGCCGTCCCGAGCAGAGCCGGGTCGAGCCGCCGCGTCCCGCGCCGGTCCCGTCCGCGACCATGCACGCGCGTCCGGTCCGCATCGAGCCGACCGAAGAGCGCTTCGACTCCGAAGCCACCGTCGGGATCCAGCGGCCCGAGCCGCCGTCCCAGGAGCCCCCGGCCGCCGAGGCCGCTTCCGAGCCCGCGCCGAAACCGAAGCCGAAGCGCAAGCGCAAGGTCCTGCTGATCACGAGCCTGGTCGTCGTCCTGCTGCTCGCCGGGATGGGCGGCGCCGCCGCGATGCCGAAGGTGTCGAACCGGCTCGGCCTGCCCTGGGCGCCGAACGCGCCGAAGGGCGACATCCCCAAGCCCGCCGGTGTCACCCGGGTCCTGCACGGGCCGGACATCAACGGCGCCGCGCCGACGAAGGCAGGTCTCGCGGCCGCGCTGGCGGGCCCCACCGGTTCCGCGGACCTCGGCACGCTCACCGGCACCGTCGTCGACGCGTCGACCGGCGACGTCCTCTGGGACAAGAACTCCGGCACCCCGCTGACCCCGGCGTCGACCACGAAGATCCTCGTCGTGGCGGCCGCGCTGCTGTCGATGGACCACGGGACGCAGATCTCGACGAAGATCGTCCAGGGCGCCGATCCGGGCACGGCCATCCTCGTCGCGGGCGGTGACCCCTCGCTGACCTCGCTGCCGCTGGGCACCGACTCGCCGCTGTACCCGGGCGCCGCCCACATCGACGACCTCGTCGCCCAGGTCAAGAAGGCGAGCGGCGGCAAGATCACCAAGGTCCAGCTGGACATCAGCCTGTTCAAGGGCCCGGCGTCCGCGAAGGGCTGGGACCCGGAGGACACCGCCGCCGGGAACACCTACATGGCGCCGGTCCTGCCCGTGATGGCCGACGGCGGCCGCAACGACCCGAAGAGCGACCACGCGCCCCGGATCGCGAACCCGGCCGCCGCGCTGACCCAGAAGATCGCGGGGAAGCTCGAAGCACAGGCAGGCGGCACGACGACGGCGCCGAAGGACGCGAAGGTGCTCGGCGAGGTCAAGTCGCAGCCGCTCGCGGAGTTCGCCAACTCGCTGCTCCAGCTTTCGGACAACCTGATGGCCGACGTCCTCGCCCGTCAGATCGCGCTCGCCAAGGGCGGCGAAGCGTCGTTCGTCGGCGGGGCGGCCGCGACGATGGACGTCCTCAAGCAGGCCGGGTTCGATCTGACCGGCGTCCAGATCAACGACGGCAGCGGCCTCTCCGACCAGAACAAGATCTCGGCCAAGGTGCTCAGCGAGATCCTCACGGTCGCGGCCGCGCCGGACGGCAAGGACCCGCGGACGGCCAAACTGCGGCCGTTGCTGGCGGGGCTCCCTGTCGCGGGCGGCAGCGGGACGCTGGAGAAGCGCTACGGCGACCCGGCCTCCGCGGCGGGCCGCGGCTGGGTGCGCGGCAAGACCGGCACGCTGTCCGGGGTGAACACCCTGGCGGGCGTGGTGCTGGACACCGACGGCCGGATGCTGGTGTTCGCGCTGATGTCGTCCGGTTCGGACCAGAACAAGGGCAGGGCCGCGCTCGACGTCGTCGCGGCGACCCTGCACAAGTGCGGCTGCAGATGATTCCGGTGAGCGACCGGAATCGGAGCGTGAGGAAGTCGAGGCGGAATTCGGTCTTGCAGCGGGTAGCGTCATGAGAGTGACTGAGGAAACGCCGACCAAGACGCGTTCGATGGTCGACTGGTCCCTGGCCGCCTCGACGGGCGCGCTCCTGGTGCGCGGCGGTCCGGTGGTCGACCGCGAAGTGGCCGATGAAGCTGTCGCCGAGCTACGCGAACTGACCAGCGAGGCGGAGGGGCACGTCCGCGAGCTGACCGGGCTCGGGCTCGACCTGCCGCTGCTGCCCGCCGAAGTCGTCGACAGGCCCGGCTGGGTCCGTTCGGCCGCCGCGGGGCTCGACGCGCTCACCGGCCGCGCGCTGCCGGAGGCCCAGGGCGGCCCGCTGGGGCCTGTGCTGGCCGGTGGCGCCGGTGTCCAGACCGGTCTGGTGCTCGCGTTCCTCGCCTCCCGCGTGCTCGGCCAGTACGACCCGTTCGGCGGGCCGGAACGCCAGGGACAGCTCGTGCTCGTCGCGCCGAACGTGGTCGCCGCCCAGCGGGCGATGGACGTGCCGGGGCACGACTTCCGGCTGTGGGTCTGCCTGCACGAATGCACCCACCGGCTGCAGTTCACCGCGGTCACCTGGCTGCGTGACTACTTCGCCGACGAGGTCGAGCGCCTGATCGGCGGGCTCGCCGGCCGGGACGCGGACGGGCTGAGCGATCTGGTCGGCCGCCTGCCCGACACCATCAAGCAGATCGGCAAGGGCAAGGCGGGCGGCGCCGGTCTCGCCGAACTCCTGCAGTCGCCGAGCGAACGCGCGGTGTTCGACAGGCTCCTCGCCCTCTCCACCCTGCTGGAGGGGCACGCCGACTTCGTCATGGACGCCGTCGGGCCGCGGGTGGTGCCGAGTGTCGAGCTGATCCGGTCGCGGTTCACCGCGCGGCGCAAGGGCGGCGGGCTGATCGACCGCGTGCTGCGCAGCCTGCTCGGAGTGGACGCGAAGATGCGCCAGTACGAACAGGGCGCGAAGTTCACCAAGCACGTCGTCGACGCTGTCGGCATGGACGGCTTCAACGCGGTGTGGACGTCGCCGAACACGCTGCCGACCAGGGTCGAGATCACCGATCCGGCGGCCTGGGTGCGGCGCCTGCACGGGTGAGCGGACCGGATCCGGCGATCGCGGCCGTGCGGACGGCCGTGCGGGACTTCCTGGCCGTCTCGGGGAAACCCGACGAGCTGTGCGTCGCGGTCTCCGGCGGCGCGGACTCCTTGGCGCTGGCCGAAGCGGCCGCGTTCACCGGTGCCCGCGCGGGGCTGAAGGTGCGGGCACTCGTCGTCGATCACGGCCTCCAGGACGGTTCCGCCGAAACCGCCGCCCAGGCCGCGAGCACGGCACGGGAGCTGGGCGTCGAAACCGCCGAAGTCCTGAAAGTGCGGGTCGAGGGCGCGGGCGGACCGGAAGCCGCGGCCCGCCGGGCCCGCTACGGCGCCCTGCGTTCGGCATTGAAGGACGGGCACGGTCTCGTCCTGCTCGGCCACACCCTCGACGACCAGGCCGAAACCGTCCTGCTCGGCCTCGGCCGGGGTTCCGGGCCGCGGTCGCTGGCCGGGATGCGGCCGCACGATCCGCCGTGGGGACGGCCGCTGCTCGGCGTCACCCGCGCCACCACCCGGCAGGCCTGCCGGGCGCTCGGCGTCGACCCGTGGCAGGACCCGCACAACGAGGACCCGCGGTTCACGCGTGTCCGGTTACGGACGGAAGTACTGCCCCTTCTGGAGGAGGTGCTGTCCGGCGGTGTCGCGGCCTCGCTCGCCCGCACGGCGGCGCAACTGCGCGAGGACACCGAGGCGTTGGACACACTCGCGGGTGAGGTCCACCTGCGCGCCTTCACCGGGGAAGGGCTCGACGTCGCGGTGCTCGCCACCGAGCCGCCCGCGCTCCGGCGACGCGTCCTCCGCAGGTGGCTGCTGGACTCCGGGGTCCGCGAACTCACCGACGCCCACCTGCGTTCGGTCGACGCGCTGGTGGGGAACTGGCGGGGGCAGGGCGGGGTCTGGCTACCCGGCGACTTGGTGGCCGCGCGGGCGCATGGCAGGCTCTCCCTCGAAGCACCCCAGTCCACCACCTAGAGGGGATCGTCCTGTGTACGAAGGCGAGATCGCCTCCGTGCTCGTAACCGAGCAGCAGATCAACGAAAAGATCGGCGAGCTGGCCGCGCAGGTCGCCGCGGACTACCCGGCCGACGGCCCCGGCGCGGGACAGGGTGACCTCCTGCTCGTCGGCGTGCTCAAGGGCGCGGTGATGTTCATGACCGACTTCGCCAGGGCACTCCCTCTCCCTTCGCAGCTCGAGTTCATGGCGGTCTCGTCCTACGGCTCGGCGACGTCGTCGTCCGGCGTGGTGCGGATCCTCAAGGACCTCGATCGCGACATCGCCGGCCGCGACGTGCTCATCGTCGAGGACATCGTCGACTCCGGGCTCACGCTGTCCTGGCTGTTGAAGAACCTCGCGAGCCGCAACCCGGCCTCGCTCGAGGTCGTTTCGCTCCTGCGCAAGCCGGAGGCGGTCAAGGTCGATGTACCGGTCAAGTACATCGGGTTCGACATTCCGAACGAATTCGTAGTCGGATACGGCCTGGACTACGCGGAGCGTTACCGGGACCTGCCTTACATCGGCACCCTGGATCCGCACGTTTACACGTCCTGAGAACCGCTTGCCCGCATCGGCGGAAATGCGGAACCCTGACCGCGCGGAACGCGTCATAGGCTGCGATCAAGTGCGTTAACCTATGCGAAGACCAACGACCACGAATCCGTCGTGGCCTGGCCCGGGGGAAACGGAGAGAGCTCAGATGGGGAACAGCAGCTTGGCGGACGCGAACGCGTTCAAGAACGCCGCGGCCCAGGGCCAGGTCGGGATCGACCCGGACGCGGCCCAGACCGCACTCAACAAGATCCGCACCGGCAAGGACGCCGTCGAGGCGCTGCTCCACCGTGCCGGTGACCTCGGGCAGGCGCCGAAGCTGGGCAACAACCCGGTCGGCAACGCCATCGCCGCGAAGGTCGCGAACCGGGCCGACGGTGGCGGCGACTCGTACACCGCCGCCCTCCAGAACCTTTACCAGCAGTACGAGGCGGCCGAGTCCGGCATCGTCACCGCGATGGCCCGTTACCACGAGATCGACCAGGCCGCGGCCGAGCCGTTCCGGAACGTCTGAGGGGGAGTCAGAAAGCCATGCCACCGAAGCACAGCGCCGACTCTTACGGCGAGAGCAACAGCAGCAGCACCCCGGTCCAGCTCGGCGACAACTCGCAGGCCGCGGGCATCGTCTCGTCCGCCCGCGGTCGTTCGGACGGGTTCGAGATCGGCGCCGACCGCGCCATCACGAACCCGCCGAACTGGGAGAGCGCCCCGAGCAGCCAGGACCTGTGGAACCAGGCCAACCTCGGCAACGATCCCAGCACCGCGACGTCGATCGGCCAGTCGTGGACCTCGCACGGCAGCAAGCTGAGCCAGGCGTCGAACGACCTCTACAACGCGATCTCCGAACTGGGCGCCGCCTGGATCGGCCAGGGCGCGGCGAGTGCCCAGGGTTCGCTGGTGGCCATCGCGAACTCGGGTTCGCAGGCCTCCGAGGCCGCGAACACGATGGCGGACAGGCTGCAGAAGCAGGCCGACGCGGCCACCAAGGTCAAGCTGATGCCGAAGCCGACCAACTACACCCCTGAAGGCGCGCTGGGCCAGGCCCTCGCCGCGGGCCCGGTCGGCATGATCACCGACCAGAAGCCCCTCGCCGACCAGGACAAGGAAGTGCGGGCGGAGCAGGCCAGGTTCCTCGAGGCCTACACCAAGGAAATGAGCGAGGTCGACGGCTCGACCCCGAGCTTCGGCCCCGAATCCCTCGGCATGAAGCCGACGGCCACGCACAACAGCGTCGGCTTCAGCGGTGTCGGCAACGTCGGCGGCGGAGGCCTCAACTCGGGCGCCGTCTCCGGCACCCCGGTCCTCGCCGGCACGCACGGCTACGGCGGTGTGCAGCCGGGCGGCACGGCTCCGGTCGTCCACGCCGGTCCGGACTCGGGCGTGTTCTCGCAGGCCGGTTACAACCCCGCCACCGGGAACCTTCCGGCTTCGGGTGTCGCGCCGGGTGCCGGTGTCGCGTCCGGTGCCGGTGCCCCGATGGCTCCGCACGCCCCGGCGGCGAGCGGCGGCGGCGGGCTCGGCCAGGCGCTCACCGCGGCCGGTCTCGGCGGCGGCCTCGGCTACGCCGGTGCCAAGGCGCTCGGACAGGGCAACAAGTCCGGCGCCAAGGACAGCGACAGCACCGACGCCGCGGCGACCGACAACAAGGGCCCCGCGCAGAGTGCCGCGTCCCAGGCCGTGCCGCAGCAGGGCATCGTGTCCTCCAGCGGCACCATCGGTGGCGGCGCCACCCCGCCGATGCAGGGCATGGGCGGCGGCATGGGCATGGGTGCCCACGGCGCGCAGGCCGAGCAGGAAGAGGAGCACACGCACGCGTCGTTCCTCATCGAGCCGGACCCGGACGACGCCTTCGGCGCCAACGAAGCGACCCCGCCGCCGGTCATCGGTGCCTGGACCGAAGACGACGATCGCTAGAGCGGTTTTCACCGGGCGCGCGGCCGAATCGGCCGCGCGCCCGCTGACTTGTTTGGGGGCGGAAGATGGCGAACGGTGAGCTGCTCACTGCGGTCGATCTGGACTTCCTGTGGGAGAGCGCGAACGCCGGAGAGCTGCCGTATCCGCTGCGGCTCCGCTCGCACGGGGCGACCGTCGACGAACGCGGCGCGCTGCGGACGCAGACGCTCCAGTCGCTGAACCAGCGTCGTCTGGCCGATGAGCGCGGGCGCCCCGAACCCCACATCGAAGACTATTTCGGCGTCCTCGCGAGGCCGGATCTGAGCCTGGACTGCGTCCAGCTCAACAACCCGAACACCGAACCGCTGCTCGCGGTCGCGTCACTGCTCGGCGGCCAAGGCCTCCTGACGGTGCAGGACCAGCGCGGTTTCCACTTCCACCCCATCGCCCAGGACGGCCTCGCGAGCGCGATCGTCTCCCTCCTGCCGCCGGGTTCGCGCGGCACGGAGAAGTCGATCACCCTCCCGCTGGACGGCCTCGTCGGAGCTTCGGGGGCGGACTTCCTCCAGCGTCGGCAGCCGCAGGTCGACGGTTCGGCGACGTCCGACGAGGACCGCAAGGCCCTTTCGCGGCTCCAGGCGCAGCCGCGGCTTCGCGGTGGCCAGTTCGGCGCCAACGCGCGCAGCAAACACGGCACGCGGAGCCGGTCTTCGGTGCTGAGCTGGTTCGACACGCAGTCCGGCCGGTACTTCACGCAGGCCACCCGCGGTTCCGACGGCCGGGACTGGATCACCATCGCGCCCGCGGATCCGGCGACGCTGCGGCAGCGGCTCACGGAGCTGCTGGGGAAGATCGCTTCCGAGGCCACTCTCGCGCGCTGATCGGCTCCCGCACGCGTGTGAGGCCCGAAACGGACACTTTCCGCATCCAGCCGATGACTGTCGTACCCCTTCGCTATCGTGAACCCTCTGGGTGTCCCGAGGCCCAGAAGTCAAGGTGCCGGGAGGGCACGGAGCAATGCATCAGGAACACTTCACGCCGATGGCGTTCGACTTCCTCTGGGAGTCCGCCGAGCTCGGCGACCTGCCTTATCCGCTGCGCCTGCGTTCGCACGGCGCGACGGAGGGCGAGCGCCGCGCGCTGCGCAACCGCGTCGACGCCGAACTCCAGGCCCGCGGCATCCGCGACGACAGGGGAAGGCTCGAGCGGAGGATCGAGGACTGGCTGTATCTCCTCGCCCGCGGCTCACTGACCATCGACGCGCTGCACATCCCCGATTTCCAGGTCCCGACGATCGCCTTGCTCGGCGCCACCGACGGCCGTGACGGGGTGATCGCCATCCAGGACCAGTCCGGGTTCTGGCTGCGCGAGGCGCCCGCCGACGGGCTCCCGACAGCGGTCGTCGACCTGCTGCCCCCGGGGCACCGCGGCTCGGAAGCGTCCATCACGCTGCCGATCGACGACGCCCGCCGCACCGAGCCGATCCGTGGCGCCGTCAACCCGACGAAGCAGGCCGAGGAGCCCGAAGCGGCGAAGATCCGTCGCAAGGACAAGTCCCGAGTCTCACTCAGTGAGCGCGTCACGGCGGATCCGCGCGAGGCGTTCGGCAAGCTCACCGGCCAGCCGCGGCTGCGCGGCGGTCAGCTGGCCGCGAACAGCCGGTCCCACGTCGGCGCCAAGCAGCGGTCCCGCGTCCTCGGCTGGTTCGACACCGCCAGCGGGCGCTACCTCAGCACGTCACAGGCCGGCCCGGACGGACGCGAGTGGGTCACCGTCTCACCCGCCGACGTCAAGACACTGCGCATGCGGCTGGGCGAAATGGCCGCCGGTGTGGCGGTCGACACACGTTAGGGTGGCCCACGCGCTCACGCTCCGGGAACCCTCGCGAGGCGTCCGCCGTTGACGTCCGAGAGGCTCACCACCCTCGTCCGTCCAGGCGGGCGGTATCCTGAGGGGCGGGTGTCGGAGCACCATGGGTCGTCAAGATCGTGATGGCGGGTAACAGCAGGAGCCGCCCAACCAGGAAGGGTCGAGGCCACCAGGGCCGAGTCGTATGAACCGGAAGAGCGTGCTCAAGAACCCAGTGCTCTGGATTCTCGCGGCGGTACTGGCGTTTCTCGCATACAACACGATCTTCGACAGTGATCGTGGCTACACCCAGGTGCCGATCTCGATCGCGAATCAGCAGATCACCGCGAACAACATCAAGGAAGCCTCGCAAGAGGACAAGGAGCAGCAGGTCAAGCTGCTGCTGAACAAGAAGATCGAGGTCGACGGCCAGCAGGTCGACCAGATCATCGCGCAGTACCCGGCGAACGTCGCGGGCACCGTCTACGGGCAGCTCATCGGCCTCAAGAACGGTGACAACCCGGTCAAGTTCACCACCAAGGTCACCCAGCAGAACGTCCTCACCCAGATCCTGATCTTCGCCATTCCCTTGGCGCTGGTGCTGGGCCTGCTGATGTGGATGATGAACAACGCGCAGGGCGGCGGGAACCGCGTCCTCAACTTCGGCAAGTCGAAGGCCAAACAGCTCAACAAGGACATGCCCAAGACGACCTTCGGGGACGTCGCGGGCGCCGACGAGGCCGTCGAAGAGCTGTACGAGATCAAGGACTTCCTGCAGAATCCGGCGCGATATCAGGCTCTCGGCGCGAAGATCCCCAAGGGCGTGCTGCTCTACGGGCCGCCCGGTACCGGCAAGACGCTGCTCGCGCGAGCCGTCGCCGGCGAGGCGGGCGTGCCGTTCTACACGATCTCCGGTTCGGACTTCGTCGAGATGTTCGTCGGTGTCGGCGCCTCGCGGGTCCGTGACCTGTTCGAGCAGGCCAAGCAGAACGCGCCCTGCATCATCTTCGTCGACGAGATCGACGCGGTCGGCCGCCAGCGCGGCGCCGGCCTCGGCGGCGGCCACGACGAACGTGAGCAGACGCTGAACCAGCTCCTCGTCGAGATGGACGGCTTCGACGCGCGCGGCGGAATCATCCTGATCGCCGCGACCAACCGTCCCGACATCCTCGACCCGGCGCTCCTGCGTCCCGGCCGCTTCGACCGCCAGATCCCGGTGTCCGCACCGGACATGCGCGGCCGCAAGGCGATCCTCGAGGTGCACGCCAAGGGCAAGCCGATCGCCCAGGGCACCGACCTGAACAGCCTCGCCAAGCGGACCGTCGGTATGTCCGGCGCCGACCTGGCGAACGTGCTCAACGAGGCCGCGCTGCTCACCGCCCGCCAGAACGGGCACGTGATCACCGACGCCGCGCTGGAGGAGTCGGTCGACCGTGTCGTCGGCGGCCCCGCCCGCAAGAGCCGGATCATCTCCGAGAAGGAGAAGAAGATCACGGCCTACCACGAGGGCGGGCACGCGCTCGCCGCGTGGGCGATGCCGGACATCGAGCCGGTCTACAAGCTGACGATCCTGCCGCGCGGGCGCACCGGCGGTCACGCCCTGCTCGTCCCGGAGGACGACAAGGAGTTGATGACCCGTTCGGAGATGATCGGGCGCCTGGTCTTCGCGATGGGCGGCCGGACCGCGGAGGAGCTCGTCTTCCACGAGCCCACCACCGGTGCCTCCTCCGACATCGAGCAGGCGACCAAGATCGCCCGCGCGATGGTCACCGAATACGGTATGAGCGCCCGGCTCGGCGCCGTCAAGTACGGCCAGGAGCAGGGCGACCCGTTCCTCGGCCGCTCGGCGGGCCGCCAGGCGGACTACTCGCTGGAGGTCGCGCACGAGATCGACGAGGAGGTGCGCAAGCTCATCGAGACCGCGCACACCGAGGCGTGGCACGTGCTGAGCACCTACCGTGACGTGCTGGACGAGCTGGTCATCGAGCTTCTCGAGAAGGAGACGCTGACCCGCAAGGACCTCGAGCGGATCTTCGCGACCGTCGAGAAGCGCCCGCACATCACCATCTTCAACGAGTTCGGTGACCGGAAGCCGTCCGACAAGCCGCCGATCAAGACCCCCGGCGAACTGGCGATGGAGCGCGGCGAGCCGTGGCCCCCGCCGGAGGAGAAGAAGGAGCAGCCGGTCCTGCAGCCGGCGCCGACCCCGGTCGGCACCGCGCAGGGTGGCGGCGACCTTCCCGGCGGCCCGCCGTACGCGGCCCCGGTCCCGCCGCCGGACCCGAACGCCAACCCCTACGCTCCGCCGCAGCCGGGCGCCTACCCCAACGGTGGCCGCCCGAACGGTGGGCCGAACGGCACCGGCCACTGGCCCCAGGCATATGGTGGGCAGCAGCCGGGCGGTCCGGCAGGCGGTTACCAGGGTGGGCCCGTTGGCGGCCCGCCGAACTACGGGGCTCCTCCCGGATGGACCCCGGCGACCCAGCCGGGCGGACAGCCGAACCAGCCCTGGCGTCCCGCCGAAGATCGCCCGCGTGACACCTGGTTCGGCGGCGAGCCGGGCCAGCCTGGCGGTCAGCAGGACGAAGGACAGCAACGGCGTGACGACGGACAGGACGACACCAAGCGTTAACGGCGAAAGCCCGGTCTTCGACCAAGACCGGGCCGAGAAAGCCGTACGCGAACTCCTGCTCGCCTGTGGTGAGGACCCGGACCGGGACGGTCTCTTGGAGACCCCGGCCCGGGTCGCTCGCGCTTACCGGGAGATGTTCGCCGGGCTCTACACCGAGCCGGACCACGTCCTGGACCGCACGTTCGACGAGGCGCACGAAGAACTCGTCCTCGTGACGGACATCCCGATGTTTTCAACCTGTGTGCCCAGCAAACAGACGGTGAACGCTGTCGGTGGTCGTAAGCAGGCTGCCGAAGTCGAAGTCGGTGACAAGCTGTGGACTCTCTCGGGCGGCCAGGTCGAGGAGACCACGGTCACCGAGATCAGCTCGCACCAGACTCGCGAGCTGGTCGAGGTCACAACAGCGGGCGGAAGCTTCAAAGTCACTCCTGACCATCCTTTGGCTACGCCCAAAGGCTGGGTGGAGGCCAAAGATGTCGAGGGTTCCTTCATCGAGTGGACCCACGCGCGCAAGCTTTGCCGGGATCGATGGAAGCCGAAGTTCGGATACGACTTCGGTTATGTAATCGGTGCGACCTGCTCGGATGGGACTGTCGCCGAGCGCTACGTCTCGCTAGTGGTAAACGACCGTGACTTCGCGAAGAAGTACGCCGAGTCGCTCTACCTGGCCTTCGGGATCGAGGCGAAGCTCGAGCCGGTCACGCGGCCGTCGGGCTACCTAGAACGTGACGTGCCGGGATTCCGGGTGCGAGTCGTCTCGTCGTTCCTCGCGGATTTGATGCGCCAGTACGTCGGAGGCGACGCGCACCACCAGCGGCAGCGCTTCCCCATGGTCGTGCTCAACGATTTGAGTACGTTCAACGGATTTCTCGACGGGTACGTGGACGGCGACGGCTTCCGGCACAAGAAGATCGCGGGCCGAACCATCGTCAGTGCGAACGTCCCCTTCCTGGAAGATCTGGCCACGGTCATCGGGGCACGGTTCACCCCCAGGAGCGGAGGGATCGCCTCTCACCTCTATGTCGCCGACAGCTGGTTCCGACGACACGGCTTCCCACAAGATGACTACACAACTGATCTCATCGAGTCGGAGTACGTCGAGGTGGAGTCCGTCCGGCCGGTGAAGGCCACGGGAACCAAGCCCTACACGGTGTACAGCTTCAAATGCGAGCCTCACCCGACGTTCCTGATCTCCGGTCACCTGACGCACAACTGTGAACACCACTTGGTGCCCTTCCACGGTGTCGCCCACGTCGGCTACATCCCGAACGGCCACGGCAAGGTCACCGGCCTGTCCAAACTGGCCCGCCTCGTCGATCTCTACGCCAAGCGCCCGCAGGTCCAGGAGCGTCTCACCTCCCAGGTCGCCGACGCGCTCATGCGCAAACTCGCGCCCCGCGGCGCGATCGTCGTGGTCGAGGCCGAGCATCTCTGCATGGCCATGCGAGGCATCCGCAAACCCGGCGCCCGCACGACGACGTCGGCCGTGCGCGGTCTGCTGAAGTCTTCGGCGTCCTCGCGGGCGGAGGCGCTGGACCTGATCAAGGGCCGTCGATGACCGCCCTGCCCCGGCCCGGCCGCTGCGCGGTGATGGGCATCCTCAACGTCACACCCGATTCCTTCTCGGACGGTGGCCGCTACCTCGGCGTCGAGCAGGCGCTGGAGCACGCGCACGAGATGTGGGCGCGCGGCGCGGACCTGATCGACGTCGGCGGGGAGTCGACGCGGCCGGGAGCGTCCCGAGTGGACGCCGAAACCGAGATTTCCCGGATCATGCCGGTGATCCGCTCACTCGCCGCCGACGGTGTCGCGATGTCGGTGGACACCACTCGCGCCGAGGTCGCCTTCGCCGCCGTCGAGGCCGGCGCGTCCGTCATCAACGACGTGTCCGGCGGGCTGGCCGATCCGAACATGGCGAAGGTCGCCGCCGAGACCGGGGCGCCGTGGGTGCTGATGCACTGGCGCGGGCACAGCAAGGACATGAACGCGCTGGCGTCCTATGAGGACGTCGTCGCGGAGGTGCGTGCCGAACTGCTGTCCCGAGTGGACGAAGCTGTCGCCGCCGGTGTCGACAGCGGCGCGATCGTGCTCGACCCCGGGCTCGGTTTCGCGAAGGACGCAGAGCACGACTGGGCGCTGTTGAACGGCCTCGATTCCTTTCTGGCACTGGGATTTCCGGTTCTCGTCGGTGCTTCGCGCAAACGGTTCCTCGGCCGCCTCCTGTCCGGAAAGGACGGAAAGCCCGCCCCGCCGGACGGTCGCGAGAACGCGACCGCGGCCGTGTCCGCGCTCGCCGCCGCGGCGGGCGCGTGGGGAGTGCGGGTGCACGAGGTCGGCGCGAGTATCGACGCCGTGACCGTCGCGGCGGCTTGGCGGAAGGGGAGTCCTGTTGTCTGACCGGATCACGTTGACCGGGTTGAGGGTCTTCGGCAGGCATGGGGTCTTCGACCACGAGAAGCGCGACGGGCAGGAGTTCGTCGTCGACATCGTGGTGTGGCTGGACCTCGGCCCGGCCGCCGCGTCCGACGACCTGACCAAGACGCTGCACTACGGCGAACTCGCCGAGCTCGCCGCCGGGATCGTGGCAGGCGAGCCGTACGACCTCATCGAGAGCGTCGCCGGGAAGATCGCCGACGAGGTGCTGCGCGACGAGCGGCTGACCGCCGTCGAGGTGACGGTGCACAAGCCGTCCGCGCCGATCCCGCTGAATTTCGACGACGTCGCGGTCACGGTGCGGCGGGAGCGATGAGCCGCGCGCTGCTTTCGCTCGGTTCGAACCTGGGGGACCGGCTCGCGTTCCTTCAGTCCGCCGTCGACGCCGTGCGGCCCGCGGTCGTCGCGGTGTCGTCTGTCTACGAGACCAAGGCGTGGGGTGTCGAGGACCAGCCGGACTTCCTCAACGCCGTCGTGCTGGTGGACGATCCGGCGCGCGATCACTGGGACTGGCTGCGCACCGGACAGGCGGCCGAGCGGGCCGCCGAACGCGTGCGCGAGGTCCGTTGGGGGCCGCGCACGCTGGATGTCGACATAGTGACCGTGGACGGGGTGCGCTCCGACGACCCCCAGTTGCTGCTTCCTCATCCCGGCACGCCGGAGCGCGCGAGCGTGCTGATCCCCTGGCTGGAGATCGAGCCCGCCGCGGTGCTCCCCGGCCACGGTCCCGTCGCCGACCTTCTCGCCGCCCGCCCCGCTTCGGACCGCGACTCCGTCCGCCTGGCTTCCTTCTCCCTCGCCTGACCCCGCATTTAGGGCGTGTTTCACAAGTCTGTTCGATGGGCTTCGTGATCCAGGTGGTTCCTGGCGGTGCGGGCGGATCGCCCTCGTACCGGGTCGTACTCGGGCGCGTCTGCCCGTGCCGTCAGGGGCCGCCTGGGCGCGAAGACCGCGAACTTGACTTGTGAAACACGCCCTAGAGGACTAACGAGTCCTGTCGCACCCCCAGAGGCGTGTCCCGGGAGCCGGGTGGCATGTCGCGAAAGCCACTTTCGGGACATCAGACGTCGCGAAAGTGGCTTTCGCGACGTGAGTGTGGCGGGCAAAGGGGCAGGTGACGCGTCGGTACAGGTGGTCGTGAGTGGCAAGTGGGGTTAGAACGACACTTGCCACTCACGACCCCCTCGACCGACGCCCTCCCCAACCCGGTCGCCCGCGTTTCGTCCTCTAAATGCGGTAGTTCGCGCAATGCGGTAGTTCGCGCCACGAACCACCGCATCCGGAGGACGAAATGCGCGGGAGGGGCGGGGCGATAGCAAAGGTCCCCTGCTACCCCAGCGCGGAGCGAAGAGCGGCGACGACCCACTCCGCCTGCGGCATCTGCGAGGGGAACGACGGCCAGCCGTTCATCTTCCCCAGCAGGAACCAGTACCGCTCGGCCTTCGGGTCGGTGCTGATCGCCATCCCGTCGGCCAGCCGCTTCCGCCAGGCCGGATCGGCCGGGTCCCGTCCGTTCCGCGAAGACTGCGCGAAGATCGTCTCCGCCAGTTCCCGGCCTTCGGGCGAGTCCGGCGCGAGGCCCGCTTCGAGCGCTTCGGCCGCCTTCGCGCTCCACGCCATCCACAGCTCTTGCTGCTGCTCGCCGAAGTCCGCCCCGTCCTGCTTCCGGAGCTGCGAGTGCCACTCGCTCATCCGGCGGATCGAAGCGCGGAACTCCTCGTCCTGCACGAGCTCGGCGAACTCGATCCACGCTTCCAGCTGCTCGGGCGTCGGGTCGTCGGGCAGTTCCGGTTTCGCCGAGCGCATCCGCTCGTAGAACTGCGGATCCAGTTCGAGCCCTTCGACCATGTCCGCCCAGAACTCGTCGAGCAAGCGTTTGCGGTCTTCGTCCGACATCGACGCGAGTTTGTTCATCAGTTCGACCTCCTCCAGTGGTGAGTCCCGTTTGGCCACCGCTCGCAGGACCGCTCGGCGCAGCTCCAGCCGCCGGATCTGCTCGTCCAGGGCGGCGACGTGCTGGACCGCGAGGTCCCCGATGGTCGCTTCCCTGGTCAGCGCCCGCTCCACGTCCGCGAGCCCCAGCCCGAGCTCCCGCAGCGTCCGGACCAGCTCCAGGCGCGCCATCGCGGTGGCGTCGTAGAGGCGGTAGCCGGAATCGGTGCGGTCGGTCGGTGGCAGGAGCCCTTCGTCGGAGTAGAAGCGGATGGTCTTCACCGGCAGGCCGGTCCGTTTGGCCAGCTCCCCGATGGTGAAAACCGCTGCGGTGCCCATATGCTTCATCGTCGACTCTCCAGTTGGTGGAGAGTCAAGCCTGCCAGGTAGCGTTGGACCATGCACTTCACCCGGCCACGCGAGCTGGCGGTGGCCGGCCTCCTGGGGTTGGTCCTGGCCTATCTGCTCTTCCAGGTCGCCTACGGATCCATCCCCGCGCTTCCGCTCTTCGCCGGAATCACGTTGCTCGTCCTCGCGCTCTGCGAGGTCGTGCTCGCCTTCATCGTCCGTTCGCGGATCAAGGAGGGCCGGGTGCTGTCCGCGATCTCCGTCGCCCGATCGGTGGCCCTCGCCAAGGCCTCTTCGCTCGCCGGATCCGTCATGACGGGTGTCTGGCTGGCGGCTTTCGCGTATCTTTTTCCGCGACGTGACGAACTCCTCGCGGCGACCGGTGATCTCCGGTCGGCGACGGTCGGGATCGTCAGCTCGGTGGTGCTGGTAGCTGCGGCTTTGTGGCTCGAACACTGCTGCCGGACCCCCGAAGGCGGCGATCGGGACCGCGATCGGAAGCCGACCGGTTAACGCTTGAGAGGCACCGCTCGAAGTACCGACTAGGTCTCGTTCGGATTACTAGAAGGTACGGTGTTGGGCATGACCGGGGTGGGTGACGACTCGCGCGGCCGCCTTGCGGGTAGGCCGTGGCTTGTCGTCGGCTTGGTTCTCGCCGTCGGCGCGACTCTCGCATTGGTGCTTTCCGACGACCTCCGCTTCTTGCGGCTGGGCATCGTCGCGGCGCTGTGGGCCGCCTTGATCGGCGCGTTCCTGGCGGTCCGCTACCGAAAGCACGTTTCCCACAGCGAGGACGCCGTCGCCGAGGCACAGGCCGTCTACGAGCTGGAACTGGAACGCGAGATCTCCGCCCGCCGCGAGTTCGAGCTGGAGATGGAAGCGGAGAACCGGCAGGCCGCCGACAGCCGTTCCCAGGACGAGCTCGAAGCGCTCAGAGCCGAGGTGAGCGCTCTGCGCGAGAGCCTCCAGTCGCTCTTCGGCGGTGGTGAGGTCCTCCTCGAACGCGTCGCGCTCACCGCGCAGGCCACCCGGATGCGGTCCCTCGACAACAAGCAGCTGATGAGCGCGGGGTCCGAGAACGGCAACGGCAAACCCCAGCTGATGGCGGCCAAGAGCACCACGATCGACGTCGACGAGCGTGAACGCGAACGCGAGCGCCCGACCGAGATGATCGACCGCGTCCTCGAACCCGCCGCCGCGCGGGCCGGAACCCCGCCCGCCGCCCGCCGCAAGCCGGCGAACGGCCAGGCCAACGGTGCCAACGGGTACGGCCAGAACAATCAGGTCCCCCGGCCGAAGCCCGCCGACGAATCGACCCGCCGCAGCATGCGCAAGGCGGACGCCCGCGCCTCGAAGGCAGCGGAGGCGCTCGCCGCCGAGGCCGCCCGCCGCGAGCGGCTCGAGATGTCCAACCCCGGCATGTCGCCCGCCGAGATCTCCCGGCCGATGCCGAGGGTCGACGCCAAACGCAAGACCCCGCCGCCGGTGACCCCGGCCGAGGTGTCCCGCCCGTCGATGCCGGGCGTCTCGCGCGCCGAGGTCTCGCAGCCGTCGATGCCCACCATCGCGCGGCAGCCCCAGCGCCCCGAACCGCCGCGTCCGGATCCCCAGCGTCCGGATCCCCAGCGCCCGGAACCCCAGCGCCGTCCGCAGCAGCAGCCGCAGCAGCCCTCGCTGCAGCAGCGTCTCGACGCGGGCACCGTGCAACGTCCTCCCGCCACGCGCCCGGAGGAGCCGACCCGGACGCAGACGCCGCCGGTGAAGCCCGCCGCGCAGGCGAAGCCGGTCAAGAAGGTCGAGCCGGACCGTCCCCGGCCGAACCGCGAGCTCGGTATGACCAGGCCCGGGATGAAGCCGGTCGAACGGTCCGGTCCGGCCGGTGGCACGCCGCCGCCCGCGAACAAGCCCGCCGCCCCGGCGGAGGCCACCGGCGAGTGGAAGTCGTCGTGGACGCAGGAACGCCCGGTCTCCGACCTGAGCGCCGCGTTCCCCAGGAAGGACGACTTCCAGGACCGGCTCCGCCCCGCGCAGCCGCCTCAGCCCAAGCCTCAGCCCCAGCAGTCGGCGTCGTTGCCGCGCCCCGAGCCGCGTCGTGACCCGGAGCCCCCGACCCCGCTGTCGATCCCGGTCGTGTCCGAGCCGCCTCGCCGGGCCGAGCCCGTGCGACCGCCGGAGCCCGAACCGGTGCGCCGTCCGGCCGCCGAGGCGCCGTCGCGGCACAGCCCGCCCGTCGAGGAGCCGCCCGCGGTCAACCCGACGCTGCCCGAAGAGGTCCGCTTGTCGCAGAACGGCAGCGGCGGACGCCGTCGCCGGGCCGCGGAGGACTCCTCGGTCTCGATCACCCCGGCCCCGAGCGCCCCGGAGCCCGCCGGTGGCGGCCGTCGCCGTCGTCCGGACGGCGAGCCCCCGGCCTGGCAGGGCAACGAATCCACGGGCGGCCGTCACGGCGGCAGGCGGTCGAAGCCGGAAGACGAGGCGCCGTCCCGTAACGGGTCTTCGCACAGCCGTCCGGAGACTCCCGCCGCCGGCTCCC
This sequence comes from Amycolatopsis sp. NPDC102522, assembly GCF_055584485.1. NCBI lineage: Bacteria > Bacillati > Actinomycetota > Actinomycetes > Pseudonocardiales > Pseudonocardiaceae > Amycolatopsis > Amycolatopsis sp. NPDC102522. The sequence continues at coordinate 141,503 of NZ_JBVJLY010000011.1, read as the reverse complement.
ACGCTTCCGGCCGGTCGGTGATGGACCTGCTCGCCGCCAACGGCGCGAACGAGTCCACTCCGCGGCGCAGGCGGCGTGCCGAAGACTGACCCCGTACCGACGGTAGGGTGACCCGCTGTGAGCGAGCCTTCCTCCCCGGCGCCCGGTCCCGACCGGGCCCGCCGGTCTCGGTCGATCACCGTGCTGCTGCCGGTGCTCGGGCTGATCGCCGTCGCGCTGTGCGGGCTGTTCGTCTTCGGCACGGTGACCGAAAAGGTCGGCCTGCCCGCGGTGACGATCGGTGTGCTCGCGGCGCTCGTCCCGGTCGCCGTGGTGGTCACCGCGTTCCTGTGGGTCGACCGCTGGGAACCGGAACCGCCGAACCTCCTGCTGCTGTCCTTCGTCTGGGGCGCGTGCGTCGCGACGATCATCGCCCTGCTGCTCAACAGCGGTGCCGAGGCCGTCGGTGACCTGCTGCTCGGCAGCGGCGGAGGCGGCAAGATCAGCGGCCTGATCTCCGCGCCGCTGGTCGAGGAGGCCGCGAAGGCCGCCTTCATCCTGTTGCTGTGGTGGCGCCGCCCGAGCGAGTTCGACGGCGTCGTCGACGGGATCGTCTACGCCGGGTTCACCGCGGCGGGGTTCGCCTTCACCGAGAACATCTACTACTTCGGCCGCGCCTTCGCCGAGCACGGCTTCGGGGACGGCACGAGCGCCGGCGTGCTCGCGGCGTTCTTCCTGCGCGGCGTGCTTTCGCCGTTCACGCATCCGCTGTTCGCCGTGATGACCGGGATCGGGCTCGGTGTCGCCGCGAGCACCAAGGTTCGCTCGCTGCGGATCCTGGCGCCGATCGGTGGCTACATCGTCGCCGTGCTGCTGCACGCGCTGTGGAACGGCGCCGCGCTGCTCGGTGGCGCCAAGACCTTCCTGAACGTCTACTTCCTGATCATGGTGCCGCTGTTCATCGGGGTCTTCTCGGTGGTGCTCATGCAACGCCGCCGCGAGCAGCGGATCGTCGCGGCCGCGCTGCCGATGATGGTCGACGCGCGCTGGATCGCGCCGTCGGAGGTGCCGCTGCTGGCCAGCCTGTCCGGACGGCGGTCGTGGCGGAAACAGGCGCGGAAGCAGTCCGGACGGGACGCGGCGAAGGCCGTCGGCCGCTACCAGGCCAGCGTGACCGAGCTCGCCTTCCTGCGGCGCGGCCGGAAGCTCACCGACGAGGCGAAACAGCGGCAGCGTGAACTGCTGCGGGTGCTCAAGACCTCGCGCGCCGAGGCCGTGAGGCTGGCCGACGGTGCCCCGCGAGGGTGACTTCGAACAGGTGAAGCTGGTCACGAGGGCCGTTTCAGACGCGTGCCGGAGGGTTACCCTCGCGCCGTCGTCCGGTACCCGCGACCGCCGAGCGGGACTGGAACGAATTGAGGAGTTTTCGACCATGAGCGTCCACTGGCGCACGCCATGATGAGGCCCGCTCGCCTGGCCGTGGGCGTCGTGTCCGCCGGCCGGGTCGGCAGCGTCGTCGGCGCCGCGCTCACCAGGGCCGGGCACACCGTCGTCGCCGCGTCGGGTCTTTCCCACGCTTCGGTGCGCCGGGCGGAGCAGCTGCTCCCCGACGTGCCCCTCCTGCCTCCCGACGAGGTCGCCCGCCGTGCCGACCTGGTCCTGCTGGCCTTGCCCGACGACGCGCTCGCCGGGATGGTGCGCGGTTTCGTCGCCACCGGTTCGCTGCGCCCGGGGCAGATCGTCGTGCACACCTCCGGGGCACACGGCATCGACGTCCTCGCGCCCGCAGCCGAGGCCGGGGCGCTGCCGCTGGCCCTGCACCCCGTGATGACCTTCACCGGCCGCTCCGAAGACCTCGACAGACTGGCCGCCTGCAGTGTCGGCGTCACAGCCACAGAGGGTGACGAAGCGGCGTGGAACGTCGGCGAAGCGCTGACCATGGAGATGGGCGCGGAGCCCGTCCGGGTCCCTGACGAAGCGCGAGCGCTCTATCACGCGGCGTTGGCGCATGGCGCGAACCACCTGATGACACTGGTCGCCGACTGCGCGGAACTGTTGCGGGAAGCGGGAATCGCCCAGCCCGAACGCCTGGTGGCTCCGTTGTTGTCGGCGGCGTTGGATAATGTTCTGCGACACGGGGACCGGGCGCTGACCGGGCCGGTGGCCCGTGGTGATCTCGGCACCGTGCGTAAGCACCTCGCGGTGCTGGCGGAACGTGGCCCCGACATCGCCCCGAGCTATCGAGCGCTGGCCAAGCGCACGCTGGCGCGCGGCGACGCCGCCGGGCTCCTGGACGCCTCGGCCGCCGCCGAACTCACCGAACTCCTCAGTGATCCAGCCGATCCCGCAGATCCCGCCGAAGGGCAGCAAAACCAGTGACCACACCGAAATTCGCCCGAGGCACGCTGCACACCTTCCAGCCGCCGGAGCAGGTCAGCAAGGTGACGCGGGCCCTGCACGGGGTCGGCCGCAAAGTCGCGCTGGTGCCCACGATGGGCGCCCTGCACGCGGGGCACCGCGAGCTGATCCGCCGGGCGAAGCGGCTGCCGAACACTGTCGTCGCGACGTCGATCTTCGTGAATCCTCTGCAGTTCGGGGAGGGCGAGGACTTCGAGGCGTACCCGCGTCCGCTGGACAAGGACCTCGAGGTGCTGAAGGAGGACGGCGTCGAGCTGGGCTTCCTGCCCAAGGCGTCGGATCTGTACCCCGACGGCGCCACCGTCACGGTGCACCCCGGCGAGCTCGGCGACGAGCTGGAAGGGGCGGTTCGGCCGGGGCATTTCGCCGGCGTGCTGACCGTGGTGGCGAAACTGTTCAACATCGTGCGGCCGGACTATGCCTTCTTCGGGGAGAAGGACTACCAGCAGCTGGTGCTGATCAAGAAGATGGTGCGTGACCTGAACTTCGAAACCCGGGTCATCGGGGTGCCGACGGTCAGGGAACGCGACGGGCTGGCGTTGTCCTCGCGCAACGTCTACCTGACCCCTGAACAGCGCGAGGACGCGATCGTGTTGTCGGCGGCACTCACCGCGGGTGCCTTCGTCGGACGCGACGGCGCGGAAGCCGTGCTGGCGACCGCCAGGCAGACCCTCGCCGCGCGTCCCGCGGTCGAGATCGACTATCTGGAATTGAGGGGAACCGACCTCGGGCCCGCGCCCGTCGACGGTGAAGCGCGGTTGCTGATCGCGGCCCGGGTGGGGAGTACCCGGCTGATCGACAACGTCGGTGTGGTGCTCGGTGCTGCCGCGGACCATCCGGAACACGCGCTGGACGCAGGGGAATAGGGAGAGTCCACGATGTACCGCACCATGCTGAAATCGAAGATCCATCGGGCGACGGTCACCCAGGCCGACCTCCACTACGTCGGATCGGTGACCGTCGACGAGGACCTGATGGACGCGGCGGATCTGCTGCCGGGCGAACAGGTGTCCATTGTGGACGTCACCAACGGCGCGCGGCTCGAGACCTACGTGATCGCCGGTGAACGCGGCAGTGGGGTGCTCGGCATCAACGGCGCCGCGGCGCATCTGGTGCACCCCGGCGACCTGGTGATCCTGATTTCGTACGCGCAGATGGAGAACGCCGAGGCGGCCGCGTTCCGGCCGCGGGTCGTCTTCGTCGACGCGGACAACCGGATCGTCGAGAAGGGCGGCAACCCCGGGCACGCGCCCGAGGGCTCCGGACTGATGAGCGGCACCGTGACGCTGGCCGACGACGACACGATGACCTTCCCGGTCGCCGAAACCGCCGACGCCCGCCGTCTCGACGCGCTGCTGCACGCCGAAAGCTGAGTCCTTGCTGCTCACGATCGACGTCGGCAACACCAATATCGTGCTGGGCCTCTACTCCGGCCACGAGCTGGTCGGAGACTGGCGCATGCGCACCGACGCGCGGATCACCGCCGACGAGCTCGCGCTCACCATGCGCGGGCTCCTCGGCCCGCACGCCGACGCGGTCACCGGGATCAGCGCGCTGTCGACGGTTCCCGCCGTACTGCGGGAACTACGCGTCATGCTTTCGCGGTACTACGGCAAGCTGCCGAAGATCGTCATCGAGCCGGGGGTGCGCACCGGCGTGCCGCTCCTGGTCGACAACCCCAAGGAGGTGGGCGCGGACAGGCTGGTGAACACCCTGGCCGCGCACCATCTGCACCCCACCACAGCCTGCGTGGTGGTGGATTTCGGCACTTCGACCAATGTGGACGCCATCTCCGCCAAGGGCGAGTTCCTCGGCGGCGCGTTCGCGCCCGGCATCGAGATCTCGGTCGACGCCCTGGCCGCCCGGGCCGCGGCGCTGCGCAAGGTGGAGCTGGCGCCGCCCCGGTCGGTGATCGGGAAGAACACCGTGGAATGCCTGCAATCCGGCATCCTCTACGGGTTCGCCGGCCAGGTCGACGGCCTGGTGAAACGGATCAAGCGCGAGCTGTCACCGGGCGGGGTGGACCCGGTCGCGGTGATCGCGACAGGCGGCCTGGCGCCGCTCGTGCTGGAGGAGTCGGAGACGATCACCGAGCACGTGCCGGATCTGACGCTGCTGGGCCTGCGGCTGGTCTACGAACGGAACCACGCCTCGGCCCGCCCGTGATCAGAGACGGAACTCGCGTGATCGAACACCGATCTCGCGTGATCAGAGACGGAACTCGCGTGACTGGACGCCGCACTCGTGAGTTCCGCCTTCAAGCACGCGAGTTCCGCCTCTGATCACGTGAGTCACGGGTCTGATCACGCGAGTCACGTCTTCGGTCACCGGAGCGAAGCGACGATCAGCACCCGGCGTGTCATGAGGTCCTGGTTCCGCAGCGTTTGTTCGAAGCTTCCGCGCAGCCTGTCCGGATCATCACCCGATTCGGCCGCCAGGTCCGCAACGCGTTCCAGTGACAGCTCCATGGTCCGTCGCTGCCGCACCCGCCAATCCGGTGTCTCCTCGTAGGAAAGAACGTCGAACCCGGCGGCCTCCAGCAGCGGGCGATGGTCGGCCACCTGCGGGGGCCGATTCACCGGTTGCCCGTCGAAGTCCCAGGTCGTGACCAGCAGCCGCCCGCCAGTCGCCAGAATCCGGGCGAACTCCACACAGGCGCGGGCCTTGTCCAGGGCGAAGAGCAGCGCGTCGATGCTCATCACCGCGTCGAAGGAGGCGTCGTCCAATCCGGTGTCCCCGAAGCTGCCGACGCGGAATTCGGCCGCCTCGACGGCCATGTTCTCCGCGCGGCGCCGTGCCGAAGCCAGTGCGGTCTCCGCGATGTCGACACCGGTGAGCGTCGCGTCGGTGCGGGCGGCGATCGCCAGCCCGGGCCCACCTCCGCCACAGCCGATGTCGGCCAGGCGCCCGCCAGGCCTGAGCCGTGCTTCGCGGGCGATGTGGTGCAGATCGGATCGGGTTACGAAGCTGTAGGTGTCCAGTTCGGCTGGGTACTCGTCGCCGTACACCTCGGTCCAGATCCGCGCGGACACCGCGGACGCGGGCGCGCCGAACGTGGCGGTGAAGGCTGCCTTCCAGTCGGTCACCGCTTGAGGGCCCGGAAGACCGTGGTGGTGATCGGCAGGTCGAATTCCCCCGAGGCGGTTTCCGGGTTCCGGTCGAGGAATTCCCGCGCCGTGCGAAGTTTGGCTTCACGTTCTTCGGGCGTGGCCACCAGCATGTGCGAATGGGTGGCGAAAGTCGCCACCAGCGATTCCGCCGTCCTGGGTTGTTTGTGGCCGAAAGTCTTCTTCTCGAACGGTTCGAAGGCCTCGTGTTCCGACAGCGATCGGTAGTCGTCCAGCCAGCGCCTGCTCACCGAGGTCTTGATCAGCGTGTTCAACTCGGTCAGCCAGCCCACCGACTCGTCGTCGTGGTTCCACAGCGCGGCGACGACTCCGCCCGGTTTCAGCACCCTGGCGATCTCCGGGTAGGCCCGGTCGAGGTCGAACCAGTGGAGGGCCTGGCCGACGACCACGGCGTCCACGGAGCCGTCCGGCAGCGGGATCCGTTCGGCCGTCCCGATGAGCGGGGCGACGGCGGGGAGTGACTTGGTGAGTTCTTCGAGCATTTCGGCGTCCGGTTCGACAGCGGTGACCGTGACGCCCAGCGCGAGCAGGCCCTCGCTGACCTTGCCGGTTCCCGCCGCGAGGTCGAGGACTCGTTCCGGTGTTCCCTTGGCGCCTGCCAGCGCCCAGGCCAGTGCCTTTTCCGGATAGTCGGGCCGGTGCGCGGCATAGGCGGCGGCTTCCGCGCCGAACGAGGCGGCGCGGCGAGCACGAAGTTCGGGTTCGATGCCGGGAGTGGATGAGTTCACACGATCCAGGTTAATGGAGAGAAAACCCGACGGCCCTGATGCGGAAAAGGTAATCCGGTTGGCGTAGGGAACCCGCGGGTTCGTACGCTGTGCGCTATGACTGAAATCCCCGCATCCGAGGGCGTGAGCCCCGACGAAGACCTGCCGGAACAGATGCGGGTGCGCCGGGACAAGCGCGACCGGATAATCGCGGAGGGTGTCGATCCGTATCCGGTCGAGGTGCCCCGGACGCACTCGCTGGCCGAAGTGCGGGCGAAGCATTCCGACCTTCCTGTCGACACGGCCACCGGCGAGATCGTGGGCGTCACCGGCCGGGTCATGTTCATGCGCAATACCGGCAAACTGTGTTTCGCGAGTCTCCGTGAAGGCGACGGCACCGAGTTGCAGGCGATGATCAGCCTCGCGAAGGTGGGCGCGGAGGCACTCGCGGCGTGGAAGTCCGATGTCGATCTCGGCGATCACGTATTCGTCGAGGGCGAGGTCATCACCTCCAAGCGCGGTGAGCTTTCCGTGATGGCCGACTCCTGGCGGATCGCGTCGAAAGCATTGCGTCCGTTGCCGGTGATGTACAAAGAGCTGGCCGAGGAAACGCGGATCCGGCAGCGTTATGTCGATCTGATCGTGCGTCCCAAGGCCCGGGACGTGGTCCGTACCCGCGCCGGTGTGCTGCGTTCCCTGCGTGACTCGTTTCACGGTCGAGGATTCCTCGAGGTCGAGACCCCGATGCTGCAAACCCTGCACGGTGGCGCGGCGGCGCGGCCATTCGTCACGCATTCGAATGCCTTCGACCTCGATCTGTACCTGAGGATCGCTCCCGAGCTCTACCTCAAGCGTTGCGTGGTCGGCGGTATCGAGAAGGTCTTCGAGATCAACCGGAACTTCCGGAACGAGGGCAGCGACTCGTCCCACTCGCCCGAGTTCGCCATGCTGGAGTACTACGAAGCGTATGCGACCTATGACTCCAACGCGGTGATGACGCGTCAGCTCATCCAGGAGGCGGCGCAGAACGTTCTCGGCACCCAGGTGGTCACTCTCGCCGACGGTTCGGAGTACGACCTGTCCGGCGAGTGGGCCACACTCGGAATGTACGAGTCGTTGTCCGAGTCGTTGTCGGAAGAGGTCACTCCCGAGACATCGGCGGACAAGCTGCGTTCCTATGCCGAAGCGCGAGAGCTGGAGCTCGACCCAAAGTTAGGCCACGGCAAAATCATCGAAGAACTTTGGGAACACCTCGTCGGCGATCATCTCCACGAACCTACTTTTGTCCGTGATTTTCCGGTCGAGACATCCCCTCTGACCAGGCAACACCGCAGCAAGCCGGGGGTGGCCGAGAAGTGGGATCTGTACGTGCGCGGATTCGAACTGGCCACCGGATACTCCGAGCTGGTCGATCCCGTGGTAGAGCGTCAGCGTCTGGTGGAACAGGCTCGGCTGGGTGCACAGGGTGATAGTGAGGCCATGAACCTCGATGAGGATTTCCTCCGTGCCCTGGAGTACGGAATGCCGCCGAGCGGTGGTGTCGGAATGGGGATCGACCGGTTGCTGATGGCGCTGACCGGCCTTGGTATCCGGGACACCATCCTGTTCCCGCTCGTCCGACCGGAATAACCCGTCCGCGTGACAGATACCTCGATCGTTCTCGTAAACAAGATTTGCGTTATGTCTCGGTAGCGGGTATTAATGTCGCTAGACAAAGTCTTCTGTCCGGGGCATGCCCCGTACCAGATCATTCGTGTAAGCCCCCAGCAGGAGGAAACAGATGGCACAGAAGGTGCTCGTCTCGCTCGTTGATGACCTCGACGGCACTGAGGCGGAAGAGACCGTCGAGTTCGGTTTGGACGGTGTGAGCTACCAGATCGACCTTTCCGCGGAAAACGCGGAAGAGCTTCGCGACGCGCTCGCCCAGTATGTGGAGCACGCCCGTCGCGCGGGTGGCCGTAAGCGCACCGCCATTCGTCCGGTCGCCGGCGTGAAGGCCGCCGCCCGCCCCGCGACCGTGGACCGCGAGCAGAACCAGGCCATTCGCGCCTGGGCCCGCAAGAACGGCTTCCAGGTTTCCGACCGTGGACGTATCCCGTCCGAGGTCGTGGAGGCCTACCACAAGAAGAACTGAGGTCTTTCAGACCTGACGGCCGCCGGGAAACTGTTCCCGGCGGCTTTCTTGTTCTTGTACACGGTTCAAGCGGGCGTACTCCGTGGGCGCCCATCCGGTCACGGAGCGGAAATCCCGGATGAAGTGCGCTTGGTCGCTATAGCCCAGCGTGAACGCCAGTTCCGCGTAGTCGGGCTGTTCCGCGGCAGCGATCCGTGCCGCCGCTTCGTTCAATCGGTATACCTGAATCGCCCATTTGGGGGCGGTGCCGACGTGTTCGGCGAACAGGCGTTGCAGGCTTCGCAGAGACAGACCCGTTCGGCTTGACAGCTCGCCGACCCTGGTTATGGCCGGTTCGGCCGCGATTGTTTCCACCGCTTCGATGGCCGTCCGGGCCGCGGCGGTGAGCACGGGGTGTTTCCCGAGGAGCAGTTCCTCGCACCGGCGGATCATTTCGAAGTCGTCCGTCGCATTCCGTACCGATTCCGTCACCGGTCCGGTGCCGGGGAAGAGATCGGTGAGCGGAACAGAACCGCCGGAGATCATCGAGACCGGACCGGCGAGGAATGTCCGGAAAGCCCCGGGCCGGAATCGCACGCCGATACCGTGGTCCGTGCCCTCGACGACGTAGTGAAAAGGTCGTTTCCCCGGTCCGAACGCGCCCGCCGCGTCGCGGAAGAACGTCACGTTGACCGCGAGATTGGGCAGGACCACCTGGTCGTGGGGCGGACGGCCGCCCAGGTCCCAGCGCGGCACCCAGTGGTGGTCGACGAACGGCCGCAGTGCGGGCGCGGGCGGATGGCGGACGAGGCTGAACCGCGCGCTCACCTCCCGCGCGTTGACGATCCCCGCCGGGATCCGATGCCCGCTCACCCGCTCAACCTAGCCCGGAACCTGTCGCGTTTTTTCAAGACAGCGCGGCCGTTTCCGTGAACTCATGCCCCTATGTCCGAACACGCTGCCCTGATCGCCCCCGCCGCCGCGGAATTCGCCGGAATCCTGCGCGGGATCGGCGAGACCGAACTGGCCGGCCGCACGCCGTGCGCCGAGTACGATGTCCGCGCGTTGCTGAACCACCTTCTCTACTGGGGTCCCTGGCTCGAAGCCGCCGGACGCAAGGTCCCGCCGCCCGAGGTGGCCACAGGTGAGGCGGAGGCGGGCCTCGTCGGCGCTGATTGGCTCGAAGCCGCCGAGAAGCAGACCGCGCGGCTCGTGGAGGTCTTCGGGGCGCCCGAGGCGTGGCAGGGGATGACGGCGCTCGGTACGGCGGAGATGCCCGCCTCGATCGTCGGTGACATGGTGCTCGGCGAGTTCGTCTTCCACGGCTGGGATCTCGCCCGCGCGACAGGGCGCACTGTCGACGTCGCGCCCGAAGCGGCCGAAGCCGTGTTCGCGTCCGCCGCGGCGATGGGTGATCAGGCGCGGGCCATGAAGGTGTACGGCGAAGAAGTCGTCGTCGACGACAGCGCGACGGCTTTCGAGCGCGCACTGGGTGCCACAGGACGCAATCCCGCCTGGCGTCGTTAACCCTTACCGCGGATTCGCGGACAGCCGTCGCATTCCGATTCCGCGGGCAGTAGATAGGAGTAACAACAGCTTTCGCGGTTTCGCGTCCACTCGCGGCGGCCTTCGGCCCCCGGTGCCAGCGTCAGCTTCGACGCCGACGTCAGCGGCGGGAACCGCGATTCGAGGACCAGCGCGGCGTCCGCGACCCCGGCACCCTCGGCCTCCGGGGACCCGCCCAGCCGTCCCGCCGACCACAGCGCGTTGTCGAGCGCGTCCGTGGCCGCCGCCCACAGCTGCCGCCGCCCGAGTCTCGTCAACGGCCCGTAGACGTCGATGAACCGGCTCGCGTGCGCGACGAACCTGCCCCGCAGCACGGCCGCCAGCGCTCGCTCGTCCGGGACGACGACCGCCCCCGGCCGTGCCGAGCCCGGGTCGGTCGGCAGGCAGTGGAACCCGCTGCCGAGGACGGCGATCGAGTCGGGGTGCGGCCTGCCGTCGCCGATCCGGAACGCCAGCGCGGACGACGCCAGCGCCGGGACCCGGCGTTCGTGGTGCAGCAGCATCGCGCCGGCGAACGCCGGGACGTGCAGGTACCAGGACAGGATCCAGCTTGCCGGGGTCCGCTCGGGGATCTCGGACGCTTCCGGGTACTCCTCGGCCAGCCAGCCGCCGAGCCGCTCCTTCCAGCGCGCGAGACGGCCCGGTTCGTCCAGCAGCTCGCCGCAGCGGACCCAGCCCGGCTCGTCGGCCGGCACGTCTCCGCGGATCCGGGTGTCCCCGGGCAGCCTCGTGAAGGAGGCCCGGAGCCCGTCTTCGGGCGACGTGAGCACGCGGAGATGCGACACACCGGCCTCCCGTCATTAGGTACGCCTAACCTTACATACGGTCCGTGACTACTCCGGACGGGTGTCCATCCACTGGGCGGACTCCGTTCGCCGAGCGTGTTCGCGCTCAGCGGACAACGCGCATCCGACGGAATCCGGGCGCGTGTTCGCACGTTGGGCTTGACGTAAAGGTGCAGGGCAACCGGAAGATGAAACAGCGCACGGCCGGAGAACGGCACGGGCGCGAACGGGCCGCAATCAGCCGTAGTGGTACGCCAGCGCGACCGCATGGCTACTAGAGTGGTCTCACGGTGCTGAATCCATCGCGGTGAAAGCACGATGGAAACGGGCCGCCGTCGCAGCAGTCGAGGGAGTGCACATGTTTGAGAGGTTCACCGACCGCGCGAGGCGGGTGGTCGTCCTGGCCCAAGAAGAGGCCCGGATGCTCAACCACAACTACATCGGCACCGAGCACATCCTCCTGGGTCTGATCCACGAGGGTGAAGGTGTCGCCGCCAAGGCGCTGGAATCGTTGGGCATCGCGCTGGAGGGCGTCCGCCAGCAGGTCGAGGAGATCATCGGCCAGGGGCAGCAGGCCCCGAGCGGGCACATCCCCTTCACCCCGCGGGCCAAGAAGGTGCTTGAGCTGTCGCTGCGCGAAGCGCTGCAGCTCGGCCACAACTACATCGGCACCGAGCACATCCTGCTCGGGCTGATCCGCGAAGGAGAAGGCGTCGCCGCGCAGGTGCTCGTCAAGCTCGGCGCGGACCTCAACCGGGTGCGTCAGCAGGTTCTGCAGCTGCTGTCGGGCTACCAGGGTGGCAAGGAGTCGACCGAGACCGGCTCCGGACGCGGTGAAGGCACCCCGTCGTCGTCGCTGGTGCTCGACCAGTTCGGCCGCAACCTGACCGTCCAGGCCCGCGAAGGCAAGCTCGACCCGGTCATCGGCCGTGGCAAGGAGATCGAGCGGGTCATGCAGGTGCTGTCGCGGCGCACCAAGAACAACCCGGTCCTGATCGGTGAGCCCGGCGTCGGCAAGACCGCCGTCGTCGAAGGGCTCGCGCAGAACATCGTCAAGGGCGAGGTGCCCGAGACGCTGAAGGACAAGCAGCTCTACACCCTCGACCTCGGCTCCCTGGTCGCCGGTTCCCGGTACCGCGGTGACTTCGAAGAGCGCCTCAAGAAGGTGCTCAAGGAGATCAAGACCCGCGGCGACATCATCCTGTTCATCGACGAGCTGCACACGCTCGTCGGCGCGGGTGCCGCCGAGGGCGCTATCGACGCCGCGTCGATCCTGAAGCCGATGCTGGCCCGCGGTGAGCTGCAGACGATCGGTGCGACCACCCTCGAGGAGTACCGCAAGTACATCGAGAAGGACGCCGCGCTGGAGCGCCGCTTCCAGCCGATCCAGGTCGGCGAGCCGTCGCTCGAGCACACGATCGAGATCCTCAAGGGCCTTCGCGACCGGTACGAGGCGCACCACCGCGTCTCGATCACCGACGGCGCGCTGGTGCAGGCGGCCACCCTCGCGGACCGCTACATCAACGACCGGTTCCTCCCGGACAAGGCGATCGACCTGATCGACGAGGCCGGCGCCCGGATGCGCATCCGCCGCATGACCGCGCCGCCGGACCTGCGCGAGTTCGACGAGAAGATCGCCGACGTGCGCAGGGACAAGGAGTCCGCGATAGACGCGCAGGACTTCGAGCGCGCCGCCCGCCTCCGTGACGAGGAGAAGACCCTCCTCGGCCAGAAGGGCGAGCGGGAGAAGCAGTGGAAGGACGGCGACCTCGACGTCGTCGCCGAGGTCGACGAGGAGCAGATCGCCGAGGTCCTCGCCAACTGGACCGGCATCCCGGTGTTCAAGCTCACCGAGGAGGAGACCACGCGTCTGCTCCGCATGGAGGACGAGCTGCACAAGCGGATCATCGGCCAGGAGGACGCGGTCAAGGCCGTCTCCCAGGCGATCCGCCGTACCCGCGCCGGTCTGAAGGACCCGAAGCGCCCCTCCGGCTCGTTCATCTTCGCCGGTCCGTCCGGTGTCGGTAAGACCGAGCTGTCCAAGGCGCTGGCGGCGTTCCTGTTCGGCGAGGACGACGCGCTCATCCAGATCGACATGGGCGAGTTCCACGACCGCTACACCGCTTCGCGGCTCTTCGGTGCCCCTCCGGGCTACGTCGGCTACGAAGAGGGCGGCCAGCTGACCGAGAAGGTGCGGCGCAAGCCGTTCTCGGTGGTGCTGTTCGACGAGATCGAGAAGGCCCACCAGGAGATCTACAACACGCTCCTGCAGGTCCTCGAAGACGGCCGTCTCACCGACGGTCAGGGTCGTACGGTCGACTTCAAGAACACCGTGCTCATCTTCACCTCGAACCTGGGTACCTCGGACATCTCCAAGTCCGTCTCGCTCGGTTTCTCCCAGAGCGGGGACACCGCGAACCGGTACGAGAAGATGAAGCAAAAGGTCAACGAGGAAATGAAGAAGCATTTCCGGCCTGAGTTCCTGAACCGGATCGACGACATCATCGTCTTCCACCAGCTGACCAAGGACCAGATCATCCAGATGGTCGATCTGATGATCGCCCGGGTCGAGAAGCAGCTCAAGGCGAAGGACATGGACCTCGAGCTCACGCCGAAGGCCAAGTCGCTGCTCGCCAAGCGCGGCTTCGACCCGGTGCTGGGCGCGCGGCCGCTGCGTCGCACGATCCAGCGCGAGATCGAGGACCAGCTGTCGGAGAAGATCCTGTTCGGCGAGGTTCAGGCCGGGCAGATCATCCTGGTCGACGTCGAAGGCTGGAACGACGAAGAGGGCGAGAAGGACGACAAGGCGCACTTCGTCTTCCGTGGCGAAACGCGACCCTCGTCGGTCCCGGACGCCCCGCCGGTGAGCATCGGTGCCGGCACCAGCGAAGAGAGCGGTGAAGCCGAGGCGGAGTAAGCCTCGCGAGTAGTCCGGAAGTGCCCGTCGCGGTTTTGCCGCGGCGGGCACTTCCGCGTTCGGGGGCCGTGTCGTCCGTCTGATCACGCGTGTTCCGCCTCCAATCACGCGAGTCGCGCCTTTGATCACGCGAGTTCCGCCTCCAGTCACGCGAGTTCGCTTTCGCCGCACAGAAGCCAGGCGTGCGTGAATGGGCGACACGTGTGATCAGAGGCGCGACACGCGTGATTGGGGCCGTGACTCGCGTGATCGGAGGCGGAACTCGCGTGATCGGGACGCGTGAGACGATGCCATCGGGTCCGGGAGGGGGACAGGTGGACGTTCTGGCGATCGATTTCGGTACCTCCAGCACGGTGGGGGTGCTCTCGATCCACGGAAGAGGGACGCAGGTCGTCGAGATCGACGGATCGGTGACGATGTCGTCCGCGATCTACGTCGACAAGGACGGCACGGTCTTCGTCGGCCGCGACGCCGAACGCCGGGCCCGGCTGGATCCGAGCCGGTTCGAGGCGAATCCGAAGCGGCGCATCGACGAGGGCGCCCTCCAGCTCGGTGACGTCACGCTCCCCATCGCCGACGCCTTCGCCGCGGTCCTGCGCCGCGTCGGCGAGGAGGCCGAGCTGCTCCTCCAGCGGCAGCCCGCGCAGGTGCGCATCTCCCATCCCGCGGGCTGGGGCCCGGATCGCAAGCAGATCCTCCACGACGCCGCGCTCAAGGCCGGTTTCGGCACGACGCTGCTGATTCCCGAGCCGGTCGCCGCCGCCGCGCATTACGCCGCTCTGAACCACGGTCAGCGGCCGCCCGGCCCGATCGCGGTGTACGACCTCGGGGCGGGCACCTTCGACTGCGCTGTCGTCGGTGTCAGTGCTCACGGGTTCGCCGTGCTCGCCGAGGACGGGCTGCCCGATCTCGGCAGTCTCGACATCGACCAGGCGATGCTGGTGCACATCGGCCGCGAGGTGTCGCATTCCGAACCCGCGCGGTGGCAACGGATCCTGCGCCCGCAGTCGGTCAGCGACCGCCGGACGCGCCGGTCGTTGCTCCAGGATGTCCGTGACGCCAAGGAAAGCCTGTCGCGGCACCAGCAGACCGAGATCCCGATGCCGGAGCCGTTCGGCGACGTGCGGGTGACGCGGATGGAACTCGAGGCGCTCGTCCGGCCGAGTTTCCTGCGCAGCGCCGAACTCCTGGCCGCCACGATCCACCGCGCCGGGCTGTCCCCGGACAGGCTCGGCGGCGTCTACCTCGTCGGCGGGCCGAGCCGGATGCCGCTGCTGGCGAGCCTGCTGGCGAACCAGCTCAGGGTCGCGCCGACGACACAGGACCAGCCGGAGACGGCGGTCGCGTTCGGGCTGCACCACGTACCCGCGGGCGGCGAGGACTCCCAGCTGACCGTGCCCGCCTTCGCCCCGGTCGCGCCGCCGGTGCGCCAGCGGCCCGTTCAGCAGCAGCCTCCACCGCCGCAGCAGCCGCCCCGGCGCCCGCAACCGCCGCGCTGGACGCCGCCCCCGCCGCCGGGCCGGAACTGGCAGAGGCCCACGACGTACGGCGTCATCGTGCTCGCGCTCGCGGCGGTCGTGACGACGATCGTCCTGCTCAACGGCGGCGAGAAGGAGCCTGTCGCCGGCCAAGCCCCCGCGAAACAGGTGAGCTGCGATCAGCCCGGCCAGAAGGACGCGCAGGGGTTCACGGACTGCCTCCGCCGGATCGCCGCCGTCATCCCGCAGCGAGACGACTGCCGGGACGCGCCGGACGCGGCCGCCACGGTGGGCGCGGCGTCCGCGGTCACCTGCGTGTTCACCGGCGACAAGGCGTCGAACGCGATCAACTACTACCAAGGTGTCGCGATGGCCGGCCTGGAGGACGGCGTCCGGCAGCAGATGACCAAGGGCGGGCCCGTGGAGGGCACCTGGGCGGAAGACGGGCTGCGAGGACGCTACTTGGCGGGTGTCGGCAAGCGAAGCGGCATCGTGCTCTTCGGGACCGAAGACGCGCCCTTGACCGCGATGCTCGTCTCGACCCGCAACGACGGCACCACCCGGACGACCGCGGAGATGGTCGAGTTCTTCACCGCGCAGCTCAAGCCCTGACCGGATGTCGAACCGCAGTCAGTGCAGCGTGCCCGCCGGCGTCGAGAGGTCCTCGGTGACCGAGAGCGCGGTGTCCACGATGATCTCCAGCGCCTCCGCCGCGCGGTGCACGGCCAGGCTCGGCGACGTCGTCCGCGCGGCCTGCTCCGGCGTGTAGGGAACGTGCACGAAACCGCCGCGCACGCCGGGAAAGTCGTTGTCCAGCAAGTGCATCAGCCCGTAGAAGACCTGGTTGCACACGTACGTCCCGGCAGTGTGCGAGACCGACGCCGGAAGCCCCGCGTTCTTGATCCCCGCGACACTCGCCTTCACCGGCAGGGTCGTGAAGTAGGCGTTGGGCCCACCGGGGATCACCGGGACGTCGACGGGCTGCGAACCCGCGTTGTCCGGGATGCGCGCGTCGATCAGGTTGATCGCGACCCGCTCCGGGGTGACGTCGGGGCGGCCGCCCGCCTGTCCGACGCAGATCACCAGTTCCGGCCGGTACTCGTCGATCGCGTCGCGCAAGGTGACCAGCGAACGCGAGAACACGCACGGCAGTTCGACGGCCACGGCGTCGCGCCGCCGGCCGGTGAGCAGGGAAACCGCCTGCCACGACGGGTTCACCCGCTCACCGCCGAACGGTTCGAAGCCGGTGAGGAGCACTGACGTCATGCCTCTCACCCTAACGTGTGACAGACGTCAGGCGGCCGGCTTGAGGTCCCCCGGGTAGAGGAACTCGGGTGCCGGTTTGGTGTTGCCGTAGAACCACGCGTCGAAGAAGCCCTGGAGGCTCTTGTGCGCGATGCGCTCGGCGAACCGCTGGAACTCCGGCAGGCTCGCGTTGCCGTCGCGGTGCAGGGCGGGCCACATCTTCAGGATGCGGTCGAACGGAGCCGCGCCGATGTAGTTCTTCAGCGCGTGCAGCGCCACCGGGCCCTTCGAGTACACGTAGGTGAACTCGTTGCCGGGCCCCATGTCGTACAGCTTCCCGGCCCAGAACCGGTCCGTCGCCTTCTGCACGGCGGTCAGGTAGCGCGCCTTCAGGTCCTGGCCCGACTTCGCCTCGGACCACATCCACTCCGCGTACGAGGCGAAGCATTCGTTGAGGCAGACGTCCTTCCACTTGTCGACGGCGACCGAGTCACCCCACCACTGGTGGGCGTTCTCGTGCACGATCGTCGGGACGTTGCCCGCCGCGCCCGAGTAGATCGGCCTGCTCAGCGTCTCCAGCGAGAACCCGATCGGCTCGGCGAGGAAGATGCCGCCCGCCGCGTCCACCGGGTACCGCCCGAACTTCGACGCCAGGAAGTCGATGATCTCCGGCAGCCGCGCTTCGGCCTGCTTGGTCGCGGCGGGGGTGCCGGGGGCGTAGGCGTTGACGACAGGGGTGCCGTCGGACAGCTTCGTCCGCTCGAACTCCCACTTGTCGATCGCGACCGTGGTCATGTATGGCACCGCGGGGGTCTCTTCGGCCCAGGAGTACGTGGTGTTCTTGCCGTCCTTGACCTGCCCGCGCTCGACGCCGTTCGAGATCACGCTCCACTCCGAGGGAACGGTGATCGCGAGGTGGAAGGTCGCCTTGTCGCGCGGGGTGTCGTTGACCGGGTACCAGGTCGTCGCGGACTTCGGCTCGCCCGCGACGAAAGCGCCGCCGGATTTCGCGAACTGCCAGCCGTTCTCGCCCAGCAGCGGATCCTCGATCGGCTGCGGGACACCGTGGTAGGCGACCTCGGCGGTGAACCGCTCGTGGTTCCGCAGCGGACGGGCCGGGGTGACGACCAGTTCGTGGTCGCCGGACCGGGTGAAGGTCGCTTTCCGCCCGTTGACCTTGATCGAGTCGACGGTGAGCCCGTGCAGGTCGAGGTTGAACGAGCTCAGCGACTGCGTCGTCCGGCCGGTGATCGTCTGCAGGCCGGTGAGCTGCTTGGTGGCGGGCTCGTAGCCGACTTTCAGGTTGTAGTCGGCGACGTCGTAGCCGCCGTTGCCGTCCTGCGGGTAGTAGCTGTCGCCCGCGCCGTCGGCGCCGGGTTTGCCGGTGTCGGCGAGGGCGGTCCCGCCCCCGAGGACACTCGCGGCCAGAACGGCGGCGATGACTGCCGCACTCCGGTACCTCATTCACGCTCCCAGTCGATCGGCTGTCGTAAGGCCCCGAACGTAACGCCGTGACCCCGGTCGGGCGCCCGGAAAGCTCCTTCGTGCCCGGATAATCCCGCCTTCCGTCGCCTGGAAGAGGTACCGAACCCGACAGCGAGCTTCGGGAGATACAGCCTGGAAGAGGTACCGAACCCGACAGCGAGCTTCGGGAGATACAGCCTGGACGGGGTATTGAGTGGCGTGTTCTGGAAAGCTGGGGTCGTGCGTGTGACGCTGCTGGGCCCGGTCGGAGCGGAGGCCGGTGACGGCGCCCCGGTCGACATCGGCGGTGCCCGCCTCCGCATGCTCTTGGCCAGGCTCGCGCTGGAGCCCGGTCGCGCCGTTCCGGCGACGGCCCTCATCGACGGTCTCTGGGGCGCGGAGCCGCCCGCCGACGCGGCGAACGCGCTGCAGTCCCTGGTCTCGCGGCTGCGCAAGGTCCTGCGGGCGGGCGACGTCGCCCTCGGCTCGGGTCCGGGCGGCTACCGGCTGGACATCGCCCGCGAGGACGTCGACGTGTGCCGCTTCGAGCGCCTGGCCGCGGAGGGCCGTGCGGCGCTGGCGGCGGGCCGGGACGCGGGTGCGGCCACGATCCTCGCCGAGGCGCTCGGCCTCTGGCGTGGTCAAGCGCTGTCCGACGTCCTCGAAGCCCCGTTCGCGCAGGCACCGGCGACCCGGCTGGAGGATTTGCGCCTCGAAGCCGCCGAAGACCGCTTCGAGGCGGAGATCCGGCTCGGCGGGCAAGACCGGGTCCTGGCCGATCTCAAGGAGGCGGCCGCGCGGCATCCGCTGCGCGAACGGCTCGCCGGGCTGTGGATCCGGGCGTTGTGCGCGGCGGACAGGCAGTCCGACGCCCTCGCCGTCTACGAGGAGGTCCGGGCGGCGCTGGCCGATCAGCTGGGTGTCGACCCTTCGGCCGAGCTCCAGGACATCCACGTCGCCGCGCTGCGCGGTGAACTCGGCCCGCCTCCCGCGGCCGCCGACCATCTCCCGGTGCGGCTGACCAGCTTCGTCGGCCGTGACGACGAGCTGAAGCTGGTCGCCGAACTCCTCGCCGGCGCGCGGCTGGTGACGCTCGTCGGGCCCGGCGGCGCCGGGAAGACGCGGCTGGCCACCGAGGTCGCGACGCGGCATCCCGCGCACACGCGCGGGCGCGTCTGGTTCGTGCCGCTCGCCGGCGTCCGCGACCCGGGCGACCTGCCCGGCGCTGTCTTCGCCGCGCTGGAGCTGTGGGACCTCGGCCTCGCGCACAGCGGTGACCCGCTGCGGCGGCCGGTGGACGCGATGGGCCGGGTGGCGGAGACGCTCGGCGCCGGCGAATCGGTGCTGGTGCTGGACAACTGCGAGCATCTGGTCGACGCGGCCGCGGAGCTGGCGAACACCCTGCTGCGCCGCGTGCCGACCCTGCGGATCCTCGCGACGAGCCGCGAGGCGTTGGCCATCGACGGCGAGACACTGTGCCCGCTCGGCCCGTTGTCCGTGCCGGAAGGGACGCTGACCGTTCCGCAGGCCGCCGAGGCGGGCGCGATCCGGCTGTTCGTCGACAGAGCGGTGGCCGTGCGACAGGACTTCGTCCTCGACGAGTCCACTGTGGACGAAGTCGCGCAGATCTGCCGACGGCTGGACGGGATGCCGCTGGCGCTGGAACTGGCCGCCGCTCGGCTGCGCTCGATGACCGTCGCGCAGATCTCGCGGCGCCTCGACGACAGGTTCCGCCTGCTGACCTCGGGCAGCCGGACGGCCCTGCCGAGGCAGCGCACGCTGCGCGCCGTCGTCGAGTGGAGCTGGGACCTGCTCGACGACGCCGAACGCGTCCTCGCGAGGCGGCTTTCGGTCTTCGGGGCCGGTGCCGAGGTCGAAGCGGTCGAAAGCGTCTGCGCCGGGGACGGCCTGCCCGCCGAAGACGCCATGTACGTGCTCGGCTCGCTCGTCGAGAAGTCCATTGTGGACGCGACGACCGGTGACCAGGGCGAACCCCGCTACCGCATGCTGGAGACCATCCGGGCGTACGCGGCGGAACGTCTCGACGAGGCCGGAGAGCGAGAGCAGCTGACGAAGGCGTATCACCGCTACTACGCCGAACTCGCGGAGCGGCTGGAGCCGTTGCTGCGGACCAGGGACCAGCTCGTCGCCATCTCGCGGTACGACGCCGAACACGGCAACATCGTGACGGCGCTCCGCCAGGCCATCGACGCCGACGACGTCGAAATGGCGATGTACCTGTTCGGCAGTACTTTCTGGTACTGGCTGATCAAGGGCGACAGCAACCGGGTCGAGTCCTTCGTCGCCGAGGTACTCACTTTCGGCGACCGCCTGGAGGAGGATTTCGCGGCCGCGTTCCGGGCGATGCGCGAGATCACCGCGATGATCCCCGGGGTCGGCGATCCGGAAGCCGTGCGGGCGCTCGTCGACGAATGCGTGCGGACGAACGCGCACACCCGGTTCACCGGTCTGGCCATCGGCCTGCCCATGCTGGCGTTCTTCTCCCAGGACAAGGAACTCGCGCACCGCGAGGTGGACAGGGCGCTGGCCAACCCGGATCCGTGGGCCAGGTCGGCGGGGTCGTGGGCGCAGAGCTTCATCCTCACCGACGACGGTGACACCGAAGGCGCCGAACGGGCCAGGGACAGGGCCTACGAAGGGTTCCTGGCCGTGGGCGACCGCTGGGGGACCGCCATGGCGATCGGCATGAAGGCGAGCGACATCTCGATGTCGGGCGATCACGAGGCCGCGCTCGCGCTGTACCGGCGGGGGCTCGCCCTCGCCCTCGAACTGGGGTCGCAGGACGACGTGATCCAGCAGCGCTGGCGGCTCGCGACGGAGTACGCGCGGGCAGGCGACCTCGAAACGGGCATGCGCGAGATGCGCGACGCGGAGCGCTACGCGGCAGACACGGGCAACGGTCAGCTCGCGGTGATGGTGCTGGTGGGCAAGGCCGATCTGCTCAGCCGCGCCGGCCGGATCGACGAGGCGCGCGAGGTCGCCGCCCGGTTCCGCGAGCTGATGGCCGACGCGCCGATGCCGGGCATGTTCGGCGAGGAGTTCGGCGGGCTCATCGAAATGGAAGTGGCGCTGGCGGCAGGGGATCTGGCCGAGGCCGAACGCGGTGCCGCGGTGGTCGTCAAGTCCACCGCGGAACGCGGCGACATGCCCGATCTCGGGCGGATCGTCGAGGCCCTCGGCTTGATCCGGTTCCGCCAGGGGAGGCACGAGGACGCCGTCCGGATGCTCGGCGCGGCGAGGTCCCTCCGAGGCAGGCTGGACCTCGGCGAACCCGGCATCCGGCAGCTGATCGACGACCTCCGCGAGCACTTCGGCGAAGAGCGCTACGAAGCGATACTCGTCCAGGACGCCGCGCTTTCCCGCGCCGACCTGGTGTCCTTGATCTGCCAGGAAGTGACGACGTGAAGAAGGGCTCCTCGCCTCGAAAGAGGCAAGGAGCCCTTCACGCGCGTTCCCCCTGACCCCCGTCAGACGCGCTTCCGGTAAGCCCACGTGGCGAGCGGGAAGAAGACCGCGACCGCGGCCGCCATCCAGATCAGCGCGCCGGTCAGCGGACCGGCGATCGGCCCGCCGTTCATCAGCCCGCGCAGGACGTCGGACATCTGCGTCACCGGGCTGATGTCGGCCCACGCCTTCAGCCAGCCGGGCATGGTGGACGTCCCCACGAACACGTTGCTGCCGAAGGTCAGCGGCATCAGCACCACGAACATCAGGCCCTGCACCGCGCCGGGGCTCTTCACCAGCATCCCGACGAACACCGAGGCCCAGCAGAACGACAACGCGAACGCGATGACCAGCACGATCGCCAGCGCGAACTCCGCAGGCCCGGTCTGGATCCGGTAGCCCATGATCGTCGCGACGACCATCAGCACGACGAGGCACACCAGGTACCGGACGATGTCGGCCAGCACGGCGCCGATCAGTGGCGCGGACCGCGCGATCGGCATCGCGCGGAACCGGTCGAACACGCCCTTGGTGACGTCGGTGTTGAGCTGGACGCCGACGGTCATGCTGGCCTGCAGGATGTTGAACACCATGATGCCGGGCACGATCATCTGCAGATAGCTTCCGGTGTCGCCCATGATCGCGCCACCGAACAGGTAGACGAACATGACCAGGAAGATGATCGGCGCGAGCGTGACGTCGGCCAGCTGCTCCGGGTTCTTGCGGATCTTCAGGATGCCGCGCCAGGCAAGGGAAAGCCCGTGCTGGACGCTGCTGGAGAGTGAAACGCGCCGTGGTGGTGCGGGCGCGGCGAGGGTCGTCATACCAGGCTCCCTTCCGGAGTCGTGTCCTTTGTGGAATCGGTCTTTCTGCCGGTCAGCGCGAGGAACACCTCGTCGAGGCTGGGCAGCCGCAGCGCCAGCTCGTCCGCGGTGATCCCGGCTTCGTCCAGCTTGCGGACCAAAGTGGACAGCAGGACGGGATCGGCGACGGGCGCGGTGAGCAGCCCGGTGTCGTCGTCCCGGTTCGGCTTGGCCCCGGTGAGTCCGGCCAGGATGCGCTCGACGGCGTCGAGATCGGCGAGCGCGGTCGGCCGGACCTGCAGCGTCTGGCCGCCGGTCCGCCGCTTGAGTTCGTCCGCCCGCCCGTTCGCCACGACCAGTCCGTGGTCGAACACGGTGATCGTGTCGGCCAGCTGGTCGGCCTCCTCCAGGTACTGCGTGGTGAGCAGCACCGTCGTCCCGTCGGCGACGAGCGTCCGGACCACGGCCCAGACCTCGTTGCGGGCGTGCGGGTCGAGCCCCGTGGTCGGCTCGTCCAGGTACAGCACCCTCGGACGGCCGACCAGGCTCGCGGCGAGGTCGAGCCGTCGCCGCATCCCGCCCGAGTAGGTCTTGATCGCGCGCCCGGCGGCGTCGGTCAGCTCGAACCGCTCCAGCAGGTCGGCCGCGCGCTTCTTCGCCTCCGCCCTGGGGAACTCCAGCAGCCTGCCGATCAGGACCAGGTTCTCCGTGCCGGAGAGGTCCTCGTCGACCGACGCGTACTGGCCGGTCAGCCCGATCATGCTGCGGACCGCCATCGGGTTCTTGACGACGTCGTACCCGAAGACGCTCGCGTGGCCGCGGTCCGGCCGGATCAAGGTGGCCAGGATCCGGACGGCGGTCGTCTTCCCCGCGCCGTTCGGCCCCAGCACCCCGACCACCTTGCCCGCCGGGACCTCCAGATCGACCCCGTCGAGCGCCTTCGTCTCCCCATAGTGCTTGACCAGGCCCTCGGCCCTGATCGCGTGAGTCATGTTTCCTCCTGTGGATCTCGCCCCGCGGACAAAGGTGCCCGCCGGACCTGGCAGACCACGCACAGCGCGCTGGCAGGACCTGACAGGAACTGATAAGCGCTGGTAGGCACGGTGTGAGGAGGTTGTGAAGGTCTTGTGGAGACCGCCACCACAGCGGCCTTGATCGGCATACTCGACGTCATGGTGATCGAAGAACGGCCGCCGGTGACGGTGCGCCGCAAGCGCGGGGGCGCGGGCGCGAAGCTGGTCAGCGGGCTGCTCGTCGCGGCGGTCGTGCCGTTCGCGGTGCTCACGGCGATGCGGCTGGTGGGCTACGACGGCAACACGTACACGATCGCCGCGCTCGCGCTGACGCCGTACGCCGGGATCGCGACACTGGTGCTCGGCGTCCTCGCGCTGGGACTCCGCCGCTGGTGGACCGCGGCCGTCGCGATCGTGCTGACCTGCACGATCGCCGCGCTGGTGCTGCCGAGGGCGTTCGCGAACGAGCAGAAAGCGCTCGGCGGCAAGCACGTCCGCGTCCTGGCGTCGAACATGCTCGGCGGGCAGGCGGATCCGGACAGGATCGTCGGCTACGTGAAGGAACACCAGGTCGACGTCCTGAGCCTGACCGAGATGACACCCGAGGCGATCACCGGGCTCGACCGGGCGGGGTTGTTCCAGCTCCTGCCGTATCACGTGCTGCACCCGGCGGAGTGGGCGTCGGGCTCGGGGCTGGTGTCGAAGTACCCGCTCACGCCGCTGGACCTGAGCGGCGCTTCGGACTACAAGCAGCCGAGCGCGAGTCTGGATCTCGGCGGCGTCCGGATCGAGGTCGTCGCGGTCCATCCGGCGGCGCCGATGTGGGACAGGCACGCGTGGGTCGACGAGGCCAAGGACCTGCCCTACGCTGACGCCGAGCACGACGTCCGGATCCTGGCGGGCGACTTCAACGCCAGCCTCGACCATTCGCTCTTCCGTGAGCTGCTGACCAGGGGCTACGTGGACGCGGCCGATCAGCTGGGGAAGGCGCTGCAGGGCACCTGGACGAACGGGATGGTGCCGCCGGTGCCGATCGACCACGTGCTGGCGGACAAACGGACGGCCATCGCGGACTTCAAGGTGCTGGAGACGCCCGGCAGCGATCACGACGCCGTCTACGCGGAAATCGTCCTGCCCTGAAGGGTGGCCGCGATCTGTGGATCCGGCCTAGCTGAGCAGGGAATCCAGTGCCTTGAGGGTTTCGAGGCCGTTGGTCGCGAGCGAGACGCCGCGGCCGTGCCGGATCTGCGGCTCGCGCGGGTTGATCCGGACCAGCGCGCCTGTCGCGGCGCTGGCCAGCTCCGAGTAGCGCCGCACCGTCGGCACGGCCTGCCCAGCGCCGAGTTCCACCACCACGAGGTCGCGATGAGCGCGGCGCCACGCGGTCAGCTCGTCGAGCTGGGCCTGGCTGCGCTTCCCGAGCCAGTCGTAGTCGCCGAACATCAAGATGTTGGGCCGGGCGAGGCCGCCGCAGCGCGGGCACGACGGCAGCGGTTCCAGCGCGCGCATCGTGTCCTCGTCGATCGGGACCTCGATGCCGTCCGCGGACCAGATCTCGCCGGTGCACCGGTCGAGGCACTGGAGATGATGGATGGACCCGTGCGCTTCGGCGGTGTGCGGGTAGCCCGCCTTCTGGAACTGTCCGTCCACATTGGACGTGAAGGCGCGGGTGCCGCCGGGTTCGCGCGCTCCCCAGGACAGCAGGAGGCGGAACCCTTCGTGTGGGACGGTCGCGCGGTACAGCGCCAGCCGGTGCCCGTAGAAACCCCAGGCCAGCTGGGGATCTTCGGCGAAATGGCGCGGATCGGCGAGCTCGACGAAGCTGATGCCCAGCCGCTCGTACGGCGGATACGCCGTCCAGAAACCCTCGTCACCCCGGAAGTCGGGCAGGCCGGAGTCGACGCCCATCCCGGCACCGGCGCAGACGAGCAGCGCGCCGGCGCCGTCGATCAGTTCCGCGGCTCGTTCGAGCTCACTCACCCGGCTTCGAAGCCTGGACGACCTCGAATTCCAGCAGGTTCGCGCCGCTGGAGACCGGCTTCGCGCGCTCACCCGCGTGCGCCTCGCGCGCCGGGCCGGACGCCCACGCCTGATAGGCCTCTTCGGACTCCCACTTCGTGTAGACGAAGTAGCGGCTTTCGCCGGAGACCGGGCGGAGCAGTTCGAAGCCGAGGAAGCCGGGCTGATTGTCGACGGCGTGCAGCCGCGCGGCGAACCGCTTCTCCAGCTCGGGGCCTGCGCCTTCGGGGACCTCGATCGCGTTGATCTTCACGACAGCCATGCCGTCCACCCTACGGTGAAACTCTTTTGCGCCGCGACGTGATGCGTGGGACCTTCCAGAGGATGGCTGACACGAAGATTCTCATCTCGGGAGCGAGCGTCGCCGGTCCGGCCTTGGCCTTCTGGCTCACCCGCTACGGCTTCGAAGTGACCGTCGTCGAGCGCGCGCCTTCGCTGCGTCCCGGCGGTCAGGCCGTCGACCTGCGCGGAACGGCCAGGGAGGTCGCCGTCCGCATGGGCCTGGACGAACGCATCCGCGAGGCGTGCACGGACACCAAGGGCGAGACGCTCGTCGACCGGAAGAACCGCACGAAGGCCACCCTGCGCAGCGACGACTTCGGCGGCGACGGCCTCATCGCCGAGATCGAGATCCTCCGCGGCGACCTGACCGAAGTGCTGTACGAGGCGACCAGGGAGAAGACGGAGTACGTCTTCGGCGACCGGATCACCGCGCTGGACGAGCGGGCCGACGGCGTCGACGTCACCTTCGCGAGCGGGTCGCGGAGGACGTTCGACGCGGTCATCGGAGCGGATGGGCTGCACTCGGGAGTGCGGGCGCTGGCCTTCGGCGAGGAGTCCCGCTACGTCCGGCATCTGGGCTCGTACCTGGCGTTCTTCACCGTGCCGAACCGGCTCGGCCTGCGGAACTGGGCGATCGGCTTCGACGACGTCGGCCGGTCCGCCGGGATCCGCGGCATCCGCGACGGCGACGAGGCGATGGGCTACTTCGGGTTCGCGTCGGAGAAGATCGACTACGACTATCGCGACGTCGAAGCTCAGAAGGAGCTGGTGCGCCGCTTCGCCTCAGGGATGGAATGGGAGGCGCCCTGGCTGCTGGAACAGCTGGACGACGCCCCCGACTTCTACTTCGACTCGTGCGCCCAGGTGATCATGGAATCCTGGTCGCGCGGCCGGATCGGGCTGCTGGGTGACGCCGCGTTCTGCCCCTCGCCGCTCTCGGGACAGGGCACGAGCCTGGCGTTCGTCGGCGCGTACGTCCTGGCCGGAGAGCTCGCGGCAGACCTCGACGGCGGGCTCAAGCGCTACGAAGCGGTCATGCGCGAGTTCGTCGAGAAGACGCAGGAGATGGGGCGGGACAACGCGGAGTCGATCTTCGCGAAGTCTCGGACCGCTTTGAGGATGCGGTATCTGATGATGCGCGTGATGCGGCTCAAACCGGTCGCCGCGCTGGCTTCGCGGAAGATGCGGGCCGTGGTGAGCGGGATCGACCTGCCGGACTACCCCTCACCGCGTCCAGAGGACTAAACGCGCGCTCGGGTGGTCGGCGTCGCGCGGAGTCACTGACCGCCCCGCAACCCCTTGACCGAAATGCCCAGCCTTGAGTCACCGTGGTGCCCCCAATGTGGCGTTGGGGACGCTGAATGTCCCCAGCGCCGCATTGGGGACATCATTCCTGCCCGGACAACTTTGCCTTTCGGCCCAATAGTCCTCTAAGTGCCCAGGTCTCGGCCTTCACGGACAGTCCCGTCCGATCAACCGCCGCATTTAGTCCTCTGGATACGGCAGGGTCAGCCTCGGAGGGTGCCCGGGAGCAGTTCGGCGTCCGGAGGGATCGCCGTGCCGTGGAACCAGGCGTCGAAGAACGGCCGCAGGTCCTGCTCCGAAAGCTTGATCGTGAACGCCTCGAAATCCGCCCAGGTCGCGTTGGCGTTCCGATACGCCGCCGGCCACTCCTTCAGCAGCCGCCCGAAAGCGCCCTCGCCGATCTTCCGCCGCAGCGCGTGGATGGCCAGGATCCCCTTGTCGTAGACGCCGTGGAATTCCTGCCCGGCGCCCATGCCGACCAGTTTCGACTTCCAGAAATCCGGGCTGCCCCGCATGATCTCGAGCGCGGCGCGGTAGCGGTCGTCGAGGTTCTCGTTGTCCCGCGATTCCTGCCACAGCCATTGCGCGTACGACGCGAGACATTCGTTGAGGCAGATGTCGGACCACGAATTCAGGGTCACCGAATCGCCGAACCACTGATGTGCGGTTTCGTGCACCACGGTGATCAGGTCGGCCCATTTCGCGTAGGTCGGCCTGGTCTGGGTCTCCAACGAGAAGTGGATGTCCTCGTCGAGATAGATCCCGCCCGCCGCGTCCACCGGGTACGGCCCGAACTTCGAGGTCAGGAAGCCGATGATCTCCGGCAGCCGCCTGCCGGTGTCCCGCCTGTCCTCCGCGCCCGGCGCGTACGCGTTGACCAGCGGCGTCCCGTCCGGGAGCGCCATCCGGTCGACGGTGAACTTGTCGATCGCGACCGTGGTCAGGTACGCCGCCACGGGGGTGCGTTCCTGCCAGGACGTCGTGGCCCAGCCGTTCGCCGCGGTCTTCTGGATCTCGCGCCCGTTCGAGACGACGGTCCAGCCGTCCGGCACGCGGGCGGTGAGGTTGAACATCGCCTTGTCGCGCGGGGTTTCGTTGACGGGGTACCAGAACGACGCCGAATGCGGCTCGCCGACGATGAACGCGCCGCCGCTCTTCGACTTCTGCCAGCCGTTCTCGCTGCCGCCCGCCTTCGGGGTCGCCGACGGGTCGCCGCCGTAGACGACCTTCGTGCGGAAGGTGCTCCCGGTCCGGATCGGTTCGGCGGGAGTCACCACCAGCTCGAATTCGCCTTCACGGGCGAACTTCGCCGGTTTTCCCTCCACTTCAACGGATTGGACCGTCAAGCCGCGTAAGTCCAAGTTGTACCGATTGAGGTCCTGGGTCGCTTTCGCGATCACCGTGGTGTCGCCGTCGAGTCGCCCTTTCACGGGGTCGTAAGTGATCCCGACCTGGTATTCGACGGCGTCGTAACCGCCGTTTCCGTCCATCGGGTAGTACGGGTCGCCCGCGCCCGAAGCACCCGGCGCCGGGTTCATCGGCGGCGGCGGAGGGGGCGCGGCCGGGGGAGGATCGGCACTGCAGCCGATAATCAGGGCGCAGACGACCCCCAGGACCAGGCCTGCGGCGGGGACACGGCTGCGCATGGAGGGGAGCTTAGTGGTGATTCAGCGCGACGGGTTGATCACTTTCGGCGGTGATGGGCCGCCGATCGTCCTCCTGCACGGGTTGATGGGCAGGGCGACGACGTGGTGGCGGGTCGCGCGAAGGCTCGAACCGTACGGGCGTGTCCACGGTCTCGACGCGGCCGGGCACGGCCGCGGACCGCGCGGCGGGCCCTGGTGCACCGAGCGGTTCGCCGACGACGTCGCCGCGGTGCTGCGGACCTTCGGCGAACCCGCGATCCTGATCGGACATTCGATGGGCGGCCTGCACGCGTGGGTCACCGCGGCCACGCATCCCGGGCTCGTCCGCGCCGTGGTCTGCGAGGACTTCGCGCCGGATCAGCGCGGCCGGACCGTGGACACCTGGCGCGGCTATTTCGAATCCTGGCCGGTCCCGTTCCGGTCCTTGGCCCACGTGCGCGAATTCTTCGGCGACACCGGCGACTACTTCGTCGAATGCGTCGAGGAACGGGAAGACGGCTATCACCTGATCGCGTCGCTCCCGGATCTGTACGAGATCGCGGCGGAATGGGGACGGCGGGACTTCTGGGAGTTCGTCGAGCGGGTCGAATGCCCGCTGCTCGCCATCGAGGGCGAACGGACGGCGATGCCGCACGGCCAGCAGGCCGAGCTGGCCGCGCGCGTGCCCGGCGGCCTCGGACGGCACATCGTCGTCCAAGGCGCCGGGCACGTGGTGCACGACGAAGCGCCGGAGACCTACCTCGGTGCCGTCGAGGCGTTTCTCTCCGACGTCATCGG
This sequence comes from Amycolatopsis sp. NPDC102522, assembly GCF_055584485.1. Classification (NCBI taxonomy): domain Bacteria; kingdom Bacillati; phylum Actinomycetota; class Actinomycetes; order Pseudonocardiales; family Pseudonocardiaceae; genus Amycolatopsis; species Amycolatopsis sp. NPDC102522. Next base: position 112,393 of record NZ_JBVJLY010000011.1, on the reverse strand, counting down.
TCAGCCCTTCTTCGCCAGCTGAGCGTCGATCCAGGCGCGCAGCTTCGTCTCGCCCGGGTAGCCGATGTTCCGCGCGGACGGCAGTTCAGCGGCGTTGCGGACACCGACCAGCGTCGGGAGGTAGCGGATGTTGTACTTGCCGGACAGGTCGCGGCTCTGGTCGACGTCGACCTCGCCGAGCAGGAACTTGCCGCCGTACTCGCCGGCGAGCCGCTCGATCACGGGCTTCATCTGGCGGCACGGCGGGCACCAGGTCGCGCCGAAGTCCATGATGACCAGCTTCTGTTTCGAGATGTTCATGACTTCGGCGTAGTTGCCCGAAGTCACCGTCATCACGTTCTCGGCTTTCGGTGCGGCGGAGGCCGCGCCCGAGCCGAAGCCGGTGATGAGCGCCAGCACACCGGCCAGCACACAGACGAACCTTTTGGTCTTGGACAAGAGGATCTCCTTGGCTGTGAGGGGAATCCGGTCAGGACGAAGATCCGGTCGGCAAGCCGTTCGCGACCCAGTCTTCGATGCCTTCGCGGTACTTGCGGACGTTCGTGTAGCCGAGCTCCAGCAGACGCCGACCGACGAATTCACTGTTGCGGCACGGCGTGTTCGCGCAGTAGACGACGATCGCGGCGGCCTTGTCCGGCAGCACCGCAGGTGCCAGCTGGTCGGTGAATTCGGCGGCCTGTTCGTAGGGGAAACCCGGAATGTTGTGCGATTCCGGCAGATGTTCCTTTTCGAAATAGGCGACCGGCATCGTGTCGACCACGACCACCGTGCCGGCCTCCATTCGGGAGAGCAGTTCCGTACGAGTGATCAACGGCAGCATGGTGCCCCTTCTCAGACGACCTTGATTGACGATTCCCATCGTCGGCCGCCTTCCGGGGCCCGCTCTAGTGCCGCCTCCGCATGCCGAGGCGTTATCGAGGGTTCACGGGCCTCGTGAGTGGCAAGGACGGTTCTAACCGTTCTTGCCACTCACGAGCCGGTACTGGCTCGGCGGTACTGGCTCTCTGTACCGGCTTATCCGGCCGCCAGCCGCCCGTGGCGGTGCAGCCAGCCGCGGTACGGCGCCGTCCGCTCGGCGAGCCGCCAGTATCCCGCCGTCGCCTCGCCGGCGAGTTCCGGGACGCCGGGCGCGCACGGGCCGTCCTCCCGCCAGGCGAGCACGTGCCGCACGCACATCGGCGCGCCCGCCAGCGGCCGGATGGCCAGTCCGTCCGACGGCGGCCGGGTCGGCTGGACGAGCCCGACGCCGTGCCCGCCGCTGACCAGGTCTTCCCGCGCGGTGTCGATGTCGACGTCGTGGGTGATCCGGGGATCGAAACCGTGCGCGAGACACATTTCGCGGAACACCACGCGGCAGCCGTCGCCGCCGCTCGACACGATCCAGTCCTCCCCGGCCAGTTCGGTGAGGTCGATCTCCTCTTCGTCGGCGAGCGGGTGTCCCGCGGGCACCGCGACGAACGACGGCTCCTCGACCAGGGTCATGGTCCGCACCTCCGGCGGCACCGGGAGGCCGCGCCTGCCGCAGATCATGATCAGCGCGAGGTCGATACCCCGGTTCGCGACCTGGGCGAGCAGCCGCGTGCGCGAGGTGTCGGCGCGCGTGCGGAACGGCTCGCCGGGTCTCAGGTCCCGCAGCCCGGCGAGCAGCGAACCCGTGATGGCGCTGTCGTTCCAGCCGATTCTGATCGATTCGCCGACCTCGGGTTCCTGACGGTGGAAGTCGTGCTCCAGTTCGTCGAAGGTCAGCACGATCGCCTTGGCCCGCCGCAGGATCAGGGCGCCGAGTTCGGTGGGCCGTACTCCGTGCTGGTCGCGGTGGAACAGGGACCCGCCGACCATCCGCTCGATCCGGCGCAACTGGTGGCTGAGCGCGGGCTGCCCGAGCCCGAGTCCGGCGGCGGCACGGTTGAGGCTGCCGGAGGCAGCGATCTCACAGATCACTCGAAGATGCCGAACCTGAATCTCCATGACTTCGTATACCGCGCTCCCGCCCGTGTCCGGCACCTCCGAAGGTCGCGCCGCATTCACCGTTGTCGTGAACTTGCGAAAGATCCTTCGAATTCCTATAACGCGATGACAACCACTGTCGGCAATACCGGCGGTCACTCGCCGTGGCTAGCGTCGGTCGACGCCTCGTTCTCCCCGCATATCCGCGAATCAGGAGCCGTCTTGCTGCGACCACTGCCGCTCACGGAGCATTGCGCTGATCCTTTGGCGCGAGCCGAGCACGTCTGCATCGGCATCAGCCCGTTCAACAGCTATTTCACGGTGGAACGGATCGCCGATCTCGCCCGCTGGGCCATGTCGGCTTTCAACGGTTTTCATTTCTTCGTCCCGGACGGGCCGTCCGCGTTCACTCTCGAAGCGCTCGGTTACGACCCGATTCGCGCCGCGCAGAAGGCGCAGCGACAGGGCAACTACACGCGCAACAAGATCGTCCGGGCGCTGCTGCAGGTCTGCCCTTCGGATCCGCAGACGCTGATCCTGGACGCCGCGTCGCTCGAAGCCGATCCCGCGTATCTCGGCCTGCTTTCCGAGGCACACCAACGCTTCGCCCTGGACCCGGAGTTCGCCGAACACTGTCTCGACGCCACGGGCTGGGTGCTGGACCGGCGGCTGCCCGAAGGCGAACACCCCACCCGTGACCAGCTGCGCAGCGCCGTCCGGTACTTCCTGGCCGAGTTGCCGATGTTCGTCGGCACGGTCGCCGTGGCCGGGGTCGGCAGTTCCGTGTTCGCCTACCACCAGCGGGTCGCGTTCCTCGAACGGCTCTACCGCGGCGAACTCGCCTGGCGGCCGCTGCCGGGACAGGGTTTCGTCGTCCTCGAACAGGCCATCCCGGAACAGGCTGTCGCGGAACGGGTGGAGTGACCGTGGAACACGACGACTTCTCCCTGCGACGGGTACCCGCCGAACGCCGCTACTCCTGGGTTTCCGTCGCGCTGCAACGGTTCGGGCAGGTGTCCTCGTTCCACCAGTTCCTGCTCGGCGCGGTACTCGGGTTCGGGATGACCTTCTGGGACGCGGTACTGGCCATCACGATCGGTTCGGTACTGCTGGAGATCATCACCATCCTGATGGGCATCGCCGGCACCCGGGAGGGGCTGTCGACGTCGGTGCTCGCGCGCTGGACAGGCTTCGGCACCGGCGGGTCCTCGCTGGTCGGGCTCCTCATGACGCTGAGCCTGGCGGGCTGGTTCGGGGTGCAGAACGACGTGTTCGCCCACGGACTCCACTCCCTGATGGGCGGTCCGCCGGTGTGGGTGTGGGCGCTCGCGGGCGGGGCGCTGGTCACCGTGATCGTGGTGTTCGGGTTCCACGCGATGGCCTGGACGGCGTACCTCACGGTGCCCGCTTTCCTCGCGCTGGCCGGGTATTCGATCATCTCCGCGCTCGACGGCCACGCGCTGTCCACGCTGGTGGCCGAGCCGCCGCCGGGGCCCGCGATGTCGCTGGCGCAGGGCACCACGCTGGTGGCAGGCGCGTTCATCATGGGCGCGATCATGACCCCGGACATGACCCGGTTCAACCGGACCGCGTCCGACGTGGTGAAGCAGACCCTGGTCAGCGTCACCCTCGGCCAGTACCTGATCGGCCTGATCGGGGTGCTGCTCGCGCACGCGGCGAAAAGCGCCGACGTGGTCGGGATCATCACGTCGTCGTCCGGGGTGCTCGGCACGCTGATCCTGGTCACGGCGATCCTGAAGATCAACGACTGGAACCTCTATTCGTCCTCGCTCGGGCTGGTGAACACCGTGCAGGTGCTGCTGTCCCGGCGGCTGGACCGCACCACCGCGACCCTGCTGCTCGGCGGTCTCGGCACGGCGCTCTCCGCGATCGGCATCCTCGACCACTTCACCACCTTCCTGACCTGGGTCGGCGTACTCACCCCGCCGGTGGCGGGAGTGGTGATCGCCGAGTACTACGTGGTGCGGCGCTGGAAACCGGACCTGGAGGCCACCCGCGCGTCCGGGGAACTTCCGCAGACCTGCCCGGCCTGGGTTCCCAGTGCGCTGATCTGCTGGGTGGCCGGGGCCGCGGTGGGCATCTGGCTGCCGTGGGGAATCCCCACGGTGAACTCCGTTCTCGGTGCTTTTCTCCTGTATGTTCTTCTCGGCAGACGGACCACGGCCGCGGCGGTTCCCGCGGCGATGACTTCTTCCGGCGGGTCGAAAACCCTTTCGTGACAAAGGAGTTCGACGTCGTACAACTGGATGTCCACCACCTGCGGGTGATCAGGGCGATCGCGGACACGGGGAGCCTTTCCCGTGCCGCGATCGCTCTCGGTGTCACCCAGCCCGCGGTTTCCGCGCAACTCAAACGGCTGGAGAACATGCTGGGCTACCAGTTGTTCGATCGGCGCGAGGGCGGTGTGAAGCCGACACCGATGGGCGAGCTCTTGTTGCGCCGGACAGCCGCTTTGCTGCCACAGCTGGACAAACTGCTCGAAGACATCGAGCAACGAGTCTGTCCCAGCGGCCCGCCCGATGTCGTCCGCGTGGCATCGGTGGCCAGCGCGCTGGTCTCGCATCTGCCGTCACTGGTGGCCAGGCTGTGGCCGGAGGTCTCCGAAGTACAGGTCGTGCACGACGACCACCCCGAGCGGCTGCTGCCGCTGCTGGCCCAGCGGCGCGCGGAATTGGCGCTGGTCAAGGACTATCCGGGCCACGAGCTCGAAATCCCCGCGAACGTGGACACCACGGTGGTGGTGACCGAGCCGACTTTCGTCCTGCTGCCGAAAGATCATCCACTGGCGAGCCGGGAAAGCATCGACCTGCGAGAGCTGCGAGACGAATCGTGGGTGATGGTGTCCGACTCTTCGGCGGCCACGTTCACGAAGTACTTCGCCGACACCTGCGCGCGGCACGGCTTCAGCCCGACCGTCGCCCATCAGGTGACTTCGCAGCAGGTGGCACTGCTGGTGGTCAAGGCCGGCGCGATCGGCCTGTCGCAGCCGATCTGCGATCCGTGCGACAACGGCATCGTGACGCGCCCGCTGCGCGGGGATGTGTTGCCGCGCAGGCATGTCCTCGCCTGGAACCGGGAGACCTTCGTGGCGGGACGGCAGGAGGAGCTGATCTCCGCCGTGGTCGAAACGTACTGGGCCGAGGCGAGGACGGCGCCGGTCTACGCCGCGTACCTGGACAGGACTCGTGAGCGGTAAAGGACGTGACTCGCGTGATCAGACACGGATCTCGCGTGTTTAAACGCGAGATCCGCCTCCAATCACGCGAGTCACGTCTCCAATCACGCGAGATCCGGGTCTGATCACGCGAGATCCGCGTCAAGCGCGGTCTACTGCCCGGGGTAGAGCAGCGCGTCCGGCGGCCGCACCGTGCCGTCCAGCCACGCGTGTGTGAACTCGCCGAGGTCGCGCTGCGTCATCGCGGAGACGTAGAGCTCGAAGTCGTGCCAGTTCTGGTTCCCCTGCGGGTTGATCATCGGGAAGCCCGCCATGATCTGGAAGAACGCGTCCTCGCCGATCAGCCGCCGCAGCGCGTGCATCATCAGCACGGCCTTGGGGGTGGGCGCGAATTCGGTCCCCTTGCCCGGATCGGTGAGCTTGGGCGCCCAGAAGGCCGGGTCCCCGCTCACCTTGGCCACCGTCTCGCGGTAGCGCCGGTCCAGGTCGGCGCCGTTCTTGGCCTCGTCCCACAACCACACCGCGTACTGCGCGACGGACTCGGGCATCAGCGTGTCGCGCCACATCTTGCCGCTCACCCCGGCACCCCACCATTGGTACGCGGTGGCGTACACGAGATCGGCGACGGTGGCCGTGCGGCCGTACACCGGCCGGGTCTGGGCGCCGTGCGTGTAGCCGAGGGAGCGGTCGAGGAACAGCCCGCCCGCCGCCGATTGCGGGTAGTCGCCGAACTTCCCGGTGAGGAACTCCAGCACTTCGGGCAGCCGTCCGCCGATAGCCCGCTTGTCGACGGCGCACGGGTGGTACGCGTTGATCGCCGTCCGGCCACCGGGAAGCGCGATCTTCTCGACCTCCCAGCGCCCGATGCCGAGCATCGCCGTGCTCGGCGCGAGGGCGGTGTCCTCCGACCAGGTGACGGTGTGCCGCCCGAAGCCCGCGGGCACGTCGGAGACCTGGAAACCGTTGCCCATCACGGAGAATTCGTCCAGGACGGTGACGGAGACGCGAAGGGTCGCCTTGTCGACTTCGGTGCCGTTGACCGGGAACCAGGTCATCGCCGACCGGGGCTGGCCGGTGGCCACGGCGGAATCGCCGGAGGCCGCCAGCCAGCCGACCCGGCCGCGCGCCGTGGTGAGCGGCTCCGGCCGCCCGTCGTAACCGACCACCACGGTGAACCGCTTGCCCGCGGCCAACGGGGTCTTCGGGGTGATCACCAGCTCGTGTTCGCCCACCCGCCGGAACGTCGCGGCCACCCCGTCGACGCTGACCGAGCGCACGGTGAGCCCGCGCAGGTCGAGGTCGAACCGGCTCAGGTCCTGGGTGGCTGTCGCGGTGATCGTCGCCTTGCCGCTCAGCAGCATCGAGTACGGCGCGTAGTCCAGCGCGAGCGAGTACTTGTCGACGTCGTAGCCGCCGTTGCCGTCCTTCGGGTAGTAAGGATCGGGGCCGAGGACGGTGCCGTCGGGCGAGACGTGCACGTACCCGTCGCTGCCGGGTGCCGGCTGGGCCACCGCCGAAGCCGGGCAGGCGCCGATCATCGTGGTGGCGAGCAACGCGGTGCACAGTGGCTCCTGCCACCGAATCCGCACGGTCATGAACGGGCCTTCTCTCTGCCGGGGAGGATGCCCGGTCATCGTGCGTACGTCCGCGTCGCGCGCGGCACTGCCAGCCGGTCATGCCACGGGGTTATCCCGGCCGATAACGCCGCGGCATGACCGTCGGGGACTACCCGCGCCGCGCGGGGGAAGAGATCGTCCAGGCATGCTGCCCTTCCCGGCGCTGCTCGCGCTGACGACGACGGTCTTCCTCGGCTGCCTCACCGAAGTGCTGCCCGCCGGGCTGCTGCTGGGCATGTCCGCGGAGCTGGGTGTCTCCCCGTCGGCCGCCGGGCAGCTGGTGACGGTCTACGCGATCACCACCGCGCTCACCGCCATCCCGCTCACCGGCGCGACGCTGCGGGTGCCGCGCAAACGCTTGCTCCTGGTGCTGATCGCCGGTTTCCTGGTCACCAACCTGGTGATCGCGGTGTCCTCGTCGTACTCGCTGATCCTCGCGACGCGGGTCGTTTCCGGCGCGCTGACGGGGGTGATGTGGTCACTCGTCGCCGGCTACGCGATGCGCCTCGCCCCGCCGGGACTCACCGGGCGCGCGCTGGCCGTGGCCATGTCCGGCACCCCGATCGGCTTCGCGCTCGGCGTCCCGGCAGGGACCGCGCTCGGCGAACTGGCCGACTGGCGCTGGGCGTTCGCCGCGATGGCGCTGATCACCGTGCCGCTGCTGGCGTGGGTGCTCGTCGCGGTGCCCGCCGTACCCGCGGATCCGGCGGGGCCCACCCGGCCGCTGGCCGCGTCCCGGCTGCCGGGGATGCGTCCCGTGCTGGCGACGGTGGCGCTGTTCTCGTTGGGGCACAACGTGGCCTACACCTACATCGGCCCGGTGCTCGCCGGGCTCGACGCGGCGCCGATGCTGGGCGCGGCGCTACTGGTGTTCGGCTGTGCCACGGTCGGCGGGCTGGTGGCGGTCGGCTCCGCGCTCGACCGTCATCCCCGCGCCGTCTTGGTGTCCTGCACCGCCTTGACGGCCGCCGCCATCGTCCTCATCGGACTCAGCGGCGGCGTCCACGGCCTGGTGCTGGCCGCAGCCTGCCTGTGGGGCCTGGCGTTCGGCGGCGCGCCCACGGCGTTCCAGGCCGTCACCGCCTTGATCGCGGGCCCCACCGCCGACGCCGCCCAGTCGCTCACGATCGCGGCCTGGAACGGCGCCGTCGCCGGGGGAGCCCTCATCGGCGGCCTGCTGCTGCCGCTGGGAACGTTCCTGCTCCCTTGGTGCGCCGCCTTCGTGGTCCTCTTGCCGCTGCTGTTCAGCCGGCGAGTCGTGCTTTCAGCGCCCGCGTATCGGTGCCCGACCGGACGATGAGCGGCCAGACGTCGGAGCCGAGGAACCCGGTCTCGTCGGTCGCCGCGGTCGCGCCGCAGGCGTCGCGTTCCAGCCCGTTGCGGGCCGCCAGCGCGGCGACGGCATCCTTTGTGGACTGTCCGAAAAGGCCATCGACGGGGAGGGTGAAACCGCGTCCCCGCAGAAGTTCCTGCGCCACCCGCACTCGCGGTCCGGAGTCGCCCGGTTTGAGCAGCGGCCACTCCGGCAGGTCGGCCTTCGGCGACGCGGAGCCCAGCAGCTTCCCGACCGCGGTGCGCAGTTCCGGAAGCCGGTTGTACAGCACGGTCCCCGGACACTCGGTCGAGTTGAAGTCCCGGTGCCCCTTGATGAACTCCGGCGAGATCCCGTACTGCGAAGCGATGTACGCGACCATCTTCACCAGCGAGTCCCAGAGCGCGGGTGTGACGTCTTCCTTGCTGTAGAGGCCCTCGTTCTCGATCCCGATGCAGGTGCTGTTGTTGTTGCCCACGTTCGCGCCCAGCACGTGCTGCTTGCCGCCACGCAGGATCTCCAGGCTGCGATGCCGCCCTTCGGTGATGTGCCCGCCGCGACTGTTCGTGAACTGCTGGCCGCTGTCGACCCAGCCACGGGTGTCCATGTGGAAGTTCTGGATCGAACGCGACGCCCAGTAGGCGTGTTCGAGCGTGTAGTCGGTGACGTTGCCGGGATCGACCGTGTGGTGCACGACGATGTACGTCGGTTTGTGGTTCTGCACCTCGATCGCCCCGTTCGGCGGCCGGGCACCCCAGGCCGCCGTGTCGTGGATCGTGGGTTCTTGTGCTGCCCCGGGCGCCGCGGCTGCGGCGGAAATCGTTGTCGTCCCCAGTAGCCCGACGGCGCTTACCGTCAGGCCGCCCTTGAGCGCGGTACGTCGGTCGAAGTCGGCCACGGGCGTAACTCCCATCATGCGCGTTGGCCGGAAAACTAACCCGCCATCGCGCCGATGACAACCATTGACCAACTTTTGTCGTAATGCGTTAGTGTTCACCAGGGAGTGCGAACAGGCCGTCCCCGGTCTGTTCGAGCAGGCCGTCGACCAGCAAAGAGTCGAGGCAGCGGTCGCGCTGCCCGGATTCGTGCCAGACGAGATCGAGCCGCGCCTTCTCGACCGGGCCTTCGGTGCCGCGCAGGACGTCGAGCAGCAGCCCGCGCACCTGGCGATCGGTCCCGGCGAATTTCTGGACCTGTTTCGCAGGGCCGGCGTAGGCGGGTTTGCCCGCGTGCTGCCAGGCGCAGTCGTCGTAGATCGGGCAGTCCGCGCACTGCGGCGACCGCGCGGTGCAGACGAGCGCGCCGAGTTCCATCAGCGCCGCCGAGAGTTTCGCGGCGGGCGCGTCCTCCGGCGGCAGCAGCGCCTCGACGTCGGCCATGTCGCGGGTGTTCGACGGCGGTCCGGCGTCACCGGCGCCGTGCACCGCCCTGGCCACCACGCGCCGGACGTTCGTGTCCACCACCGGCGCCCGCTTGCCGTAGGCGAAGGCCGCGACAGCGCGCGCGGTGTACGCGCCGATGCCCGGCAACGCGAGCAGAGTGTCCACATCGGACGGGACGACGTCGCCGTGTTCGGCGGCGATGACGGCCGCCGCGGCGTGCAGCCGCAACGCGCGCCGCGGGTAGCCGAGCTTGCCCCAGGCGCGCACGACCTCGCCCTGCGACGACGCCGCCAGCGCCGACGGAACCGGCCAGCGCGCCATCCATTCGAGCCAGATCGGCTGAACGCGCGCGACCGGCGTCTGCTGCAACATGATCTCGCTGACGAGTACGCCCCAGGCGGTGCACTCCGGCTCACGCCAGGGCAGGTCGCGCCCCACTTCGTCGAACCACTCGGTCAGCACATCCGCGTCGACGCCCACTGGGCCAGCTTAGGGAAGCGCGCTACGCGATCTCCGTGAGGTGTCCCGTCTTCACGTCGTAGACGAAGCCGCGCACGTTGTCGGTGTGCGGCAGGAAGTCGCTGCGCCGGACCCGCTGCACCGACCGGCGCACGCTGTCCTCGACCTCGCGGAACGCCTCGACGGCCCAGGTCGGACGCAGTCCGGAGGCCTCTTCGAGTTCGTCCTTGAAGTTGTCCTCGGTCACCATCGAGAGGCCGCATTCGGTGTGCTGGACGATCAGCACCTCACGGGTGCCCAGCTTTCGCTGGCTCAGCGCGAGCGAGCGGATCATGTCGTCGGTGACGACACCGCCGGCGTTGCGCAGGACGTGAGACTCGCCCTGCAGCAGGCCGAAGATCTCGAACACCCGGATACGGGCGTCCATGCAGGTCAGTACCGCCACCTGGAGTGATGGCCTCGGGGACGAGCGGTCACCAGGAGTGACGTCGCCCAGCTCCTGGTTTCGCTTGAGAAGTACGTCGATGGAGGTCACGTGACCATTTGAACCGACACGCTCGGTGAGAGCAACGTTTTACGGGCTACATCACGGCCCGAACCAGCGTTCTTCGGCCGTTCGTGGCGGTGCCGACGTGCGGCCGACCCGCAGTTCCGTCTGCAGGGTGATCACCTTCGGCCCGACCCGGTCGGCCGAGCTGAGCAGCAGTTTTCCCGCCGCCTTGCCCTTCTCGAGCACCGGCTGGTGGACCGTGGTGAGTCCGGAGCGTTCGGCCTCGGTGATGCCGTCGAATCCGGTGACCGTCAGATCCTGCGGCACGCGCAGCCCACGGCGTTCCGCTTCGGCCAGCGCGCCGAGCGCGAGGATGTCCGAAGTGCAGATCACGGCTGTGACCTGCGGATACGCGTCGAGCAGCTGACGCGCGGCAGACGCGCCGTCGTCCACTGTGTGGTCGAAGCGTTCGACCACCGGCACCGTCGCCCAGTCGACCCCGGCCGCCGAGAACGCGGCGGCCAGCGCCTCCAGCCGGATCCGCTGGACGTGGAAGTGCGCGGCGCTCTGCCGCTGGATGGAGACGAAGTCGTCGTTGCGCTCGCGGGCCAGCCGCATGCACAGCACGCCTATCTGCCGGTGACCCAGCGAGATGAGGTGCTCGGCCATGGCGGTGACGGCGGCCGCGTCGTCCGGGCCGACCCTGTCGACACCGTCCACGCGCGGCTGGTCGACGATCACCGTCGGCACCGGGCGTTCCAGTACGGCGCCCAGATGCGGGTCGTCGTCGGGCACCGAATAGACGACGAAACCGTCGACACCGGCGCGGTGCACGGCCGCGACGTCCTCGTTGCCGGGGCTCGCCGGGACCAGGTGCAGGCCGACGCCCGCGTCTTCACACGCCAGCGCGAGTCCTTCGAGCACGCCGACGGCGGCCGGATCGCGGAAGGCGTAGGAGAGGTTTTCTGTGAGCAAAAGACCGACAGCGCCGGCCTTGCGCGTCCGCAGTGAACGGGCTACCGGGTCCGGGCCCGGGTAGCCGAGGCGCCGTGCGGTCTCGAGAACACGGCGGCGCAACTCAGGGGACAGCTGGTCGGGTCGGTTGTAGGCGTTGGAGACGGTGGTCCTCGACACACCGAGCTCCGCGGCCAACGACGCCAGTGTCGCCTGCCTCCTGGTGCGAATAGGACGGCCCATCCGCAAACCGTAACGGTTCAGAACGTTTTGCAGAAGCATCACCCGACGTGTGGCAGGTCTCGATTCAGAGTGACCCTGGGTACAGCTCACACCTGGACAGCGGGTTCCGTCAGCCGGATGGGGTACAGTTGAATCTGACAACGGTTTCCATTACCCGGCATCTGGGACACCTGGCCTGGGCATCCGCAGGAGTGCAGTAAATGAATTCCCGCCGTACTAAGAGTGTTTTCGCGGCCGTGTCGGCCCTGGCCGTCCTCGCGCTCGGCGCGACGGCTTGCGCGTCGAGTGACAAGGCGTCCACGGGCTCCGGTTCGCAGAACGCGTCCGCCGCGAACCCCGGCGGCGAGAAGATCAAGGTCGTCGCCTCGACCGACGTCTGGGGCAGCGTCGTGACCGCAGTCGGCGGCGACAAGGTCGAGGTCACCTCGATCATCCACGACCCCTCGGCCGACCCGCACTCCTACGAGACCACCGCGAGCGACGCCATCGCCGCGAAGAACGCGAAGCTGGCGCTGTCCAACGGCGGCGGCTACGACGAGTTCTTCTCCAAGCTCGCCGACCAGGCCACCGGCGCGCGGAAACTGGTCGCCGTCGACATCGCCGCGACCGGCAACGAGAACGAGCACGTCTGGTACAGCCTGCCCGGCGTCGAGAAGATCGCCGACCAGGTCGCCGCGAAGCTCGGCGAGATCCAGCCCGCGTCGAAGGACGCCTTCACCGCCAACGCGACCGCGTTCAAGGGCAAGACCCAGGAACTGCTGAAGAAGGTCACCGGGCTGGGCACCTCCGGCAAGGTCGTCGCGACAGAGCCCGTCGCGCACTACCTGCTCGACAGCGCGAAGGTCACCGACGCGACTCCGCCCGCCTTCGCCGCGGCCGTGGAAGCGGAGCAGGACGTGCCCGCCGCCGCGCTCAACGAGGTCAAGCAGCTGATCTCCGGCAAGCAGGTCAAGGCCGTGGTCAACAACGCGCAGACCACCACCCCGGTCACCCAGCAGATCGTCGGCGACGCCAAGAGCGCCGGGATCGCCGTCGTCGACGTCACCGAAACACTTCCCCAGGGTGTGACCGACTACATTGCATGGATGACCAAGGCAGTGGACGCGCTGGCGGGAGCACTGAAGTAGTGAGCTCCGTACCTGCCGAGGCGCGTCCCGCGGTCCGTGTCCGCGGGGCGAGCCTCGCGTTCGGCACCAGGACCCTCTGGTCCGGGCTCGACCTCGACGTCGAGCCCGGGGAGTTCCTCGCGATCCTCGGGCCGAACGGCTCCGGGAAGAGCAGCCTGCTCAAAGTGCTGCTCGGCCAGCAGGGACTGCCCGAGGGCACGGTCGAGATCGCGGGGCGGCGCCCCGGCGGGCAGAACCGGCGGATCGGCTACATCCCGCAGCAGCGCGCCCTCGACGAGGGCCTGACGATGCGCGGGGTGGACCTGGTCGGCCTCGGCCTGGACGGGCACCGGTGGGGGACGGGGCTCTTCGGGATTTCGAAGCGACGTCAGCTGGTGGCGCGGGCCATCGAGGCCGTCGGCGCCCAGGCGTACGCGAAACAGCCGGTGGGGCGGCTTTCCGGCGGCGAGCAGCAGCGGCTCCGCGTCGCGCAGTCGCTGGTCGGCGACCCCGCGGTCCTGCTGTGCGACGAGCCGCTGCTCTCCCTCGACCTCGCCCACCAGCGCGCGGTCAGTGAGCTGATCGACGAGCGGCGGCGTTCGGCGGACACCGCCGTCCTGTTCGTCACCCACGAGATCAACCCGATCCTGTCCTATGTGGACAGGGTGCTGTATCTGGTGAACGGCCAGTTCCGGGTCGGCAAGCCGGACGAGGTGATGAACTCGGAGACGCTGTCCGAGCTGTACGGCACGCGGATCGAGGTGCTCAAGGTCGGCGGGCAGATCCACGTCGCCGGGGCGCAGAGCGCGCTGTGCGAGGACGAACCCCACCACATCGACGAACAGGCCAGTTAGCGGAAGTGGTAGACGAAGTGAGGTCATTCGTGCGGCCTGGACCACACGCAGAACCCGCCCCGGCCGGAGGCCCCGCGATCGGGGCGGCAGGGCGCCTTGGCGAATCAACGCGCTTGATGACGCGAACTCGCGCCCTGGCGACGCGATCGCGGTCGCGGGTTCTCGGATAAACGCCGTGGACAAGATGTTCGACTTCGCCCTGACAGGCGAACTCCTCGGCCTCGACTTCGTACAGACGGCGCTGCTCGCCGCCGCCGTCCTCGGCCTGGTGGCGGGCGTCCTCGGCCCGCTGGTGGTCATGCGGCGGATGTCGTTCGCCGTGCACGGCACCGCCGAACTGGCCTTCACCGGCGCGGCCGGCGCGCTGCTGCTCGGCGTCGGCGTCGAACTCGGCGGCCTCGCGGGCGCGGTCATCGCCGCCCTGCTGATCGGGATCCTCGGCGGCCGCGAGTCCGAACGCGACTCCGTGATCGGCGTGATCCTCGCCTTCGGGCTCGGCATGGGTGTCCTGCTGCTGTCGTTCTACGAAGGCCGCAGCGCCAACAAGTTCGGCATCCTCGTCGGGCAGATCATCACCATCGACTCGACCAACCTGAACCTCCTCGTCGGCGCCTCGGTCGTCGTCCTGGTGGTGCTCGCGGTGATCTACCGGCCGCTGCTGTTCGCCACGGTCGACCCCGCTGTCGCGACGGCGCGCGGTGTCCCGGTGCGGCTGCTTTCGCTGATCTTCGCGGTGCTTGTCGGCATTTCGAGCGCGCTCGGTGTGCAGATAGTCGGCGCGCTGCTGGTGGTCTCGCTGATGGTGACCCCGGCCGCGGCGGCCGCGCGGGTCACGGCGAGCCCGTGGAAGGCGACCGTGCTGTCGATCGTGTTCGCGGAGATCGCGGCACTCGGCGGGATCATCCTCTCGCTCGCGCCAGGGAAGCCGGTGAGCGCGTTCGTCACGACGATCTCGTTCGTGATCTACCTGGTCTGCCGCCTCATCGCGTGGCTGCGCGGGCGGAGCACGCGGGTCCGCGTCGAGCCGACGGCGACGCCGCAGCCCGCCTTGCGCTAGCGGATCGGGTGCTCGGCGAGCGCCTTCTTGACCGCTTCGAGGAAACCGGGGTCGATGAACGCGAGCTGCCCCCCGGCCACACTGCGCTCCACGGCTTCGAGGACCACGACGTTCGCGTTCACGAAAGCGTCGACAGCCTCGGCTTGCGACGTCTTCTGGGTGAAGTGCGCCAGCATCGTCAGGTTCGTGAAAGCGCCCGAGAGATACCGCGAAGACGCCTTCGTGAACGAGTCGCCGTAGATCAGGACCTTCTCGTCCACGGTCCCGATCAGCGGGCTCGCCGTGCGGTACACCGGCCGGTCGATGTCGCCGTTGGTCTCGCCCGCGCGCTCGACCAGGCCATCCGGGCGGAGGCTGTACATCGTGTTCGTCTTCGTGCCCTGCTTGCTGATCAGCGGCGGCAGGTCCGCGACGGCGTCGTACTGCCCGACGGGAACGCTCACCCAGGTCTGCGTGACACCCGGCTTGATCGCGTTCGCGATCGCGCGCGTCATCACCAGCGCGCCCTCGTCGGCCCAGTGCGTGTCGTTCGGCGGGTAGACCGGCCGCTGCACCCGGCCCTCGGACGCGCGCAGTTCGGGCCGCAGGTCGATCGCGCGGGCGTCCTTGAGCATCCGGTGCCAGGTGGTCGCCTCGGCCGACCGCGAGCAGTCGCGGCCGGGATAGGAGTCGGGCAGGAACTGCGGGACCATCGTCGACTTGTCCGGCGCGACGACCAGCTCGAACCGCCTCCCGGACTGCTCGACCGCGCGCCGCAGCTCGTTGATCTTGGCGATCGTCTCGGGCAGCGGGCGGGACGGATCGCATTTCGCGTCGGCGTCGTAGCCGTAGTACAGCCAGCCGTCGCGACCCTGGACGACCCGGCGGTAGCCGGACGCGGCGTTCGGCGTCGGGCCCTGGGTGGGCGCGGTCTTGGACGGCGTCGGCGCCGGCGGGGCGGGGATCGGGCCCGCCTGCTGTTGCGGTGGAGGCTGGTCGAGCGGGGCACCTTCGCCGAAGATGCCGCGGCTGATCGCGTCCGCGGCGGTGATCGCGCCCGGCCGGAACGACAGCTGGTCGATGGCCCAGGCGGGCATGTCGGTGAAGAAGCCCCAGCCCTTGTCCAGGCCGGGGAAGCTCGCGAGCTTGTGGTTCTCGATCTCGCCCGGCCGCACGCCGAACACCCACAGCAACGCGGGGGTGGTGAAGAACAGCAGAGCGCTGATCAGCGCGGTCAGCTGCCTGCCGCCGTGGCGGGGACGGTGCAACGCGTGCTCACGCGGAAGCCACGCCTCGTGGACGGCTGGCAGCTGCTGGGGTTCGGACGCCACCCCTCCACCGTAATCACCCCGTGTCTCCCGCAAGTGAGAACACCTCACTTCCGCCCCCACAGATCGCGTTTAGCCCGCTAAACGCAGGTCCACGGCCCCGGGGCGCCCACCCGCCCGGATCGCGTTTAGCCCGCTAAACGCGACCCGTGGGCGCTCGGGGACCTCCGGGGCATGGCACCCCCTCGGGATGCGGCCGCCGACCCCGCCCGACCTGCGTTTAGCGGGCTAAACGCGATCCGGCGTCAGTGGAGCATGAGGAGGACCTGGAGCTCGCCGACCAGGAAGCCGATGAGCCCACCGACCGCGATGAGCTTCCACTCGTCCTGCCGGAACGCCGGGCGCAGCAGCCCCTCGAACTCCAGCGGCGTCAGCCCGAGCATCCGGCGTTCGACGATCTTCGCGACGTCCATCGCCTCGGTCAGGTAGCCCTCGGCGTGGCGGATTGTCGGCGGCAGCCGCTCCAGCGCCGTCCGCGCGGCCGCCTGTTTGATCTCGCGCAGCCGCTGCCCGCCGACGGCCATCGCGACCATCGGTTTCGCGACACTCGCCTGCTCGTCGACGGCTTGCGCCACGAGCCGCTCGACCAGCGCGTACAGCCGGTCCGACCGCGGTCCGCGCAGGACGGCGTCGAGCAGGTTCGGCACGGTGAGGATCTCGTTCGCGATCATCTCGCCGTACTGACGCGCGACCTCGGCCCGCCGCCGCTGGAACTTGCCCTGCAGGATCACCCGGCCGACCCGCACCGGCTCGCGCGGCACGAAGATCAGTTTGATCGCCAGCCAGTCGGTGAACAGTCCGATGCAGCCGCCGAAGATCGGCAGCACCCACGGCTCCTTCGTCATCGCCCAGACGATCGCCTGCACGACACCGAGCCCGAAGCCGAAATAGATCCCCGTGCGCGCGATGAACGCCATCTCCGGTCGAGACGTCTCACGGATCAGTCGGACGAGCAGCTTCTTGTCCCTGGTGAGCCGCTGCACGGTCATGTGCTGGAAGTCGAGCACCTCGTCGAGGTTCTCGGTCATCTCTTCCATGAACTCGCGCACCAGCCGCGGCGTCGAAGACTGGACCTGCTTGATCAGCAGCTCCTGCGCCATCGTCGGCATGACTTCCCAGAGCCGGGGATGGTGCTTCTCGAGCACTTCGCGGGCGACCTCGTCCACGGCCTTCAGCAGCGGCTGCTCGATCTCGCGCGTGATGATCGCCGGGTCGATCCGGCGAAAGACCTCTTTGACGTCCAGCAGGTTCGACGTCAGCAGTTCGGTCGCGACCGCGGCCATCCGCCCGCCGTGCTTGGGCACCACGCCCTGCCAGCCGAGGAACGGTTTGATCCCGGCGAACTCCAGCGGTTTGAACATCATCTCGATAGCGACGCGTTTGGTGACGTAGCCGATCAGCGCGGCGATGAACGGGATCGCGGCGTACAGCCACCAGTGCCGCGCGAGGTCTTCGAGGACGGCGTCCATAGGACCTCCTCGTTCGAACACCGGGGGAGGGGAAACCGTATCGGTTGGCCGTCAGTGAAGCAGCAGAAGTACCTGAAGTTCACCGACAAGGCCGCCGATCACCGCGCCGACGGCGATCAGCTTCCACTCGTCCTGCCGGAACGCCGGACGCAGCAACTGCTCGAATTCGAGCGGGTTCAGCTGCCGCATTCTGTCCACAATGGTGTTCCGGACGTCGAGCGCGTTGACGGCGTAACCCTCGGCGTGGCGGATCGTCTCCGGGATCCGGGCCGCAGCCTTCGCCGCCGCGGTCTGTTTCATCTCCTGGAACTTCCTGCTCCCGACGGCCATCGCGACGAACGGTTTCACGACGCTCGCCTGCGCGTCGATGGTCCGCTGTACCTCGCGGGTGATCATCGTGAACAGCTTGTCCGACTTCGGTCCGCTCAACACGGC
The DNA here is from genome assembly GCF_055584485.1 of Amycolatopsis sp. NPDC102522. Taxonomy (NCBI): domain Bacteria; kingdom Bacillati; phylum Actinomycetota; class Actinomycetes; order Pseudonocardiales; family Pseudonocardiaceae; genus Amycolatopsis; species Amycolatopsis sp. NPDC102522. Next base: position 94,566 of record NZ_JBVJLY010000011.1, on the reverse strand, counting down.
TTCGAGCAGGTTCGGGATGGTGATGATCTCTTGCGCGATCATGTCGCCGTAGTCGGCGGCGACCTGGTCCTTGCGTTTCTGGAACACGCCTTGCCAGGTGTAGAAGCCGAAGAACCGCTTCGGCTCACGCGGCAGGAAGATCATCTTCAGGGCGATCCAGTCGGTGAACCAGCCGATGCCGACGCCGAACAGCGGCAGCACGATCGGCGACTTCGTCAGTGCCCAGACGAGCAGCTGCACGCAGCCGAGGGAGAAACCGAACACGATCCCCGACCGCGCGATGAACCGCATCTCCGGTCGCGAGATGTCGCGGATCAGCCGGTTCAGCAAGGCCTTGTCGCGGACGAGGTTCGTCACGACCATGTGCTTGAGGTCGAGGACGTCCTCGATGTTCTCCGCGATCTCGCCCATGATCTTCGTGATCGCGCGCGGCGCTTCGGCCTGTACTCGTTTGAGCAGCAGTTGCTGGGCGGTGTTCGGCAGCACTTCCCACAGCCGCGGCTGGTACTGCTCCATCACCTCGCGGGTGACGTCCTCGACGATCCGCAGAAGCGGCTGCTCGATCTCCTTCGCGACCTGCGCCGGGTCGAGCCTGGCGAAGATCTCCTTCGGGTCGACGAGGTTGTTCGTCAGCATCTCGGTGGCGGTGGCCGCCATCCGCTCGGCGTTCGCCGGCAGCACCCCCTGCCAGCCGAGGAACGGTTTGACACCGACGAATTCCACCGGTTTGAACATCATCTCGATGGCGACGCGTTTGGTGACGTAGCCGATCAGCGCGGCGATGAACGGCATGGTGACGTACACCGGCCAGTGCTCGCCGAGATCGGCGATGACGGCGTCCACTTTCCAGCCCCTCCCGCGTCTTGCTTGAGGGGAACCTAGCCGCCTGTCCTCAATGGAGGAGTAGCAGGACCTGAAGTTCACCCACGAGCCCGCCGATCACCGCGCCGACGGCGATCAGCTTCCATTCGTCCTGCTGGAAGGCGGGACGCAGGATCCCTTCGAACTCGAGCGGGGTCAGTTGCTGCATCTTCGTGACGATGGTGTTGCGGACGTCGAGCGCGTCAGTGGCGTAGCTCTCCACGTGTTTCACCGTTTCGGGGAGATACGAGATCACCTTCTCCGCCGCGGCCTTCTTCATCTCCTGGTACTGCACGCCGCCGACGGTCAGCGCCACCAGCGGTTTCGCGATGCTCGCCTGCGCGTCGATGGTCCGTTGCACCTCGCGGGTGATCATCGCGAACAGCTTGTCCGACTTCGGCCCGGTGAGCACGGCCTCCATCACGTTCCGCACGGTGAGTACCTCGTCCGCGATCAGCGCGCCGTAGTCCTTCGCGACGGCCTGACGGCGTTTCTGGAACATGCCCTGCCAGCTGAAGAACAGGAACCGGCGCGGCTCACGCGGGTAGAAGATCATTTTCAGGGCCAGCCAGTCCGTGACGAACCCCGTGACGAAACCGAAGATCGGCATGATCAGCGGCTGTTTCGTGAGCGCCCACGCGACGAACTGGACGAGACCGATGAGGAAGCCGAAGTAGATGCCGGACCGGGCGATGAAGCGGAGTTCCGGGGTCGCGACCTCCTTGATCAGGCGGCAGGTCAGCGATTTGTCGCGGACCATCGCGTTGATCAGCATGTCGTTGACGTCGAGGACCTCGTCGATGTTCGTCGACACCTCGCGCATCAGCCGCGCGACGACCTTCGGCGCCTGCGCGCGGACCTGGTCGACCAGCATCCGCTGCGCCCGCGTCGGCAGCAGCTCCCAAAGCCGGGGCTGGTACTGCTCCATCACCTCACGGGTGACGTCCTCGACGGCCTTGAGGAGCGGCTCCTCCAGCTCCTTGACCACCTCGTCGGGATCGAGCCGGGAGAAGATCTCCTGCGGATCGACGAGGTTCTTGGTCAGCAGGTCGACGGCGGTGGTCGCCATCCGGCGCGAGTTGGCCGGGATGACCCCCTGCCAGCCGAGCAGGGGTTTGATCCCGACGAACTCCAGGGGCCGGAACATCATCTCGATGGCGACGCGTTTCGTGATGTAGCCGATGAGCGCGGCGATGAAGGGCATCGTGGCGTAGACGTGCCAATGCTCGCGGATGTCTTCGAGGATCGCCGAGATGTCCAACCGGGCCTCCCCTGCTTACGACCTGTCAACAATGGAGGATGCCATGGGATCGCCCGGCCGCACGCCGAGTGCAGCCGTTTGGCGGTACTACCTGACGGGCCCAAGCTCATTAAGGTGTCCGCCATGGTCGCTCCTGAGAAGACGGCGCCTCAGGCGCCCTCAGCGAAATCGTCCCAGTTCGCGGGCGCTGTCCGCGGTTACGACAAGCGTCAGGTCGACGAGCGTCTCGCCGAGCTGTCGACCGAACTCAAGCAGGCCTCACGCAACCGCGACGAGGCCGTGGCGACAGCCGGTGAACTCACCAAGGCGCTGGGCCACGCCCAGAAGGAACTGGACGAGACCAAGGCCGCCCTCGTGCGGATGAGTTCGAGCCCGTCCGGCGCCGGCGCGATGGCCGAACGCGTCCGCATGATGATGCAGCTCGCCGAGGAGGAGATCGCCGACCTCAAGGCCGCCGCGGAAGCCGACGCCAAGTCGACCCGGACCGAAGCCGACAAATACGCCCACGAGACGCTGCGCGCGAGCGACAAGGCGGGCAAGGACGCGCAGGCCGAGCGGGAGAAACTGCTCGCGGACGCCAAGGCCGAGATCGAGCGGCTGAACTCCGACGCGGCGCAGAAGCGCAAGGAACTGGACCTGGAGAGCGTTCGGACCCGCGCCGCCGCGGACAAGAAGGCCGAGGAAACTTCGGCCGCCCGTCGTGCGGAAGCGGAGAAGGCTTCCGCGGACAAGATCGCGGAAGCCGACCGGGTGTCGGCGGGCAAACGCTCCGAAGCCGAGCGGATCTCGGCGGAAAAGGTCGCCAAGTCGGAGAAGTCTTCGGCGGAGGACATCGCCGCGAAGCAGGAGCAGGTCGCGGAGGCCCTCACCGACGCGAAGACCCAGCAGGCCGAGGCTCAGCAGGCCCGGAAGCTCGCGCTGGAACTCCGGTCGAAGGTCGCCGATCGGCTTTCCGCCACGGACGTCGCCGTCCAGGAGGCCATCCGGCTGCTGGCTCCCGCCCCGGACGCTGACTCGCCCGCCGCCCCAGCCGCGGCAGGGTCAGCCAAGCCGGAAGCGTCCAAGCCGGAGACCGCACCGAAGCCGGCTCCTACCAAGACCAATGGCCCACGCCCTTCCTGATCTCTCAGCCCTGTTCTCTCAATGCCGGACGACGGTGAACAGCTCGTCGTCGATCCAGCCCCTGGTGTGCAGTTCGGTGCAGAACCGCAGGTAGGACTCGGTGAGCGCGGCACTTTCGCGCTCGTCGGGTTCGACCAGCGTTCCCTTGTCGAGCCCTTCGGACGCCTCGGTGAGCCCGCCCGGCAGAACCCCTGCGGCGGCGAGCAGCGCCGCGCCGTACCCCGTTTCGGCCTGGGGTGACACCCGCAGACCGAGACCGGTGACGGTCGCCCTGATCCGTGTCCACAAAGGACTCTTGCTGCCGCCGCCCGCCGCCAGCAGCGGTTCGGTGATCGTGACGCCGAGGCGGCGCAGGTGATCCAGCGCCAGCCGCTCGAGGAAAGCGACGCCCTCCAGCCTGGCGCGGTGCAGCTCCACCTCGTCGGCCTCGCCGGACACGAAGCCCTCGGCGTCCGCGCTGGCGAACGGGAAGCGTTCGCCCTTGCGCCGCAACGGGTACGCGATCACCTTCGCCGGGCCCAGCGCGGCCGCCGCCGCGTCGAGTTCGGGAAGGTGTTCCTGCCCGGCGACGGCCTCGCCGCCGGTGTTCGACGCGCCACCGGGCAGCCACCAGCCGTCCGGATGGCGGTGGCTGTACATCGCCCCTGTCGGATCCGGCACCAGTTCTTCGGTGACCCCCTTGAGCACGTACGTCGTGCCGAGGATCCCGACGAAGCTCCCGGGGGTGACCGCCCCGGCCGCGAGCTGGCCCGCGCAGCCGTCGGTCATCCCGGCCACGACGAGACAGCCCACCGGTAACCCGGCGATCGGACGGGCCATCGTGCCCAGCACGGTGGCCGGCGCGGCCACCGGTGGGAGCAGTCCTTCCGGGACCCCCAAGGCAGCGAAGACCTCTGTCGGCCATTCGAGGGCCAGCGGGTCATAGCCGCTCTTCAAAGCATGCGACCAGTCGCTCGCCACCGGCTCACCGGTGAGCTTCGCGGCGATCAGATCGGGGGTGTGCCGGATCCCGGCGACGTCGGGGACGTGCTCGGACAGCCAGGCGATCCGGCCGAGCGCGGCTGTGGCCGATACCCCGAAGCCGAGCCGCCGCCAGCGATCCGCGCCGAGTTCCGTGGCCTTGAGGTTGAGCTCCGCGCCGCGCCTGTCGTCGTACATCAGCGCGGGCGTGACCGGCTCACCCGAGGCGTCGACCCCGACGATCGTCCCCGACGTCGCGGCGACGGCCACCGCGGCGACCTCGCCGCCCCTGCCCGGCAGCTCGCCGGTGACCTTCGCCAGCACCGTCTTCACCGCGGGCCACCAAGACCGGGCGTCCTGCTCGCTGTGCCCGCGGTCGTCACGGACCGGCGCGGGCAGCGGCTCGGCGGCCGAAGCGAGGACGGTGCCGCCGCACACCGCGAGGGCACGGACCCCCGCGGTGGCGACGTCGATGCCGATCGTGACGGGGTGGTTCACGTGGTGACGACCTTCTCTCCGACTTGCTGCAGGCTCTTGTCCTCTTCGATCGCCTTCGCCGTCTCTTCGGGCAGCTTCAGGTAGCGCACCAAGACCGCCGCGACCAGGTACAGCGCGGCGAAGACGATCACCACTCCGGCCGCGCCCAGCGGGCCGAGGAACACGCTGACGATCGCCGGCCCGACGAACGCCGCCGCGCCCGCGCCCAGGTTCAGCAGGGCCATCGCGCCGCCCTTGTTCTCCGGGGCGAGGGAGGGGAGCAGCGCCGAGATCGGCACGAACCCGGCGAGCGTGGCGCCGTACAGCGCGCCGACGAGGAGCGCGAGCCAGTAGTACTCGGCGCCCATCGCGATCGGGACGAAGTAGAGAAGCAGGATCGAGATCGCGCAGCCGATCGCGCCGAACCAGAAGATCGTGGTGCGCCAGCCGATCCTGTCGCTCAGCACCCCGAAGATCAGGTTGAAGAAAATGTTCGTGCCGTAGATGACCGAGACCAGGAGCAGCCACTTGCTCTCCCCGAACCCGATGCCCTCGATGAAGATCGTCGGGAAGAACACCAGCATGCCGAACTCGGGCGCGGTGTTGATGACGCGGACGAGCATCCCGACACCGACGCGGGGTTTCTTCCACGCGATCGACACACTGGAGACCAGGCTCTGCACCGGTTTCACGTCCGGCGGCGCGAGCCGGGTGTACCCCGTCCGCTGCCGGACCCCGAAGATCGCCAGCAAACCGCCGAGCGCGAGCAGCACCACCGACACCCAGAGCGTGCCGTACTGGCCCAGCACCGGGTTCGTGAAGCTCGCGACCAGCGCGCCCAGGGTCGGCAGCCCGCCGGTGAAGGCGAAGTAGAACCAGCCCACGGCCGCGCCGAGCCTGGCGACCGGCGCCACCGCGGTGATCCAGACCAGGAAACCGAACGCGAACATCGGATAGCCGAAGCCTCGGAGGCCGTAGAACACCAGCATCAGCGCGTAGTTCTCACCGGATACCGCGATCGCTAGGAACAACACGTCGAACACCAGCCAGATGGCCAGGCCGATCATCATCACGCGGCGCGGTCCCCAGAGATCCGACAGCGCGCCCGAAAGCCACGACGCCAGCATCACGGCGACGCCGTACATCGTGATCACGTACGAAGCCTTGATCTCGGTGCCCGCGCCGTTGTCCGCCATGAACGGCGCGATGAAGCCCGACTCGACCCCGTCGCCGATCATGAACAGCAGCAGCCCGGCATAGCCGAGGAACAGCGGGGCGGGCAGGCCCCAGCGGTTCAATACGCGGGCGAACCCGCTCCCGGATCGCGATAACGGCGGTGTTACCTGGTTCATGCACGCCTCCATGACGTCGTGTTCAGCGTATCATGGATCGTGTTAACTTAACTTTCAAGATGTTACATCGGTGGATTTTCGTGTTAGCCTCGCGGGCCCGGGCAGGTCGGGTTTGGTCGCGAGTGGCGATTCGGGTGGAGTTCGTCCGGAACCTTCCCCGCTCGGTCCTCGGCCTCAAGGTCTGGGACCGGGTGACCTCGCGACGGTGAAGGAATTGGGACGTTGAGTGTCCCGATTCCTTCACCGTCGATCGGACACCGCTGACCTGCACGACCCCCTGGTCGCCTCAAGTCCGTGAAGGCCTCCTTCACTACCTTCAGGGTAGGCAAGGAGGCCTTCACGGACCGGATCAGCGATCAACCAAGGCCAGTAGGAGCGCAGAGGTCACCGCCCCCGAGTTTGGAGCGAAGGCGATCTCGCCTCAGACTTCCGCGACGTCCACTTCCACCTGGCTCCGCATCTCCTCGGCCAGGTGGTCTTCCACCCCGTCATCGACGATCAGCACGTCGAAGTCGCTCAACGGCGCCAGCCGGTGCAGCGCCGCGCGTTCGGTCTTGCTGTGGTCCATCAGCAGTACCTTCGTCCGGGCGCTGGCCAGCATCGCGCGTTTGAGCATCACGATCTCCGGCTCCTGATGGAAGGTCATCCGCGTGTTCATCGCCGAGGTCGAAACGAAGGTCGCGTCGACGTTGATCCGCTCGATGGCCTCCAGGCTCTGCATGCCGAGGAACGAGTCGTGGGTCGCCGAGTAGTCCCCGCCGATACAGATGAGCCGCAGGTCGGGAACGCCTTTGAGCAGTTCGATGGCGCCGAGGTAGTTCGTCGCGACGGTCAGCGGCGTGACGCGGTGCAGCATCTTCGCCAGCGCGAGCGCGCTCGTGGAGTCGTCGAGCAGGATCGACATCCCCGGCTCGACGCGGGCGAGCGCGTGTGCGGCGATCGCCTCCTTCTCCTCCGAATGCACGTTCATCCGGTAGTCGGCGTTGCTTTCGAAGACCGTCGAAGGCATGGCCGAAACGCCGCCCCGGTACTTCCGCAGCAGGCCGCGCCGGGCGAGTTCGTCGACGTCACGGTGCACGGTCATGGTGCTGACGCCGGTGAGCGCCACCAGGTCGGAGATGGTGGCGGAGCCGGACTTGAAGACGTGTTCGGTGATCTGCCGCTGGCGCGTGTTACGAGAGTGCGCGCTCGCGCCGGCCGTCTTCTCATCACTCATGGTGTCAGTATCGCGCGCGGGCCGGCTGATTGAGGCGCAGCAGGCCGGTGCGTGCGCCGTCGATCGCGATCTCGGTGACGGACGCGTTGTCCAGCCGCGGGAACACCGTTCGGTAGGTCTCGAGCGGGATGCCGAGCAGCGCGCACAAGGTGAGCCTGATCAGGGTGTTGTGCGTGACGACCAGCACCGTCTCGCCCGGCACCTCGGCGGCGATCCCGCGCAGTGCCCTCGCGCCGCGGGCGGCCGCGTCCCCTGGTGGCTCCGAGTCGGGGAAAGCGCCGGTCACGGGGTCGGCGAGAAACCTCGCGACCGCATCGGGATCCGCTGCCGCCAGCTCGTCCCTGGTGTGTCCCTCCATCTGTCCGAAGTGGACTTCACGCAACTCGTCGACCACTCGTAAAGGCAGGCCCAGGGCCTCGGCCGACGGTTCCGCGGTGCGGCGCGCCCGGCTCTGCGGCGAGCAGAACACGGCCGTCGGGCCCGCCGCCGCGGCGAACCCGGCGAGTTCGCCCGCCTGATCGAGTCCTTCGTCGGTCAGCGCGACCTCGCTACTGCCCGCGTACCTGTTCTCGGCATGCCATTCGGTCTGGCCGTGCCGAGCCACTAGTAACCGTGCGACCACGGTACCCCTCCTTCGAGCTTGCCCAGATCACATCATCGATGTTAACTTAACAGCATCGATGTGAAAGGAGACGCCGGATGGCACTCGCCGCGGTGGTGTTCGACCTGGACGGTGTCCTCGTCGACAGTGAACACCTCTGGGAAGAGAATTGGGTGGCGTACGCCGCCCGGCACCGGACCGAATGGACCGCTGAGGACACCGCGTCCGTGCAGGGGATGAGCGCGCCCGAATGGGCCGCCTACCTCGCGAAGCGGTCCGGCACGCCGGAAAGCGCGGTCGACGTCGAGAAGGCCGTGGTGGACGGCATGATCGCCGCGATCGAAGCGGGAGAGGCGCCCTTGCTGCCGGGCGCCGGCGAAATGGTCCGCGAGGTGAGCGCGAAGGTGCCGGTCGCGCTGGCGTCGTCGGCCGCCCGCCGCGTGATCGACGCGGTCCTCGACAAACACGGGCTCACCGGCGAGTTCACCGCGACCGTCTCCAGCGCCGAGGTCGCCAGGGGCAAGCCGAGCCCGGATGTCTACCTCGAAGCCGCCGCCAGGCTCGGTCGCTCCGGCGAAGAATGCCTGGGCGTCGAAGACTCCAGCAACGGTATCCGCGCCGCCGCCGCGGCCGGGCTCACCGTGATCGCGTTGCCGAACCCGGTGTACCCGCCGAAGCCGGACGCGCTCGACCTGGCCGCCGCGGTCGCGGAGAACAACGACGACGTGCGCCGCAAGCTGCTCGCGTACCTCTCCGGTGAATTCGCGGAGGCGAGCGGGCGATGACGGTCCTGGGTGCCGCGGAGACGTTCAAACGCGACTGGCTGGACGGGTTCGTCACCGCCTACGGGCGTTCGGTGCGCAAGGTCCCCGGCGCCTATGGCGTGCTGCGCCGGGAAGAAGCCGAGCGCAAGGTGGCAGTGGTGATCGGCGGTGGCTGCGGGCACTATCCCGCGTTCGCCGGGCTGGTCGGTCCCGGTCTCGCCGACGGCGCGGTGGTGGGCGATGTGTTCACCAGCCCGAGCGCCGAGCAGGTCTATCGCACGGCGCGCGCCGCGGAGAGCGGTGCCGGCGTGCTCTTCGGTTACGGCAATTACCAAGGTGATGTGCTGCACTTCGGGCTCGCCGCGCGCAGGCTGGCGGCCGAGGGCGTCGAAAGCCGCACGATCCTGGTCACCGACGACATCGCCAGCGGTCCCGCCGACGCGCCGGAACGGCGTCGTGGCGTCGCGGGAGACTTCCTGGTCTTCAAGATCGCGGGCGCCGCAGCCGAACGCGGTGAAGACCTCGCCGCCGTGCACGCCGTGGCGGAGAAAGCGAACGCGAACACCCGGACCTTCGGGGTGGCGTTCGGCGGGTGCACGCTGCCCGGCGCCTCCGAGCCGCTGTTCACGGTCGGCGAGAGCGAGATGGAACTGGGGCTCGGCATCCACGGCGAGCCCGGCGTGCGCACGGTCGGCAGGCTGAGCGCCCGCGAACTGGCCGACGAACTGGTCGACGGCCTCCTCCCGGAACTGCCCGCCGGTGACGGGCGCGTGGTGGTCCTGCTGAACGGGCTGGGCCGCACCAAATACGAAGAGATGTTCGCGACCTACACCCGGGTGCACGAGCGGCTCGCCGCTGCGGGGCTCAGCCCGCTGCACACCGAGGTCGGCGAATTCGTCACGTCTCTCGACATGGCGGGTGTTTCGCTGTCGATCCTGGTACTCGACGACGAACTCGCCGAGCTCTACGCGGCACCCTGTGACACCCCGGGCTACCGGAGCACCGGTGCCGCGCTGGCACAGGTCCCACTGGAGTCCACAGTGGACTCGCTGCTGACGGAGAGTGAGCCGGGGCAGGGCATCGTGGACCGCGCGTTGACGGCGGCCCTGCGTGATATCGAGGCCAACGAAGCCGAGCTCGGCAGGCTGGACGCGGTCGCGGCCGACGGTGACCACGGGCTGGGCATGACCAGGGGAATGCGGGCCGCAGTGGCCGCCGCGAGGCGCGACGAAGTTTCGCCTTCCACAGCGCTCCTGGCGGCGGGGACGGCGTTCGCCGATGCGGCGGGCGGAGCGTCCGGGGCCCTGTATGGGGTTCTGCTGGCCGAAACCGGTGCCGGACTGCAGGGCCGGTCCGGAGACGAGGTCACCGCGGAAGTGCTCGCGGACGCCGTGGACGGTGCCGTGACGGCCTTCGTCGAACTGGGCAAGGCCGAACCAGGTGAGAAGACCATGCTCGACGCCATAGAGCCGTTCCGGCTGGCGTTGCGCGAACAAGCCGCTGCGGGCGCCGACGTCCCGCAGGCCTGGCAGAAAGCGGCCCAGGTCGCGGTGAGCGCGGCCGAGGCCACGGCGGACCTGCTGCCCGCCAAGGGACGGGCGGCGCGGTTGGCGCAGCGGAGCAAGGGGCACCCCGATCCCGGGGCCACCTCGTTCGCGCTGCTTGTCACCGCGGTCGGCCAGGTTCTGGGAAAGGAAGACTGAAATGCGGATCGTGGTGGCTGCGGACAACGCCGGGGTGGCACTCAAGGACCAGCTGCGTGACCTGCTCCTCGCCGACGACAGGGTGGACGAGGTCACCGACCTCGGCGTGGCCGACGGCTCGGACGACAAGGCGTACCCGTTGCTCGGACTCGCGGCGGCGGAGACGATCGCGCGGGGCGAGGCGGATCGCGGTGTACTGGTCTGCGGGACCGGGATCGGCATGGCCATCTCGGCGAACAAGGTTCCCGGTGTCCGGGCCACGGTCGCGCACGATTCGTACTCGGCCGAGCGTTCGGTCAAATCGAACGACTGCCAGGTGATCACCTTCGGCGCGCGGGCGATCGGCCCGGAATTGGCGAAGAAGATCGTCGGCGAATGGGTCGGTTACCGCTTCGACCCGGCCTCGGCCAGCGCGAGCAAGGTCGCACACATCACCGAATACGAGCAAGCTCTGAGTGCCGGTTGATGAACCCGCGACCGCGATCGACGTCGGTAAGGCGCTGTCTGACAGGGCGCGTCGCGTTCGGCGGAAAGGGCGCCCTGCCACCGCGATAGCGGGGCCTTTGGCCGGGGTGGGTTCGCCCGTACGGTCACTTTTCCGGATACATCTCAGCTCCGCCAACAGTCATTGAAACCGCCCGATGCGGGCACGGAGAGAGGACGCAGAGTTGCGGATACTCGCTGCGGGAGACCATTTCGTCGGCACCGGCCTGCTGGCCGAGGCCGTCCGTGCCGAGATCGGCGCCGGGCATGAGTTCTCGAAACTGACCCTGCCGTGGCCGGTGGAACCGTTCGGCCCGGTCGCGAACGTGCACGAGGCCAGCGGCACCGAGGAGCAGGTGATCGAGGCACTGGCGGGAGTCGAGGTGGCGGTGACCCAGATGGCACCTTTCACCAAACAGGTGTTCGCCGCCGCACCGGGCCTCAAGCTCGTTTCGGTGTGCCGGGGAGGCCCGGTCAACGTCGACCTCGCCGCGGCCACCGAGGCAGGTGTCGCGGTGACGTACGCGCCCGGCCGCAACGCCGGGGCCGCCGCCGAGTTCGCGGTCGGGATGATCCTGGCCGCGATGCGCCGGATCTCGACGTCGTCGGCCGAACTGCTGGGCGGGACCTGGCGCGGCGACTACTACGCCTACGACCAGACGGGTCTCGAACTCGACGGGACCACCGTCGGCCTGGTCGGATACGGCGCGATCGGCGCGCGGGTGGCCAAGGTCCTCGTCGCGTTCGGCGCGAAGGTGCTGGTCTCGGACCCGTTCGCCGACCCGGCCCGGATCGCCGCCGACGGCGCGGAGCTCGTCGAGCTGGACGATCTGCTGCGCCGCAGTTTCGTGGTGAGCCTGCACGCCCGGCTCACCGAGGAGACCCGCCACCTGATCGACGCCGCCAAACTCGCGCTGCTGCCGGCGGGCGCCGTACTGGTCAACACCGCGCGCGGTGGCCTCTTGGACTACTCGCCGCTTCCGGAAGCCTTGCGCTCGGGACGGCTCGGCGCGCTCGCGCTCGACGTGTACGACGTCGAGCCACCGCCCGCGGACTGGACACTGCGGGACGCGCCGAACGTGATCGCCACCCCGCACCTCGCCGGTGCCAGCAGGCAGACGGCCGAGCGAGCGGCGAACATCGTCGCCGCCGAAGTCGGCCGGTACGCCCGCGGGGAAGCACTCGCGAATCTGGCGAATCCCGAGGTTCTGCGGCCATGATCATCGGCGTCGACATCGGCACGTCACTGACCAAGGCGGTCGTCTTCGACAAGGCCGGGATGTCCGTGGCGAGCGCGTGCACCACCTCCGAGGTGCACCACCTGCCGGGCGGGCTGGTCGAGCAAGACCTCGACCAGGTGCTCGGCACGGTGGCGACAGTGGTGCGCGAGGTCGCCGCCGGACTCGACGGCCCGGTCACCGCGCTGGCGCTCACCGGTCAGGGCGACGGACTGTGGCTGCGCGACGAATCCGGTGAAGCCGTGCGGCCCGCCATCTCCTGGCTGGACGGGCGGGCGAATTCTTTGCTGGCCGGATGGCAGGCCGCCGGAGTGACCAGGGAGGTGTTCCGCCGTACCGCGTCGGGAATGTTCCCCGGCTGCGCCGCGGCGATCATGTCCTTTTTGGACACTCATGAACCGGAGTCGCTCGACAGGGCGGCGGTGGCGGGTTACTGCGTCGATGCGGTGCTTCAGCGGCTGACCGGTGAGATCATCGTCGACGCATCGGATGCTTCGCTGCCCTTTCTCAACCCGGCTACCCGGCATTACGACGAAGACGCCATCGCGGCTGTCGGCCTCTCCCACCGCCGGAGCCTGTTTGTGGAGCCGGCAACGCCGAAGACCGTGTTCCGCTTGGACGATCGCGGGGCCGGGCTGCTCGGGCTTCCCGTCGGGCTGCCGGTCACAGCAGGGCCGTTCGACCTGCCCGCGAGTGCCATCGGCGCCGGAGTGCGACGGGCGGGCGATGGGATCCTCACCGCCGGCACCACCCTCGCCTGCCAGGTCCTGACGGACTCGGCGATGTTCGATCCGGAGGGCGAGCCCGCGGGGATGTTCCTCTGCACCCCGGAAGAAGGCGAGTTCCTCCGGGCGATGCCGGCGATGGTCGGCACCGCGGGAATCGACTGGGTGTGCCGCCTGTTCGGAATCGCGGTCGAGGAGATCGGCCCGCTGCTCGACGCGAGCAGGCCCGGCGCGGGTGGCGTCCGCGCGCTGCCGTTCCTCTCCACGTCCGGTGAGAGAGCGCCGTTCGTCGACGCTTCGGCGAGGGCGCAGTTCTCCGGGCTTAGCCTGGAAAGCGAGCGCGGTGACATCGTCCGTGCGCTGTGCGAGTCGATCGCTTACGCGGCAAAGCACTGCTTCGACGCGGCAGGGCTGACAGGCACGTTGTACGCCTGCGGCGGCGGGGTCCGCTCCCTTGAGTGGACACGCGTCTTCGCCGACGTTCTCGGGCGGCCCATCGTGATCCCCGGCGATCCCGGGGTCGGTGCGCGAGGCGCGGTGATCGTCGCCTCGGACGCCCTCGGCGAACCGGTCGACAGGGAACTCTGGGCGGAAAGCGCACGCGTCGTCGAGGTCCGCCCCGAGAACGTAGGGCTCTACGAGCAGGGCTACGCCGACTACCAGGACTCGCTGGCCGCGGCCCGTGGACTGTGGAGGTTGTGACGGTGATCCTGGCCGAAGAACGCGCGGCGGTCTGCGAGTACGCCCGCCGCATGACCAGCGACGGACTCGTGGTCGGCACGTCCGGCAACGTCTCCGCGAGGCAGGGCGAGCTGGTCGCGGTGACTCCGACGGGGGTCGACTACGCCGGACTGCGGCCGGAGGACGTGCCGGTGGTCGGCCTCGACGGCGAGATCGTCGACGGCTCCCTCAAACCCACCAGCGAACTCCCGATGCACCTCACGGTGTACCGGCAGGCGGCGGATCCCGACGGCAAGGCGGTCTCCGCCGTGGTGCACACACATTCCGTGCACGCCACGGCCGTCTCCGCCCTCGTCACCGAGGTACCTCCGATCCACTACATGCTCGCCGCGATCGGCCCGACAGCCCGCGTCGCGCGCTACGCGACGTACGGCACCGAAGAACTCGCCAGAGCCATGCTGGAGGCCCTGGAAGGGCGACGAGGCTGCCTGCTGGCCAACCACGGCACCACCACCTTCGGCGACAGCCTCGGCTCCGCGTACAGCCGGGCGCAGCAGCTCGAATGGGTCTGCCAGGTCTGGCTGACGGCACGGGCGGCGGGAACACCGAATCTGCTCCCGCCTGCCGAGATCGAGCACGTCGTGGAAAAACTCCGCGGCTACGGTCAGCGCCAGAACCCGGCCTAGGAGGCGGCGGGTTCGGCCTCGAAGTCCACGGCGTGCACGGCGTCGAGAAGCTCGACGACCGTTGGATCGTCGACGGCTTCCTTGATGCACTGCCACAACTGAAGATTCGCCAACGCCCACCGTGAGTAGTTCTCCGCGGCCTTGGGGTTGTAGAAGTAGTAGCCGCTGTCGTGGACGTCGCGTTGCTCGCCGACGATCTTGTGCGCCAGCTCGCGGAGGCTCAGTCCGTTCTCCCGCAGGTAGCGGTGGGCGAGCACGACGGGCGTCACCGGCAGCGCCTTGAACAGCGTGTCGGCGTCGCTCAGCGCTTGGGCCTCGAGCGAGATGTGCCGGCCTCTGGTGGCCATTTCGGCCTCGTCGATGAGTTCGTCGATCCACCGGGCGACGGTGTCCTCGACACCGCATTCCCGCAGGATGCCCATCCGGAGGTCTCGCCCGGCGGCCGCGGGGGAGTTCCGGAGCACGATGTAATTCACGTCGTGCACCAGTGCCGCCACCTCCACGACAGTGCGATCCGCACCGTTGTGGTCGGCGAAACCCGCGGCCTTGGCCCGGACAAAACTCACGTGGTGCCAGCCGTGGAACTGCAGTTTGTCCGCATAACGCCAGCACAGTTGCCGGACGCGATGCTCGACGGCGTCGATGGTCTGGGAAGGAATCGTGCTCTTTCGCGCGCGCATACACCTCTCCGTTCCCGTTTACAGACGGGTGGAGTAATGGTATGCGCCATCGACGGCGGTGTGTAGTTAGATGCGACCGGCGAGGTCCCCCAATCGGACCTCCACCGGAACGTGACGGTGCCCTATTCCGGTCTTCGGGTCATAGGAAAGACTGAACTCGCTTACTGGGCGTGATTTCACCAAAAACGTCATAGTCCCTTCGGTGGCTTCGGGAATCCGATGGAACTCGTCCGCGTACATGACGCCTACCGACCCCGCCTGACACAGCGTGCTACGTCGTAACCGAACCGATGTGATCAATCCGGAGAGCTGGTCGCGCAGGGTCGAATACCGCTCGTGGACGTAGTTGCCACGGAGGAGCGTGGTGCAGAAGTGATACCTGTGGTTGTGGACGGAATCGGCGTAGCCCTCACGCCAGTCCTTCGGTGCCTTGTACTCGTGCAGCCAGACCGAAAAAGGGTCCGTCGGGGAATCGAGCAGGCACCAAGCGAAATGGGTGGTGGTCTCGCGGGATCGCTCGAGTACCGCGCTCGCCTCGTCCGGGCTCAGCGAATCCAGATGCCGCCGGAGGTCGTCGCGCAGGTCGGGTCTTGACGTCCAGTCGCGGAAGATCTCGTCGACGATCTGCCAGTGCTGCGCCAGCGGCAGGTCCGTGGTCCGGAGCAGCGCGGAGAGCTGGGTGAGGGGGGACAAGCGAGTGAGCAACTTCAGCTCCTCAAATCTAGTGCTCTGCGACGCCGAGAGGTCAGGGGTTCAACTCGGCGAGTTTGGTGAACTCCTTCCGGAAGGCGTGGAATTTCCCTTCCAGTTCGAGGAAGTTCTTTTCGGACAGGGGAGAGCCGGTGATCTTTTCGTACAGGGCGAGGAAATCCGCCCTTGTCGTCGTGGTGGAGATACGGAAGTGCCGTCCGGAGCGGGATTGGGAAACACGGAGGAACTCGGAGCGTTCCTTGTTGTACAGAAAGGAACCCTCACTGAACCGCAGAGTTCGCGGATACAGCGTGGTCGCGCCGCGGATATCGCTGTACAAGGTCACCCAAACGCTCTCGTCGAACACTTCGAGCCGATCCAGTGGCGGGTCGGCGACGATGGTGATGTCCACCAGCGAGCACCGGCCGCGCGCCAGGAACAGCCCGACCAGGCCGATGCTGATCTCGTCGTCGAGCCGGCGCTGGATCGTCTCGTAGTCCATCCCTGCTTCTTCGCTGCGAAGGAGATAGCGCGCCCTGCCGCTGATGGCGCCCTCGTCACGCGGGTCGGCGATGACCACGCGAAGCTCCCTTTCGGTGCGGGATAACAACAAACGGGCCGCTGCGTGCCTGGCGGAGAACCCGCGGAAGAAGTAGTGCCTGGTCACGTCGAGGTCTTCGGTCATGATCCGGTTGAACAACGGATCCGGATCGGTGGTCGCCTCGAAGACGTGGGTGGGGAAGAATTCCTTGTTGAGCGAACGATATTCGGCGCTGAGCGCTTCCAGCGCGCGGCGGCTTTCCTCGATCAGCGGGGTCACCATCGCGCGCTGTGACGCGGTGGCCGTGATCAGGGTCTGGCCGAAGCCGACCACCGCGGAGATCAGGGTGCCGGTGCCCAGTGAAGTGAGCAGCGTCTTACCGGCGCCGGGATCCATCTTGCTGGAGATCCACAGGCTGAGGCCCGCGACGACGACCAGTACGGTGAGCAGCAGGCTCGTCCTGGTCCAGAAGATCTCTTGCAGTGGGGTACGGCGGAGCCGGTCGGCTTCCGCGGGCACGGGGGTCACCTCCTTGATCCGCACTCGAACGGACGAACGCACTGCGTATCTGTTCGAGTGCGGGGAGTTACTCTACGCGCATCGTGACAATGTCGAAATAAGAAATTCGGGGGAAAGGTACCAACAGCGAACGTGACGCACGGCTATACCTCTTTCGCGTCCGAGGTTTCGCCGGAACACGGAAAAACCACTCACGGAGCGTGCGGAAGGATTCCTTCGTACCACGCGGGGCCGGGCTTCGCGGACGACAGTGTTTCGACAACGGCCGAAGACGGTCTGGCGTACACGGTGGGGAAGTCGATCTCCCCTTTGGCGGGGTCCAGGGTCCACGCGAGGCGCTCGTCTTCCGGCGAACTCTTTCGCAAGAAAGGAAAGTGGGCGTCCGCGCCGTTTTTGTTGCCCCTCGGGTCGAGCCGGATCCACCGGTCCAGACCGGCGAGGTACACGCCGTTGAGCCCGTGCAGAACGCCGATCCGCTGATAGCAGAACCCGGCGGGGATGCCCTGGCCGCGCAGCAATGCGGCCAGCAGATGGGCCTTCGCGTAGCAAAGACCGACCTTCTCGCGCAGAACCTCGGAGGCCATAAGGGTGACCCGGGAATCGGCGGCGTCCACCGTATGGGCGATCTCGTCGCGCACGAAGTGAAACATCGAACGAATCACGTCGACTTCGGTGCCGCCGGTCGGTGACAGTCTGTCAGCCGTTTCGCGGATCAGCGGGTGATCGTGATCGATGATCGCGTCGGCGACGAGATAATCTTCGAGCCGGTCGGATTCGATCTTCAGCGGGATTTTCACGCGGCGCCGGCCAGCACGGTGTCGACGGCTTCTTCGAGGAACTTCGGACCGGCTTCGCCGCCGCGCAGCAGCAGCCGGAACCAGATCGCCCCCGCGAGCAGATCCATCACCAGGACCGGGTCGACGCCGGCGCGCAGTTCGCCCCGCGCGGCCGCGCGCTCGAAGATCGGCTCTTCGCGCGTCATGCGGTCGGCGAAGAAGCTCCTCGCGACCTCGCCGAGCTCCGGACGTCGTGGACCGGCGGTGAGCGTCGCGACGACGGCGGGCGAGGTGCGCTCCGAGGTCAGCAGCCGGAGGATCTGTGCCGCCACGGCGAGAAGATCGCCGCGCAGGCTGCCGGTGTCCGGGACGTCGAGGGCGAAAAGTCCCGAATCGCGCAGCGTCGCCGCCAGGAGCGCGTCCTTCGACGGCCACCACCTGTACAGCGTCGTCTTGTTGACGCCGGACCGGGCTGCGACGGCCTCGATGGCGAGCTTGTCGTAGCCGTTCTCGGCCAGTAGTTCGAGGGTGGCGGCGAAGATCGCCTCGGCCTTGCGCGGACCGTTCTGCGTGCTCACGGCCAGAGAATACAACGCGCCGTTGCGTTGGGTTCAAGGTGCGAGTACTTTCCAACGCAACGGTGCGTTGCATTCAGGAGGTCTCCATGGTCCCCGTCGTCTTCGTCCACGGCATCCGGCTCAGCGGTGCCGCCTGGTCCGAGCAACTCGAACTGCTGGGCCATCCCGCGAGAGCGGTCGATCTCCCGGGCCACGGCACTCGCCGGGGCGAGCGGTTCACCCTGGACGGCGCGGTCGACGCTGTCGCCGGGGTCCTCGACGAGCCCGCGCTGGTCGTCGGGCATTCCCTCGGCGGGTACGTCGCGATGGCCGCCGCCGCGCGGCACCCGGAAAGCGTGGCCGGACTGGTCGTCGCGGGCTCGACCTACCTGCCCGGCAAGACGCTGGAGACGCCCTTCCGTCTCGCGCACCGCCTCCTCATGCGGCTCCCGGACCAAGGCGAAGGGTTCAGCCGGCGGCAGTTCCGGAGCGCGCTCCCGCCGAAGCTCGCCGAGGCCGTGATCGGCGGCGGCATCGCGACCGAGGTGATCCCGGACGTCGCCGAGGCCCTCACCCGCTTCGACGTGCTCGCGGAACTCGCGACCTACCCGGGCCCCACCTGGCTGATCAACGGCGCACGCGACCACTTCCGCCGCCACGAACGCCGCTTTCTCGACGCCTGCGCCGACGGCAGGCTGGTCAACGTCCCGAACGCCGGGCACTACCTGCCGATGGCGCGCGGGAAGGAATTCGCTCAGCTGGTGCTCGACGCGGCCCGCAGTCTGCCGATCTCCGCCGTCAGCTCCGACCGCGGTGAGTCGTGCTGAGGTCCCAGCGAGGCGGCCCAGTTTTCGACCGGATAGAGCCAGACCGGCCGCCCGGCGATGTCCGCCGGTTCCCAGTCGTAGCGCG
The DNA here is from genome assembly GCF_055584485.1 of Amycolatopsis sp. NPDC102522. Taxonomy (NCBI): domain Bacteria; kingdom Bacillati; phylum Actinomycetota; class Actinomycetes; order Pseudonocardiales; family Pseudonocardiaceae; genus Amycolatopsis; species Amycolatopsis sp. NPDC102522. The sequence goes on along the minus strand of NZ_JBVJLY010000011.1, from coordinate 75,761 downwards.
GCCAGACGTGCGCGTGGAGAAACGGATCCGTATTGCCGAGGATCTCCAGGTTCACCCGGCGGAAGCCGGGATCCCTTCGCGCGCAGACGTTTTCGACCGCTTCGCCGAGCAGTTCCATGTCCGCCAGGAACTGCAGCCGTCGTGATCGCGGCAGCTCGGTCAGCCTGCCGACGGCGGGGGAATCGGTCAGCAGCACGCAGTAGCCTGGAAGGAACTGCGTATCGCCGATCACCGCGAAGCCCGCGTCCAGCCGCCGCAGCACCGTCGGGTTCTCCCCGCGCAGCGCCGAGCCGATCCGATCCCGCTTCCAGCCGTCGGTCATGAAGCCAAGCTAGCCGACCGGGAACATCGAACCGCCGGTCGAGGTGAACTGGGTGTCCAGCCGGACCGGACCCTGATGGGGAGCCAAGACGATCGAAGCGTACGGGCTGGCGGAGGCGCCGTCCCCGTAGTTGGTGTGCAGATGCGCGCTGACGTGGACATTCCGGTCGGCGGGGATCTCGAAGGTGATCGCACCCCACGAGACCACGTACTGCCTGCCGTCGATGCTCACGAAAGGCACGTAGATCCTTGCCAAGGTGCCGAACGGACGTATCTCGACGGTGAGCAGCCGCCGCGAACCGGTGTGGTTGTCGACGTAGGGGATCACGCCCGGCATGTTGGCCAGATCCGTCGGTTCGGTCATGTTCGGGCTCCCTCAGAACTGGTAGTAGAGGAACGGGCTGAACGTGCCGGTCGCGATCAGGATGGCCGCGTACACCAGCCCGACGGTCATCACGCCGATCCGCAGCGCCGTCGCCGGGCGGCTGCGCGAAGACTCCAGCAGCGGCCCGGTCACCGGATGCGCGGGCAGGAAGATGATCGCCAGCGCGCACAGCAGGATGATCAGCCGCTGGTTGGTCACCGCGCTTTCGACGACGTCGGTGAGGCCGGTGAAGTCCGGCAGCACCATGTGCCCGATCATGCCGAGCGCGTGCGGCAGGTCCTTGGCCCGGAAGAACACCCAGCCGAAGACCACGAGTACGAGTGTCAGCGCGCGGCGGCCGATGCGGGCGGCCTGCGTCTTCGGGGTGGCGTCGTAGCCGAAAGCGCGTTCCACGATCAGCAGCGCGCCGTGGTAGATGCCCCAGATCAGGAACGTCCACTGCGCGCCGTGCCAGAACCCGGTCAGCACGAACACGATGCACAGGTTCCGGTACGTGTGCCCGGCGCCGGTGCGGTTGCCGCCCAGCGGGATGTAGACGTAGTCGCGGAACCAGCGCGACAGCGACATGTGCCAGCGCCGCCAGAACTCGGTGATGGTCACCGACGAGTACGGCCTCGCGAAGTTCTCCGGGAGCCGGAAGCCGAGCATGCGGCCGAGCCCGATCGCCATGTCGGAGTACCCGGAGAAATCGAAGAACAGCTGGAGCGTGTACCCGATCGCGCCGAGCCAGGCGATCGCGAAGGTCATCTGATCCGGTGGTGTGTTGAAACAGGCGTCCACCATCGGGCTGAGCGAGTCCGCGATGATCGTCTTCTTGCACAGCCCGAGCGCGAAGCGCGGGAAACCGGCGGCGACGTCGTCGAGGCGGTGCGACCGCTGCTGCGGCAGCTGGTCGGCGATCTCGCGGTACCGCACGATCGGCCCGGCCACCAGCTGCGGGAACATCGCGATGTACGCGGCGAACGACACCGGGTTGCGCAGCGCGCGGCGTTCACCGCGGTAGATGTCCACCACGTACGAGATGTGATGGAACGTGTAGAACGAGATGCCGATCGGGATGACCAGGTCGGCCACCGGGAAACCGCCGCCGAACCAGTGCGTCACGGCCGCGATCTGCTGCGTTGCGAAACCGGCGTACTTCCAGATCAGCAGCATGCCGACGTTGAGGCCGATGACCCCGAGCAGCAGCCGTTTGCGCCGCTTGTTCTGCAGGTCCCACGCGTTCGGCTCCAGCGCGGGCCCGGCCAGGAAGTTGACCACCATGCAGCCGATGAGCACCAGCGTGTACGGGCCGGCGCCGGTGGCGTAGAAGATCAGGCTGCCCGCGGCGACGATGCCGTTGCGCCAGCTGCGCGGGCACAGCAGCACGGCGAGCAGTACCGCCGGCATGAAGTACCACAGGAACAGTGGCGAAATGAACGACATCGGTGCGGGGTCCCCCAGAGCGGCTACGCGTTATCCGCTGGTGACCTTAGCCTGAGGCCCCCGCACCGTGTGACGAAGTGCGGGGTCAGACACGTCCCGTGATACGGCGGCGGCGGGCCACCTCGGCCAGCAGCACCCCGGCCGCGACCGACGCGTTGAGCGACTCGACACCGGCGGACATCGGGATCGACACGGTCGCGTCGCAGGTCTCGCGCACGAGGCGGGAGAGACCGCGTCCCTCGGAGCCGAGCACGATGACCAGCGGATCCGCCGCGAGGTCGAGTTCGTCGATGTCGACCGAGCCGTCCGCGTCGAGGCCGACGACCATCAGGCCGTCGTCCTTCCACGCCTTCAGCTGACGGGTCAGGTTGGTCGCGACGGCGATCGGCAGCTTGGCGGCGGTGCCGGCGGAGGTCCGCCACGCGACCGCGGTCATGCCCGCGCTGCGCCGCTCCGGCAGGAGGACACCCTGAGCGCCGAACGCGGCGGCCGAGCGGATCACCGCGCCGAGGTTGCGGGGGTCGGTGACGCCGTCGAGCGCGACGAACAGCGGGGTCTGGCCCGAGTCCTTCGCCACCGCCATCAGGTCACGCGGGTCGGCGTACACGAACGGCGGGACCTGCAGGCCGAGGCCCTGGTGCATGGCCCGGTTGGTCTTGCGGTCGAGCTCCTCGCGCGGGACCTCCAGGATCGAGATGCCCTTGTCGCCCGCGAGCCGGACGGCCTCGTTGACGCGGTCGTCGATCTCGATGTTGATCGCGACGTACAGCGCGGTGGCCGGGACGTCGGCGCGCAGCGCCTCGACCACCGGGTTGCGCCCGGCGATCAGTTCGGGCTTGTCGGCCTTCTTCTGCCGGGCCTGTTCCTTGCGGTCACGCGCGTTCGAGATGCGGTACGCCTTGTGCCCGGGCCGGTCCTCGGCCTTGGGGGTCGGGCCCTTGCCTTCGAGGCCCTTCCGGCGCTGGCCGCCGGAACCGACGACCTGACCCTTCTTCGTGCCGGGCTTGCGAATAGCGCCCTGGCGCCGGGAGTTGCCTGCCATGAGTGAGAATCCTTGAGCTAGAAAAAGCGAGTAAGTGTCAGACGTCCTTGACGGTCCACTGTGGACCGTTCGGGGTGTCTTCCACCACGATGCCCGCCTGCTGGAGGCGGTCACGCGCGGCGTCCGCACGGGCGAAGTCCTTCTCGGCGCGGGCCTGCTGCCGTTCGGTGAGCAGCCCTTCCACGAGATCGGTCAGCGCCTGCCGGGTGGGCGTTTCGTTGCCGCCCGCCTCGGACCAGCGCGCGGAGAGCGGGTCGAGGCCGAGCACGTCGGTCATCGCGCGCACGGAGGCGGCGATTTCGAGTGCCTTGGAATTGTCGGCCGCGTCGAGGGCGGCGTTACCGTCGCGGACCGTGTTGTGCAGCACTGCGAACGCCTGCGGAGTGGCCAGGTCGTCGTCGAGCGCGGCGGCGAACTCCTTCGGGACTTCGCCGAGGTGGACGACGCCGACGATGCCCGCGGTGCGGCGGAGGAACTGCTCGATCCTCCGGTAGCCCTGTGCGGCTTCACCGAGTGCTCCGTCGGAGTACTCGATCGTCGACCGGTAGTGCGGCTGGACCAGGTAGTACCTCAGTTCGGGCGCCCGGTAGTTCTTGATCATCTCCGGGATGGAGACCGTGTTGCCCAGCGACTTCGACATCTTTTCGCCGGACATGGTCACCCACGCGTTGTGCAGCCAGAACCGCGCGAACCCGTCGCCCGCGGCGTTCGACTGGGCGCGCTCGTTCTCGTGGTGCGGGAACACCAGGTCGACGCCGCCGCCGTGGATGTCGAACTCCGCGCCGAGGTACGCCGTCGCCATCGCCGAGCATTCGAGGTGCCAGCCGGGACGACCGGAACCCCACGGCGTCGGCCATGACGGCTCACCCGGCTTCGCGGCCTTCCACAGCGTGAAGTCGCGCGGGTCGCGCTTTCCTTCTCCGAGGCTCTCGCCCTGCTGGACCTCGTCGAGCTTCTGCCCGGAGAGATCGCCGTAGCCGTCGAACGCCTTGACCGAGAAGTACACGTCGCCGCCCGAGGCGTAGGCGTGCCCGCCGTCGATCAGCCGCTGCATCAGCTCGACCATCTGCGTCACGTGCCCCGTCGCCCGGGGGGCGATCGAAGGCGGCAAGCAACCCAGCGACTCGTACGCCGTCTCGAAGGCGCGTTCGTGCGTGGCCGCCCACTCCCACCAGGGACGATCGGCCGCAGCCGCCTTGGCGAGGATCTTGTCGTCGATGTCGGTGACGTTGCGGACCATCAGCACGTCGAGTCCACTGTGGACGAGCCAGCGACGCAGGACGTCGTAGTTCAGCGCGCCGCGGACGTGGCCGATATGCGGGATGCCCTGCACGGTGGCACCACACACGTACATGGACGCCGTTCCGCTACGGGCGGGATGGAATTCCCGCACGCTTCGGGTCGCGGTGTCATAGAGGTGTAGTGCCACCCCGAAAGGGTACGGGGTGGGCGTGAGGGATGTCGCAGTGACCGTATTACAGCACGTTATGGGTGCGCAGCGCGCCGAGGAGGGCATCCGGCCGCTCCGCCGTCGGCAACGGCTCTACCAGCGCGAACGCGCAGCCGACCTCGCGTGCGGCGCCGTCGGCCTCCTCGCTGTCGCCGACCATCAGGGTCTCCGCCGGGTCGACGCCGAGCCGCTCGATCGCCGTACGGAAGATCTCCGGCTCCGGCTTCACCGCTCCGACCTCGAAGGACAGGATGAACTCGTCGACGAAGGCGTCCCAGCCGCGACGGCTGAAGGCGGGCCTGATGTCGAAGGCGATGTTGCTCAGCACCCCGAGCTTCACGCCCTTGCCGGCGACGCCCTTGAGGACGGCCTCGGTGTCCGGGTACGGCGTCCACTGGGTGGGATCGATCAGCCGGGTGTAGAGCGCGACCGCCTGGTCGGCGTGCGGGACCCCGGACTGCTTGAGGACCTCGAGGTACACCTTGCGATGGAGCACCGGGTCGCGGTCGCGGTTGTGCCAGGCGTGCAGGTGCTCCTCATCGAGATCGACGACCTGGCCGACCGGCGCGGTCATCCGGCGCATCAGCTCGGTCTGGGCCTCGATGTCGAGCCGCTCGCCCTCGTGGTCGGTGAGGTCGGCGAGCCAGGTCTCGTCCTGCTCGAGCCGAAAGATCGTGCCGGAGAAGTCGAACAACACAGCGCGAAAGGTCACGGGGTCCACATTAGCCACGATCGTGGGGTCCTTGCCTCTCCTCGCGTGTGAGATGAATGGGGCTTTCATCTCAAAATCTGCGATGAAAGTCCCATTCATCTCACGCCGCGACGGCGTCAGGCGGCGTTGCCGGTGATCTTGGTGGGCGTGACCCGGACCAGCACGCGGACGGTCTCCGCCGGCTCGTCCGGGTAGTCCTTGCCGAGGTACTTGTGCGAGAGCTCGTTGATCAGCTCGCGGCCGCCCTCGTCGGTCATCTCCACGGTCCCGCGGATCTCGGCGTAGTCGTACGGGTTGGCCTGGTCGAAGACCGAGACGGACACCCGCGGGTCCCTGGCCATGTTCCGCTCCTTGAGACGGCCGCGGACGGTCGCGAAGATCAGCGTGTCGCCGTCCCGCTTCGCCCACAGCACGGACGTCTGCGCGGAGCCGTCGGCGTTGAGGGTCGCGAGGACCGGGAAGTTGTTGCCGTCGAGGAGTTTCTTGGTCGCGTCGTTGAAAGTCACACCCATGACGGAAGCCTAATCAACGAACGTTCCCGGCGATCCGCTCGACCCGCAGGCGGATGATCACCCGTTCGACTTCCGGGCCTTCCGGCGGCGGGTCCTGGCCGAGGTACTTGTGACTGAGCGTCTTCGGCAACGTCTTCCCGGGATCCGGGGTGATCGTGACCGTCCCGCGCAGCTGTGTGTGCCGGTACGGGTTCTCCGCGTCGGTGATCGACACGCTCGCGCGAGGATCGCGACGCAGGTTTCGCACCTTCAGCCTGTCTTCGGTGGCGCTGAAGACCAGATCGCCGTCGTCGAGGCCCACCCAGATGACCGAGGTCTGCGGGCCGCCGTCGGCGTCCAGTGTGGCCACGGTCGCGAAGTTCTTGCCGTCCACCAGTTCGCGAACCGGTTCGGGAAGTGTGACTGCCATGACAGCCCGAACCGGCTCCCGGCGCGGGCTATTCCTGCGAAGGCAGCAGCAGCGCCGTCGCGAACGCCGCGATGCCCTCGCCGCGTCCGGTCAGGCCGAGCCCGTCAGTCGTCGTCCCGGAGACGCTCACCGGCCCGCCGACGGCCTCGCTCAGCACCTTCTGGGCCTCTTCGCGGCGCTTCCCGACGCGCGGCGCGTTGCCCACGATCTGGACTGTCGCGTTCCCGACGGTCCAGCCGCCCGCCTCGACCAGGCGCCGCGCCTCGGCGAGGAACTCGACGCCGTGCTTGCCCGCCCACCGCGGATCGCCGGTGCCGAACACCGCGCCGAGATCACCGAGCCCGGCCGCGGACAGCAGTGCGTCGCACAACGCGTGCGCCGCGACGTCGCCGTCGGAATGCCCCGCGCAGCCGTCGACGCCGGGCCAGAGGAGGCCGGCGATCCAGCATTCGCGGCCTGCCTCGATGGGATGGACGTCGACACCGTTGCCGATCCTCAAAGCACATCCTCTTTTCCTGCCACCGCGATGGCTTCCGCGAGCTTCTGTTCGAACGAAGTGGTGACGCGCATCGCATCGGGATGCCCGGCGATGGTGTGCGCGCCATCGAGAGACGGCTTATCGGCATACGAGAGAAAAGTCTCACGAGTGAAGCCGAGCGGGGTTTGCGCCGTACGCAGGTATGCGCGGTCTTCGGTACCCGTAATCACCTTCGCCGCGTCGGTCACCTTCACGGTGTCCGCCATCGGAAGTACGGGAACCACGAATGGAGAACCTGCACGGACAGCGTTCGCGACGGCACGGACCGTGTCCGCGGGAGTGAAAGCGCGCAAAGCGTCGTGCACGAGAATGACGGGATTCCCGGCGATTTCTTTTGCGACGGTGTCGAAAGCGTGCTTGAGCGACGGCCCGGGTACTATCCGGCAACGCTTATCGAAGCTACTGTGCGTATCGAGGCCACTGAGGGCCGCTGAAAACAAATGAGCACACCGCTCGGGGGCCGCCACGACCACCAGATCGAGATCCGGCAGAGCGAGCAGCCCCCGCACAGTGTGCGTGAGTAGAGCCTCACCATTGACCGGCGCGAGAGCGAGCTCCGCGTCGGAGGCATGGTGTCGAACGACAGTGACGAACACGATTGTGCTCATATGGACGGTACTCATATGTGCGCGATCGTAGTGGTATCCCGCGCAGCCTCACCTGGCGTGGGACATCCGCCGGTTCAGACTGCCGCGGTTTCCAGAACTTCGTCGAGGAGGACTTCAGCCTTGTCCTCGTCGGTGCCCTCCGCGAGCGCGAGCTCGCTGACCAGAATTTGCCGCGCCTTCGCCAGCATGCGTTTCTCGCCGGCTGAAAGTCCGCGGTCCTTCTCTCGTCGCCAGAGGTCGCGCACCACTTCGGCCACCTTGTTCACATCGCCGGAGGCGAGCTTCTCGAGGTTGGCCTTGTACCGACGAGACCAGTTAGTGGGCTCTTCGGTGTGCGGAGCACGCAGAACGTCGAAAACCTTGTCCAGTCCTTCTTGCCCGACGACATCACGAACACCGACGATCTCGGCGTTGTCAGCGGGCACGCGAACCGTAAGATCCCCTTGCGCGACTTTGAGGACGAGGTACTTCTTCTCCTCGCCCTTGATCACGCGGGTCTCGATGGCTTCGATGAGTGCGGCACCGTGGTGCGGGTAGACGACGGTCTCTCCGACCTTGAAAACCATGTGTCCTCTGCCCCTTTCGCTGAATTCATCTTAGCACGTGCCGACGAGGCCCACCTAGCGGCCTGCGATCGTCGTCGCAGGTCAGCGGCCTGACGGTGGTCCGCCCGGGGGTTGACAAATCCAATTCGCCCGTGCTCATGCAGGTGAGAAGCGAACGATTTCCAAATCCTTTGTGGACGGTTGATCTTGGGCACGTCACCGCATTGGTGGCGTGTCAACACGCACCGGGTTCTCCGCCCGTGAAGCCGCCCGGCTAGTCTTCGCGGTGAAGAGGCCGTGAGATGGAAGGACTCCGACGTGAGGCTGCAGAATCGTCGCGTGTTCGGCGCAGGTGTGCTGGCGCTCGGCGCCGCACTCGTGCTCGCCGGCTGCGGTGCTGGTCAGATCACCCAGACCGACTCGCAGCAGCCCGCGGTCAACGGGACGTACGCGCAGGCGAAGGAGCTGGTGCTGCGGAACGCCGCGCTCCAGTTCCCCACCGAGGGCCAGGCGTACCCGGCCGGTGCCGCTGTGCCGCTGACGCTGACCATCGTGAACCAGGGCAAGCAGGACGACGAGCTCGTCTCGGTCTCCTCCGAAGCCACCACCGGTGACGCCAAGATCTCCGGCGCCAAGGCCGTCGTCGCGGGCCACGCGCTCGTGGTCGGGCCGTCCGACGCGGTCGAGTCGACCAAGGAGGCCGCTCCGACGAGTGCCCCCTCCTCTGCCCCGGCGTCTTCGGGTGCTCCGTCGTCCTCGGGTGCCCCGTCTTCCTCAGGCACCCCGTCGAGCAGTGCGTCCGGCGCCCCGTCGTCGAGCGTCGCCGGGACGGTCACGCCGTCCGCGGGCCCCGAGTCGTCCGCCGCGCCGGGCGAGGTGGGCAAGGCCACGATCGTGCTGCAGGGCCTGAAGCAGCCGCTGTGGGCGGGCCAGACGATCAAGGTCACCTTCGTCTTCAAGAACTCCGGTTCGATCACGCTGGACCTGCCGGTCTCGGCGCCGTCGCACCCCGGCAGCCGGGAACCGGCGCCGAAGAAGGAAGCCAAGGGCGGCGGGCACTAAGTTTCCGTAGCCGTGCCGAAAGGGCCCTTCACCGCATGACATGTGGTGAAGGGCCCTTTCGCTGCGTCTGATGCGGGGAAAGTCCCTTTCAGCTCCCGGCCCTGTCGTTGCCGGGGATTGTCGGTGGTGGCCGCTAGCCTCGCGGGGTGGTCAAGAAAGGCAGCACCTACCGCTGCGGTGAATGCGGGTACGAAGCGCCGAAGTGGGTCGGGCGCTGCCCCGAGTGTCAGGCGTGGGGGACGCTCGAAGAACGCGGCGACGCCCGCCCCGCGATAGCCAGGGTCGCCGCCGGCGCCCCCAGCGCTCCCGCGCGCCCGATCGGCGAGGTCGACGTCGAGACGGCGCGGGCCAAGCCCACCGGCGTCTCCGAACTCGACAGGGTCCTCGGCGGCGGGTTCGTGCCGGGCGCGGTCATCCTGCTCGCCGGCGAGCCCGGGGTCGGCAAATCAACCCTCTTGCTGGAGGTCGCTTATCAGTGGGCGGCCACCGCGGGCCGCGCGCTGTACGTCACCGGCGAGGAGTCGGCGGGGCAGGTGCGCCTGCGCGCCGAACGCACCGGCAACGTCCACGACGAGATGTTCCTCGCGGCCGAGAGCGACCTCTCCGCGATCCTCGGTCACGTCGACGCGGTCAAGCCGGGCGTGCTGATCGTCGACTCGGTCCAGACCATGGCCTCACCCCAGGTGGACGGTGCGCCGGGCGGGGTCACCCAGGTCCGCGCGGTCACCGCCGGGCTGGTCGCGCTGGCCAAGGAACGCGGACTGCCGATCGTGCTGGTCGGTCACGTCACGAAGGACGGCTCGGTCGCCGGGCCGCGGGTGCTGGAGCACCTGGTCGACGTCGTCCTGCAGTTCGAGGGCGACAAGCATTCGACGCTGCGGATGCTGCGCGGGATCAAGAATCGCTTCGGCGCCGCCGACGAGATCGGCTGCTTCGAACTGGTCGAGGAGGGCATCGTCGGCGTGCCCGACCCGTCGGGCCTGTTCCTGAGCCACACCTCCGAGCCGGTCGCGGGCACCGCGGTCACGGTGACCATGGAGGGCAAGCGGCCGCTGCTGGGCGAGGTCCAGGCGCTGGTTTCGGCGACCCAGTCACCACAGCCCCGGCGCGCGGTGAGCGGTCTCGATTCGGCGCGTGTCGCGATGGTGCTGGCGGTGGTCGAGAAGCGGGCGAACATCAAGGTCGGCGACAAGGACGTCTACGTCGCGACCGTCGGCGGCATGAAGATCACCGAGCCCGGCATCGACCTCGCGGTGGTGCTGGCGCTGATCTCGTCGGCGAGGGACACCCCGCTCTCGCCCAAGCTGGTCGCGATGGGCGAGGTCGGGCTGTCGGGTGAGGTCCGGCGGGTGCCGAGCGTCGGGCGGCGGCTCGCGGAGGCCGCCCGGCTCGGCTACACCTACGCGCTGGTGCCGCCGGACTCCGGCAAGATCCCGCAGGGGATCCGGGTGCTGGAGGTCGCCGACGTCGGAAGCGCGCTGAACGCCGCCAAGCACGCCCGCTAGCGGACTTCGGGGCCGTCGTCGTCGGTGATCACCACCGACATCTTCGTGTCGAACAAGGCCGGTCCCGACTCGGGCGGGTTCGGGGCGGAGCGGTTCCGCACGACCTCCGCCGTCTTCAGGTCCACGATGAACGTCCTGATCCGGTCGGGCAGCGTGACGGAGAAGGAAACGCCAGGACCGTTGTCGGGTGTGCTCACGCTCGTGTCGACCGTGACACCCGGAACCCGCGCGAGCGCCTTGCACAGGGCCACCCGGAGGTCGCCGAAACCGTGTCCCATCCGCAGGGCGCCGAACACCATCTCGAACATCTCGGGTGCCGTGTTCGTTTTGTCGAGAGGCTGTCCGGAGCGGTTGTCGTGCATGAGCCTGTCGAGCAGTTTCGTCGGATCGGTGGGGAGATCGGCGAGGAACTCCCTCGTCGGGGTCGTCCAGCCGCTTCCCGTCGGCTTCTCTCGAGTCGAGACCGGCGCCACCGGCTGTGAGTTCGTGGTGGTCGTGGCCGGTGGGGCCTGCGCGCTCGAGGTGGAGTGCGGGCCGGACGGCCCTCCGGAGCTTTCCCAGCCTGTTTCGACCGTCGCACCGGGGATCAGTTCGCCGCGTGTCCTCGCCAAGTCGTAGTCGCCCTTGATCCAGCGGACCTCGCCGGTCCGGGAGTAGCGCGTCTTGATCGGCCGGTCTCCCCTCGACGGAATCCACCGTTCGAGGATCTCGTGGGTCTGGTAGATCAGTCCGCTCTTCTTGCCGAACCGCGTGGTCCAGACCGACTCGGTGAGCAGCCGGTACTGCTTGTCGGTCAGGGGGAGATCGGTGCCGCGGAGGTACTTGAGCGCGTCATCGCCCGGGGCGAGAGTCACGGGGGCGGCCGGGGCCGGGGCGTCGTCGCCGACGAAGGCGTTCGTCGCCACGATTCCCCCGCCCGACACCAGCGCCGCGGCGGCCGCGGCCGCGATCCATCGCCACGCGCCCGGACGTTTTTTTACCGGGGGCGCCGTCATGGGACGGAGTTCGTCCTCGACCTCGGCCTCGCCCGCCGCGCGCAGGAGCGCGGCCCTGGCGCGGGACAGTTCGTCCTGCCGGGTTTCCGGTTCGGAATGGAGGTCGGCCAGCGCCTCGTCGAGTTCGGCGTCGGACCACACCTTCCTGATGTTACCGCCGTGCACTTTCGCCCTCCTCCTCTTGCCTCGAATTGTCCTTTGTGGACTCTGTCGTTGTCTCCGGTGCGTTGGCGCGCAACCATCTTCTGATCCGGTGCAGTCGTGATCTGACGGTTCCGGCGGGAATCCCGAGTGCTTCGGCCACTTCGCCGGGATCCAGGCCCGCCCAGGAGACCAGCAGCAGGGTGTCGCGGTCCGGGACGCTCAGTTCGGCCAGCGCGCCCGCCAGCTGGGCGGCGCGGAACTGCGCGTCGACCCGCTCGGCGACGCGGCCGTCGTGGCCGGCCGAGATCACCTGGTCGGCGGCCGCGAGCCGGGCCGTCGCGTTGAGCGCGCGGGTCTCGGTGCGGACGTGGTGCCGGAGCAGGTTCGTCGCGATGCCGTAGAGCCACGCCCGCGCCGTCCCGGCCTCCGGGCGGTACGTCTCCCGCCGCCGGAGTGCCACGAGGAAGGTCTCGGCGACGAGGTCGTGCGCGGTCTCGGTGCCGACGCGGCGCGCGAGATAGCGCTGCAGCGGGGCCGCGTGGGCGTCGAAGAGCATGCCGAAGACGGGCGCGGGGTCCGGACCACCGAGATCCGGCCTGTCCGGCCCGCGCGAGCCGGCCTGCTCGTGGTCTTTTTTCATCACCTGCACGATCGCTATTGCCCGAAGGCCCCCAGAGCGTTCATTCGAGCCTACTTTCGTCGTGGGCCGATCGGGGAAACCGCAGGTCGAGATCAAGACAAAAGCCTCGGGAAGGGCGATCCTGTTCACTATTCACCATTGAAAAGTGAAACTGGGGAAGGATTACCATGCGTCGACTCAGGACCGCGGTCGTCGCCGCGCTCGCGGTGTCCGCACTGATCACCGCTCCGGCGGTGGCCGTCGCTCAGGCGGAGAACGTCGTACCAGCCCCCGACTTCGTGAAGTCGATGGCGCCGCCCGCCAAGGTCGAAGGGGTCAGGGCGGCCGCGGAACTCAACATCCAGTACCAGATCCAGGAGACCGGGTACTGGTGCGGCCCGGCCGCCACCCGGATCGCCATCTCGGCCAAGAACGGCAACCCGCCGAGCCAGCAGCAGCTCGCGAACGAGCTCCCGACCAGCACCAACGGCACCGACTGGATCGGCCAGGTCACCCGCGTCCTCAACGCCCACGTCGGCGGCGGCTGGTACGAGACCAAGGAGATGCCGAACGACCCGCCGAGCCAGGCGCAACGCGACCTCCTGTGGCGCGACATCGTGCTGGACGTCGACAAGGGCTACGCGATCGTCGCGAACATCGTCGCCCCGGCGAACAACCACCCGCCGGGCTACCCGAACTACACGATCTACCACTACTTCACGGTCATCGGCTACAACAGCGACAACATGACGGTGAAGATCGCCGACCCGGCCAACTTCGGCGGGAACCAGATCTACTGGCTCACCTTCAACCAGCTCGCCACCCTGATCCCGCCGAAGGGCTACTCGGCCTGATCCACATCGCATTTCGTCCTCTGCCTGCGGTACTTGCACGCGCGACGAGCGCAGGCAGAGGTCGAAATGTCGGGTTGTACGAATCTTGTACGGGCGTGCCCGAAGATCGAGATCATGCGCATCAAGACGCTCGGTCTGCTGGCCGCTTCACTGCTGGCCCTCATCGCCTCGCCGGCTCAAGCCGCCGACGGCAACCCCCTTGAGAAGACCAACGGCTTCTACGCCGACCCGAACTCCAACTCCGCTGTCTGGGTGAAGGACCACCCGGGCAGCACCGCCGACAAGATCAAGGCCGCCATCTCCACCAAGGCGGGCGCGCGCTGGTTCGGCAACTGGAGCGGCGACGTCAAGAAGGCCGTCGACGGCTACACCTACGCCGCCGACGTGGCGGACAAGCTGCCGATCCTGGTCGCCTACAACGTCCCCGGCCGTGACTGCGGTGGCCACTCCGGCGGCGGCGCGGGCAGCCCCGAGGCGTACCGGACCTGGATCTCGAACTTCGCCGACGGCATCGGCGGCAAGCCCGCGGTCGTCATCATCGAGCCGGACGCGCTCGCGCAGGTCGACTGCCTGCCCGCCGGTGAGCGCCAGACCCGCCTCGACCTGCTCAAGTACGCCGCGGAGCAGCTCGCCGCGAAGGCCCCGAACACCTGGGCCTACATGGACGGCGGCAACTCGACCTGGATCCCCGCCGCGACCATGGCCGACCGGCTCAACGCCGTCGGGGTGAAGTCGGTCCGCGGTCTCGCGATCAACGTGTCGAACTACAAGACCACCACCGACTCGGCGAACTACGGCAAGGCCGTCAGCGCCGCGCTGTCGAGCAAGTACGGCTACACCAAGCCGTTCGTCATCGACACGAGCCGCAACGGCAACGGCCCCAAGGGCACCGAGTGGTGCAACCCGGCCGGTCGCAAGCTCGGGACGCCTTCGCAGACCGGTGGCGGCGCCGAGATGCTGCTCTGGGTCAAGGTGCCCGGTGACTCCGACGGCAAGTGCGGGATCGCGCCGAACGTCGAAGCCGGTCAGTTCAGCTCCGATCTGGCCCTGCGCCTGATCAGCGGGACCTGACCTTCCTCAAGCCCGTCGCGCCGGCTGTTCGTCTGTGACTTTCGTTCTCCCGAGAAGGCGAAGGCCACGACCCCTTGGACAGCAGCCGGCGCGACGACTCCACTACCGCCGAAGGTGGTCGGACCACGGTGGCCGCCCACACGGCCACCTCGGACCTCCGGAACGCGTTGCGAAGGGGCCCTTCACCGCATGACCTGCGGTGAAGGGCCCCTTGAGTGTTAAGGCAAAGGTGTCGGGTGGGTCGGGGTGGGGGGGGGGGGGGGGGGGGGGGTTTTTTTTTTTTTTTAAAACAAAACCCAACACACCAAAAAACAACCCCCCCCCCCCCCC
>NZ_JBVJLY010000011.1:0-61224 GCF_055584485.1 Amycolatopsis sp. NPDC102522 | reverse complement strand
GGGGGCCCCCCCCTCCCCGCCGCGCCCTCGGGGGGGGGGGGGGGGGGGGGGGGGGGGGGGGGGGGGGGCGCGGGCCTGGCCCCCCCCCCCCCCCCCCCCCCACCACCTGTACCGAAGCCCTGCCGCCACGCGCCCACCTCGGGCCCTACGCGTGGCCTCCGAAACGCGCGAAAGGGCCCCTTCGAGGCGTCTGATGCGGGGAAAGTCCCCTTCAGCCCCTACTGGGAGAGCAGGTTCGCGCAGCGGATCAGCCCGATGTGCGAGTACGCCTGCGGGTGGTTGCCCAGCGAACGTTCCGCGATCGGGTCGAACTGCTCGGGCAGCAGCCCGGTCGGGCCCGCGGCGTCGACGATCTGCGTGAACAGCTCCTCGGCCTCGGTGCGCCGCCCGGTGAGCAGGTACGCCTCGATGAGCCAGGCCGCGCAGATGTGGAAGCCGCCCTCGCCGCCGGGGAGGCCGTCGTCGCGGCGGTACCGGTACACAGTGGACCCACTGCGCAGTTCCGCCTCGATCGCGGTCACCGTGGACTGGAACCGCGGGTCGGCCGGATCGATCAGCCCGGTCAGCCCGACGAACAGCGACGCGGCGTCGAGGTCCGTTCCGTCGTAGGCGGTGGTGAAGGCCTGGACCTCTTCGTTCCAGCCCTTCTCCAGCACGTCCGCGGAGATCTCGTCCCGCAGCGAAGGCCACGCTCCCGGCACTTCACGGCCGTAGACTTCGCCCAGCTTGATCGCCCTGTCGATGGTCACCCAGCACATCACCCGCGAGTACACCCGGTGGCGCGGCACGTGCCGCTCCTCCCAGATGCCGTGGTCCGGCTCGTTCCAGCGCCGCGTGACGGCCTCGGCCATCGCGCGCACCAGCTGCCAGTCCTCGTCGCGCAGCTCGCCGCGCGCCGCCGCCAGCGTCTGCACGAGTTCGACGACCGGGCCGAAGACGTCCAGCTGCACCTGGTGGTTCGCCAGGTTGCCGACGCGGACCGGCCGCGAACCGGCGTACCCGGGCAGCGATTCGATGACCGCCTCGGCGCCGATCACGCTGCCGGCCAAGGTGTACAGCGGGTGCAGCCGTTCCGGACCGGCCAGAGTGGACAGCACGCCGTGCAGCCAGCGGAGGTAACCTTCCGCCTCCTCGGTCGAGCCGAGGTGGACCAGCTCGCGCACGGTCATGGCCGCGTCACGGATCCAGCAGTACCGGTAGTCCCAGTTGCGGACGCCGCCGATCTCCTCCGGCAGCGACGACGTCGCCGCCGCGAGCACGCCGCCGGTGTCGGTGTTGACCAGCCCGCGCAGCGTCAGCGCCGAGCGGCCGACGAGGTCGGTCTGGACGCTGGGCAGTTTGAGCGTCTGCGCCCAGGTGCTCCAGTAGTCGCCAGCACGGGAACGTCGCTCCACTTCGGACAGTTCGTGCGCGCCGAGATCCGAGGTGCCGCAACGGAGTTCGAGCACCACCGGGTTCTCCGGGGTGGGGGTGACGAGCGCCGACGCGGTGTCGTTCATGCCGTCGGAGGTGATCTCCCACTTCACACCCGGCGAGCGCAGCGCGAACGGCTCCGAGGTGCCCTGCACCAGGATCCCGTCGCCGTGGGCGACCAGTTTCACCGGCACACCACCGAATTCGGGCCTCGGCGCGAACACGATCTCCGCCGCCGTCTCGCCCGAGATCACCCGGACGAGATCCGTGCGGTGCGCGGGGCTCTCCGGTTCGAGGTAGTCGGTGACGAGCAGCCGGGACCAGCGAGTCTCGACGGTCATCGTGTTCGGCAGGTAGCGCTGCCCGAGCGGCAGGCCGTTGCGGTGCGGTTTGATCGAGAAATGCCCCGCGCCGGCGCCGCCGAGCAGATCCGCGAACACCGCGGGCGCGTCGGGACCGGGGTGGCACAGCCAGGTCAGCCGTGCGTCCGGCGTGACGAGCGCGACCGAACGTTCGTTGGCCAGCAGGGAAAGCCGCTCGATCGGCGGGGCCTGCTCGCCGTAGAGCCAGTTGCGCCGCTCTTCGAGCAGGAAGGCGAGCGCCATCGCGACGTCGACGGTGTCCGGGACCCGGTACTGCGCGAGGCTTTCGCCTTCGCCGACCTTCACGCCGAGGTCCGGGCCGGAGATCCGGGCGAACGCCTTCTCGTCGGTGACGTCGTCGCCGAGGAAGATCGCCGCGGTCGCGCCGACCTGGTGGCGCAGGGTGTCGAGCGCGCGGCCCTTGTCCGTCTGGACGACCGCGAGCTCGACGACCTCCTTGCCGTCGGTCGTGGACACGCCCTCCCACCTCGAAGGTCCATTGTGGACATCGCGAAGGACGCGGCGGCCCGCCTCGTGCTCGGCCCGGCGGACGTGCACCGCGATGCTCGCGGGCTTGACCTCGAGCGAGACGCCCGGCACGTCGAGCACCAGGTTCTCCAACTCGGATTCGAGCCGTCTGTGGAGCTCGCGGGCCTTGTCATCGAGCGCGTGGATGAAGCCGATGTCGAACTCGGACCCGTGACTGCCGACCAGGTTCACTTCGGCAGGAAGGCGGGACAGAGTGGCGAGATCGCGCAACGCGCGGCCGGAGATGACCGCGGTGGTCGTCTCGTGCAGGCCGGCCAGCGACCTGAGTGCGCCCACCGATTCGGGCAGCGGCCGTGCTTCGTCCGGGTTGGCCGTGATCGGGGCCAGCGTGCCGTCGTAGTCGCAGGCGACCAGCAGCCGCGGGGTCCGCGCGACCTGGACAATCGCGCGCCGCAACTCGGCGGGCAGTGCCTCGGCGGTCAACGATTTCTCCTCGAGCTATGCGGGGTATGGGGGAAGTCTCAGTCGGCCGGTTCGGCACCGAGCGCTTGAAGGAACGAGCGCGCCCAGCGGTCGACGTCATGCGTGAGGACCTGACGGCGCATGGCGCGCATACGACGGCGTCCCTCTGCGGGGTCGAGCGTAATGGCAGTCTCCAACGCGTTCTTCACCCCGTCCAGGTCATGCGGGTTGACCAGGAGCGCACTGGTCAGCTCCGCCGCCGCGCCGGCGAACTCGGACAGCACGAGCGAGCCGCCCAGGTCGTGGCGGCAGGCGACGTACTCCTTGCAGACGAGGTTCATCCCGTCACGCAGGGGAGTGACCACCATGACGTCGGCCGCGGAGAAGAACGCGGCCAGTTCGGTCCGGTTCACGGACTGGTGCAAATAATGCACCACCGGGTGACCCACGCGCGCGAATTCGCCGTTGATCCGCCCGACCATCTGCTCGATGTCGCCGCGCATCCGCTGGTAATGCTCCACCCGCTCGCGGCTTGGTGTGGCCAGCTGGACGAACGTGACGTCCTCCGGACGGACGCGGCCTTCGTGCAGCAACTCGTGCAGCGCCTGCAGCCGCAGGTCGATGCCCTTGGTGTAGTCGAGCCTGTCGACGCCGAGCAGGACCTTCTTCGGATTGCCCAGATCGCGCCGCAGCTGGGCGGCGCGTTCGGTGACGCCCTTGGTCTTGGCGAGTTTGTCGAGGCCGATGGCGTCGATGGAGATCGGGAACGCACCGACCCGCACCGTGCGGTCGCCGACCTGCATCAGGCCGGGGCGGGTGCGGATGCCGACCGCGCCGCGGCTGGATTCGAGACCGGCCAGCTGCCGCGCCAGCCAGAGGAAGTTCTGCGCACCACCCGGCCGGTGGAAGCCGACGAGGTCGGCCCCGACCAGGCCGCGGACGATCTCGGTCCGCCACGGCATCTGCATGAACAACTCGACCGGGGGAAACGGGATGTGCAGGAAGAACCCGATCCGGAGGTCCGGGCGCAGTTCGCGGAGCATCGCCGGGACCAGCTGCAGCTGGTAGTCCTGGATCCACACGGTCGCGCCCTCGGCGGCGACCTTCGCGCTCGCCTCGGCGAAGCGCTTGTTCACCCGGACGTAGGACTCCCACCAGCTCCGGTCGAACACCGGCCGCGCCACCACGTCGTGGTACAGCGGCCAGAGCGTCGCGTTGGAGAAGCCCTCGTAGTAGTCGCGGACGTCGTCCGAGGTCAGGGAGACCGGGTGCAGGACCAGGCCGTCGTCGTCGAACTCCTCGACCTCGACGTCGGGCACACCCGGCCAGCCGACCCAGGCGCCCTTGCGGGAGCGCAGGAAGGGTTCGAGCGCGGAAACCAGCCCGCCGGGACTCGCCGTCCAGCGCCTGCTCCCGTCGGCGGTCCTTTCGAGGTCCACCGGGAGCCGGTTCGCCACGACGACGAAGTCGGCGGAGGCTTCTCTGCCCGTCTCTGCCGGATTTGATCCAAGATTAGCTTCGTCCACCAGCCGCTCCCTCAAACTCGCGGGTCGCTGCCCTAAGGGGAAACCCTATCGCGCGAGGAGGTCACGGCCGGTCGACGAGCGATCACTCCAAGCGTCGTTCGGCGGGTTCCATCGGACCCGCCATCCGCGGCCCGGCGAATTTGCGTTCCAGCCTGCCGAGCCCCGTGCGCACCGGCTGCGCGAGGTATTCACCGAGCACGACGCCCGCTGCCAGGGCGAGGCCCACGGCGACGGCCGTCATGAGCGTCGAGATGTTCGCGCCGGGCTCGACGCCCAATTGGTATAGACCACGATAGGTGGAAAGACCGGGCAGTAGGGGCGTGATGCCGGACACAGCCACCACGAGCGGCGTCACCTTGAGCCGCCTGGCGAGCACGCCGCCGCAGAAGCCGACCAGCGTGGCGGCGATCGCGGACGAGCTGACGGCCTCGAAATCGGTCAGCATCAAGGCGCCGTAGACCGCGCCGCCGATCGCGCCCGCCGCTCCCGCGACGATCATCGCGCGCATCGTCGAGTACGAGGCGAGCGCGAAGCAGGCCGACGCGCCGATGCTGCCGACGATGATGATCGGCAGGTCCTGCGGCGTCGAGGAGATGACCTCGGGCAGCGGCGTGAGCGGCATCCGGAGCAGTAGCGCGATCTTCAGGGCGAGCACCACGCCCGCGATCAAACCGGCACTCATCAGCGCGGTTTCCATCGTGCGCCCGGCCGCCGTGACGTAATAGCCGGTGATGGCGTCCTGCACGGCGGAAACCGTGGAAAGACCGGACAGCAGCACGGTGACCGCCGCCGCGACGACCAGCGTGGGTTTGTTCGTGGTGAGCAGGTCGCTGCTGACTATCGCCATCGCGGACAGGGTCGCGACCAGGCCGCCGATCACCTGCTGGAAGAAGAACGGCAGCGCGTAGCGGTTCAGGAAGCGGCCGAGCCGGTCGATGACGGCACTGATCACCATCGCGACCAGGGCGACGTCGATGCTGCCGCCGAGGATCAAGGTGATGAACCCGGCCAACCCGCCCCAGGCGGCCGTGGCCACCCAACGGGGGTACGGGTGCGGCGCGGTCGTGATCCGCTGCAGTTCCTGCTGGGCTTCTTCGGCGCCGATGTTCCCGCGGGCGATCCGGCGGACCAGGGTCTCCGTCTGGGTGAGCCGTGTGTAGTCGAGGCTGCGCGAACGGACCACGCGCAGCGCCGTCACCGGTGCCATGTCGGTGCCGCGGTGGCAGGTGACCGTGATCGACGTGAAGATCACGTCGACCTCGCAGTGCGGGAGGCCGAGCGCGGAGGTCAGCGCGATGATCGTCGCCGTGACGTCGGAGGCGCCGGCGCCGCTGGACATCTGGACCTCGCCGATGCGCAGGACGAGATCCAGGACGAAGTTGACCGTCGTGTCGTCGGGCGGCTGCGGGCCCATCGTCTCGTCGCCGTCGACGGCGGGCTGCTCGGCCGTCGGGGCTTCGAGGATCTGCCAGGCGCGGCGGCGAAGCAGGTTCGGCCGGTGCGAGCGAGCCTGGTGGATCGATCGCTCTCCGTCACGTTGGCGCGGCGCTTCCAGTAGCCATTCGCCACGTTCGGGTGTTTCGTCCTGGTTGTTTCCGACACCGTGTTCGCCGCGCTGGGCCCTCTTGGTGTGCTCGTTGATCTTCATGATCGATCCACCTCCTCACTTGTCTTATAGGGACTTTCCCGAGGACCATCGGGACCGGCGGCCCGACCGTTGCAGGAAACCCGAAGTGGCGTCCGCCACGTCGGAGGAAGATCATCGCGGCGTCGCCGGTTTGCGGCACACTGAACGCCATGGCGTCCTCTGTGAGCAGGCGTTCCGTCCTTCGCGCGGCCGGTGTCACCGCAGCCGGAACGGCGACGGCATTCACCCTTTCGGGGGCATCTAGCGGGGCGGAGGCCCCGGTTTTCGCACATGGGGTGGCCTCGGGCGACCCGATGCCCGATTCGGCGCTCCTCTGGACCCGGGTCACGCCGTCGGCCGAAGCCGTTCCGGGATCCGGAAATGGCGTGCTCGTGGACGTCCGGTGGGAGGTGGCGAAGGACGACGGCTTCACGGACGTCGTCGCTCGCGGTCACACCCGGACCGGGCCGGAACGCGACCACACGGTGAAGGTGACGGCGGACGGGCTGTGCGCGTCGACCGCGTACTGGTACCGGTTCACGGCTCAGGGGAGAGTCTCGCCGACCGGACGGACGCGCACCGCGCCCTCGCACGACGACGACGTCGCGAGGCTGCGGTTCGGCGTGGTCTCTTGTGCGAACTGGGCTGTCGGTCACTTCGCCCCCTACGGCTATCTGGCCGGCCGCGACGATCTGGACGCCTTCATCCACCTGGGTGACTACCTCTACGAAGGGAATCCCAACCCTGCGGGTGATCTCCGGCCCTCGGTACCGCCCAACGAGTTGATCACCCTCGCGGATTACCGGCAACGCCACGCGATGTACAAGACCGACGAACATCTGCGGCGGCTCCACGCCCGCCACCCGATGATCGCGACCTGGGACGACCACGAGGCGGCCGACAACGCTTGGTCCGGCGGCTCGCCGTCACACGATCCAGCGACCGAGGGCAGCTGGCTCGACCGGATGCGGGCGGCGCACCAGGCGTACTTCGAATGGATGCCCGTGCGGCATCGCGGCGACCGGCTGTACCGGCGGCTGAAGTTCGGGAAACTGGCGGACCTCACCATGCTGGACCTGCGGACCTACCGGACCCAGCAGCCAGGCCCCTCGGAAGCGGCGGACGGCACGATCCTGGGCGCCGAGCAGCGGCAATGGTTCCTGGAGGGCCTCGCGCGCGGGACGGCGTCGTGGAACCTGATCGGGAATTCGGTGATGGTCACGCCGATCAAGGTTCCAGCGCTGCCCAGCCGCGAGAAACTCGCGCTGGACGGCCTGCTCGACGGCCAGCCGACCACGGTGAACACCGACCAATGGGACGGCTCCACCGCCGACCGCCGCCGCGTGCTGGACACCATCGCCGCGCAGGGCCGGGGCAACACGGTGTTCCTGTGAACGACGTGCCGCGGGACGGGACGAGCGTCGCGGTGGAGTTCGTCTGCCCGTCCGTCACCTCGGACAACATCGACGAGCAACTCGGCGTCCCGCCGCGGACGGGCTCACTCAAAGTCGAGGCCGCGATCCGTGCGCTGAACCCGCACGTGCGCTTCGTGGAACTCGACTCGCACGGCCCGTGTGTTCTCGAAGTGACGCCGGACGCCGTCCGGATGAACTGGCACTACGTCGCCGACCGCCGCGACCCGGCGGCCGCCGTGACGTTCGCGCACGCCTTCCGGACGGTGGCAGGGGAGCCCTGGGTGCGGCCTGCGGAGGGTTGAGGGGACGCCGATATACTGGGTTCGCCCGGGCTGCCCTGGGCAAGGCCGCTATAGCTCAGCTGGTAGAGCATCTGTCTTGTAAACAGAAGGTCAGGGGTTCGAGCCCCCTTGGCGGCTCCGTTACGCGGCTTCTCCGAACCCCCTGTCTGAGCAGGGGGTTTCGCTTTTCCCGGCCCTATCGCCTGCCTCTCGACGCGCTCGGCGTGAGCCCGCATCGGCTCAGGTGGTCGCGAAGTGGTCGCAGCATCCCGGACGGCCCGTTCGTTGCGGAGCTCGGCGGCCGCGGCCTCGATCGCCGCGTCCATCGTGTCGCTCGCCTCGATCGCCACGTCGTGGACCAGGTGCCCGTACAGGTCGGACGTGATCCCGACCTTCGAGTGCCGCAGCATCTTCGACACGATCGCGAGCGGCACGCGCTCGCCGAGCGGCAGCGTGGCCGCTCCGTGCCGCAGATCGTGCACGCGGATCTGCCGGAGGCCGGCCGCCTTCGACAGGCTCTGAAAGCGCCTGAGCGCCCTCTCGGGCCGGACGGGCTGCCCGTTCTCGCGCGCGAACACGAGGTCGTTGTCCTCGTAGTCGTCGCCCCACTCGGCGCGCTCGATCGCCTGCCGCGCCTGCTGGATCTTGAGCGCGGCGACGGCACGCCGGGAGAGACCTACCCACGCCGTGCTGTCCTCGGTCTTGGTGCTCGTGAACACGAGGTGTCCGGCGACGTCGGACAGCGTTTGCCGGATGTAGATCACGCGGCCGTCGAGGTCGACGTCTGACCACCGCAGCGCCAACGCCTCACCGCGGCGCAGCGCGCACGATGCGATCACCTCGTAGAGCTGCGCGAGCGGGTCGGCGGCCGAGGACTCGAAGAACGTCGCCAGTTCGGCGGCCGTCCACGGGTTCGGCTTCGCCGAGCTGACCGGCGCCACCTTGACGTGCTCGGCCGCGTTGTGAGTCAGCCGTCGCTGTTCGACCGCATCCGAGAGCGCGCTCGACAGGCAGGCAAGGATCCGCTTCACGGTCACGGCCCCGCGGCCGTCGTCTTCAAGATCGGAGACGAACCGCGAAATGTGGTCGTGGTGCAGCCGTTCGAGCGGGATCACGCCGAGCGCGGGAATGATGTCCAGCTCGACATACCGACGGTAGTTCTTCATCGTGGTCCGCTTGAGAATGCGGTCCATTTCCTTGAGCCAGAGCGCCAATTAGACGGCCGTCGACTGCTTGTCGTCGACCTTCACCCCGACGGCGTGTTTCTCCCTCACAGCTTTGAGCGCGGATCGCGCCGCCTTCTGTGTCGGGAAACCGCCGCGCCGTTGGGTTTTCCGCTTGCCCTGCAAATTCGGCACGTCGATCGCGTAGTACCACGTGCCGTGTTTCGAGTCGGTCGCGAGCTTCGGGCACGCCTTGCCGAGTTGCTTTCCGTCGGCGCCTCGGCATGCGCACCGTCTGTACGTTCTGCCCTCTGGGCCCTCATTTGACATTGATTTCCTCTCTGATCTCGGCTTCAATTTGCTGAGTAAAATTGCGTTGACGATATGCGCTCGCTGCATCGTCTCCGGTGCCGACGCGTTGAGCGCGCTCCTCTGTCGCCGTCCGGCCGTATAGTCGCTGCGCTGCTGCAAGTACGTCTGTCTCGGACGCGCTCAAGCGCTCGGCAATTTCTGCGCCCGCCGGATCAGTGATGGCTGGGTGGTCGGCTGTATGGCTCGGGGTCGAACTTGCCGAATTGACTCGGCCAATTCGTGTCGACTGGTCGAAATTCTGTTCGACAGTCGAATTTCGCCAGGTCCGTCGATAAGCTTATCCAGTGGTATGCGGAAAACGATCGATAGTTCCATTAGTTCATTTAGCGTCACGGATTCTCGGGCGGAATCCCCCTCGGCTTCTAATGCGAAAATGCGCGCCTTGGTCCATTTCGCCCCGAGGGTGGCCGAGGCACTGGACGTGGTGTCCTCTGCCGATGTCCTGACTCGTGACGGCCGTGACCAGGTCGCCGGGCTTCACTACGCTTTGCGTCTCGCCGACCGATAGGAGAGCACCCCATGCCAGACGAGCCCGCCGGACTCGCTGCGTTCACCTACGAACTGGGCCTGTTGAAGCGCATCCGTCGAACGGGGTGGTGGCACGCTGGCGTTCGCGACCCGGAGTCGATCGCAGAGCACAGTTTGCGCACGGCGCAGATAGCGGCGCTTCTCGCCGCGGAGGAAGGCGCGAACCCGGAGCGGGCCGCGTTCCTCGCGCTCTGGCACGACACACAGGAAACCCGGACCGGGGACATCCCGCACACCGCCACCAAGTACATGAACAAGCCGGAGCCCCGCGAGATCACCGCCGACCAGACGGCCGCGTTACCGTCGGCATCCCGTGACCTTGTCCGGTCCGCAGTCGACGAGTTCGAGACCCGAGAGACCATCGAAGCGAAGTGTGCGAAGGACGCCGACAAGCTCGAAATGCTGTTCCAAGCCGTCGAGTATCGAGACATCGGAGTCGAACGCGTCGCCGGCTGGATCGACTCGGCCCGCAAGGGACTTGCGACCGAGACCGCTCGACGTATCGCGGAGGCCGCGGTCACCCTATCCCCGCTGGCCTGGCGTGACCGTTGAGAACTGGTCGGGTCAGCCCCAACAGGTACTCCCGCCGGGACGTGTCTCGGAATATCGCTTGATCGCTGAGCAGTTTCCGCGGTAGGCGGTGTAGTCGTCGAGCGTGCCGAGTTGCCCATCCGGGGGCGCCTCGGCGTAGACGCCGGGCGCGAGCATGACGACCTTGTCGCCTGAGTAGTTCGAGAAGTAGCGCTTGTCCACGCTCGGCTTCGGAACGAACTTCGGATACTCGCCCTGCGCGGCGGCCGACGACGTCGGCGAGGCGCCGACCGTGACGGTAGTGGGCGGCGGCGCGACCGTGGTCGTGATGACCACGGTCGCCGGTGACGCCGTTCGCTGGTCGGGGGCAGTCGAGCACGCGGATAGCACCGCGAGAGGCACCAAGAGCGGGGCGAGGCGTCGCATTCAAGTCTCCGCGGTCGGGCCGACAGGTCTCTGACCTACTCGCGGCGCCCGCTTTCCTCGTTACGTTTGCGCTCACAACGCGATCACTTCGTGTCTTTCGGCTGGTCACGCGGCACGCCGTCTGTCAGCCGAACAGCAGGCGCCGACCTCGGCGGTGCCGTGACACGGTGTCTGCATCCTTTGCGGCGCGGCGTCGGGAATGGAGTCCGGGGAGAGCCCGGAACAGGTTGTTCAACCGTCATCGAACACCCGGCGCCGCATCGTCATGCCCGCGGCATGTGACACCAGCCCTCGACGCTGACCACATGGCGCTCAACGTTGGCAAGATCGTTGCCCTGTTCGAGGGCGACGCCCGCTCGTACTTCGCGACGTCCAAGAAGGTTCGCGCCGATGCCGCCGGCCTCGACGGAAAGCGCGTCACCCCGGAGATCGCCGCGCCCGGAAAACTGAATCTTCCTTGACAAATTTTCTTGTCGGTGTGAGGCTCTGCTCGTCAGCAACGACGAGCTAGCGGAGGACGACATGGGCAGGCGGATTGCGGCAGTGGTGATCGCGGCTTTGCTGGGGACCGGGGGTGTCGCCACCGCACAGGCACAGCCGTTCGGCCAGGACGCCGCGGTGGTGCGGACCGACGCCGGTCCGGTGCGGGGCACGGTCGCGCCGGACAGCAGGACGTTCCAGGGCGTGCCCTACGCGGCCCCGCCCGTCGGCAACCTGCGCTGGCAACCACCCCGGCCGGCGCCACGCTGGATCGCGCTGAGAGACGCGACGAGGCCGGCGTCGCCGTGCGCCCAGCCCCAGAGCATCGGCCCGGCCAGCGACACTGAGGACTGCCTGTACGTCAACGTCACCACACCGAGGACGGCCGGGCTCAAGCCGATCATGGTGTGGCTGCACGGCGGCGGCAACGCCTTCGGTGCGGGCGGCGACTACGACGCGCGGCGTTTGGCCGCCGGCGGCGACGTCGTCGTGGTCACGCTGAACTACCGGCTCGGCGTCTTCGGTTTCCTCGGCCTGCCCCAGCTCGACGGCGGCGGCACCTTCGGGCTGCAGGACCAGCAGGCGGCGCTGCGCTGGGTGCAGCGCAACGCGGTGGCGTTCGGCGGGAACCCGGGCAACGTCACGCTGTTCGGCCAGTCCGGCGGCTCGTACGACATCTGCGGGCAGCTCACCTCGCCGTCGGCGCGCGGGCTGTTCCATCGGGCGATCATGGAGAGCGGGTCGTGCTCGATGACCTGGCCGCAGAACGGCGTCAACCCGGGCATCCCGGCCGGCTCGCCGTGGCGGCCGCAGGCTTCGGCGGACGCACAGGGTGCCACGCTGGCGGCGTCGCTCGGCTGCCCGGCCGGACCGTCCCAAGTGGACTGTCTACGCGGGATCCCGGTGCCGCGGCTGCTGACCGCGACGCAAAGCGCCGCGCTGCCGACGGTGGCGTACGGCAACCGCGTGCTACCGCGGCGCCCCGACCGGGCGTTGGCCGAGGGGCACTACGCCAAGATCCCGGTGATCTCCGGGACCAACCTCGACGAACAGCGCCTCGCGACAGCGTTCCTGCCCCAGGCCTTCACCGAGGGCGGCTACCAGCAGCTGCTCATCGACGCGTTCGGCACCAAGGCGCCCGAGGTCGCGGCGAAGTACCCGTCGAGCGCGTACGAGTCCCCGGCCGTCGCGTGGGCCACGGTGGCGACCGACCGCGTCTGGTCCTGCACACAGGTGACCGACCAGCGCACCCTCGCCGGCTCCGCGCCTACGTACAGCTATGAGTTCGCCGACCGGACCGCGCCCGCGCAGTTCCCGTTCCCGGCGGGCCTCCCGTCCGGCGCCTACCACGGTGCGGAGATGCAGTACCTGTTCGACCTCAACGGCGTGCCCACGCAGCTGAACGCCGAGCAGCAGGCCTTGTCCGACCGGATGATCCGCTACTGGACGACCTTCGCCCGCACCGGCAACCCGAACGGGCCGGGCACCCCGGCGTGGCCGCGCTTCGGCGGTGGCACCACTTTGTCGCTCGTCCCGGGTGCACCGCGGACGGTGGACCTGGCCGCCGAGCACAACTGCGCCTTCTGGGCGAATGTTCAAACCGGGAGCACGGTGGCACAGGGTATGAACTCGGCTGCACCGAAGACAGGGCATTGATCCAGGAGAACGAACGCCCTGCTCACTCGTGCACGCGACTTCGACATTCACACGCGCTGAACCTCAGCGGTAAGTGGCGTGATTTGCCTTCTGTGGTCACGATCGTCTTCAGTTGATTTGCGGGCGGCGCGGTCGTGTTCATGTGCAGCAGTAGGCAATCGGGCAGCTCTCCATGACCTTCCCCGACCGCATGATGCCTGCGGCTATTCGTTGACAGGGTCGCCGACGTAACGGATCGGGAGCTTGTCGGCCGCGCTACTTGGAGCTCTGCTCCGCGGGATGCGTGCCTGGGGGAACGCGCCTTCGCGCTCCTCATCGGCCGCCGGCGAGCACTCCGCCACAAAATCACCGGGTCTGTCAAACGACGAGCGGCTCTGGCTCGTAGTCGGTGGTGACGTGGAGTAGCTGTACGCGATTCGGTGGAACGGCTGCCTGAGGGGACTCGTAAACAGAAGGTCAGGGGTTCGAACCCCTTGGCGGCTCCCCTCAACACAGCCTTTGATCCCCAGTGAGAGCAAAGGCAAACGTTTGTTCCGGCCCTTTCGGAGCTACCGGTCGGCCCGGATGGCGATCACGACGGTGTCGTCGGTGTAGAGGACGAGAAGATCGTCAGGGCCGAGCGGTCGGTGGACCAGACTGTGGCTGCCGGGATCGGAAAATCGACGCTTCGCTGTGGGTCTGGACCCACCGGCTGGTGGGTCCAGACCCATACCGGGTGGATCTTGGTCTTCGTAGCGTCATGGCCATGACGAATTCAAGGAATCAGGAAGTGGCGGCCGATGGTGGCGTCGGGCAGTCCTTCGATCAGGTGCGCAAGTGTGTCCTGCTCTTCGGTGTGGTCAGTGCGATCGTCCTGGCGACCGTGGCCGCGGTTTCGCTGACAGGGGGCTCGGCGAACACATTCATGTGGGTCCGGGCCGTCATCCTGCTGCTTGCCGCTCCGCTGCTGCACCGGTTGGCCGTGCAGGCGGCGCAGGAGGAGCGCAAAAGTCTGGAGCGCCTGCGCGTGGTGACCACGATCCTGCCGATCGCGATCGTCGGGGTGGACCTGATCCCGGGGGTCTGCCCCCCGTGGTACACGGTGATGCAGGCTGTATCGGCGGTGCCGCTGATCGCCGTCGCCGTGATCACCCGGCGTCGCGTCGTGCGGGCTGCCCGGTGAGAATCGATCATGGACGGCGAGGAGGACGGCGAATGCGACGGCTGGGTGCGTCGCTGAGCGCGGTGGGCGGCGGATTCGTCAAGTCGGTGCTGCTCACCGCCGCGGCCCTGCTCCTGCCCGCCCTGTCGTTGGTGCCCGCTGTGGTCTCCGCGCTGTCGGGTTCCGCCTGGTCGTGGACCAACCCGTGGTCGTGGGTGGGGCTGTTGTTGTTCTTTCTCCCACTCACCCTGGTGTGCGCGCGATGGCTCGGCACGCTGTTTCGCCGCCTCGCGGGCCGGTGGTGCGGTCTTGAGCTCCAGAACGGCTACCGGCTGCCCGAGACCGCGCCAGAACCGGTGCGGCTGTCCACCGGGTACTGGTGGAACGGCCACTCCTACGAGCGCGATCGCCGCGACGCCGAGCTTGATCAGCGGTGGCGACGGCGGATAAGCGATCCGGCCTACCGGCGGGACATGCGATGGGTGCTGCTCGCGGCCGTCACCGTCGGGCCGGTGTGCGCGGTGCCGGCGATCGCGCTGACCGGCGCGGTGATCGCCTTCACTCACGCATCGCTGACCTCCGTTCAGGTCGGGCTTCTGCTCGTCGTGGTGGCTGTGGCCGCCGCGCCGTTTGCCTGGCGAATCCTCGGCCCGCTCGGGCAACGGTGGCTAGGACCGCCCGACGGCGCCGTGACCGGCGAGCGGGTGCGGGAGTTGGAGCTGCAGCGCGCGGACCTGACCACGGCGCAGGCCGCGGAGATCCGCCGCATCGAGCGCGACCTGCACGACGGCGCGCAGGCTCGGCTGGTCGCGGTGGGACTGTCCCTGGCCACTGCGGAGCGGCTGATGGACGAGGAACCGGAACGGGCCAGGGCGCTCCTGCGCGAAGCGCGCAAGGGCACCTCGGCCTCGCTGGCCGAGCTGCGCGAGCTCGTGCGCGGCGTCAGCCCGCCCGTGCTCGTCGAGCGGGGCGTGGCCGAGGCCATCCGCGCGCTCGCCCTCGACAGCCTGGTCAACGTGCGGGTCGATGCGCCCGGACGGATGCGGTTGGAGGTCCCGATCGAGACCGCGCTCTACTTCGCCGTGGCCGAACTGCTGGCCAACGCGGCCAAACATACGCCCGCCGCACAGGTGCACGTGCGGATCCGCACTCGTGGCAATGCCGTTGAAGTAGACGTCGAGGACGATGGACCCGGTGGCGCCGAGGTGGTGCCCGGCGGCGGGCTCGACGGTGTCCGCAGGCGCCTGGCCGCCTTCGACGGCACGCTCACTGTGGTCAGCCCGGCGGGCGGCCCGACCCAGATGAGAATGGTGGTGCCATGCGCGTCGTCGTAGCCGAGGACCTCTACCTGCTCCGCGACGGCATCGTCCGGCTGCTGGAGGCCTACGGTCACAAGATCGTGGCCACGGCCACTACCGGCCCCGAAACGCTGCACGCCCTGCTCACCCAGCGGCCGGACATCGCGATCGTCGACGTCCGGATGCCACCGACGAACACCGACGAGGGCCTCACTGCCGCGCTCACCGCGCGTGAGCAGATCCCGGGACTCCCGGTGCTCATCCTCTCCCAGCACGTGGAGCAGCTCTACGCCCGCGAACTCCTCGCCGACCAGGCCGGTGGGGTCGGGTATCTGCTGAAGGACAGCGTGTTCGAGGCCGAGCAGTTCCTCGACGCACTGGATCGGGTCGCCGCCGGGGGTACCGCGCTCGATCCCGCAGTGGTGTCCAAGCTGTTCGGCCGACCGGCCGCGGCCTCACGGTTGGCCAGGCTCACCGAACGGGAACGGTCCGTGCTCGCGCTCATGGCCGAAGGGCTCTCCAACACCGCGATCGCCGGCCGTCTGTTCCTCAGCGAGAGCGCGATCAGCAAATACACGACCACCACCTTCGACAAACTCGGCATCCACGACGACGGCACGGCCAACCGGCGCGTCATCGCCGTCCTGGTCTATCTCAGCGACAGCCGGCACTGACCGCTCCGCCGGCAGTCCGAGAAGGCACCGGTCCTGGCCGACGCGGCTCACTTCACTTCCCACCGAAAACACCCGGCTATTCGGTGTTTCCATCTTCGGCTGTCGCCGGCGGCCTATCGCGTGCACGGCCGACCGACTGGACTCGGCTCGTCGGGCCCCGCTGACACGGCCTTGGAGTTGATCGTGGGTCCTAACCTGTCGGCATGACTGTTCATCTTGTCGTGACCACGGCAACCCCCGATCGGGAATCCGGCGAGAAGCTAGCAGGATCGGCAGTCGCCGCACGCCTCGCCGGTACCGCGCAGGTCGTCGGCCCGGTCATCAGCTTCTTCTGGCACCTCGGCGAAAGCGGCATGGGCGAGGAGTTCAACGTGACGTTCAAGACGACCGATGCTCGGTACGCCGAGCTGGCCCGCGGATCGGCGGACTACCTGGCGTGGGCCGAGGAGTCGACTCGGCCCCTCTAAACCACCAGACGGGCCGGCAAATCTGCGACGGCCGGAGTCGAACGGTGGCGGGCAAGACGGCGCGCCACCGTCTCGATCCGGCGTGCTGGACGGACCGAGGTAACACCGGCTGCGAGGTCTGCCGCGTGACTCGGCGTCGCTGCGGCCTGCTCGACCTCGCGGGCCTGGACGTAGGACGTGGCCAGCCAGGTCAGGTGCAGCGACTTGTCCCGAGCGTGCGTGTCGTCGAACTCGCCGAGGACCCGTTCAAGCACCGGGACCGCGCGCAGCGCAACCCTGTCCAAAGTGGGCGAAGTCCCCCACTGATCGCACGAGCTGAGCAGTCGGCTCCAGATCTCAAGGTCAGGCCGCTGCGGTGTCAGCCACTGCCCGAGCCGGGCGGATCCGGCTCAGCTGCAGGAGGCTGAAGCCGAACAGCAGTACGCCGAGCGGAACGTGGACAGCCGTCACGTGCGCGATCCCGAGGAACACCTGTGCCAGCGTGAGTCCGAGGAACACGGCCGCGGGCAGGATCGGCTTGGGGGAGCCGCCGCCCGGTCGCCACACGAGGATCGCGGTGATCACGTGCAGCATCGCCACGATGAACAGCGTGTAGGCCGTGGCGCTGTGCAGTGCCTGGCCGCTCGGCACGGTCAGCAGGAGACCGGCGGTGATCGGGGTGAGGAAGACGGCGAGGGTCTGCACGGCGATCGCGACGCGCAAAGGGAGCGGCATGTGGAACTCCTTCGGTGGTATGTCACCACTTCGACGAAGTAGCCGCCGGAAACGTGACAATGTCGGGAGAGGCCGCTGACGTCGGTCAACGGGTGGTCCGGCACGACGACGCCGATTCCGTTCACGATCACCGCGCCGCTGACGCGCGGACTTCCCAGCAGCGCGATCTCGGCGGCGAGCCAGCCGCCGAAGGAGTTGCCGAGCACGGTGACGTCCGGGACGTCGAGTTGGTCCAGCATCGCGGCGTCCCGGACGTCGGTGAGTTCAGTGGCTTTCGGCGTGCCGCCGAAGCCTGGGTGGGTGGGCAGCAGCACGCGGGAGTGAGTGCGTTCGGCGAGCAGGTCGGCCATTTGGGCAAGCTGCTGGACGCGGTCCTCGGCCCCGACCCGGTGGGTTAGAGGGAGCGGACTCGCGTCGAAGCCCGTTCACGGGATTTGTAAATGCTGTAAGCGATCACGGTCCCGAAGGTGAGGATCGGGTAGTCCAACGCGAGGCCGAACTCCACGGCCGGAACGAGCAGCACCGCCACGTACACCGGCAAAGAAGGTTCCGGGTCCTTGCGGGAGCCTGCCTTCTTGGCCTTCAGTTCGGCCGCGTGGCGGGCGGTCTTGCCCCACGGTTTGGCCACCGAGACCCAGAGCATGAAAACGGTGGCGCACGCCATCGCGGACGTGCCGACGAGGATCGGGATCCGCGGCTCTTCGACACCCGCCCGCAGTGCCTCGTTGACCGCCGGCAACAGTCCGCTCACCACGGTGCTCGCGATAATCAGCGCGGCTACCGTGAGAACGAACTTGACCATCACCCAACGATGTTTGAAGAATCCCCACGACGTCAGCGCGGACAGCATCATTCCCGTGTAGGCGGAAATGATGGCAGCCGGATCGAGGACCGTGTTTTCGAGGAACTCGGCCAGCTCGAATGTCGCCAGCCGGGTGGAGGGATCTGATGTCCAGCCGTGCAGCAGCAACGCCAGCTGCGCCAACTGCATCGTGCACCACGCCACGGAAGTCAGCACGTGCAGGCACACCAGCACCTGTCTGGCGTATTTGGTCCGGGAATTCTTCCTCATGGAAAAAGCGTGCCCGAATGAACCCGGACAGAAATCGGGGGAATTTCCCGAAGTGTCGCGCGGGGTTCCCCTAGGGGAGAATTTCGAAATTCATCGCATCGATAGCTGTCACCGATCTTGCGAAAGGTGCGGCCGGCGTGGCGCTCCGTGGATCAGACGATGCCGTCCTGCACCGGATAGTGGATGACGACCGCGCCACCGGTGGCGTAGTTGGCGACGTCGGCGGCCACCCGTTGGCCTTGCGGAGACGACCTCGACGCGGTCATCGCCGCCGCGTCGGCGAACTCGGCTTCGAAGATCGCGAAGTACGACGCCTGTTCCTGCGTCGCTGCCACGTCGAAGCTGTAGCGCCACGCGAGCAGGCCACCGCAACCGGGTATCGCGGGCGGGTGAACACCCAGCCCTTGACATGCAGCCAAGTGGCTGCCTAACCTGTAAAGGCAGCTGCGAGGCTGCATATCGGGGAGAGCGACATGGACGAGGTGTTCAAGGCGCTGGCCGACACCAGCCGCCGCAGGTTGCTCGACGACCTGAACGCCCGCAACGGGCAGACCCTGCGCGAGCTGTGCGCGGGGCTGGACATGGCGCGGCAGTCGGTCAGCAAGCATCTGGCCGTGCTGGAGGCGGCCAACCTGGTGACCACGGTGTGGCGTGGCCGCGAGAAGTTGCACTACGTGAACGCGGAGCCGATCAACGCGATCGCCGAGCGCTGGATCGACCGGTACCACCAGGGCCGGGTCGACGCGCTTTCCGACCTCAAGAAGGCATTGGAGCAGGAACCCATGGGTACCGACGAATTCGTCTACACCAGCTACATCAGGACGACCCCGGAGCGGCTCTGGAAGGCGTTGACCGATCCGGTCTTCACCAAGCAGTACTGGGGCTGCGAGTTCACTTCGGACTGGAAGCCCGGGTCCACGATGGCCTGGGAGCAGCTCGGCGTGAAGCTGGAGGATGACGGGCAGGTCGTGCTGGAATCCGACCCGTACCGGCGGCTGTCCTACACGTGGCACACCTTCACCCCGGAGTTCGGCAAGTCGGTGGGGCTCGACGACGACGTGTCGGCGAAGCTCCAGGCCGAGTCGCGGTCGAAGGTGACGTTCGACCTCGAACCCGTCGGCGACACGGTGAAGCTGACCGTGGTGCACGACGGTTTCGACGAGGGCAGCACCGCGCTGGAGATGGTCAAGGGCGGCTGGCCGTCGATCCTGTCGAGCCTCAAGACGCTGCTCGAGACCGGTGAGCCCCTGCCCGAACCCGCGTAACCAGGTCGACTGCGCCGCCGTGATCGGGCACGATCTGCACCGTGCCCCTGGAGATCGCTTGCGACGAGTCCGGGTCCGAGGGCGAGAAACTGATCGGCGGGCAGACCGACGTGTTCGCGCACGCGGGGGTCCGGCTGAGCCTCGAAGAGGCGGAGGCCTGCCTGGTCGAACTCCGGCGCAGGATCCGCTCGCCGGCGGTCGAGTACAAGGCCAACCATCTGCTCCGCACGAAGCATCGGCGGGTCCTCGAATGGTTCCTCGGCCCGCGCGGCCCGGTCCACGGGCGTGCGCACGTGTACCTCGTGGACAAGAAACTGCTGCTGGCGAACGAACTCCGCGCGGTCGCGGGCCCGGAAGTCCCGCCGGACGACGAAGTCCTGGCCGCGTTCAACGACGTGCTGCGGACCCGTAATCGCCGGGATCCGGCGGCGGGGTCGTTCTTCGCGATGGCCGGCGACACCGGAGAACTGCGGGCGAAGGTCGCCGAGGTGCGCGAGGCCAAGGTCCTCGATCCGCTGGTGCCCGCGATCCTCCGCGCCGTCGAATACTGGAGCGCGGGCGGGGAGCAGGTCTTCCTCGTCCACGACGAACAGCCGTCGCTCAAGGGCGAACGGCTCGCCCGGATCGAATCGAGTCCGGGGCTGGCCGGGCTGAAGTTCGTGGATTCGCGGGCGGATCCGCGGGTGCAGGTCGCCGATTTCCTGGTCGGTGTCGCCCGGCGGATCGCCGAGGACGAACTGAACGGGAACGGGGACGCGGTATTGACCGCATTGCTCGCGCCGTATGTCGACTTGGCGTCGCTCTGGAACTGATTCACTCCTTAGCGCACTGAATCGCTCGGGTGGCCGTTGCCCGCCGTGGCGGTCGGCTGGAAACGTCGAGACGTATTCGACACCGGCCCGGGAGGCAGTCGCAGATGCAGGCTTTCACCTTGCCCGAGTTCTACTTGCCGCATCCGGCCAGGATGAATCCGCACCTCGAAGCGGCGCGGGCGCACAGTATGGCCTGGGCGGGGAAGATGGGCATGCTCGATTCGCCCGCCCCGTCCGGCGACGTCGTCTGGACCGAGCAGGCGCTCGCGAAAATGGACTACGCGCTGCTCTGCGCGCACACCCATCCGGACTGTGACGGCCCGTCCCTCGATCTGGTCACGGACTGGTACGTGTGGGTGTTCTTCTTCGACGACGATTTCCTCGCGCAATTCAAGTACACCCGGGACATCGAGGGCGCGAAGGCTTATTTGGACCGGCTGGAACTGTTCATGACGGGGCCGGGGGAAACCTCGCCGGAACCGGGGAATCCGGCGGAAGCCGGGCTCAAGGATCTTTGGGCGCGCACCATTCCCTCGATGTCGGAAGCGTGGCGGCGCCGATTCGTCACCAGTACGCACAACCTGATGGTCGAATCGCTCTGGGAACTGGACAACATCGACCGCGGCCGGATCGCGAACCCCATCGAGTACATCCAGATGCGCCGTCGCGTCGGCGGGGCGCCGTGGTCGGCGAACCTGATCGAGTACGCCGTCGGTGCCGAAGTGCCGGACAAGATCGCGGCGACCAGGCCGATGGAGGTCCTGCGCGACACCTTCGCCGACGCCGTCCACCTCCGTAACGATCTCTTTTCCTACCAACGTGAAGTGCGCGAAGAAGGCGAGAACTCCAACGCCGTCCTCGTCTTCGAGAAGTTCCTGGACCGCTCGACGCAGGAGGCCGCCGAACTCACCAACGACCTGCTGACCTCGCGGCTGCAGCAGTTCGAGAACACCGCGCTCGTCGAGGTGCCCGCGCTGCTGGCCGAACACGACGTCTCGCTGTCCGAACAGATCGGGGTCGGCCTGTACGTCAAGGGCCTGCAGGACTGGCAGTCCGGCGGCCACGAATGGCACGCGCGGTCGAGCCGGTACATGAACGAAGGGCCGGTCTCCGGCGCGAACGGCGTGAACGGCCCGACGGGGCTCGGCACGAGGTCGCTGCGGCTTTCGCCGAACAGGCTGGGCCTGGTCCAGCGGACCCGTCAGCAGGCGCCCGCGCCGTTCGCGAAGGTGGGACATCTGCCGCTGCCGGAACTCCGCCTGCCCTACCCCGTCCGCACCAGCCCCCACCTCGCCGCCGCCCGCGAGTACTCGCCGGGCTGGGCGCGGGAGATGGGCATGTTCGAGGAGGGGATCTGGGACGAGCGCCGGTGCCTCGGCATCGATCTGGCGCACTGCGCCGCGATGATCGACGCGGACGCGGACCTCGCCCGGCTGAAACTGTCGACCGACTGGCTCACCTGGGGCACGTACGCCGACGACTACTTCCCGCTGATGTTCGGGCTGAGGCGTGACCCGCTGGCCGCGAAGCTGTGCAGCGACAGGCTTTCCCTGTTCATGCCGCTCGACGGTGAGCCGGTGCCGAAGCCGTCGAGCTCGATCGAGAAGGGGCTCGTGGATCTGTGGAACCGCACCGCCGGACCGTTGACCCCGCACGCGCGGGCGGAGTTCCGGCTGGCGGTCGAGAGCATGACCGCGAGCTGGGTCTGGGAGGTGGCGAACCAGGCGCAGAACCGCGTCCCCGACCCGGTCGACTACGTGGAGATGCGACGGCGGACGTTCGGGTCCGACCTGACGAAGAGCCTCGCCCTGCTCGAACTCGGCGACGTCGTGCCGCCGGAGCTGCACCAGAACCGCGTGCTGTTCGAGCTCGACACCGCGGCGCAGGACTACGCGGCCTTCTGCAACGACCTGTTCTCGTACCAGAAGGAGATCGAGTACGAGGGCGAGGTGCACAACCTCGTCTACGTCGTCGAGCGCTTCCTCGCCGTGGACCGGGAGGAGGCTCGCGACATCACCGTCCGGCTGATGAACGCGCGCCTGGACCAGTTCCGGCAGCTCGCCGACGAGGACCTGCCGCGGATGTGCGACGACCTCGGGCTCGACGACGAGGTCCGCGCGGCGGTGACGAGGTACGCGGACAACCTGAAGGACTGGATGGCCGGAATCCTGGAATGGCACCGGAACTGCACGCGGTACACGCCGGAGGAACTGGAACGCGCCCGCACTCCCGAACCGACGGCGTTCTCCCTCGAGCCGAGCGGGCTCGGGATGTCGGCGTGGCGGATCGGGAGCGGGGCGCGCTGAGCACCTTGGTCCTAGAAAGCCGTCAGGGTGATCTTCGCGGTCTTCGGGTCCCCGTCGTGCACCAGCGACTCGAAGTGCCCGACGTCGTCGAAGGCGAATCCGTACGCCTTCCCGTCGGCCATCTGTTCGTGCACGATCCGTGAGTAGTGGTCGGTCACGGACTGCTTGTAGAACGGGCCCGCGTCATAGGTCGGCTGCGTGTGCAGGGTGCCGAGCGTGGAGCGGTGCAGCGCCGCGCAGAGCGTCCGCGCGATCGGGCCGACGACCTGGTCGTTCGGCGCCTGCAGCCGCCCGTCGCAGTTGAAGACGTCACGGGTGCTCGGCTTGCTGAACGACGCCACCTCGGCACCCGAGGTGTTCGTGAACCGCATGACGTCGTCACCGCCGGTCTTGCCGGTGAACTTCTTGCCGGGTTCGGCCTCGAACGGGACCACGGTCAACGGAGTCGACTTGTAGGTGTTCCAGGCGCTCGTGACGTAGCCGTCGAGGTAGTTCCCGCTGAACTTGCCGGTGTCGAGCCCCTTGCCCGGCGCGAGGACCCGTAGGTCGTTGTACACCAGGTTCGGGAAACCGGACTGTCCCTTGACACCGTTGAAGATGTTCGCGCGGCCGCCCGGCTTGAGGCGCCCGGCCTCCTTGTTCGCACCTGCGCCGTTGGTCAGCCCGACGGCGTGCGGCACGCTGAACATGTCCACCTGCGAGCTGTTGATGAACAGCCCGCCGTTGTCGTAGGTGAATTCGCTCCAGTCGAACAGGATGTCGCGGTTCGGGTCACCGTCGGCCCACGGTGCCGGCTGCACCAGCCCGTCCGGAGTCAGGAAGAACTTGATCTTCTGCCCGAACGACATGTAGACGCGGCCCGAGAGCATCCGCGGGATCCGGAGCGTGGTCGAGCCGCCGTTGCCGGGGCCCGCGATCGCGACGTCCGGCGCGGGGCTCGGCGGGTTCGCGCCCGCCGGCCACGGGGTGAAGGCGCCGCCGGAGTCGACGTAACCGAGCTTGCCGGTGTTGAGGTTCGTGCCGAGCACGTAGAGGTGGACCGCGTCGGAGCGGTTCGAATTGTTGGTGACGGTCAGCGGCAGCGGATCGGGACCGGCGGCGACCGCGGTGGGCGCGGAAAGCGCCGAAACCGCGGTGACGAGCGGGAGCGTGACCGCCAACGCGGTCAAAACACGCCGGATCTTCTTGCGTATGCGCACGATTCACTCCTCGGCGGAATCCCGCCGCGGAACGCGAACGCGCCGCGGCGGTGCTTGCGGATGTCGGCCGGGGGCGCGTTCCCGGCCTGGGTGTGACCTTGGCGAGGGGTCTCGGCACGGAAAGTAACCTCGCGGAAGTCGATATGTCCAGACCACTGGTGAAAATCTGTCCGGTTTCTTGCCCGTATGGACACTTTGTCGCGGACCTTCGTCGTTTGAGATGGCCGGATCTCTCGACTACCGTTGTCCGGGTTCCGTCCTGGACCGCGGCGGCCGGGTTTTCTCATCCGTGGGGAGCGGGACATGGGCGGTGACGTTTTTCCGGGGCGGAGAACCGGTGACGGCGAGACGTGGATTTCCCCCGCCGTCTGGGACGACCTCGCCAAGACAGCGGCGTGCGGAGAGCCGCGCGGTATGGACGACCTCATGGCCGCCCTCTTGCCGTGGGCCCGGCAGTACACCGAAACCCGCCTCGGCGGTCGCGATCTGACCTACCTCGAACCCGCGGACGTCGCGCAGGAGATCTGTCTCGCGGTCTTCGTCGCGGTTCCCGGTTACGGTCTGCGCGGCGGCTCTTTCCTGTTCCTCATGCGGGCCATCGCGGCGAACAAGGTCGCCGACGTCTTCCGGAAGGCGGCGCGGAGCAGGCAGGTGCTGACCGGTGAACTCCCCGAGCGCCCGGCGGGGGCCGCGGACGAGCCGGAGCAGCGGGCCCTGCGGACCGATCTCGGGGTCCGGCTCGGCAGGCTGATGCGGATGCTGCCGGTCTCACACCGGGAAGTGCTGGGAATGCGGGTGGTCGGCGAGCTGACGTCGAACGAGACCGCGGCGGCGCTCGGGACGACTTCGTCGCGCGTGCGGGTGACCAAACATCGGGCGATCAGCAGGCTGCGCGCCTGTGCTCAGCGCCAGGACGCCTTGAGCTGAGACGGACCAGCAGCCGGAGAAGGGGATTCTCCCGCTTGGCCCGGGTCTCGAGAATGCGAACGCACATGGCCCCTCCAGAGCTCGCTGACGAGCGCCGTCGCCGAGGGCCAGGACAACCGGTCGCGGAGTCCACCCTAGGCGCGGACCGCGAGGCCGGAACCGGCTGAACGGACGATTGGCGGCCGCCTGGGCCGTTCCGACGATCATGGTTCCGCTCTTCGGACTACCGCTTTGGTGCCAAAGAAGTCATCGCGGGCACGGAGAAGAGGCGAAAACGTGCGACAATGGGTTAGCGCGGACGAGATGTCCCCGCGGTTCGCCCCTGTCCCCAGCGGGCTCGTCCGATACAGGACATCGCTTCGGAAACCGACTCGGTGGTGACAGTGCACCACGCCTGTGTCATCTGAGGAGACGTCCTCGAAGCCGCGGGCGTCGGGCTCAGGCTCGCCATCCAAGGAGGTTCCGCCGAACCGGTCTTCGCCACCGACGAACGCAGCCGCGAATTGGAAGATCTGCAGTTCACCTTGGGCGAAGGACCGGCGCTTGACGTGTCGCACGACGGCATGCTCGTCGTCGTGACCGACGTGACCGGTCCGGAGGCGGCGAGCCGATGGCCGATCTTCGCTCCCGAGGCCATAGACAGAGGTATCAAATCGATCATCGCGGTGCCGATCCGGGCAGGTGCGAGACAAATGGGCGTCGTCGACTGCTATCGCGACCTCGCCGGGCTTCCTTCGATGGAGGGGCAAGCGGAAGCTCTTGTCTGTGCCGAAGCGGCGATCACCCTCGCCGTCGCCGATGCCGATGCCGGCAGGCCCGGGCCGGCCGAAGTGATCGACCTCGAATTCACCGAACACCGTGCTCAAGTGCATCAGGCCATGGGCATGGTGTCGGTCCAGTTCGACATCGGGCTCGCGGACGCACTCGCCCGCTTACGTGCCCACGCCTATCTCCACGGCCGCAAGCTCAGCGAGGTCGCCGATGACGTGGTGTGGCGTCGTATCACGTTCCGGACCGAGTCCTGATGGGTCGTGTGGCTAAGGAGATTCCTCGATCTGCTCGCGCTCAGATGCGTGGAACCGCTCGGGGTCTGCACCGCCGGGCTGCTGCTCGCCGATCCGCGCGGCACACTCACCATGGTGGCGGCGTCGGACGAGCAGACCCGGCTGCTCGAACTGTTCCAGTTGCAGAACTCCGAGGGGCCGTGCCTGGACTGCTATCGGCACGCCGAGCCGGTGGTCTGCGCGGATCTGGCGCGTGCGCGCGGAAGATGGCCGAAGTTCGCCCGGGAAGCGGAGGACTCGGGATTCCTTTCTGTGTACGCCTTGCCGATGCGGTTGCGGGACGAGGTGGTCGGTGCGCTGAACCTGTTCGGCACTCGCCCCGTTCTGCTCGACGACGACGACGGGCTGCGGCTGGGGCAGGCGCTTGCGGACATCGCCACGATCGGCATCCTGCACCACCGGCTGGTGCGGCGGCAGGAAATCATCACCGTGCAACTGCAGACCGCGTTGAACAGCAGGGTGATCATCGAGCAGGCGAAAGGGATCCTCGCCGAACGCCTGCGGATCTCGGTGGACGACGCGTTCGGCGTAGTGCGCACACACGCGCGGAGCAACAATCTCAAGATTCTCGCCGTGGCGAACGGAATCATCGACCGCACAGTGGAAATAAAGCGCTGAACGATACCGATTCGGCGCTTGTCCGCCACTGGGCGATACCTAAACTTGACGGGTGTTTTCCCTGGAGCAGCTGGTGAGTTTCGTCGCGGTGGCCGAGGAACTGCACTACGGCCGGGCGGCGGAGCGGCTCTCGATGACCCAGCCGCCGTTGAGCAGGCGGATCCAGTTGCTGGAGCGCGAACTGGGGGTCGAGCTTTTCGACCGGACGCACCGCACCGTCCGGCTGACGCCGGCCGGACGCGTTTTCCTCGCCGAAGCAAGGAAAATACTGCGTTCGTCGCAGGAGGCGGCGCTGTACGTCCGCCGGGCGAGGAAGGGCGAGGTCGGGGCCGTCACGCTCGGATTCACCGCCACCGCGGCGTATTCGTGTCTCGAACGCGTCCTCGCCGCGGCGAACGCCGAAGTGCCCGGAGTCGATCTGGTGCTGCGGGAAATGGTGACGGCGGCGCAGGTGGAGGAGTTGCTGGCGGGCGGGGTCGATCTCGGCATGGTCCGCCCGCCGGTCGTCGGCGGCGACATCGTGACCCTGCCGCTGTGGCGGGAACCGCTGCTGGCGGCGTTGCCTTCGGCGCATCCTTTTGCGCGGCGCAAGAAGAATCCCGACGTCCGTGACTTCGACCGCGAGCCGTTCATCATGTATTCGCCGTCGGAGTGCCGGTATTTCCACGACATGCTCGTGTCGGTGTTCCGCGCGGCGCGGGTGCTGCCGGACTACACGCAGTACGCCGGTCAGGCGCATACCGTGCTCGCGCTGGTCAAGGCGGACCTCGGGATCGCGCTGGTGCCCGCCGCGGCCGCCGCGCTGCGGTTCGAGGGTGTCGTACTCCGTCCGGTGGACGGGATCGAGGGCCGTCCTGTGGAAATCGAACTGATGTGGCGGCGGGGCAACGACAATCCGGCGCTCGGCGCGTTGCTCACCGTCATCGGCAATATCGCGCGGCGTGCTCGTCAGTCCACTATGGACTAGTGCGTGGACTAGGGCCAGGCGTCGCCCCATTCGGCGTCGCGGGCCGCGCGGTAGGCCGCGCCGTGCCGTTTGGTGACGATCGTTTCGGTGAGCCCGGCTTCGGCGCAGAGGGACAGGCTGACCATGCCCTTGCGCTTGGCCGGATGCCGCAGGATCCGGCCCTCGGCCCTCTCCGGCGTCGTGCGCGAGGCGACGACGTAGGAGAACTTCTCGTCCTCGAAGCCGAGCGTCCCCGCCTTGAGCTGGCGGTGCAGGCCGGAGCGCGGGAGGCGGGCGGAGAAATGGCACCAGTCCTTGCCGCGCGGGATCGGGCAGTCGCCCTCGTGTGGGCAGGGCGCGACCAGGGAGAGGCCGAGTCCGACGAGCTGATCCCGTGCTTCGACGATCCGTTCGTAACCGCCGGGGGTGCCGGGTTCGATCAGCACCAGCATGGAGGTCTTCGCCGACAGCCAGCGGACGACTTCGGCCCGGCGTGCTTCGGGGAGCTCACCGAGGACGTAGGAGAGGGTCACCAGGTCGGCATCCGGGGCGGGCGCCGACGGGTCGATCAGACCGCGCTGCCAGGTCGAGCCGCGGACGGCCTTGCCGCCCGCGTTGCCCGCGAGCCGCCGCCCCAGCGCGATCGCGCCCGGGACCTGCTCGACGACGGTGCTCTCCTCCAGCGACGGCCACACGTCGGCCGCCGCCCAGATCGCGGCACCGGTCCCGCCGCCGACGTCGATCTGAGTGCGCGGAGCGAACCCGGGGGCGCGGAGAGCGGCTTCGGCGAGGACGGCGTGTACGGCCGCGTAGGTGGCTGGCATCCGGTAGCCCGCGTACGCCGCGATGTCGGCTTCGGAAGAGAGGATAGGCGCGCTCGCCGGGGCGTTCTCGCGGTAGCGCGTGCTGAGCCGCTCGACGGACTGCGTCAGCCTGTGCTGCGGGTACTTGCCCAGCTCCTCGTCGAGGGCGGAGCGGAGGGTTTCGGGAAGTGCGGACACGGTGACGGATTCTCTCATGGGTGCTTGACCTGGGGTTTTCCGGCTGCTCGAATACTCGCGGAAAAAAGTTCGGGGACCGTGTCGAAACCTGGGGTGCCCGTTCGACGCGTAGATGTGGCAGGGACGAGCCCCGCCGGGAACGGAGACGCGAGATGCGGTTCATGGTGATTGTCAAGAGCGACGAGAAGACCGACGCCGCCGGTACACAGCCGAGTGCCGAGGACCTGCAGGAGATGGGGAAGTTCAACGAGGAACTGGTGAAGGCCGGCGTCATGCTCGCGGGTGAAGGACTGCACCCCAGCTCCGAGGGTTTCCGCATCCAGTACTCCGGCGACACCGAGGCCAGGATCGTCGACGGGCCTTTCGCCGAGAGCAAGGAGCTCATCGCGGGTTACTGGATCCTGCAGGTCAAGGACAGGGCCGAGGTCATCGAATGGATGAAGCGGGCGCCGTTCCGCGAGGGCGAGATCGAGATCCGCCGCGTGTTCGAGCTCGAAGAATTCTCCAACGCCACCCCCGAGATCGTCGAGCACGAGAAGAAGCTGCGGGAGCAGGCCGAGGCCAACTAGGCCGCGTCCGGGGAGCCTGATGGTTGCGATCGCCGCGCCGACGAGGTTGATTGGTCGGCGTGACGGCAACTGCAGACCCCCGGTCGGCGATCGACGCGGTGTGGCGGATCGAATCGGCACGCCTCATCGCCGGTCTCGCGCGGATGACGCGCGACGTCGGCCTCGCGGAGGAACTGGCGCAGGACGCGCTGGTCGCCGCGCTCGAACAGTGGCCTGAGTCGGGCGTCCCGAGGAATCCGGGCGCCTGGCTCATGACCACGGCCAAACGCCGGGCGGTCGACACCTTCCGGCGCAACGAGCGGTACGAGAAGAAGCTCGGCGAGATCGGCCGTGAGCAGGAGACCGAAGAGGAACCCGACTTCACCGCGGGCCTCGACGACCACATCGAGGACGACCTCCTGCGGCTGGTGTTCACCGCCTGCCACCCGGTGCTGCCGACCGAGGCCAGGGTGGCGCTGACGCTGAAAATGATCGGCGGACTGCAGACGCACGAGATCGCGCGAGCCTTCCTCGCCAAGGAGACCGCCGTCGCGCAGCGGATCGTCCGGGCGAAGAAGACGCTCGGCGACGCCAAGGTGCCGTTCGAGGTGCCCGAGGGGGCGGACAGGGTCGCGCGC
Source organism: Amycolatopsis sp. NPDC102522 (assembly GCF_055584485.1). Taxonomy (NCBI): domain Bacteria; kingdom Bacillati; phylum Actinomycetota; class Actinomycetes; order Pseudonocardiales; family Pseudonocardiaceae; genus Amycolatopsis; species Amycolatopsis sp. NPDC102522. Next base: position 31,803 of record NZ_JBVJLY010000011.1, on the reverse strand, counting down.
CTCTCTTCGGTACTCGAAGTCATCTACCTGATCTTCAACGAGGGGTACTCGGCGACGGCGGGCGAGGACTGGATGCGCCCGGGGCTGTGCGAGGAGGCGCTGCGGCTCGGCCGGATCCTCGCCGGGCTCATGCCGAAGGAACCCGAGGTGCACGGGCTCGTCTCGCTGATGGAGATCCAGGCGTCACGGTCCGCCGCACGGGTAGGGCCGAGCGGTGAACCCGTGCTGCTGCTGGACCAGGACAGGGCCAGATGGGACCGGCTCCTGATCGGCCGCGGGCTCGCCGCCCTGGAACTCGCCGAGTCGCTCACCGGCGGCGCTTTCGGCGTCTACGCGGCGCAAGCCGCCATCGCCGCCTGCCACGCGCGGGCGCGGACGGGCGAGGAGACCGACTGGGGACGCATCGCCGTGCTCTACGAAGGGCTCGGGAAGCTGAACCCGTCGCCGGTGATCGAACTGAATCGCGCGGTGGCGCTGTCGATGGCCGTCGGGCCGGAGGCGGGGCTCGAGATCGTCGACAAGCTGACGTCGGAGCCCGCGTTGAAGGCGTATCACCTGCTGCCGAGCGTGCGCGGCGACTTCCTGGCGAAGCTCGGCCGCCTCGACGAAGCCCGCGCCGAGTTCGAGCGCGCGGCGGAGATGACCGGGAACGATCGGGAACGCACGCTGCTGCTCGGCCGCGCCAAGGAATGCACCCCCTGACCCGAAACGCGAAGTGGGAGCGTCAGGCGGGGGCGGGGCGCAGCGTGGTCAGGGCGCGGTGCTGGCCCAGCCGGACGGTCTGCACGGAGCAGCCGAGAGCCAGCGCGGTGTCGTCGGCGGAAAGCCCGACGAGCGACCGCAGCACCATGATTTCGCGCTGCTGCCCCGGCAGCCCCGAAAGCGGGTTCGGCAGTTCGGCGGCGGTCCGGTGGAAGTCGTCGACCAGGCCGTGTGTGACGTCGTAGGCGAACTTGAGGAGCGCGGGCGCACTGGCCGCCCCGGCGAGGATCTCGAGGCAGCTGTTCTTCGCTATCACGTCGGCGGTGTCGTAGGTACCCGAACGACGTCCGATCCGTGCCCGGCAATAGCGCACGACCAAGACGCGGACGGCGTCGACGATCTTCGAACCTGTCTCCATCCGCCCGCCGGTCTCCTCCGACCGCCGTGAACCGTGTCCTTGCATCGGCTCCCTCTCCCACCTTTCAGATGAGCACGGCCGAGGGGGAGGGAGGTACGGTCTTTTTGCCCACATCGGGCCCGGATCAGGTCTCGATGAAGACGATCCGCTCCGGTTCGATGGTCAGGCTCACGGTCTGTCGCTTCACGCTCACCAGGGTTTCGAATTCCGTGGCGTGCCCGTCCGGGACGGTGAACAGGCGGTCGTTGCGGGAATCGAGGAAGTCGGAGAAGCCGGTCAGCGAGACCCCACCGGTTTCGTCGAGCGCGAGGTAGTCGACGAGCCTGCGGAACAGTTTCGGCAGGATCACCAGTTCGTCGGCCAGTTGCCGCCGCGACGAGAGCTTGAATCCCGAGTTCGTGACGTCGTGCGGCCACAGCCCGAGCCCGTCCTGACGCGCTTGGACGGCGGCGTCGGCCAAGGCGTCACGGAGATCGGGGTAAAGCAGTGAATAGAACGTCGGGTAGACGAGTCCGTCCGCGACCTGCCGGTAGTTCGCGGAGTTCTTCAGCGTTTTGACGTCGAGATGGACCTTGGAAAGATCCGCCGACCTGCCCGGCCGTTGTCCGGGAAAGGCGAACGCCACCGCTCGTCCGTATTTGTCGGCGAATCGCGTCAGTATGTGACCCGGTACCTTGATCGGGGTCGACGAGGTGACCGTTCCCCGGTCGTCCCGTTCGACTGTCTTGAACCCGAGGACCTTCAGCAGGTTCGCCGCGGCGGCGTCGGCGAATTCCGCGGGCTGGTGCCACATCCCGCCGGTTCCCCTGGCCTGGTAGTGCGTTTCGAGCGCGTCGATCGCGTCGAGTCGCAACTGCATCCCGCCCCGCGAATTGAGCCGGACCTTCAGGCCCGCCTTCTTGGTCGCCTGGGGATCTTCGGGATAGAACCGAACCGAATCGCCGTCCGGTGAAGCTCCGACAAGCTGGAAAGTTCCTTTGATCAGCGTCATGGGCATGAGGACAACGGTAGTTCTCATTCCGGTGAACGAACCATGCGTTCATCCATCCAGAGCAGTCGTCGGTAAAGATCGGATGACCAATGTGGACATTCTCGGAGATCTTCTAATGATTGGCGCGGAATGATCACTTCGGGGATGCTGGCCGGATGACCGACTTCTCCTATCGCTGGCGTGACCCGGTCACCGACGACGAGATGTCCGATCTCGTCCGTTCGCACGGCGGAGAGCCCGTGCCCGGGTGGTGGAACGGCATCCGGCGGCACAGCCTCGGCTGGGTCACCGCCCGCGACAACGCCGGAACGCTGGCCGGCTTCGTGAACGTCGCCTGGGACGGCGGTGACCACGCCTTCCTGCTCGACACGAAGACCCGCGGGAACTACCAGCGACGGGGTATCGGCACGGCCGTCGTCCGGCTGGCCGTGACCCACGCGCGAGCGGCGGGCTGCGAATGGCTGCACGTCGACTTCGTGCCGGAACTGCGTTCGTTCTACTTCGGTGCCTGCGGTTTCCGGCAGACCGAGGCGGGCCTGATCCGGCTCACGGGCTCGGGATCATGAAGCTCAGCACTGTCGCCTGAAGCAGCGAGATCACCCCGACCACGGCGGTCAGCACGACCGACCACAGGAACGTCTGCCGCAGCAGCGCGCCTTCCTTCCCGGACTGCCCGATCGCGGTGGCGCCGATGGACAGGTTCTGCGGCGAGATCATCTTGCCCATCACACCGCCGGAGGTGTTCGTGGCACCGGCGAGGATCGGGTCGACGTGCAGTTGCTGTGCCGAGATCACCTGCATCGGCCCGAAGAGACTGTTCGTCGACGCGTCCGAGCCGGTGAGGAAGACGCCCAGCCAGCCGATGTAGGCGGAGAACAACGGGAACAGCACGCCGGTGGTCGCCAGCGCGAGGCCGAGTGTCTGTGTGGCACCCGAGTAGTTCATGACGAACGCGATCGCGAGGATCATGAAGATCGTCGCCAGCGCCCAGCGCATCTGGTGCAGGGTCCGCCGGTAGGTGGCCAGCAGCCGGGGTTTCGCGCCCATCGCGAAACCCGCCACGATCGCCGCGAACAGCGCCACGGTTCCCGGCGAGTAAAGGAAATCGACGGTGAGCGTCGCCGCGTACGGCGTGTCCTTGGGCGTGATCGGCGCGTGCTGGACGACCTCCTTGTGCAGTCCCGGCCACGCGAACACCCAGTCGGCCTTGTGCAGCAGCTTCGTCAGGTCGAGCCATTCGGGCAGGTTCTTGAAGATCGTGCCGATGCGGGAAAGGAAGATCGCCGCGATCAGGACGATGTACGGCGCCCACGCGTACAAGGCGCCGCGCTCGGCTTTCGCCGCGCCGAGGCTCGCTCCGGCCGTCGCCGGTTCTTCGCCGTCGAAACGCCAAACCGCCGACGGCTGCCAGAACCGCGTCAGGATCCACAGCGAGGCCATCGCGGCGAGCGCGGCGACGACGTCGACGAGGCTCGGGCTGATGAAGTTCGAGGTGACGAACTGCATGACCGCGAACGACAGGCCGGCCGTCAGCACCGCGGGCCAGACCTCGACCATCCGCTTCCAGCCCGCGAGGACCACGACCAGGAAACCGGGGACGATCAGGGCCAGCAACGGGAGCTGGCGCCCGACCATCGACGAGAACAGATCCGTCGCCTGTTCCTGTTTCAGTCCGAGGATCGGCGCGGTCAGCCTGCCCAGCACGATCAGCGGGTTGCCGAGGCCGCCGAACGCGACCGGCGCGGTGTTCGCCAGCAGCGCCAGCACGACCGCCTTCACCGGCGGGAAACCGAGCGCCGCCATCATCGCCGCGGTGATCGCGATCGGCGAGCCACCACCCGCGATCCCTTCCAGCAGCGCGCCGAACCCGAACGCGATCAGCAGCGCCTGGAGGCGGCGGTCCTCGCTGAACCCGGCGAGGACCGCCTTGATGTTGTCGAACCGTCCGGTCGCGACGGTGACGTTGTGGAAGTACACGGCGTGGAACGCGATCCAGGCCACCGACCACACCCCGAACACCAGCCCCATGGCCGCGGAGTCGAAGGCGAGCCCGGCGGGCATGCGGTACAGCAGGACCGCGACCAGCAGTGCGGTGACCAGCGCCAGCGCCGCCGAGAGATGCGCGGACCGGCGCAGGACCCCCAGTGCCACCAGCAGCACGATGATCGGGAGTGCGGCGAGCGCCGCGGAAAGCCACAGCCCGCCCGCCGGCTGGTAGTCCTGGATCCAGCCCACTTCAGCCCCTTTGCGCGCGGACGTAACCCAGCCGGAGTGACAGCGCGGCGGCGGTCCCGGCCACCGTCGCGCCCAGTTCGTCGGTGCGGCGGAGCACGCGTCCGGCGGGGCCCGCGATGCTGATCGCGGCGATCGGCCGTCCGGTGTGGTCGCGGACGGCGGCGGCCACACAGCCCACGTCCGGTTCGTTTTCGACGTCGTCCACGGCCCAGCCGCGGCGGCTCGTCCTGGCCAGGTCGTCGAGCAGCCGGGCCGGGTCGTTGATCGTCTTCAGCGTGAGGCTGTCGAGTTTCATCCGGCGGATCCGCTCGACGCGGTCCTGTTCGGGCAGCGCCGCCAGCCACGCCTTGCCCAGCGACGTCGCGTGCTGGGGACGCCGGGTGCCGAGACGGCAGGCCAGGGTGACGGCGTTGGCGCTGCGTTCGGTGGCGACGTAGACCATCGTGTCGTTGTCCGGCACGGCGAGATACGTCGTCTCGCCGCTCCGCTCGGCGAGCGACGCGAGATAGCGCGGCGCGCAGCGATGGAGGTCGGTCGCCGCCATCGCGCGGGCGCCGAGTTCGACCAGCCGGGTGCCGAGCCGCACGCGGCCGGTGGCGCGATCGGCTTCGAGGTATTCGAGGTTCTTGAGGGTGCCGACGATGCGGTAGGCGGCGCTCCGGGAGAGGCCCAGTTGCCTGGCGATCGCGTTGGTGGAAATCTCCTGGTTCTGGCCGACGTGCTCGAGAACCGCTAGTCCGCGCTCGAGTGTGCCACTGGAATCCAGGCCGCGTGGTGTGCCCACTTCGCCCTCCGTTGGACCGGGGTGCCGATGACCGGCACCTGTTTCCGCTAAGCGGATTCGGACGTTAACAGCTCCGCAGACCCTTGGGAAGGTTTCTTAACAAACTGGCGACCGGACAAGTTTTCCCAGCTCGGAGCCTTCCGCTCAAGATCACCGGTTTGGACCAGTCCTTTCGGAGGTTCCGATTCGGGCTATGACTTCAGGGGTCATTTTTCTGTTCACGGATATGAAAGAACCCCCGCCGGAAAATCGCGGCGAGGGTTCGGCTCGAAGTGCGTTTCTAACGGACCGAGAGGTTTCCGATCGCTCGGACGACCGCCGTGCAGCGGTTCTCGACGTAGTCCAAACCGCCTTCTTCGGCGATCCGGCGGGACTCGGCGGAGACGATGCCCTGCTGCAGCCAGAGCGCCTTCGCACCGATCGCGACGGCCTGTTCGGCGATCGGCGGAGTGTCCTCGGCCGGACGGAAGACGTCGACCAGGTCGACGGGCTCCGGGATGTCGGTGAGCGAGCGGTAGACCTTCTCGCCCAGCAGCACGTCGGCCGAAGGATGGACGGGGATGATCCGGAAGCCGTGTTCCTGCAGTACGGCGGCGACCCCGTGCGAGGACTTGGCCGGATCGCGGCTCAACCCCACGACGGCGATCGTCTTCGATCCGGCGAGGATCTCGGTGGCGCGATCGGTCATACCGGATTCAACCGCGCCGGGCGCCGGGGAATTCCTAGAGCTTCCACAGCCGCAGGCCGCGCACCCGGTACACCGGCCAGACGACGTGCCAGGCGCGGCGCCGCAGGAAGACCGCGGAACAGGTCAGGACGCTGCGCGCGGACGTCGTCGCGACGTCGTGGCGGTCCGGCCAGCTCTCGCCGTGCCGCCCGGCGGCGATCCGGAAGACGTTGACCAGGCCGCGGCCCTGCATGTCGTACTTCGCGCCGGTGTCACCGGAATCCGGGGTCAGGGAGGAGATCTCCGGGCCGAACGCGGCCGCGGGCGCCGGTCCCGCGTCGGCGGGGAGGTCACCGACGGTCGCCGAGACCGCCTTGCCGTAGAGGCGGCGGCTGTAGCGCGCGAGCAGCAGCCGCTCCCACAACGGCAGGACCCGGCGGTGCTTGAGCAGCGCCGAACACTCCGCGTGCCCGATGGCGAAGATGTCGGTCAGCTCGTCGTAGGCGTTGTGCGCCGCGGGCTCGTTGAGGTGCACCCGGACCTCGTACCGGATACGCGCGGTGAGCTCGTCGAGCTCCTCGCGGCGGTCGATCCTGGTCTTCGCCCGTGAGAGCGTCCAATCGGACATGGGAAGCAGGCTAGGTGAAGATCGGGGCCGTGGGAGACCCTTTCGGCCTAATCTGTCCGTACCGGCCAGTGGAACGGGCGTCTTGTGCGGGTCTGGGTGACGGGGCAGAGTTCGGTTGGTCGGAAGGAGCCCATGGACGCCAGCACGCTGCAGGAGGCCGCGGCCGCGCTGCTCAGCGCGTACGAGACCGGTAAGCCGATCGCGCCCCTGATCGAGACCTATCCCGCCGCGACGCTGGAGGACGCGTACCGCATCCAGCAGCGGCTCGTCCGCCATTGGGCCGAACGCGGCGACGACGTGCGCGGGCACAAGGTCGGCCTCGCGTCCGCCGCCATGCAGCGGCAGATGGGCGTCGACCAGCCGGACTACGGCCATCTGACCGGTTCGATGTTCCACCTCGAACACCAGCCGATCCCGATCGGCGACTTCCTGCAGCCGAAGATCGAACCGGAGATCGCGTTCGTGCTCGGCTCGCGGCTGCGCGGCCCCGGGGTCACGGTGGCGGACGCGCTGCGGGCGGTGGACTTCGTCGTCCCGGCGCTGGAGATCGTCGACTCCCGCATCCAGGACTGGAAGATCAGCATCGTCGACACTATCGCGGACAACGCGTCCTCGGGCGGGGTCGTCCTCGGCAGCAAACCGACCGCGATCGGTGACATCGATCTGCGGCTGGTGGGCTGTGTCCTGCACCAGAACGGCGAGATCGCGGCCACCGGTGCCGGCGGCGCGGTGCTCGGTTCGCCGGTGAACGCGCTGGTGTGGCTCGCGAACACGGTCGGGCCGCTCGGGGTCGCGCTCGAACCGGGGCATGTCGTGCTGCCGGGTTCGATGACGCGCGCGATCCCGGTGAGCCCGGGCGACACCGTCGTCGCGACCATGGCGGGGCTCGGCAGTGTCACCGCGAAGTTCTCCGGGGAGGAGCGACCGTGAGCCTCGATGTGCGGGAGGCGGCGGAAGCGCTGCTGTCCGGGGAAGAACGCGAGCCGCTGACCGATACGTGGCCCGCTTTGGACGTCGAAACCGCGTACGCGATCCAGGACGAAGCGCTCCGGATCCGGCAGGAGCGCGGCGAGACGCTGATCGGCGTCAAGCTGGGCCTGACCTCGCGGGCGATGCAGCGGAGCATGGGGATCGACTCGCCGTTGCTCGCGTGGCTCACCGACGCGATGGTCCTGCCCGCCGGTGTCCCGGTGCCGCCCTCGATCCATCCCCGCGCGGAACCCGAACTGGTTTTCGTGCTGGGGAAACGGCTCGCGGGCCCCGGCGTGACAGCGGCGACCGCGATGGCGGCGGTGGACCGGGTCCACGGCGGCGTCGAGATCGTCGACAGCCGGTATCGCGACTACCGGTGCAAGATGCCGGACGCCGTGGCGGACAACGGTTTCTCCGCGTACTTCACCCTGGGCCCCGTCGGAATCGATCCGTCCACAGTGGATCTTTCGCTGGAGGCGGCGCTGCTGGAGGTCGACGGCGCCATCGTCGACACGGCCACCGGGGCGGCGGTGCAGGGACATCCGGCGGAAGCGCTGGCGCTGGCGGCCAACGCCTTGGGTGCCCGAGGGCTCGCGCTTGAGCCGGGCTGGATCGTGCTCACCGGCGGGATGACCGACGCCGTCGACGTGCGCCCTGGTTCACGGGTGGCGGCGCACTTCTCGCATCTGGGCTCGATCACGCTCGCCGGTTCTTGACGTCTTCGGCCCGGTCGGCCGTCCGGACCAGACCGCGGGTCAGCCTCGGCCAGATCGCGCGCGGGAGGTCGTGCCCCATCCCGGGTACGACGTCCAATTCGGACTCCCGCAGCGCGCGGGCCGTCGCCCGGCCGCCGGAAACGTGCACGAGCGGATCCTTCGATCCGTGCACGACGAGGGCGGGCACCTGGAGCTTCCGCAACGCGCGGAAGCGATCCCGGCCCGACATGATCGCCGCCAGCTGCCGGGCGGCCCCGCCGGGATTGACGCCGCGTTCGAAGGACCGTTCCGCGCGCTCGCGCATCCGGGCCTCGTCGAAGGGATATCCCGGCGAGCCGATGACGCGGAACGTGCGCACCAGGGAATCGACGTACTCCTCGCGGCCGCGCGGGGGCGCCGAAAGCAACATCGCCATCGCCTTGGCGCTCGGCCGCCCGACGAACCGGCTGCCTGTGGTCGACATGATCGACGTCAGCGACCGCACCCGTGACGGATACTCGATGGCCAGCGTCTGCGCGACCATCCCGCCCATCGACGCGCCCACGACGTGCGCGCTCGCGACGCCGAGCTCGGTCAGCAGTCCGGCGGCGTCGCCCGCCATGTCCGCCAGAGAGTACGGCGCCGTGCGCAGGGTGTACGCCAGCGGCAGGTTCACCCGCCCGGTCATCCGGCTGGACCGGCCGGCGTCACGGTTGTCGTAGCGGATGACGAAGAACCCCTCGGCGGCGAGGTTCTCGCAGAGTTCGTCGTCCCACCAGATCATCTGCGAGGCCAGGCCCATGATCATCAGCAGCGGCCTGCCGTCCGGCGGACCGAACGTCTCGTGGCACAACTCGACGCCGTTCACCGCGGCGATCGTCTCCGGCATCAGCACAGTGTGACTACTCACCGCGATACGCGCGAGCCTGGATTTCGTAGAGTTCGTGGTAGAGCCCTCCTTCCTCGATGAGTTCGGCGTGCGTGCCCTGCTCGATCAGCCGTCCTTTCTCCAGCACCAGGATCCGGTCGGCGGAGCGGATGTTGGCCAGCCGGTGGGTCACCAGGATCGTCGTGCGCCTGCCGGCCCCGGAAACGCTCGCGTGCCGCAGCCCCGCGAAGACCCGGGCCTCGGCCTTCGCGTCGAGCGCGGCCGTCGGCTCGTCGGCGACCAGGACGGCGGCGTCGCGGTAGATCCCGCGGGCGATGCCCATCCGCTGCCACTGCCCGCCCGAGAGGTCCTGCCCGTCGTTGAACTTCTTGGACAGCACCGTTTTCTCTTTGGCAGGCAGGGATTCGATCACCTCGTCGGCGCCGGAAGAGGTGATCGCATCGAGCCAGGCGGCGCGCTCCGGGTCTTCCCGGCCGAGCCTGCCGACGGTCACGTTGTGTTCCGCGGTCATCGGCCATTCGGCGGGATCCTGGGCGATCACGGCGATGTTCGCGTGGACCGACTCGTGATCGGCGCCCGCGAGATCGACGCCGTCCCAGTACACCTTCCCTTCCGAAGGCGGATACAGCCCGGTGAGCAGTTTGCCCAGCGTGGTCTTGCCGGAACCGTTCTCGCCGACGAGGGCGACCACCTCGCCGCGCCGGATGGTCAGCGAAATCTCGCGCAGTGCTGGGGCTTCCTGGCCGGGATAGGTGAAACCGACGTTCTCCAGCCGGATCTCCGCCGGATCCGGCGGGGCGGTGACCCCGTCCTTCAGCGGGCCGCGTTTTTCGGATTCCACGAGCAGGCGGTGGAAGAAAGCGATGTAGAACGACTCCTCGTACAGGGAGTTCACCGCGTGCATCGTGATGGAGAGGGAGTTCGACGCCGTCCGCATGGCGAGCGCGGCCGTCCCGGCGAGGGCGAGTTCCATCTGCCCGCTGTAGAGCAGGAAGCCGAGCACCAGGTATGCGATCGCGGTGCCCACGCCGGCCGCCGCGCGGCCGGTCAGCCGGACCAGGTTGCTGCGATGCGCGAGCCGGACCTCCTCCTGCATCAGGCTTTCGGTGATCCGCCGGTACTCCTGGAGCAACGGCTCCTGCAGGGTGAGGGCGTGTCTTTCGAGGGCGAAAGTGCGCCACGTGGCCACCTCCTCGACGATCCCCTTCCGGATGTTCCGGCCGACGGTGTCGAGGTAGTGCCGGTAGTTCAACCGCGCGACCTTGGCCGCCGCCCAGCCGTCGGCCAGCGCGGCGAGCAGCAGCACCGGCGCGAGCCACGGGTTGAGCAGACCCGCCGCGACCAGCGCGGCGAGCAGCGAGATCAGCGCCGACATCAGATCCGCGAGCCAGCGCAGGCTCATCTCGATCGAGCGGACCCCGTAGCGCGCGCCCTGCCTGGCCAGTTCCCGGAAATCGGCGTCCTCGAAGGCCAGCAGCCGGACCCGGACCATCGCGGCGGTGACCTCGTCGCCCGCCGAAGTGACGATCCGCGGCCGGAGCGCGCCTTCGACCGCGGCCACCGCCGTGTCGAGCAGCGCGCGCAGGGCGTACGTGCCGACGACGATCAGCAGCGCGGGCAGCGATTCCAGCACCCTGTCCGGCGTCGGCCCGCTCTCCAATAGCGCGATGAACACGTTCGCCGTGGCCAGCAGGCCGAACGCGGTGACACAGCCGGAAAGGACGTGGACGACGCCGGCGAGCAGGGTCAGCCGCGGCGACGTCCGCCAGGCCAGCCGCAGCACGATGGCCACGGCCGACGGGAGCGCGCGGATGGCCTTGGCCATCCCCGCCTCGGCCACGGTCTCGTCGACCGCGGCCCATTCGGGCATCTTCAGGTTCTCGACCCCGATCAGGGGCACGGGCGCTTCGGGCACCCCTCCTTCTCTACGCGCCCCCACCGACATTTCCGAGAGCCGAAGGGTTCGATCGGGTCTCCGTGGCGCCACGGCACCGCACTCACGTGAGTTCCGCCCTCAATCACGCGAGTTCCGTCCCCAATCACGCGAGTTCCGTCCCCAATCACGCGAGTGACGTTCCTGATCACGCGAGTCACGCCATCGCGCGCGTGGCCGGCGGAACCGCCGCCCCATGCCCTCGAGAGCTGAAGGACGCCTTCCCCGCATGTCACGCCGTGAAAGTCCCCTTCAGCCCCCGCCCACCATGCGCTACGCTCTCGCTAGAGCGATCTATCAAATCGCAAGGGGGCGAACATGGAAGCTCTTCAGGGCCGGGGACTCACCGCACTGCGGCTGATCCTGGCCTTCACGCTTTTGTCCACCACGCTGCACTACGCGCACAACGTGATCAGGGCGGCGGACTACCCGCAGATCGAGGGGATCCCGGTCGCCGTCGCCGCCACCCTGGTCGCCGTCGTGTACTTCGTCCTGACCGCGATCGGCCTGCTCGGCTACCGCGACTACCTGCGCGGACGCCACTGGCGGGCGCTCGCGTTCCTGATGGTCTTCTCGCTGTCGGGGCTGGCGAGCCTCGGGCACTTCCTGACCGGCGTGCCGCAGATCCCGGCGTTCTGGTTCGTCACGATCTTCACCGACGCCGCGTCGGCGCTGCTGCTCTGGGGCTTCGTGACCTGGGCAGCGGCGAAGCTCAACCGGGTGACTGTGCCTGACCAACTTTCTACACAACATTGACGGTAGTCAGTGCAATGTAGACAATCGGAAGGGTGACGCGGACCACATCGGTGACGTTCGAACGTCATCCCAGCGGCTACCGGCACTGGAAGCTGTCCACCGACGGCGACGTCGCGTGGCTCGAACTCGACGTCGACGTCGACGGCGGGCTCGTCCCGGGTTACGAGCTCAAACTCAACTCGTACGACCTCGGCGTCGACATCGAGTTGTACGACGCGACGCAGCGGCTGCGGTTCGAACATCCCGAGGTCCGCGTGGTCATCGTGACCAGCGCGAAGGACAACGTCTTCTGCGCCGGCGCGAACATCCGCATGCTGGCGTCGTCGTCGCACGAGTGGAAGGTGAACTTCTGCAAATTCACCAATGAGACCCGCAACGCCATGGAGGACGCCACCGCGCACTCGGGACAGCTCTACGTCGCCGCGGTCAACGGCGTGTGCGCCGGCGGTGGCTACGAGATCGCGCTGGCCTGCGAAAAGATCCTGCTGGTCGACGACAACTCCTCGACCGTCGCACTGCCGGAGGTCCCGCTCCTCGGTGTCCTCCCCGGGACAGGCGGGCTCACCAGAGTGGTCGACAAACGGGGCGTGCGGCGCGACCTCGCCGACGTCTTCGCCACCCGTCCTGACGGAGTGAAGGGAAAGACCGCCGTCGACTGGCGGCTCGTCGACGAACTCGTCCCGCGTCAGGGGTTCCGCGAAGCCGTGCTGGCCAGGGCGCGGGAACTCGCGCGGACGAGCCAGCGGCTCGACGGCGAAGGTATCCAGCTCACGCCACTGAAGCATCGTTATATCGACATCGTCCAAGGCGAGACCGAAGCGACCATCACCGTCAAGGGCCCCGAAGACGACGACGGCTGGCTACTCGACGTCACCCGCGAACTCGACGACGCGATCCTTCGCCTGCGCACCAACGAACCCGGACTCGGCACGTGGGTACTCCGCACCGAAGGCGATCCCGCGAAGGTCATCGAGCACGAAAACGCCGTTTTCGACGCGGAAGACTGTCTGAGCAACGAAATCGTCCATTACTGGAAGCGAACGCTGAAGCGCCTGGACGTCACCAGCCGCAGCCTGATCGCGCTCATCGAGCCCGGAAGCTGCTTCGCCGGGCTCCTGCTGGAACTCGCCCTCGCCGCGGATCGGCAGTACATCTTGAACGGTCCGCCGATCGACGACGAAGACAGTGAAGAACGTGCGTCGATCTCGTTGTCCGAAGCCAACTTCGGCCGCTTCCCGATGGGCAACGGCCTGACCCGCCTCGAATCCCGGTTCTTCGGCGACCCGGACCACGTCGCGAGGCTGGCTGAGGAGCGCGGCAAATCGTTGAGCCCGGCGGAAGTGAACGAACTCGGTCTGGTCACCGACGCCCCGGACGACCTCGATTGGGAGGACGAGATCCGGATCGCGCTGGAAGGACGGGCTTCGCTCAGCCCGGACGCCTTGACCGGAATGGAGGCGAACCACCGGTTCGTCGGCCCCGAAACCTGCGAAAGCAAGATCTTCGGCAGGCTCGCCGCCTGGCAGAACTGGATCTTCACTCGTCCGAACGCATCCGGTCCCGAGGGCGCGCTGCGTCGCTACGGTACTGGTCAGAAGGCCGTCTTCGACAGGAAGCGGGTCTGAAACCCATGCCCACCAAGATCGATTACGACGCCAGGATTCCCAACAACGTCGATCTCTCCGGGGATCGGCGGCTCCAGCGGGCGCTGGAGGGCTGGCAGCCGAAGTTCCTGGACTGGTGGGGCGAAATGGGCCCCACCTTGCGGACCCAGGGTGTCTATCTGCGCACCGCGATCAGCGTCGGCCGGGACGGCTGGGCGCATTTCGACCACGTCAACGTGCCCGACTACCGGTGGGGGATCTTCCTCGCCGAGCCGGATCCGGACCGCGTGATCACCTTCGGCGAGCATCGGGGCGAACCGGCCTGGCAGCAGGTGCCCGGCGAGTACCGCGCCGACCTGCAACGGCTCATCGTCATCCAGGGTGACACCGAACCCGCGTCGGTCGAGCAGCAGAAACTGCTGGGGCTCACCGCGCCGAGCCTTTACGACCTGCGGAACCTTTTCCAGGTCAACGTCGAAGAAGGCCGTCATCTGTGGGCGATGGTGTATCTGCTGCACGCCTACTTCGGCAGGGAAGGCCGCGACGAGGCGGAAAGCCTGTTGCTCCGGAATTCCGGAAGTCCGGATGCCCCGCGTATCCTCGGCGCCTTCAATGAGGAGACCGCGGATTGGCTCGCCTTCTACATGTTCACCTATTTCACCGATCGCGATGGCAAGTATCAGCTCGGCACCCTCAAGGAAAGCGGCTTCGACCCGCTTTCCCGCACCTGTGAATTCATGCTCAAGGAAGAGGCGCACCACATGTTCGTCGGCACCACCGGGGTCGACCGGGTGGTCACCCGCAGTGCCGAACTGGTCCGCGAGCACGACACCTTCGACATCGCCGGGCACGGCGGGATCCCGCTCGATCTCATCCAGCGTTACCTCAACTTCCACTACACCGTCTCACTCGACCTGTTCGGCAGCGAGACTTCGACCAACGCGGCCAACTACTACACCGCCGGGCTGAAAGGTCGCTGGCAGGAGACCCGCCGCAAGGACGACCACAAGCTCACCGACGCCGCCGGATCGCTGTCCCGCCCGCGGGCCGACGGCACCTGGGAGACCGAGGAACTGCAGGCCATCCTGCTGCTGAACCTCGACCTGCGGGAGGAATACCGCGCCGACTGCCAGACCGGGGTCAACCGCTGGAACAAGATCCTGGACGAGGCCGGTATCGACTTCCGATTCGTCCTCCCGCACCCTGGATTCAACCGCGAAGTCGGCATAAACTCCGGCCACCATGTGACGCCCGACGGCACGGTTGTCGACGAGCCGACGTGGCTGGCCGGCAAACGCAAGTGGCTGCCCACTCCCGAAGACCTGACCTTCGTCCGATCGCTGATGCACCCGGTGTACGAGCGAGGAAAGATCGCGAGCTGGGTGGCGCCGCCACGCCAGGGCATCAATGGGAAACCGTTCGACTACGAATACGTTTACCTGAGCTGAGCCGATAGAAGGTGTGCCCGTGACCGCTGCTGCTACCGGGTTCAACGCGGCGAGCTACCTGCTCGACCGGCATCTGGCGGAAGGGCGCGGGGCGAAGGACGCGGTCGTCTCCCCGCGGCGAAGTCTCACGTACGCGGGGCTCGCGGCCGAAACCCGCCGGATCGCGGCCGGGCTGAAGGCGATCGGCGTCCGCCCGGAGGAGCGGGTCCTGTTCTGCATGGTCGACGACGTCGAGCTGCTCACCGGGATCCTCGGCGCGATGCTGGCCGGAGCGGTCGCGGTGCCGGTGTCCACCATGGTCACCGGGATGGACCTCGGCAAGGTGCTCGCCGATTCACGGGCCAGGGTGCTGTGTGTTTCCGGCGAGTTCGCCGCGCAGGCGTCGATCGCGCTGGGGCTGGCGCCGGAGGTCACCGACGTCGTGCTGGACAGGGCCAAGGCGGCCGAGCTGCCGTCCGGGGTCCGGACGCACCAATGGAACGATCTGTCCACAGTGGACGACTCTGGTTTCGAACCGGCGCCGACCTGGGAGGACTCGCCCGCGCTCTGGCTGTACACCTCGGGGACGACGGGCAAGCCGAAGGGCGCGATGCACAGGCACGCGGGCATCCGCGCGGTCTGCGAGACGTACGCGCGCGGCGTGCTGGACATCGGGCCGAACGACAGGTTTCTCTCCGTTCCGAAGCTGTTCTTCGCCTACGGCTTGGGGAATTCGGCGTTCTTCCCGCTCGCGGCAGGCGGGACGGCGCTGCTCGAACCGGCGAGGCCGACCCCGGGACTGATCGCCGCCAGGGCCCGCGTGGAGCGGCCCACGCTGTTTTTCGCCGTCCCCACCTTCTACGCGGCGCTGCTCGCCAGCGACATCCCCGACGACACGTTCGCCTCGGTACGCCAGGCGGTTTCGGCGGGGGAGCCGCTTCCCGCCGTGCTGTACGAACGGTTTCGCGACCGGTTCGGCGTCGAGATCCTCGACGGGATCGGCTCGACGGAGGCGTTGCACGTCTTCCTGTCCAACCGGCCGCACCAGGTGCGCCCCGGCAGCACCGGGATCCCGGTGCCCGGCTACGAGGTCGCGCTGCGCGACGAGCACGGCGACTCCGTGCCGGACGGGCAGCCCGGTGAGCTGTTCGTCGCCGGACCGTCGATCGCGACCGGGTACTGGGCGCGGTACGAGACGACGAAGCGGGTCTTCCAGGGCGAATGGCTGCGGACGGGCGACAGCTTCGTGCGCGACGCCGACGGCAGCTACACCTGTCTCGGGCGGTTCAACGACCTGCTGAAACCGGGCGGGATCTGGGTGTCGCCCGCCGAGGTCGAGGACAGGCTGCTGCAGCATCCGGCGGTCGCCGAGGTCGCGGTCGTGGCCGCCTTCGACGCCGACGGCATCGAGAAACCGGTCGCGTGCGTGGTCGGCGTGCCCGGCCGTCGGCTGGACGCGGACGAGCTGATCGAGTTCTGCCGGGCCGGGCTGGCGTCGTTCAAACGGCCGCGGGGCATCGTCGAACTGGGCGAACTGCCGAAGACGGCGACCGGGAAGATCCGGCGCAACGTCATCCGGGAACTGGTGCGGGACATGTACGAGGTCCGGGCCTACCAACCCGATCCCGCTTCACCCCTGCCCGGCTGACGTCCATCTGAGCACGCGAGTTCCGCCTCCAATCACGTGAGTCCCGCCCTCAATCACGCGAGTCCCGCCTCCAATCACGCGAGTTCGCCGATGCCGCACACCGAGCCGACGTGACTGAATGACCGACTCGCGTGATCAGACGGACGACACGCGTGATTGAACGGCGAACACGCGTGATTGAGGGCGGAACTCACGTGATTGAAGGCGGATCAGGAGCCGTTGACGGTGCGCAGGGTCCGCATCGCCTCGGCCAAGCCGTGCGCGTCGGCCCCGAGCGGGGCCAAAACGATGCGCCGCAGGATCTCCGCACACGCCTCCCGTGCCTGCTCCGCGACGTCGAGGCCATGCTCGGTGAGCGCCGCGAACGTGACGCGCCGGTCGTCCGGGCTGGGCACGCGGCAGATCAGGTCCGCGGCCACCAGCCTGTCCGCGACCTTGGTGAACCCGCCGCTGGACAGCGCCGCCTCGACGGCCAGCCGCGTCATCGGCATCCGGTGCTCGGGTGAGCGCACGAGCCGGATGAGGATGTCGAACGACGCCGGCGCCAGGCCGAACCGTTCGGCGATCTCGCCCATCAGCTTGTTCTGGGTGGCCAGGTAGCCCTCGATCACCAGGCCCCACCATGTGACCACTTCGTCGTCGTTCGGTTCCTCCGGTTTCACCTCTGTCACGCGAGCGAGGGTACACCAAGAACTCTTCCTGGAATATATCTTGCGCGCGAGAGGTTATCGGGTTAGCTTGATTTCACCGGCTACCGGAGGAAGGGGCCACCATGTCGATCAAGACTTCGGGCCTGCACCACGTCACCGCCATCGGTGGCGATCCCCAGCGCAACGCGGACTTCTACACCCGGGCCCTCGGCCTCCGGCTGGTGAAGACCACAGTGAACTTCGATGACCCCGGCACCTTCCACCTGTACTACGGCGACGGGTCCGGCAAGCCCGGCTCGCTGATGACGTTCTTCCCGTGGAAGGACGCGCCGAAGGGCCGTCACGGCACCGGCCAGGCGACCACGACGTCGTTCTCCGTGCCGGAAACCTCGCTCGGCTGGTGGAAGGGACACCTCGCCGAGAGCGGCGTCGAGTCGAGCCAGATCCGCAACTCCGACGGCGAGGAGACGCTCACCTGCGCCGACCCGGACGGCCTCAAGCTCGCGCTCGTCGCGCATCCGCAGGGCGACCCGCGTGACCCGTGGGACACGAAGCTCGTCCCCGCCGAACACGCGATCCGCGGCCTGCACTCCGTCACGCTTTCGGTGTCCAAAGAGGACGCGACTGCCGGGATGCTGACCGACGGCCTCGGCCTGACCTTCGAACACCAGGAGGGCAGCCGCCTGCGGTTCTCCGCAGGTGAGGGCGGTCCCGGCGCGCTCGTCGACGTCCTCGTGACGCCCGACGCCCCGCGCGGACTGGTGGCGGCGGGCACCGTGCACCACGTCGCCTGGCGCGCGCCGGACGAGGCGACCCAGGCCGCGTGGCGTGACGAGCTGATCGACGACGGCGTGAACGTGACGTCCATTTTGGACCGTCAGTACTTCCGCTCGATCTACTTCCGCGAGCCGGGTGGCACCCTGCTCGAGGTCGCGACCGACGAACCCGGGTTCGCGATCGACGAGCCGCTGCTCGAACTCGGCCGCGCGCTGAAGCTGCCGCCGTGGCTGGAGCCCAAGCGCGAAGACATCGAGGCGATGCTGCCGAAGCTGGACCTCCCGAGCGAGAACAACCCGCGATGAGCACCTTGGAGCACAAGTACGTCGAAGGGTCGCCGGACGAACCGGTGCTGCTGCTCCTGCACGGCACCGGCGGCGGCCCGGACGATCTCGTGCCGCTCGCCCGTCAGCTGAGCCCGGCCTCGGCGCTGCTCGCGCCGGCCGGGCCGGTGTCGGAACACGGTGCGGCGCGCTGGTTCCGAAGGCTGGCGGAAGGCGTCTTCGATCACGAGGACGTCGTCGTCCGCGCGAACCAGCTGGCCGACTTCGTGATCTCCTCGCGCGAGGAATACGGCCTCGGGGACCGGCGCCTGGTCGCCATCGGGTTCTCCAACGGCGCGAACATCGCCGCCGCGGTGACCCTGCTCCGCCCGGACGTCGTCCGGGAGGCCGTGCTGTTCGCGGCGATGTCGCCCCTTCCCGAGCCGCCGCGGATCGATCTGTCCGGCACGCGGGTCTTCCTGTCGAACGGCGAACACGATCCGATGGCGCCGCTGACGTCGGCGGAGACGCTCGTCCGTGACCTGCGCGAACGCGACGCGGACGTCGTCGCCCACCGGCATCCCGGCGGGCACCAGGTGACGGGCAACGGTTTGGTAGCGGCCGCGGGATGGCTGAACCCGTAGCGGGGAGAGCAAAGTAGCCGAACGTAACATCGTCGGATGACTAACGGTGACCTCGTCCGAGCCCAGGCCCTGCTCGAAACGGTGCTCCTCGCGGACGGGCACAACGATCTGCCATGGGAGCTGCGGGTCACGACCGGGCCCGATCCGGTCCAGGCCGTGGCCGGTACGGATCTCACGGTCCGCCAGCCGCATCTGCACACCGACTTCCCGAAGCTCGCCGAAGGCAGGCTCGGGATGCAGTTCTGGTCCGTCTACGTGCCCTGCCAGTTCGAGGGGCACAGCGCGGTGACGGCGGTGCTCGAACAGATCGAGATCGTGCACCAGATGATCGAGCGGTACCCCGATCGCCTGGCCCTCGTGGACACCGCGGACGAGGCCGAAGCCGCCTTCCGCGACGGCAAGATCGCGTCGCTGCTTGGCGCCGAAGGTGGCCACAGCATCGCCGAATCCCTTGGTGTGCTGAGGATCCTGCGCCGCCTCGGCGTCCGCTACATGACGTTGACGCACAACTACAACACCACCTGGGCCGACTCCGGCACCGACGAACCCACGCACAACGGGCTCACCGACTTCGGCCGCGACGTCGTGGCCGAGATGAACAAGATCGGCATGCTGGTCGACCTTTCGCATGTCGCGCCGAGCACGATGCGCGACGCGCTGGCGGTCAGTTCCGCGCCGGTGATCTTCAGCCACTCCTCGTGCGTCGCCGTCAACGACCACGCCCGCAACATCCCCGACGACGTCCTCGAAACCCTCGCCGCCAAGGACGGCGTCGCGATGGTGACGTTCGTGCCGGGCTTCATCTCGCCGAAGGTCTCCGAGTGGGACGACCGGCTGCGCCAGGACATGGACGCCGCGGGCAAGGACTACCGGAACCTCGACCAGCGCACGAAGTTCACCGCCGAGCGAGGCGGCCCGGAGAAGCCGAAGGCGAGCATCGGCGACGTCGTCGCGCACATCGAGCACGCGCGCGAAGTGGCCGGTGTCGACCACATCGGCCTCGGCGGCGACTACGACGGAGTCGCGACGCTGCCCGAAGGCCTCGAAGACGTTTCGAAGTACCCGGTGCTGTTCGCCGCGCTGCTGGAACGCGGCTGGAGCGAAGAGGACTGCGCGAAGCTGGCCGGGAAGAACACCTTGCGCGTGCTGCGCGCGGCGGACGAGGTCACCCGTTCGGACGCTTGAGAGCGCGATCACGCCCACTTCGGCGGACACTGTCCTGCATGACGCAGCCGCAGGAGGGTGCCGCCGAGGTTCCGGTCGCGCCCGCTTCGCCGCCCGAGACCGCCGGAGGCGCGCGCCACAGCGGGAAATTCGACGCCGGTCCGAAGCTCAAACGCACGCGGGTGAGCGGTACGTGGATCGCCGTCATCGTGGCGCTGATCGTGCTGGTGTTCCTGCTCGTGTTCATCCTGCAGAACCTGGACACGGCCAACGTCCACTTCCTGGGCATGTCCGGCAGCATGCCGCTGGCCGTCGCGATGCTGTTCTCCGTGATCGCCGGCGGCGCGCTGGTCGCGCTCGTCGGCGGCGCCCGGATCCTGCAGTTGCGCAAGCAGGCCAAGAAGTCCCGGCATCAGCTGCGTTGAGGGGCTCCGCGCCGGAACTCGCTCGGGTTGACGCCGCGCACGCGTTTGAACGCCGCGCTGAACCCGAAGGGGTCCGAGTAGCCCACGGTGCGGGCGATGTCCGAAATGGTCGCTGACTCCTGGCCGGTCAGGAGATCGGCCGCGAGGGTCATGCGCCAGCGGGTGAGATAGGTCAGCGGCGGTTCCCCGACCAGCTCGGCGAACCGCTTGGCCAGCGTCGACCGCGAGACCCCGGCCCGCCCGGCCAGCGAACCGACGGTCCACGGTGCCGCCGGTTCCGCGTGCAGCAGGCGCAGCGCGTCGCCGACCACCGGGTCCCGCTGGGCCGCCCACCACGCCGGGGGTTCGCCGCCAGGGCGGTCGAACCATTCGCGCAGCGAGCAGACCAGCATCCAGTCCAGCAACCTGTCGAGGACCACCTGCTGCCCCGGCGCGTCGATGGCGACCTCGGCGGCGAGGTGGTCCAGCACCGGGTCGCCCGCGCCCCCGGCGTCCACCCGCAGCACGACGGGCAGCGCGTCCAGCAGCGGGCGGCCGATCTCGCCGCGCACCGGATACGCGCCGACGATCAAGGTCGTTTCGCCGCCGGGGTCGTCGACCCAGCCGAGGCGGTGCCTTGTCCCGCCCTGTTCGGGTGTCGCGCAGTGCTCGCCGCACGCGATCGGCTCGGCCGTGGTGCCGACTTCGTCGACGAAGGTGAACGTCGCGGGACCGCGCACGATGATCGTCTCGCCCGCGCGAACCGGCTCGGGCCGGCCGTCCTCCGGCACGATCCAGCCCGCCCCGGTGAGCACGGCGCACAGGGTCAGCGGCGCCCCGTCGACGAAATGCAGCGACCAGGGCGGGGACAGCGTCGAGCTGCCGAACAACGAACCGTGGGACCGCACCCCGCGGATCAGGTCACTGAACACGTCCACGCGGCCGAGGGTAGACGAATAGACAGGCGGTCCGGCTTTTCGCCTATGGGCACGTCCAAGACCGCCGTGTTGAATCGAGCTCATGCTGACCGCCGAAGACCTCGAATTCCTCCGCCGTCCCCTGCACGGGTTCCTGACCGTCGCCGACGGGCCGGTCCGGCCGGTGTGGTTCGAAGCCGCCGACGACGGCACGATCCAGCTGTTCACGCCCCGGGACTCGCCCAAGGTGCGGAAGCTGAGCGGCGACCCCCGCGCGTCGATCGTTGTCGCCGCGCCGGTGGGCGAACGCGAACGCTGGGTAGCGGTCGCCGGCCGCGCCACGGTGGAGCCCGCCGGGGCGCACGAACTGGCCGCCCGCCTCGCCGAGCGTTATTGGGACCTCGAAGACCCGGCCCTCGCGGGCGAACTCGCCGGGATCCAGACCCTGGACCTCGTCCGGCTCGTCCTCCGCCCGGAGAAGGTCAGCCGCTACTCGATGTGATGATCGACGTCATCCCGAGCAGCGCCGCGCAAACGTTTTCGTCGCCTTTGGCGGTGACCCGGTCCCGGTCCGCCGGGTTCCGGGTGCACAGCCGCCAGAAGGTGTCCGCGTCGGTCGTCACCGAGGCCAGCGGCGCGCGTGACGTCGGCGCGACGCTGTCGATCGACCAGCCGTCCGCGGCCCGCTGCGCCGTCCACTTCCCGCCGCCCTGGCCGGTGACGGTGTAGGCGACCTGCCTGCCTGTCCGCGCTTCGACGTCACGCAGCGTATGTGGCAGCGCCCGCATGAACGTGTCGATCACCGGTCCTCGGAACTCTGAATCGTCGAGCGGCCCATGTACACAGACTGCCTCGCGGATCTGCTGCTGGTGCACCCAGAACTCGGTGTACTCGCGGGCGACGTCGAGCCAGACCGGCGCCGGTTCGTCACCGGCCCAGCCCACCGGATCTCCCAGGGCTTCGAGGTCGGCGCGGCCGAACATCTCGGCGATCTGCGAGGTGCTGTCCACCAGCATCGCGAACAGCACTTCGGGCGAGAGCCGACGGCACGCGACCACCCATTCGTCGTTGATCCGGTCGAGGAAAGCGCCGAACCGCTCGCCTTCGCGCGGCGCCGTCGTCCGGTAGTCGTCGCGATCGCGCGACAGCCTGCCGAGTTTGTCGCCCAGGATGTGGGCGGCGAGATCGTGCACCGTCCAGCCCGGGCAGACCGTCGGCGCGGCCCATTGTTCCGCGTCCAATCCGGTGAGGACGTCCAGCAGGGCCTGCTCCTCCCGCGCGAACAGCGGGAGGACGTCGATCGGCGGACCCCAGCGCGTGAAGCTCATGTATTCATCCAAACACCCTCGTCGATCACAATTTCGGCCATTCGGCCTACTCGCAGGTAGCATCAGCGCGAACGTGAGGGGAGTGCCCGTGAGCAACGATCGACCCGCCGGTGACGACCTGGCCGCTTTCGCCAAACGCGCGGGGCAGCTCGCGGGCTGGGCCGCCCGCACGGGCTTCGAGTTCACCCGCAAGCTCCCCGGTGTCGAAATCGCGGAACAGGTCATCAAACAGGGCGAGCGGCAGCTGCTTTCGGAGCTGCGCCGCCGTCTCGACGAGGTCGACGACCCGTACCACGCCGCGCTCACCGCCGCGTCCGCGATGAACCGGCCCGACAGCAACGGCTCGCGCCCGGTCGAGGCCACCATCACCCTCGTGCACACGCGCGACCGGCTCGAACCGCTCCGCGCGGCGATGGCCGAACTGCTCAACCACTCGATCGGCTTCGGCCGCGAGCGGGCGCGCGAGTACCTCTACGCGATCATCCTGCGGCAGCTGACGCCGGACGAGGCCCGCATCCTTTCCGCGCTTTCCGACGGCTCGCCGTTCCCCGCCGTCGACGTCGCCGAGCGGACCAACCTCGGCGGTGCCGGGCGGTTCGTGCTGCGCAACGCCTCCACCGTCGGCAAGGCCGCCGGGGTTTCGCTGCCCGACCAGGTGCCCGGCTACCTCACCCGGCTGATCGGGCTCGGCCTGGTCGAGCTGGACGAAGAGGTGCCGTCGCTGGAGACGCAGTACGAGATCCTGCTGACCGACGAGACCGTCCGCGAGGCGGAGAAGTCGGTCAAGCGGGCCAAATTCGTCAAGCGCACGGTCCACATTTCCCGGCTCGGCGCCCACTTCTGGCAGGCCTGCGACCCGAGCGCCGGCTGACCCCGGCATGGGTGCGTTCCTCGACGGGATCCTCGCCGATTTCGGCAGGCACTGGCCGATCTACGTCTCCATCCCGATCGTCGCCGCCCTGATCGGCTACACCACCAAACTCGTCGCGATCCGGATGATGTTCCAGCCGGTCGAGTTCGTCGGCATCAAACCCTTCCTCGGCTGGCAGGGCATCGTGCCCAAACGCGCCGCGCGGATGGCGAGCATCGCCTGCGACACGATGACCGAGCAACTGATCAAACCGGCGGAGGTCGTCGCCCGGCTCGATCCGCAGAGAATCGCGCGAGAGATCGAAAAGCCGCTCCAGGCCGCCGTCGAGGACATCGTGCGCGACGTCGCGGGCCACTACCAGCCGGGGCTGTGGGAATCGCTGCCGGTGGGGATGCAGCGGCTGGTGATCCAGCGCGTCCAGGCCGAGACGCCGAAGATGGTCGCGGCCGTACTGGAACTGATCAAGTCCGATGTGGACAGTGTGTTCGACCTCAAGGGCATGGTGGTCACCGCCCTGGTCAAGGACAAACGGCTGCTGAACCGGATCTTCCAGGAGGCGGGCGACAAGGAGTTCAAGTTCATCGCCCGCTCCGGTATCGTGTTCGGCGGGCTGATCGGCGTCATCCAGATGATCGCCTGGATGCTGTTCAAGTTCCCGCTGATCATGCCGCTGTTCGGGCTTTTCACCGGCTGGTTCACCGACTGGCTGGCGCTGCGCATGATCTTCTACCCGCTCGAAGAGCGCCGGTACTTCGGCGTGCGCTGGCAGGGCCTGTTCCTGAAGCGGCGCGGCGAGGTCGCGGAGGCGTACGGCGCGCTGATCGCGAAGGAGATCATCACCCCGCACAACGTGATCGAGGCTGTCCTGCACGGCCCGCTTTCGGACAGGGTGCTCGGGCTCATCCAGCGTCAGCTCGACGAGCAGCTCGGCCGACGCGTCGGGGTCGGGAAACCGCTGGTGGTGTTCGCCGTCGGCAGCAGGCGGTATCAGGACATGAAGCTGAACATCGCCGAGAAGATCATGGACAAGCTGCCGGAGACCATGCGCTACATCGAGGACTACGCGAACGACGCGATGGACATCCGGAACGTGCTGGTGACCAAGATGAAGGAGCTGTCGCCGCGCGAGTTCGAGGGCCTGCTGCGGCCGGCTTTCCAGCAGGACGAATGGATCCTGATCGCGACCGGCGCCGTCCTCGGCTTCGCCGTCGGTGAGGCGCAAGTCCTGCTGCTTGAGCACTTCGCCGCCTGATCACGCGAGTCACGTCCCCAATCACGCGAGTCACGTCCTCGGTCACTCGCGTGATCGGAGACGTGACTCGCCGGATGGACGAAACGCGGGGTCGGCGTATCCAGCCGCCGCGACCGGGCACCTGATTGCGAGGGCGTGAAATTGCCCTTACGGGTGAACGAATTTCGGCACCATCGGCGGTACGCCGGTTCGGCCGTCCGGTCTACAGTGCTCGTGCACTGAGCCTTGGGGAGGGCGCACATGGCCGACGCGGGGAGTCCGTGGCCGCAGGAGATCCGGCTGGCGATGACCATGGTGGGCGGGGCGAGCCTCGCGGTCTGGATGGGCGGGGTCGCCACCGAGACCTCGCATCTGCTCCAGGCGTCGAGAACACCGGAAGCCGAAGGGCCGTACCGCGCCCTGCTCGACCTGCTCAACGCCACCGTTTCGCTCGACGTGCTCACCGGCACGAGCGCGGGCGGCATCAACGCGGCGTGCCTGGGGCTGGCGGAGGCGTTCCGGTCGAGCCCGCAGGTGCTGCGCGACACGTGGATCAGCACGGGATCGCTCGACAACCTGATCCGCGACCCCGGTGAGAAGGAACCGCGCTCGCTGCTCGACGGCGACAAGGTGCTGCTGGCGGACCTGAAGGACGCGCTGCACCGGATCACCGACAAGGCGACGGTGAAACCCGACTGCCCCGACATCACCGTGCTCCTCACCGGCACGATGATCGACGGCGAGACGACCAGATTCGACGACGCGCTCGGAAACCTGGTGCGCGACACCGAACATCGCCTGCTCTTCCGGTTCGATGGTCCTCTGTGGACGGATGACGTGGTGGGCCCGCTCGCGCTCGCGGCCCGCTCCACCGCGTCGTTCCCCGGCGCGTTCGAACTTTCCCGGATGCCGATCGGCGAGAAGACCGGGCCGTTGCATCCGGACATGACCCGCTACACCGACGTCTCGCGGTCGCATTGGCTCACCGACGGTGGTGTGCTGCTGAACAAGCCGTTGCGTCCGGCGCTGCGGGAGATCTTCGAACGGCAGTCGCATTCGGACGTCCGGCGGCTGCTGCTGTACGTGGTGCCGACGGCGGAGCGCGAAGCCGAGCGGGTCGTGGTCGATCCGGATCGGCCGCCGCTGCTGGGCAGCGCGATGAGCAAGGTCGTCGGTACCGTGCTGAGCCAGACGATCAGCGCCGAACTCGAAGACCTGACCCGGCACAACGACGCCGTCGTCCGGACCAGGGGGACTCGCGTTTCCCTTGCGGCGATGGGGGTTCGCGGCGGCCCGGACACGCTGGTCGACCAACGGCTGATGAACGACTACCGCGACAGGCGGGTCCAGGAGGACGCCACCGCGCTGGTCCGCGAGGCGACCCGCAGACTTTCACTGTCCGATGTGGAGGATCAGGGCCGCCAGTGGGCGTCCGGCACGGCGGCCCAGCTGCGCGCGGCCGCGGCGGCGGGACTGCGCGACGGCCTGCCCGCCAAGCCGCCGAAGGACACTTGCGAACTCGACGACCTGATCGCCTTCCGCACCACGGCGCTCGACGATTCGGTCGCCACCGGGCTGCAGCTGGTGAACGCGGGCTTCCGGCTCGATCCGTCGCCGGAACAGGCGACGCGGCTCAACCGTTGCCGTGTGCTGCTGCACGAGGCAAGGCACAAGGCCGCGCGGGGCTACCGGATCGCGGGCTGGGTCACCGAACAGGATCCGCCGAAGTCCGAAGACACGCTGGCGGCCTGGATCGAGGGGCTCGCCAAGAAGTGGGCCGGACTCGGCCGGTCGGACACGCTGAAGGAGGCGTGGCCGCTCGTGGTCGCCGCGCTCCGGCAGGCGACGCCGATCCTTTTGCCGCTGGCACAAGGGAAACCCGAGACCGAGGCCGCCGACACGGTCAGCACGCTGCTGGCGTGGACCGGGCTCACCTCCGACGACGAGAGCGCCGGGGACGCGGTCGTCACCTCGCGCCTGGTGCGCCTGCACATCGCGACCCGGGGGCTGCTCGCACAGCCGCCGTCGGTCGACCAGCGCGTCGATCTCGTCCAGGTGAGCGCCGATTCGCGGACGTTGCTGGACATGAAGCGACGGCGTTCGTGGGCCAAGCTCACCGGGATGCAGGCCGACTACTTCGGCGCGTTCTACAAGGCGTCCTGGCGCGCGAACG
The DNA here is from genome assembly GCF_055584485.1 of Amycolatopsis sp. NPDC102522. Lineage (NCBI taxonomy): Bacteria > Bacillati > Actinomycetota > Actinomycetes > Pseudonocardiales > Pseudonocardiaceae > Amycolatopsis > Amycolatopsis sp. NPDC102522. Next base: position 5,032 of record NZ_JBVJLY010000011.1, on the reverse strand, counting down.
ACTGGATGTGGGGCCGGGTCGACGGCGCCGGCTGGCTTTTCCAGTGCCTGCTCGACCCGAAACGCCTGCGGCTGCTGCGCGACGTCGTCGGCCGGGACGCGTTCCGGAAGCAGGTGCGGGAGACGTTCAAGAAGATCGGCTGGCGGCGGCCAGGGACGGAAGACGGGCTGTCCCAAGAGGAAGCGGACGCCCTGTGCGTGCAACTGGCCGGGGAACTGGCTTTCCTCGGTCTCGACGGCGAACTCGCCGACAAGGAAGGCGAAGCCGCCCTCCCGATCAGCATGCCGGTGACGGCGATGGTGCTCGCGCGGGTCCGGCAGCTGGAGATCGCGCGCGAGGAACTGCCCTGCGTCGGCCTCCACTGCGGACACGACGCGAAAACGGCCAAGGGCAACGGGAAACCGTCGGAACGGTTCCGGCAGCTGATCGCGAACGAGCCGGAAAGCGACGAGCAGACCCAGCGCGCGTTCCAGGCGTGCCAGGTCTCCGGCGAGCGGTTCGAACACGAACGCGGGACGATGCTGCTGACGAAGACGCTGGTCAAGGCCGGTGCCGCCGGGCTCAACGCGGCCGCGGGGGCGACGAGGGTGCCGAAGTCGGTCCAGCCCGCCGCGACCTTCGCGCAGGCCGCCGGGCGCAGCGCCTGGTGGATCACGCGTGGCGCGGCCGCCCTGCCGTCCCCGTGGAACGTGCTCGTCGCGCTGATCACCGTGCTGGCCGGCTTCGTCATCGGCGGGCAGGGCGGCCCCGTCCTGCAGTGGGTCGGCGTCCCGGTCGCCGCGGGCGCCATCGTGTTCCTGGTGGTCAGCCTGATGACGTTGCGCAAGACGTGGCGGATGGTGCTGACGGTGCTCGTCGTGCTGGTGGGGGCGGGCCTGCTGTTCGCCGCGTTCCTGCCACCGGTCCGGGAACCGCTGTTCGGCTGGCTCGGCGGCGTCGTCGCGGGCTGGCGGCGCGGCGAGGCGCCGGTCTGGTGGCTGGCCGTCTGCCTGCTGCTCCTGATGCCCGCCATCTGGACGCCGCTGGGTTCCGTCTTCCGGAGGCGAGCCCACCGCAAGTAGGCCCCTCCTCGCGGATCGGGGCCCCGAATCGCGTCCTGACCGTGCGACGACGTGGTGACGGTTGGTATCGTCACATGCTGTGAGACCGCGACGAAGCGGCCTTGCCCACAAGTGCTGCGTTTCAAACGTTACCGTTACCTTTGTCACGTGTGTTTCGAGGTTGTTGCAGGTAGTCGCGTTGCCGCCGCCGCGCTGATCTGACCGCGCCCGAATCCTCCGGTACGTTTCTTGGACATGTCCGGAAAGCACTTGATCGAAAACCCGACCAAGGCAGACGGTGCCGCGCTCTGGAGAATCGCCCGCGATTCGAAGAAGCTCGATCTCAACACGCCTTATGCCTATTTGCTGTGGTGCCACGATTTCGCCGACACCTCGGTCGTCGCGAAAGTCGACGGCACGCCGGTCGGCTTCGTGCTCGGGTACCGGAAGCAGGACGTCGGCTTCGTCTGGCAGGTCGCGGTCGACGCGTCCCAGCGCGGAAAAGGCCTGGCCGGGGCACTGCTCGACGAGCTGTTCAGCCAGCTCACCGCCCAGGGGGTGCGGTACCTCGAAACGACGATCACCCCGGACAACGAGGCTTCGATCCGGTTGTTCGCCTCGTTCGCCAAGCGATGGGACGCCACCTTGGAACGCCAGGATCTGTTCTCCGCGACGGATTTCCCGGCCGAGGAAGGAACGCATGAGCAGGAGGACCTGTACCGAATCGGTCCGCTCAGCATTGACTAGAACGTAAATCCGGGGATCACAGGGAGAAAGAAAACGTGATGAGCATTTTCGAGGAACTCGAATCCGAAGTACGCAGTTACAGCCGTGGCTGGCCCGTGGTGTTCGACAGGGCCCAGGGAAGCTACCTGTACGACGAAGACGGCAAGGCCTATCTCGACTTCTTCGCCGGCGCCGGCGCGCTCAACTACGGGCACAACAACCCGGCGCTCAAGCGGGCCCTGATCGACTACATCGCCCGTGACGGCGTCACCCACGCGCTCGACATGTACACCGTGGCCAAGCGGGACTTCCTCGAGACGTTCAAGGAGAAGATCCTCCAGCCGCGCGATCTCGACTACAAGGTCGTCTTCCCCGGCCCCGGTGGCGCGAACGCGGTCGAGGCCGCGCTGAAGCTCGCGCGCAAGGTGACGGGCAAGGAGTCCGTCATCAACTTCACCAACGCCTTCCACGGGATGACGCTGGGCGCCCTCTCGGTGACCGGCAACTCGATGAAGCGCGGCGGCGCCGGTGTCCCGCTGGTGCACGCCACCCCGATGCCGTACGACAACTACTTCGACGGCTCCATCCCGGACTTCCTCTACTTCGAGAAGCTGCTCGAAGACTCCGGCAGCGGCCTGAACGAGCCCGCCGCCGTGATCGTCGAAGGCGTGCAGGGCGAGGGCGGCATCAACGCCGCGCGCATCGAGTGGCTCAAGGCGCTGGACGACCTGTGCAAGAAGCACGGCATCCTGCTGATCCTCGACGACGTCCAGATGGGCTGCGGCCGCACCGGCTCGTTCTTCAGCTTCGAGGACGCGGGCATCAAGCCCGACATCGTCTGCCTCTCGAAGTCCATCGGCGGCTACGGCATCCCGATGGCGCTGACGCTGATCCGCCCGGAACTCGACGTCTGGGAGCCCGGCGAGCACAACGGCACCTTCCGCGGCATCAGCCCGGCGTTCGTCACCGCGACCGAGGCGCTGCGCGTCTACTGGAGCGACGACGAGCTGGAGAAGTCGACCAAGGCCAAGGGCGAGCGCATCGCCGCCGCCTTCCAGGGCATCGTCGAGGCGTACCCGGACGCGAACCTGTTCGCGAAGGGCCGCGGCCTGGCGCGCGGCATCGAGTTCCCCAACGGCGACCTCGCGGGCAAGGTCTGCGCCGCCGCGTTCGAGCGCGGGCTGCTGATGGAGACCTCCGGCCCCGACGGTGAGGTCATGAAGGTGCTCCCGCCGCTCACCCTGTCCGAGGACGAGCTCACGAAGGGCCTGTCGATCATCGACGAGGCCGTCGCCGCCGTCCTCAACTGACCCCGAACCGACCGCCACTACCAAGAACGAGAAGGAGTTTTCCGTTGCTTGTCAGAACACTCGACGAGGTCACCGACACCGACGCCGACATCAAGACCCCGAACTGGCGCAGCAAGCGCATCGTGCTGGCCAAGGAAGGCGTCGGCTTCTCGGTGCACGAGACCACGCTGTACGCCGGGACGGTCAACGACTTCTGGTACGCGAACCACATCGAAGCGGTCTTCATCACCTCCGGTGAAGGAGAGCTCGAAAACACCGCGACCGGCGAGGTCTTCCAGCTGAAGCCGGGCACGTTGTACCTGCTCAACGACCACGACAAGCACCAGGTCCGGCCCAAGACCGAGATCAAGTGCGTCTGCGTGTTCAACCCGCCCATCACCGGCCGCGAGGTCCACGACGAAAACGGCGTGTACCCGCTCGTAACCGAACCCTGAGTTTCGCTCGAGGAGGCGACTGCATTGACGCTGACCGACACCCGAGTCGACGACTGTTACCCGACACGTATCGCGGGTAAGCCCGAACACCTGCCCCGGACGCACCCCACCGTCTGGGGCAACGAGGCCGACGGTCCCCTTGACGCGGCCACGCTCGCCAACCACGACACCCGTGGTTACACCGTCGTCGACCAGTTGTTGTCGCCAGGTGAGATCCAGGCTTACTGGCAGGAACTCGTCCGCATGTCGTCGGGGGACCATCGCGACGACGAGCGCGTCATCACCGAGTCCCGGACCGGTGAGGTCCGCTCCATCTTCGACGTCCACGAGACCAGCGAGCTGATCGCGGAGCTCGTCCGCGACCCGCGCGTGCTCGACCGGGCCCGGCAGATCCTCGGCTCCGAGGTCTACATCCACCAGAGCCGGGTGAACTACATGCCCGGCTTCAAGGGCACCGGGTTCTACTGGCATTCGGACTTCGAGACCTGGCACGCTGAGGACGGCATGCCGGCGCCGCGCGCGGTCAGCTGCTCCATCGCGCTCACCGACAACTACCCGTTCAACGGCGGGCTGATGGTGATGCCGGGGTCGCAGCGGACCTTCGTCCAATGCGCCGGGGAAACCCCGGAGGGCAACTACAAGAGCTCACTGAAAGAGCAGCGGGTCGGTGTCCCGCATGAGGATGACATCACCAAACTCGCCGCCGAATGCGGAATCGATCAATTCACCGGACAAGCCGGTTCGGCGCTCTGGTTCGATTCGAACGTGATGCACGGTTCGTCGAACAACATCACGCCGTACCCGCGGTCGAACATCTTCATCGTGTTCAACAGCGTCGAGAACGCGCTGCGGGAGCCGTTCGCGGCCATCGAACGACGCCCGACGTTCATCGCCGGCCGTGACTCGAGCCCGCTGACGCGCTGACGAAACCGCAGGTGGCGAAGGCCATGATGGGGCGCCCGTAGCCGTCGGTGTGCGCCCTGTTACGTTGTCGCCACGTGAGCGGGCCAGTGGGCTCGCTCACGTAGGTGTTGTCGACGACCGCACGGGTTCTTCGCTCGGGGTGAGCCCCCCGGACGGACGTGGACGCCGATGTCCGGTGTGGGTCGCGCCCCCAGGCGGCCCAAATCGGACATCCCCCGGCTCCGTGCCATCAGATCGGGACTGATGGCGCGGAGCCTTTTTATTGCCCTTTTGCCGCCAAGGCCTTCACGGACTCGGCGATCGGCACGTTCGTCACGGACGCATCAGCAGTCACAGCGGCCGCGTGTGAAGGCCCCCTTCGCCCTTGCCTGGGTACGTGAAGGAGGCGCGGCGGTGACGCGTCGGTCCGGGTGGTCGTGAGTGGCAAGTGGGGTTATTGAGGGGTAAGGCAAGGGTGTCGGGTCGACGAGGGCGCGTGTTGTCACTCAGGGTGAGGGGTGTGTGGAAATAGGGACGCTCAACGTCCCTATTTCCACACACCCCCCTGTCCGACTGTCGTGACCGGTCCGGTCACGACAGGACAGTGTGGTTTTGTGGT